>JANOVZ010000023.1:0-32532 GCA_031417655.1 Sphingomonas sp. | reverse complement strand
CATGCGCAATGCTTCGGAACTGATCCCCGAATTTTCCGCGAGCACACGCGTCGCCAACTGATCGGCCGACATTTCGAGACTGAAAAACGCTACTTTTGCACCCACCGATTTGGCCGGATCAATCCCGTCGGTCTCATCCTGAACCCAGCGCCGCGCCGTGTTAAACGCGATATTCGTGGCGAGCGCCGTCTTGCCCATCCCCGGACGTCCGGCAAGAATCAGCAAGTCCGAATGGTGCAGTCCGCCAATCTTTCCGTTAATCGACTCAAGACCCGTCGTAATCCCCGACAGGCCGCCGCCTGTATTCAAGGCTTTTTCGGCAATCTCCACGGCCGCCCGCGTCGCCTGCGCAAAAGTCTTCACACTCCCTTCGCCGCCACCTTCTTCCGCGACCTTATACAGCGCCACTTCGGCCGCTTCGATCTGCCCTTTGGGATTCACTTCCTGCGACGTGTCAAGCGCGCCATCGACCATCTCGCGACCCACCAACACCAACGCGCGGAGCATCGCGAGATCATAAATTTGATTAGCAAAGTCGCGCGCGCCGATCAGCGCGGCGCTGTTGCCCGTCAATTGCGCCAGATAGGCGGGGCCGCCCAGTTCGCGCATCGTCTCGTCGGCTTCGAACATCGGGCGCAATGTCACCGGATTGGCAACCATATTCCGGTCGAGCAGCCGCAGAATCGCGTCATAAACCCGCCCGTGCACGGCTTCGAAGAAATGATCGGGGCGCAACCGCTGCTGAAAATCCTCGGCAATTCGGTTGTCGATCATCAACGCCCCCAGCAGCGCGGCCTCGGCTTCGATGTTGTGCGGCAATTCAGGGCCGCTGCTTGACGGGGGCACGGGAACGAGTCGGATCGGATCAGCCATGCGGACGCGATGCGCGTATGTTATCGTTTGCTCAAGGGGCCTGCGATGGATGGTCGTGGACAAGCCTGTGGACGGATTGATCATTCTGCCATCTTCACACTATGGCAGCGTATGTCCGACCCGCGCATCATTGCCATCGATCTCGACGAGCACACCATCCTGTGGCGCACGGCGGATATTGAGCAGGAACGGCGGATTGCTATTTTTGATTTGCTCGAGGGCAATCATTTCAGGCCCGCGCGCGCCTATCCCGATGACTACGCGGGGCCGTTCAAACTTTTGCTCGCGGTCGAGGAAGGACGCCTGGTGCTTACCATCTCGCGTGAGGATGGTGCCCTTCTTGAAACGCTCGTGATTGCACTGGGCCGCTTCCGCCGTCCGATCCGCGATTATTTTGCCATTTGCGACAGCTATTTTCAGGCAGTAAAGACGTCGACACCTGCACAGATCGAAACCATCGACATGGCGCGGCGTGGCATCCACAACGAAGCCGCCGATTTATTGAAGGAACGCCTCGCCGACAAGATCGATCTTGATTTCGATACGGCGCGACGCCTGTTCACGCTCATCTGCGTGCTGCATATCAAGGGATGATTATGGCGCCTGAATCCCTCATTGCCGCTGCGCGCGATGCCTCGAAGAACGCCTATGCACCCTATTCGAAATTCCACGTAGGCGCCGCAATCTTACTTATTGACGGCACGGTCGTAACCGGTGCTAACTTCGAAAATGCCAGCTATGGCCTGTCGCTCTGCGCAGAAACCGTGGCGATGGCGAAGGTCGCGAACCACGGGCGGCTGATTGATGTTGTTGAAGTCGCGGTCATCGGCGGCACCGGTGCTCACCCCGTCCGCCCCTGTGGCCGCTGTCGCCAAATTCTCAACGAAGCTGGCCAGATCGGCAACCGCGACATCGTCGTGCATTGCAGTTCAGGTGATGGCTCGACTATCGAGACGCATTTGCTTTCCATACTGTTGCCGCACGCATTTGGCCCCAAGGACCTAGTATGACCATCCAATCCGACCGCTGGATCCGTGAACAAGCGACCACAAACGGCATGATCGAGCCCTTCACTGAAAGCCAGCGGCGCGACGGGTGTATCAGCTACGGCTTGTCGTCTTATGGTTATGACGCGCGCGTGGCCGACGAGTTCAAGATTTTTACCAACGTCGATTCATCGATTGTCGATCCGAAGAATTTCGACCCCAATAGCTTCGTCGACCGCAAAACCGACATTTGTGTGATCCCCCCGAACAGTTTTGCGCTTGCCCGAACCGTCGAATATTTTCGCGTTCCCCGCGACATCCTCGTTATCTGCCTTGGCAAATCGACCTATGCGCGCTGCGGGATTATCGTCAACGTGACCCCACTCGAACCCGGCTGGGAAGGGCATGTTACGCTCGAATTCTCAAACACTACGCCCCTGCCTGCAAAGATTTACGCAAACGAAGGGGCGTGCCAGTTTCTGTTTCTAAAAGGGAATGAGCCCTGCGAAGTCAGCTATGCCGATCGCGCAGGTAAATATATGGGCCAGCGCGGCGTTACGCTGCCCAAGCTCTAACTCTACCGCATCGCCAGTTCGACTGTGCCGCCAAGGCCAGCACGCGCCACATCATGCGACCATACCGGACGGCCATCGACGGTTGTTAGACGCACATTGCTCCGCGCCAGAACGCGCTGATATGCTGCATTTGCCGCTGCCGTCCGGTTGGTGTGGCGATAGACATGGCCAAGGTTGATCAGCGCAGGCTGATCTGCGGGTGCAACCAAAAGCCGTTGCATCAATTTTGTTTCAGCAGCCGCATATTGGCCAGCCGCAATCGCCTGATTCGCATAGTTATCCACAGGCTGTGCAGCAATCGCGGCAATCGGGCTAAGTGACAGTGCAACAACGGTAATAAGGGTTTTCATGGCAATCCTCTCCTGTCTCGTTTTACGAGTTGGGAAAAAACTATGCCTTTATTTCATATTTGTGAAGTGCAAATGTAACAACTCTGTCATTTTCGGGATTGATGGCGGATGTTTGAGGGGCGCCCACGCTTGTTTTGCGGCCTGTGACCTTGGCCGCGCGGTCGCTGTGCAGGTGCATCGGGCAATTCGAAGCGCAATCCGCCACTGATCGGATTGGCCTCGGCAAGGCGCAGCGGGAGTATCTGGCCGATGGTATAGCGGGTGCCCGTCGTATCCCCCTCGATGCTCTTGGTTGCCTCATCAAACCGGAAATAATCATTCCCGAGCGTCGAAATCGGCACAAGCCCGTCGCCGCCAATGCCATCGACGGTGGCGAAAAAGCCGAAGCTGGCGACACCGGTGATCCGTGTTTCGAGGATTTCTCCGACTTTTGTGGATAAGTGCGCGGCGACATAGCGGTCGATGGTTTCGCGCTCGGCCTCCATCGCGCGACGTTCGGCTTTACTGATCGTTTCACCGATTACGGCCATCCGCGCTGATTCATCGTCGGTTAGGCCGCCGTCACCCAATCCGAACGCCCGCACCAACCCACGATGGACTAGCAAATCGGCGTAACGGCGGATGGGCGATGTGAAATGCGCATAACTGCCAAGCGCCAGCCCGAAATGCCCGGCATTCTGCGGCGCGTAATAGGCTTGCGTTTGGGTACGCAGCACCTGCTCCATCACTTGCGTCCGATGCTCGGCATCTTTGACCATCGCCAGTAACCGGTTGAAGGTTGCGGGCGTCACCACTTGCCCCAATGCAAACTTCACCCCGAACGTGGCCAGATAATCTTTTAACGCGATTAGTTTCTCGCGGCTTGGCACTTCATGGACGCGGTACATCACCGGTGATTTTTTTGATTCGAGCGCCTTTGCCGCCGCGACATTGGCCGCAATCATGAAATCCTCGATCAGCCGGTGTGCATCGAGGCGATCCCGTACGGCAATGCTGGTGATGCGGCCCCGTTCGTCAAGCTGCACGCGCCGTTCGGGCAGGTCGAGATTAAGCGGCTCTCGCTTATCCCGTGCCTTGGCAAGCAAGACCCACGCCGCCCACAATTGCACCAAATGATCAGGCGCCGTTCCCGCATCAATGCTCGCTTGCGCATCCTCATAGGCAATGTTGGCCGCCACCCGGATCACGGCGCGGGTGAAGCGCCATGACGTCACTTTACCGTTCGCATCAATGACCAAGTGACAGGCCAACGCTGCCCTGTCCTGCCCTTCTTTCAGTGAACAAATATCTGCCGACAATTCCTCGGGCAGCATCGGAACGACACGATCAGGAAAATAAACGCTGTTGCCGCGCTTCCTTGCCTCGCGGTCCAGTTCGGAACCTGGGCGGACATAAAAACACACATCGGCAATCGCGACAATCGCGTCGAAACCACCCGTATCATTTGGCATTGCCCAGACGGCATCATCATGATCACGCGCGTCCGCAGGATCAATCGCAACGATGGGCAGGTGGCGCAGGTCTTCGCGACCACTCAACGGGGTCGTAAAAACCTTATGCGCTTCGGCAATCGTCTCCGCATTGAACACATCGGGAATGCCATGTTTGTGGATCGCAATCAGGCTGAACGCACGCGGTGCGAACGGATCGCCTAGGATTTGCGTGACGCGTGCCATGATCCGCGGCGGCCGTCCCGATTTTTCGGCAAGGACAAGATCACCGTCCTGCGCACCGTTAAGGTCGGAAATCGCGGTGTCTCGCCGCTCACGCTTGTCGACAGGCTTCAGCCAGAATTGCCCGCTTTCCTCGCGACGCACGACACCCAGCAGCATCTCCTCCGATGCAGCGAGCTTTTTCATTGGATGCGCGACATGTCCGCCGCCACGCTCCTCTGTCCGCGCCAAGATGCGGTCGCCAATCCCAAGTGCTGACCGCTTTCCGCGCTCGATCACCCGCAGGCGCGGCAACGGTGCATCGGATTGCCAGTTATCGGGCACCGCAAACACGCTGTCGCCGTCATGATCGACGACGCGCAAGACGGTCACTTTGGGCAGCCCGCCCATTTTATGGAACGCCCGCCCCGGCGCGCTGTCGACCAGGCCTTCATCAGCCATATCCTTTAACAGCGATTTGAGCGCAATTTTGTCCGCCCCGTTGAGCCCGAAGGCCTTGGCGATCTCGCGTTTGCCTGCGGACGTTGGCGACGTCGTGATGAATTCAAGAATTTGTTCGCGGGTGGGGAGACCATAAGGTTTGGTTTTTGACATCCCCCTGCCCTAAGGACAGCCGCACAAATGATCTATGACCTTCTCATCATCGGCGGCGGAATAAACGGCACGGCAATCGCTCGCGATGCAGCGAAGGGTGGCGCGTCGGTTTTGCTGGTCGAAAAGGATGACCTGGCCAGCCACACATCATCAGCCTCGACCAAGCTGATCCACGGCGGCCTGCGTTATCTCGAATATTATGAATTCAAACTGGTGCGTGAAGCACTCAAGGAACGCGAACGGCTCCTGCGCGCCGCACCGCATCTGATTTATCCGATGCACTTCGTGTTGCCGCATGAGAATGGCGTACGCCCATGGTGGCTCGTGCGCTTGGGATTGCTGCTTTATGATACGATTGGGGGACGGATCACTCTGCCCCGGTCGCGTTCACTGCGGAAAAGCGACACCGAATATCTGAAACCGCTCCAGCGTCCGGGCAAGGGGTTCGTCTATTCCGACGCATGGGTCGACGACGCGCGGCTCGTTGTTCTCAACGCCATCGACGCGGCAAAGCATGGCGCAGACATCGCCACATGCACTGCGCTTGTTTCAGCACGACGCGACGGTGACTGCTGGCGCGCGGAACTATCCGGTGGACGCAACGTATTGGCGCGCAACCTCGTCAACGCCGCCGGTCCGTGGGTTGCCGAAGCCCTCGCGCTGACCGGGGCCAACGCGCGCAGCGGCGTCCGTCTCATCAAGGGCAGCCATATCGTCGTCCCCCGCCTGTTTGATCACGATCAGGCCTATATGCTGCAACAGCCCGACCGGCGTATCGTCTTCGCCATCGCTTATGAAGGCGACAAGACACTGATCGGGACCACCGACGTTCCGGTCGAAAAACCCGACGACGCAAAAATAACGGCGGACGAGGTTGATTATTTGTGTGCCGCCGCCAATCGTTATTTCGTCAAGCAGATTGGCCCCGTCGATGTCGTGCGCACGTATTCGGGCGTGCGGCCCTTGTATGACGACGGGGCCAGCGAAGCCAAAGCCGTGACGCGCGATTATGTGCTCGAGCTCGACACGAACGGCCCACCCTTACTGTCAGTCTTCGGCGGCAAGATCACGACGGCACGGCATTTAGCCGAAGAGGTGGTTGAGAAACTTGGACTAACATCCGGCGATACGCGTGAGGAAGTGTTGCCGGGTGGGGATATCGGTTCATTCGAGAAGTTCTTGGCGGATGTGCGGCGGCGGTATCTATTTTTAGGGATGGACCAGTCACACCGTATGGCGCGCGCTTATGGATCGATGCTCCACGATTTCGTGCAAGCGGACATGGGCGAAGATTTCGGTGCCGGCCTGTCTGCACGCGAAGTTAACTGGCTCGCCGACCGCGAATGGGCGCGCACAGCCGACGACATACTCTGGCGGCGAACAAAGTTGGGGTTGGTGCTGAGCAAGGTGCAAGCTGCGAGATTAAACGCCTACCTCAAAACCCGTTCGGGCTGAGCTTGTCGAAGCCTTGTCTTTGTTCTTGATCCGCTCAATGAGAAGGACAACCCTTTGACAAGCTCAGGGCGAACGGTGAGAAATTAGTACGCCCGCCCGATTAAAATCCGCTCGACCGCCGGTTCGCCGGTAAAGAAACATTTCCCGTCCACTGCCGCCGCATCCATCGGCACGTTACGCATTGTCAGCTTCAAACCCTTCAACTGCTCGACGATTTTTGCGAGTGCTGCGCCGGTGGGGCGCGACCATTGGACTTCAGCCCAACCAACGACTTTGTCCTCGCTGCCTTTAAAATGCTTGGCGAGATCGGTCACGTCGCGCGCAATATTGGCATTCAGCCACTTGTTCGCATCGTTCGACAAATCGGCCTGAACATTTTCAAGAAGCACCGCCGCCTGCGCCACGAAATTCCCGCGCGGCATAATCTTCGAATTGAGCTTGCCTTCGCTTGTATAAAGTTCAGTTCGCTGGATCACCGAAACGTTGCCGCTCACAACGTCGCGTGGGCCAATTTCGACGATGATCGGTGCCCCTTTCTTGACCCATCCCCAACGTTTTGTTTGCGCCTTGATCGCCTTGGCATCGAGGAGCACACGCACCGGCTCGCCAAACGTCGACACCGCCCGCAATTCACCAACCAATGTTTGGCAATAATCAAGCACCGCTTGGTCGCCATCATCATCGCGCAGCATCGGCACGATCACGATCTGGTGCGGCGCGATTTGCGGAGGGCATTGTAGGCCATCATCATCACCATGCGTCATGATCACGCCGCCGATCAGCCGCGTCGATACGCCCCAACTGGTTGTGTGGCATAGCGCGTGGCCGCCATCCTTGTCTTGATAGCGGATGCCCGCTGCTTCGGCGAAACTGGTGCCCAGATAATGCGAAGTGCCGGCTTGCAAGGCTTTGCCGTCCTGCATCATCGCCTCGATGCTGTACGTTGCTTCGGCCCCTGGAAACCGCTCATGCTCGGGCTTTTCGCCCGCAATCACGGGCATGCACAGGACATCAACCGAAAACGCGCGATACATCTCCAGCGCCCGCAATGTTTCGACCATCGCATCGGCCTTGTTGACGTGAGCCGTATGCCCCTCTTGCCAGAGAAACTCGCTCGTGCGCAGGAACATCCGCGTCCGCATTTCCCACCGCACAACATTGGCCCACTGATTGACCTTCATCGGTAAATCGCGCCACGACTGCACCCAACGCGCCATCGCCGCGCCGATCACGGTTTCGGAGGTGGGGCGCACAACCAACGGCTCCTCGAGCTTCGCCATCGGATCGGGAACCAGCCCACCCTTACCGTCAGAAATCAACCGGTGATGCGTGACGACCGCCATTTCCTTGGCAAAACCATCGACATGGTCCGCTTCCTTTTCGAAAAACGACAACGGAATAAACAGCGGAAAATAACAATTCTCCACGCCCGCCAGCTTAATCTGCTTGTCCATCAGCGTCTGGATGCGTTCCCACATCCAGTAACCCCATGGGCGGATCACCATGCAGCCGCGCACGCCCGATTCCTCAGCGAGGTCTGCTTCCTTGATGACATCTTGATACCAGGCGGCAAAATCTTGTGTGCGCGTGACGGAAAGAGCGTGTTTCATGGGGCAAGCCTTTGACGGACCCGCCCACGCTCGGCAAGGGGATGCTGTGCCTGATCGCCTGATCCCTGCCATCGCCTATCGCCTGATATCGGTGATTGCGTTCGTTACGATGGGTTCGCTGATCAAGATCGCCGAGACCCGGGGCGCACGCCTTGGGGAATTGCTGTTCTTCCGCCAATTGCTCGCACTTCCGGTAGTTCTTGTGGCCGTGATGGCTGGTCCGGGTCTCGCCACACTACGGACCGAACGTATCGGCGCGCATGTCCTGCGTACTACTGTTGGCCTGTCATCGATGTCGTTTATGTTCACGACTGTAATGCTGCTCCCGCTCGCCGAATCGACGACCTTGCAGTTTACGGTCCCGATATTCGCGACCATTCTCGGCGCGTTGATCCTGAAAGAGCCGACCGGCTGGCATCGCTGGGGTGCCGTTATCGTCGGCTTCGTCGGCGTCATTATCGTCGCGCAGCCGGGTTCAGGACACATACCGCTGCTGGGCGCAATCACCGGCATGACGGCAGCCCTGTTAAGCGCCAGCGTCTCGATCCTGCTTCGGCGCATCGGTCAGACCGAGCAAGCAACGACGACTGTGTTTTACTTTTCGCTCCTGTCATTGCCGGTCCTCGCCCCAGTTTTCATCGCACAAATGGTGCCCCATGACGCAATGACTTGGGCTTTGATGATACTCATCGGTTTGACTGGCGGCGTCGGTCAGATCGGGATGACAAAATCACTCACGCTCGCGCCCGTCGCTGTTGTTGTGCCGATGGACTATTCAGGGCTGCTATGGGCAACGCTATATGGCTATCTGTTGTTCGACGTCTTACCCACGCCAATGACGTGGCTTGGTGCGCCCATTATTGCGGCGAGTGGCCTTTACATCGTCTGGCGCGAGCACCGGCGGTCACAGGCGAATACGACCGCCGCTGTCTCGCAATAGCTATTCCGCCGCAATCGCCAGATCGGGTTCCTTCCAGACCAGTACCGGCTTGCGTGCCGCGAGCGTTTCATCAAGGCGACGGCGCGGGGCAAAATGCGGTGCGGATTTGAGGCGGGGATCGCCAGCCTTCGCCCGCTCTGCCACTGAGCGCAGTGCCGTGATGAACTGGTCGAGCGCCGCTTTTGATTCGGTCTCGGTCGGCTCCACCAACATGGCGCCGTGCACCACAAGCGGGAAATAGACTGTCATCGGATGGAACCCTTCATCAATCAGTCCCTTGGCGATGTCCAAAGTCGTAAAACCATCGGCCATGCCATTATCGCTGAACAAAGCTTCATGCATGCACGGCCCTGCTGCCGCGAACGGAGCATCGAGAACATCTTCCAAGCTGCGCAAAACATAATTTGCGTTAAGCACAG
Source organism: Sphingomonas sp. (assembly GCA_031417655.1). Taxonomy (GTDB): domain Bacteria; phylum Pseudomonadota; class Alphaproteobacteria; order Sphingomonadales; family Sphingomonadaceae; genus Sphingomonas_O. The sequence goes on along the minus strand of JANOVZ010000023.1, from coordinate 23,057 downwards.
CGTCGCCCGAGACTTGGTGGAGGCCGTCCGCACCGTGGCTCAAGATATAACTCAGCGCGCGCGTGAACATACCCATCTGGCCGTGAAACGCCACCATGCGACCAAACGACGATGCGTGATGATCGCCCGCGCTTTCTTCTTCGACAAGAACGAAATGATCGCCGTCCTTGTCCACAAAGGGCAGCGGCGCGAAAGGCGCAAGCGCTTCAGAAAATACCACCGGCCCCGATCCTGGTCCGCCACCGCCGTGGGGAGTCGAAAAGGTCTTGTGAAGATTGATGTGCATGGCATCAACGCCAAGGTCACCGGGACGGACCCGTCCGACGATGGCGTTAAAATTGGCACCATCACAATAGACAAAAGCGCCTGCGGCATGAACAGCGTCAGAGATGTCTTTGAGATCGTTTTCAAAAAGGCCGCACGTGTTGGGATTGGTGATCATCACTGCCGCGACATCCGGACCAAGGCGTGCTTTCAGTGCATTGGTGTCAATTCGGCCGCTTGGCGCCGGAATATCCTCCACACGGTATCCCGCGAATGCCGCAGTCGCCGGGTTGGTCCCGTGCGCACTTTCGGGCACGAGAACAACTTGCCGCGCATCGCCGCGCGCTTCGAGTGCCGCACGGATCGCAAGAATGCCACACAGCTCGCCATGCGCCCCAGCCTTGGGCGACATTGCCACCGCTGGCATACCGGTTAACGTCTTCAACCAATGCGCCAACTGGTCAATCAGTTCGAGCGCACCCTGCACAGTATCAATTGGTTGCAACGGATGAATGTCGGCAAACCCCGGCAACCGCGCCATCTTCTCGTTAAGCCGCGGATTGTGCTTCATTGTGCAGCTACCGAGCGGAAAAAAACCAAGATCAATCCCATAATTCTGACGGCTAAGGCGCGTATAGTGCCGTATCGTTTCGGGTTCGGACAGCCCCGACAGACCGATGGGGCGGTTGCGGTCCAGCGATCCAAGTCGCGACGGCGCCGCGACCGGATCGGCAACGTCCACACCCGTCGTTTCGCTATCACCAATCTCGAATATCAGTGCTTCTTCGAGCATTAGTGCTCGGTTACCCGTTGTTGTCCGCGTCGAGCTGCTCTCTCCGCTGCCCATTTCCGGTCGCCATCCGCTTGCATTTACACTGCTCATGCCAAAGTCTCCTGAAGCGCAGTGGCCAGCGCTTCGATGTCTTCTACTGTTGTCGTTTCAGTGACCGCGACGACAAGTCCGTTCTCAAGCGCCGCCACGCCCGGAAACAATCGCCCGAGCGAAACGCCGCCCAGCACGCCGCTGTCCGCCAGCGTACGCACAATTGGCCGCGCTTCTCGCGACAACTTCAATGTGAACTCGTTAAAGAAGCTGCCGTTGATGACCTCGACACCAGGCACTTTTGCGAGGCGATCCGCCGCATGGCTCGCCAGACTGTGATTCAGCGCTGCCAGATCACGCAACCCACGTTCTCCGAGTAACGTCATATGCACACTGAACGCCAGCGCACAAAGCCCTGAATTGGTGCAAATATTTGACGTTGCTTTCTCGCGACGAATATGTTGTTCGCGCGTTGACAGCGTGAGAACAAAACCACGCTTGCCTTCGGCATCAACAGTTTCGCCGCAAAGCCGTCCTGGCATTTGACGGACATATTTGTCCTTACACGCGAACAGCCCTACGTATGGGCCGCCAAACTGCAGGCCAACGCCGAGCGATTGCCCTTCGCCGACGACGATGTCCGCGCCCATCTCACCCGGTGACTTGATTGCACCCAGCGCCACAGGTTCAGTAACAACTGCAATCAGCAACGCACCATTTTCATGCGCCTTCGTCGCCAGTGCGCTCAAGTCGCTGATGCGCCCGAGGATATCGGGGTATTGCAAAACGACACAGGAAGTTTCGCTATCAATTCCAGCAATCAGATCGTCGACATCAGTGGCAGCCGTAAGCGTTGGCGTTTCATAAACAAGATCATCACCGGTAAACCGCGCCATCGTCTGCGCCACACTCACATAATGCGGATGCAGCCCTGACGAAAGCAACGCTCTGCCGCGCTTGGTAATCCGCCGTGCCATGACGACAGCTTCCCAGCATGCGGTTGAGCCATCGTACATACTTGCGTTGGCGACATCACAACCGAACAGCCGAGCGACCTGCGTCTGGAATTCGAACAAGACTTGTAGCGTGCCCTGCGCAATTTCGGGCTGATACGGCGTGTAGGCGGTTAGAAATTCGCCGCGCTGGATGATATGATCCACCGAAGCGGGAACATGATGCTTGTAGGCGCCACAGCCGAGGAAAAAAGGGCCGTCCCCCGCCGGACGATTCTTCCGGGCAAGCGCTGACAAGTGCCGCTCGACCGAAAGTTCAGTCGCATGATTTGGTAGGCCTTGGACCGGACCGGAAAGCCGCGCACTTTCGGGCACGTCGATGAACAAGGCATCGATGTCAGGTGCGCTGATGACACTCAGCATCGCCGAACGATCATGGTCAGTGAGGGGAAGATAACGCATCAAAGCGCCGCCACGAATGCGTCGTAAGCGTCTCGGTCCATTAGACCTTCGAGTTCACCCGCATCATCAAGCGTCAATTTGAAAAACCAGCCGTCACCTTCCGGGGCGGTGTTGACCAGCGCCGGTTCGCTTTCGAGCGCCGCATTACCTTCAATAACGCTCCCGGAAACTGGCGCGTATACGTCAGACGCTGCCTTGACTGATTCAACGACGGCCGACTCGCCGCCCTTCGTCACTTTCGCACCAGCGCTCGGCACTTCGACAAACACGATATCACCCAGTTGCTCCTGTGCGTAACTGGTAATTCCGACCGTCGCGGCATTGCCGTCAACGTCGATCCATTCATGGTCTTTAGTGAAATAACGCATCAGGACTTTCCCTTCCGGACGTAATTATGGGGGACAAAAGGCATGGTTGTGACGGTAGCGTTAAGGCGCTTGCCACGAACGTCGATCTCAAGGGCTGTGCCGAGGGCTGCATGCGCAAACTCAACATAGCCCATTGCAATCGGCACTTGCAGGCTCGGCGAAAAGCCGCCTGACGTAACGGTGCCGACCTTCGCATCGCGGACATAGATTTCGGCTCCTTCACGAGCAGGCTGCCGACCCTCGATAAACAGCCCGACCAAGGACCGTGGCGCACCATCGGCGATCTCCTGAAGGATGCGTGCTGCACCGAAAAACCCGCCTTCCGTGCGACGGCGCTTGTTAATGCCGAACAACAGCCCAGCTTCGACGGGGCTCGTTTCGGGCGAAAGATCATGGCCATAAAGCGGCAGTCCTGCTTCCAAACGCAGTGAATCGCGGGCACCAAGGCCGATTGGCTGCACTTCGGGCTCGCCGCACAACAATGACGCGACTTTCTCGGCGTCGGTGGCAGCAATAGAAATCTCGAACCCATCCTCGCCGGTATAGCCCGAACGGCTGATCGTCGCAGGCACACCACCCAAGTCGAAATGACCAAACCGCATGAAAGTCAACCCAGACAATGGCCATTGGCCCGTCACATGCCGGTCAAGCGCCGCCGCCGCTTTTGGCCCCTGCAACGCAAGCAATGCCTGATCCTCCAAATGATGGAGCGTAATTTCGTCGGGTAAATGTTCGCGCAGATGACTGATATCATCCCATTTTGTTGCGCCATTAACCACCAGATATAATTTGTCCGGCCAGCGCGACACCATCAAATCGTCGAGCACGCCACCCTTATCGTCAAGCAGCAATGAGTAGCGCTGCATGCCAGGTGTCAACGTCGACAAGTCGATCGGCAGCATGGCCTCTACCGCCGCATCAAGTTCCTCACCCGAAAGCAGCAACTGCCCCATGTGCGACACATCGAAGAGACCTGCATTTTCGCGCGTCCAAATATGTTCGGTGATGATCCCCGCATACTGGATTGGCATGTAATAACCGGCGAACTCCACCATCCGCGCACCGTTCGCTCGGTGCCACGCGTCGAGTGGCAATGCCTGAGTTTCAGTGATTTCCTCGGCCAACTTGTTTGTGTCGCTCACTAATTCAAACTCCGCACAGTGGTGCACCAAATGGTGCCCCCTCTGTCACGGAACCTGAGAGCTTTGATCCCTAGCGCGAACGCAGGACTTACACCTTCGGTGGCTCCTGCCGCAGCAGGAACGCTTTCCAGAGTTGCCTTGTCGTCCGCGCGGTCCGGTTGCCTGAGAGATTCCGGGGCGGTTGCTCCTTCGGCGTGGGTTCAGGCTGCCCCTTCCCACTCTCCCGCGCGGCCGTCTGACAGGTACCTGTCAGCAAGCTTATAGGTATTTGTGCGGCCTACCGATTCGAGTCAACCATGCTCAGCGTGTTGCGTTATATTGTAATTGATCAGCGGTGAGCTGGAAACCGATCAGCAATTCGAAGCTTGCCCTTGCAACGGCAGCACGAACATCGGGAGCCGACAGCGGATCAATCGATGCATCAGCATCCTGCGCCCGGCGCTTTTTTACGAGCTTGGCACGAACATCGGGCGGGAGCGTTGCCGCAGCGCGATTGATCACCGCCCCGCCCTTCGCCGTGGCACTGGCGCGCGCCTGACCATCAGCAAAATTGAGCGTTACGCGCTCGACGCGCTTTGAGATCACCGTGTTGCCGCCACGAATGACGGTGGCAAAATAAGGAATTTCGAACGTCCGTGCACCGTTTGTGTTCGTGCGGCGTGCCTCAACCACGAAACTCGCCTCGGCAACAACATCCTCGCCCTGATCGCCGCAAACCATGCGCAGGTTGGTGATGTTGGCCGTAACGTCGATCGCTCGCGCTTCGCGGCTCAATGGTGGGTTAAAGACCGTGATGTCGCCCGTCTGCGCAGGAATCGCGACGGCAGGGCACGCAGTACGCGTAATCGCGATGCCGCCCGTCTCGTCGATTTCGCCATCTTTGGCGCAAGCCGAGAGCAGGGTGAGCGCGACGACGGGGAGTAATTTTTTCAACGGATAATCCTCACGCGACACGAATGATGGGTCCTCATAGGAACCGGCTTTCGCGCGCGCAAGCAATCGCGTAGAGGCGCGGGTATGACACGCCCTGCCCTTGACCTCCTTATCGCTGCACCGCGCGGATTTTGCGCTGGTGTGGATCGCGCTATCCGTATTGTCGAACTCGCCATCGAAAAGCATGGTGCACCAGTCTATGTCCGGCATGAAATTGTCCACAATCGTTATGTGGTCGATACACTGAAGGCGCAGGGTGCGGTCTTCGTCGATGAACTTGATGAAGTGCCCGACGGCGCACCCGTCGTGTTTTCGGCGCATGGTGTACCGAAAAGCGTTCCGATTGACGCTGAATCGCGTGGCCTCGAATATTGGGATGCGACGTGCCCGCTCGTGTCGAAAGTTCACCGTCAGGCCGAACGCCTTGTTGATATCAAGCGTCACATCATCTTTATTGGTCACCGCGGCCATCCCGAAGTGGTGGGAACCTTCGGCCAAGTTCCCGAAGGAGCAATGACGCTCGTCGAAACGGTCGAGGATGTTGCCGCACTTGCGCCTGTTGATCCCTCGCATCTCGCCTTTCTGACGCAGACGACGCTTTCGGTTGACGACACGGCAGAGATTGTTCGCGCGCTGCAAACGCGCTTTCCCGATATTCAGGGGCCGCGCGGCGACGACATTTGTTATGCGACATCGAACCGGCAGGAAGCCGTAAAACGGATTGCGGGAAAATGCGACGCAATGCTTGTTATCGGCGCGCCAAATTCGTCGAACTCGCTGCGCTTGGTCGAAGTTGCAGAGCGCAACGGCGTTCGCGCCAAACTCATCCAGCGTGCTGAAGAAATTGACTTTGACTGGCTGGGAACGCCAAACACTGTCGGCATCACGGCGGGCGCGTCGGCCCCAGAAATTCTTGTCCGCGAAGTGGTGGCGGCGCTGACCGAGCGGTTTACCGTGACCGAAACTGTTGTCGAGGCAGCCATCGAATCTATCGAATTCAAATTGCCGCGCGGCTTAGCTGCATAAATGGCAGTTTACACGCCGGTTGCGGCCGAGGAAATGGCGGCACTGCTCACCCGGTACGACGTCGGCACACTGGTATCGGCCAAGGGCATTGCCGAGGGTGTCGAAAACAGTAATTTCCTAATCGATACGACCGGCGGGCGATTCATCCTTACGCTTTACGAAAAGCGTGTCGATGCAAACGATCTGCCGTTTTTCCTGTGCCTCCTCGATCATCTTGCGGATCGGGGGTTACCGGTCCCGCGCGCAATCCGTGATCGTACTGATGCTCAGCTGCAGATCGTTGCTGATCGGTCGGCCTGTTTGATCGAATTCCTGCCGGGGGTATCGGTAACGCGTCCGACAGCGGCCCAAGCACATGCAACTGGCGCGGCGTTGGGACGAATGCACAAGGCGTTGGGTGATTTCACGCGCACACGAGAGAATAGGCTGGGGCTTGCGGGTTGGAACGATCTTGCCAACCGCTGCGGCAATGACCTCAATAGGATCATGCCCAACCTCCAGCAGCGGGTTGCCGACGAATTAAAATGGCTCGATCAACACTGGCCGACCGACCTGCCAAAAGCCATTGTCCATGCCGACCTCTTTCCTGACAATGTTCTAATGCGCGGTGATGCCGTTGGCGGCATTATCGATTTTTATTTTGCCTGCACCGAAGTTCGGGCGTGGGATGTCGCCGTCACCCATGCCGCGTGGAGTTTCGCAGCTGATGGCGCGGGTTATAAAGCAGCCGTTGGCGATGCGATCATCGCAGGTTATGACGGGAGCTTCGGCCTATCGGATGCCGAACGCGCGGCTTTCCCCGCACTGGCGCGCGGTGCCTGCCTTCGTTTCCTCCTCACGCGCGCGTGGGACTGGCTCAACACGCCAGTTGAGGCGCTTGTGACGCGCAAAGATCCCATCGCTTTCCTGCGCCGCCTCGAGCATTACGCTGCCCTATGAACGAGTTGCCGCATGTCGAGATCGCGACGGATGGTGCGTGCAAAGGCAATCCCGGCCCTGGTGGCTGGGGTGTAGTGATTCGAATGGGCGCAAAAGAGAGAGATTTGTCGGGCGGAGAGGCGCTGACCACGAACAACCGCATGGAAATGAAGGCCGCGATTTCGGGTCTCAACGCCCTGACGAAACCATGTCATGTGACATTATCAACCGACAGCCGCTATGTGATGGATGGCCTGACCAAATGGATCAAAGGCTGGCAGCGCAACGGCTGGAAAACTGCTGACAAGAAGCCCGTCAAAAATGCAGATTTGTGGCAAGAATTGCTTGATGCCGCTAAGCCCCATCGCATTACATGGGTCTGGGTAAAGGGGCACGCTGGTCACCCTGAGAACGAACGCGCCGACCGGCTGGCGAGCGATGCTGCTATCGCCGCCGGTCGGGTTTCGGGATCGTAATTATTCGGCTTCGCGTATTTCCGCTTTAGGCCCATTTTTCAAGATCGATTCGATTGCATTCTTGGCCGAGGCTTTGGATTTGTAACCCTCGGTCCAAAAAATCGATTCCGAATTATATTTGAAATAGGCGACAAATTCTCCGGCTTTGTTCGTCTTGATCTCGAAATAATGTGCCACGCGACTCTCCTTTATGGTTCGACGTCAAAAACTTAGCGTCCGATTCTAGCGAACGCCAGTGCCAAATCGAGCGGGTGAAAACGGAGCGCAGTCGATATGTGAAACCATCGAATCAGGGGTTCGGTCCAGAAGCAGTGCTGCGCACAGCGCACCAGCAGCAGGTGCGGTCTGAATGCCGTATCCGCCCTGTCCAACGCACCAGAAAAAGCCCTCCACATCGGAATCAAAGCCATAAACTGGTAAGCGATCCGGTGCGAACGTCCGCAGCCCCGCCCACTTATGTTCCACTGCCAGCACCCGCCAATTGGTTACTGTCTCAAACCGGTCGATTGCAATCGCAACGTCAATTTCCTCGGGTGAGGCATCGCCGGGCTCGACGGGCGTCTCGTCATGGGGACACAGCCACAACTTATTCACACCTTCGGGCCGGAAATAAAACGTGCCCGCAATGTCGATCGTCAGGGGCAGATCATGCGGGACGTCATCACTATCGACGCGTACCTGAGCAATGGTACGACGTTTGGGTTCAAGCCCAAGCGGTTTAGCCCCCGCCAGCATCGCCACGACATCGCCCCATGCACCCGCAGCATTGACGACAGTGCGCGCCGTGACGCTGTTGACGCCGCCAGTCACGGTCCAGACCTCGTTATTACGCTCCATCGCATCGACACGAAAATCCGTGAGCACGGTGCCGCCGGACTTGCGAAAGTCCGACAGATATTTGTTCAGCAATCCGCCCACGTCGATGTCTGCGCAATCCACTTCGAGGACGCCGTCGATGAGCACGGGATTGGCGCGTGGCACGAAACCACAAATGCCGGAATAATCCAATCGCCGAAGCTGGGCACCTGTCCCAGCAAAATTCGCCATGAGGGTGTCGAGCATGCCAATATTTTCAGCTTCAGCGACATTGAGTGACGTGCGTGGTTCCAAAAAGCCGCCCTCTTGCAATGGCCCCAGCGATGCCTTGCTCAGCGGCTGCACAAGCGGGCCGCCAAGTGTCTCATGCCAGAATGCCGCTGAACGCCCCGTCGAATGATAGCCTGGCACGTCTTCGGCTTCGAGAAGAACAACCGACGCATGTGGCGCGAGTTCTGCGGCAACACTCGCGCCCGCAATGCCGCCCCCGATCACAACAAAATCATAAATCATTCTAAGAACTCGCTTATTGCCGCCAGCGCCCGATTACGGGGGCCGTCGGCTTCCCGCAATATCTCGTGCGCGGTATCATCGCCAAACACAACAAGCGTCGCGTTCGGTAATCGCACGGCGATTTTGTGGATCGCCTTAGCGCTGACCAGTTGGTCCTCCTCGGCACACAAAATCAACACGGGCAAAGCGACACTCTCGATCACGCCGGCCCGGTTAAGCCCGGCAATCGAAGAATAAGCTGAGGCGAGCCACCGCCAACTCGGCGGGCCCAATGCCAGTGATGGATTCTTTTTCTTCCACCACAGCTCATCATCGTAACGGTCGTTATCGTGCGTCAGATAGCTGCGCCGCGACGCATTTGGCGGCGATGGCTTTTCATTATGGTTCCATGCCGGGCGCATCTCATTCTTGATCTGTGCCATTACGCGCGTCACCCAAAACGCGACAGGAAATGGAATGATCCCTGACTCAAAGCCCAGCATCGGCGCAACCAACACCGCGCGATCCGGCGCGATCCGTTTTTCAGCGAGCGCCCGCAGAAGAAGATGCCCACCCATGGAATGTCCCATCACGACATGCGGCCCCGGTTCGCGCGCTGCCCACGCGCCGTAGAAATCGGCAAGATCGTCAATCCAAGTCGCATAGTCGTCAATATGTCCGACATTGGGATTACCGCCGACACGGCCCGAGCCCCCCTGCCCGCGCCAGTCGAAGCTGGTGATGCTCCAGCCCGCACGCGACCACTCATCAAGCGCCTCAATATATTTCTCAAAGATGTCCCCCCGGCCACCGAGCCAAAGGATTGAACCTCGCCCTTCACCCAAAGCCGCCTGAACATAAGTTCTGAGCGGCCAGCCATCACGGCCGGGCGTCATCGAAACGCTCGAATTGACGGGAAAAGCGCGGCGGTCAAAAGTCATCAGGGTCGTGGTTACGTTTTAGCAAGGCTCCGCGTCTAGAGCTTAAAATCATGGAAAGCATATTCTACACACAAGCTTTGCTCGGGCTTCTCGCCATCGCGCTTGTATTGGCGGCGGTCGGGGACTGGCGGCGGCGTTTGATCGAGAACTGGCTGACCGGCGGCATTGCCCTCGCGGCACCGCTTCTGTGGTGGGCGCAAGGATATGATTTGTGGCCCGACATTGGGATCCAGGTCGTTCTTGCCGTTGGCCTGTTCCTGCTCTTCCTCATCTTTTTTGCAATCAACGCAATGGGCGGCGGCGACGTTAAACTGATTGCCGCGCTCGGCCTATGGTTCCCGATTGGCACGATGCTTAACTTGCTGCTCATCATGTCGATCCTTGGCGGCGTGCTGACATTGGCGATGCTAGCCCACCACCGCTTCACCAAGAAACCGGGACAGCCCGAGATTCCTTACGGCATCGCAATTTCAGCCGCCGCACTTTGGATGATCTTCCAAACGATATCTTAACCACTGCCCCGCCATATCAGTGGGGAACGCAAAGACTTGCGCTTGGGAGGCGCTTTTACGTCATGGAGCCTAAAAAGATTGCCCTGCTCGTAGGAGCGCTTGTTATCGCCGCCGTTACGGCCGTGATGGCTAGAAGCATGTTTAGTCAGTCAGCGCCGAGCGCGGTCGCCAAAATGATTGCGCCTGCGCCCACCGGACCCGAAGTTCTGGTGGCAACCCGCGCGCTGCCTGTCGGGACCATCTTGGGCCCCGACAGCTTCCGCTATCAGCCGTGGCCGAAAGACCTGATCCAGAACGCCTATTACATGAAGGGCAAGATGGATCCGCTGTCCCTCGCGGGTACCGTGGTTCGCAACACGATTTCGGCGGGTCAGCCCATCACACAAGGTTCGCTTGTCGAGCCCGGTGATCGTGGCTTCCTTGCCGCCGCTCTCGGGCCGGGCATGCGTGCCGTGACCATTCAAGTGAACGGACAAGCGGCCGGCGTTGCTGGTTTTGCTTTTCCGGGAGATCACATCGATCTCATGCTCACGCAAACTGTGACCGGCGACGGTCCGCCGCTGAAGACGGTCGAAACCATCGTGCGCAACCTTCGTGTCCTTGCCACTGACCAGCGCTCAACGCAGCCGGTGGATGACAAGGGCAACAAGACCGTCATGACATTTGCGACGATCACGCTGGAAGTGACGCCACGCATTGCCGAAAAAATTGCTGTCGCTCAGACTTTCGGCCAGCTTTCGTTGAGCTTGCGGTCGATTGCCGACAATGCCGCCGACCTTGACCGCGCCATTGCGGCTGGTGAAGTGACCGTGCCAAACGGCCTCGACCCAAAAACCGATAAGGCTGCGCTCGCCGCGATGTCGTCACGGCCGACTGACGGCAACAGCTATGTCACCGGTGCCGATGTGTCGCGCTTCCAGCGCCGTACTGTGCCGCTGATCGCGCCGGCCACGACGTCAAACCTCAATCGCCTCGGTACTGCTGTCGCGATGACGGCGTCGAAAGGCGACGTGGTTGTTGCTTCGAATATTCCAATCGTCCGGGTTGCGCGGGGCAACACCGTCACTGAAGTTCCTTTTGGGGGCAAATAACATGCAGTCCACGTCAATGATCCTTGCGCGTCCTATCGCGCTGGCCATCAGTGCGGCCATGATCTTCGGATCGGTCGCTGCCGACGCCGCTCCTCGCAAGAAGGTGCGTGCCAAGGTCGTCAAAGTCGTAAAGCGGGCGAGCCCGGCTGGTGTACAGCGGCCTGCTGGTGACCTTTACCTGTCAAAAGGTCGCGGTCAGCTGATCACCCTTCCCTCACCGGTTGTCGACGTGTTTGTTTCGAACCCAAGTGTGGCCGATGTTCAGATACAATCACCGACGCAGCTCTATCTGTTTGGCAAAGATGATGGCGACGCTTCCGTTTACGCGACGACTAGAAGCGGCCAAGTGGTCTACTCCACCAACGTACGCGTTTCGCAAAATTATGGCTCGCTTGATACGATGTTAAGACTGGCGATGCCCGATACGGACATCAAGGCGACGCTTGCGGGCCAGGTTGCGGTGCTCACCGGCACTGTGAAAAGCCCCCTCGACATTGCTGAAGCCGAAGCCATCACGCGCGCGTATCTAAACCCTGGTGTCGATACGTCAGCACCCGGCGCGATCTTAAAGGTCATGGTGATTAACAGGCTTCGCACGGCAACGCCGTTGCAAGTGACCTTGCAGGTCCGCATCGCCGAAGTCCGTCGCGATTTCAGCAAAAACATCGGCGTGAATTGGAGTGCTGATAATCTTGCGCCGAACCTCACGCGCACGGACTTTTCGATCAACCAAGGTGCCAGCACGGTAACCGCAGGTGGCACTGTGGCCAATTTGAGCGGGCGTTTGCTAGGCCTCAATATCCTGAGCAAGCTCGATATCGGCGAGACCGAAGGTTATGTCACGACGCTTGCATCGCCGAACTTGACCGCTCTTTCGGGGCAGAAAGCCACGTTTCTTGCCGGCGGCGAAATTCCGTTGCTTTACACTGTCACCAGCAACGGCGGGAACACGCAAACAGTTGTTTTCAAGCCCTATGGCATCACGGTCGAATTCATTCCGACCGTGCTAGCTGATGGTCGTATTTCGCTTGTGGTAAAACCTGAAGTGTCCGAACTTGACCGATCCGTGTCAGTCGGCGGTGTGCCCGGCTTTACGACGCGCCGAGTTGAAACCGCCGTCGAACTGGGCTCGGGGCAAAGTTTCGTGATTGGCGGCCTGATGAAGGCGACGAATTCTAACACGATGACGAAATTACCTGGCGCTGGCGATGTGCCGATCCTTGGTGCCCTATTCCGGTCAAACGCGTGGCAGCGCGGCGAGACCGAACTGATGATCGTCGTCACGCCATATCTGGTCAAACCAGTGCCAGCGAACTCAATTGTGTTGCCGACAGACGGTTATAAAGCACCATCGGAACTCGGCCGGATATTCGGCGGCGAGATGTACAAAGGCAGCGGAGAGCGCCGCCCGGGCCCGACGTTCAAATCGCCTGAAACCGTGACACAACCAAACTTCAACGCCCCGGCCACGTCGATGTCAGCGCCCGCGCCCGTCGCGCGCGGTGCCGCACCGGCCCCCGGCTTCAGCAACTAAAGGTAAGGAGTTTTTCTTATGCGTATCGTGCACCTCCTTCCTCTGGCCGCCCTTGCTGCTTCGCTTGGCGCGTGTGGTGGCACCGAAAACCGCGGGATTGAAACCGTCCATCAGCCCGTCGTTTCGCGGACTGATTACGTCTATGATCTCGACGGAGGTTTCGGTCAGCAAGGCACACGAAACCTGACGGCATGGTTTGACTCGCTCAACACCCGCTATGGAGACCGCGTATCGGTCGATGACCCGTCCGGGAGCCCCATGAACCGCGCGGCTGTTGCGGCTGTCGCCGGTCGTTATGGCCTTGTTGTCGAAGACACGGCGCCCGTCACAAAGGGTGAAATCGCACCGGGCATGGTCCGCGTCGTCGTTAGCCGGATGAAAGCCGAAGTGCCGGGCTGCCCAGACTGGAGCCGCTCGTCGGTCGGTAATTATAACTCGGATGCACCGTCAAACTATGGCTGCGCGAGCAATGCAAGCTTTGCGGCCATGGTCGCCAATCCGAATGACCTCGTCGATGGTTCGCATCGCGGCACGTTCACCGACAACAACACGAACTACCGCGCCATATACAAGCCGAAGGAGGCTAAATAAATGAACGCGCCTTGGTCTCCTGCACGCGCGGGCAATGCCCTGCGTGATCCGTTTACGGCTTTCGTCTGCGACGAAATGACCGCCGAACAGCTGCGTCCAATCGTCACTGAGCTTGGCTGGGCAACCGACAAAATCAACAAAGGCGGCCTGCGTAACGCAGTTCAGACGCTATCGGTCTCGGCAAGTCCCAACATCCTGTTTGTCGATCTGTCCGAAAGCGGCGATCCGCTGAACGACATCAACGCGCTCGCCGAAGTCTGCGAGCCCGGCACCGTCGTGATCGCAGCGGGTCAGGTCAACGACGTCCGCCTCTATCGCGATCTCGTTGCAAGCGGCATTCAGGATTACATCTTAAAGCCCTTTAGCCCCGATCAGCTTCGCGATGCCTTCCTGCATGCCCAGGCAGTGTTCAATGCGCCTAAGCATGTCGAGAGCTCGGTCGAGCGGCCGCACATCATGACTGCCGTCATCGGCGCGCGTGGTGGCGCAGGCGCATCGACAATCGCAACGTCAGTCGCGTGGCTGATGGGAGAGCGTTCACAGCGTTCCACCGCATTGCTTGACCTCGATGTTCATTTCGGCACCGGTGCCCTGTCGCTTGATCTTGAGCCCGGACGCGGTCTGACGGACGCCATTGAGAACCCCAGCCGTATCGATGGTCTGTTCATCGAACGCGCTATGGTAAAGGCGAGCGAAAAGCTAGCGATCCTGAGTGCCGAAGCGCCGATCAACCAGCCCATGCTGACGGACGGTGCTGCTTTCTACCAGCTACAGGAAGAAATGCGCGGGGCATTCGAATGCACCGTCATCGATCTGCCGCGCGGTATGCTCGTCCAGCATCCGCATCTGATGCAGGATGTTCAGGCAACAGTGCTCGTCACCGAACTGACGCTTGCATCGGCGCGTGATACCATCCGTTTGCTGTCATGGCTCAAATCCAATGCCCCGCAATCAAGCGTTCTTGTCGCTGCGAACCGTGTGCCGACAAGTGGAGCCGGTGAAATCAGTCGCAAGGATTTTGAATCATCGATTGAACGCAAGATCGATTACGTAATTCCCGCCGATCTCAAAGTCGTGACGCAAGCCGCAAAGCTTGGCAAGACCGTTGCCGAAGTCGGCAAAGGGACCAAGCTCGGCGGCGTCATTGCCGACCTGGCCAGTCGACTGGTTTCCACTGGAGATGAAACCGTCGTCGCTGCGACAACCGCTTCAGGGAGCAAAGTTAAAGGCTCACTCCTTGGCAAACTCAGCGGATTGAAATCGATGATGCCCGGCAAATCAAAGCCTAAAGCAAGCGCGGAATAATCGTAATGCCGCCATTCCCGATCCTGATGATTGCCGGTGCGGGGGTTTTAATCCTCGCCATGGTGGCGCTCGCGTTTTCGGGGCCATCGACAGCCAAGGCACAGGTCCGTCGCCTGAACGCGCTGCGTGATCGTCACAGCAACTCGACAGGCGCTATTGTCGAAGCACAGATGCGGCGCATTCAGTCGGCACGAAACACAAAGATGGATAATCTTGCCGCCAAGTTCCTGCCAAAACCTGCGCTGCTGAAAAAACGGCTCGACATGACCGGCAAGAACTGGACGCCCGGCAAATATCTAACCGCATGCCTGATCATCGCCATCGTCGAAGCATCATTGGCGATCTTCAAGGGCGCGCCAATATTATTGGCGTTGTTTAGTGCAATCGCCACCGGACTGATGCTCCCGCACATCTTCGTGGGGATGACGATTAAAAGGCGCGTTGCCAAGTTTACCAAAAACTTTCCTGATGCGATTGAACTTCTGGTTCGTGGTTTGCGATCGGGCCTGCCGATTACCGAAACCCTCAGCGTTGTCGCCTCGGAAATTCCCGGACCGGTCGGTGCCGAGTTCCGTCAGGTCAGTGACAAGATGAAGATCGGGCGGACAATGGATACCGCGCTGCAGGAAACCGCAGACCGTCTCGGCACGCCCGAATTCCAATTTTTCGTTATCACACTGCAAATTCAGCGCGAAACCGGGGGCAACTTGGCCGAAACGCTGTCAAATCTTGCCGACGTTTTGCGCAAGCGCATGCAGATGAAATTGAAGATCAAGGCAATGTCATCTGAATCAAAAGCTTCGGCTTATATCATCGGTGCGCTACCCTTCATCGTGTTCTTCCTGATTTATCAGATCAACTACGCCTACATGTCACAGTTTTTCACCGATCCGCGTCTGATCTGGACCGGGCTTGGCGGTATGGTCTGGATGGGCATCGGCGCATTCGTCATGCGTCAAATGATCAATTTTGAAATTTAGGGGCGCGCAACCATGGAAGCTTTAAAAGGCGCGTCACTGTTCGGAATAGATGCCGTCTGGATCGCCACGTTCCTGACCGCTATATCGGCGTTGTCGGCGTTACTGACTGTCTATGCAGCAACAACAGTGCGCGACCCGATGGCAAAACGCGTCAAGGCACTCAACGAACGCCGCGAACAGCTGAAAGCGGGGATCGTCGCTTCGACGTCAAAACGCCGAGCCAAGCTGAACCAAAAAAACGAGACGACCGACAAAATGCGGTCGATGCTGTCGTCGCTGAAAGTGTTGCAGGACAGCCAGCTTAAAGATGCGCAGATCAAGCTGATGCAAGCGGGCATCCGGTCGAAAGACTTGGCTGTTATCGTCATTTTTGCCCGCCTTTTGATGCCGATCTTCATCGGCGGCGGCGTCGTGCTTTGGGTTTATGGTTTCGGCGGACTTGCCGACTGGACGCCATTCAAGCGCTATGCCGCCGTCGCTGCCTCGTTGATCCTGAGTTACAAAGCCGCCGATATCTGGCTGAACAACAAGATCACGAAGCGGTCAAATGAGATCCGCAAAGGGCTTCCCGACGGTCTCGATCTGCTCGTTATTTGCGCTGAAGCGGGACTGACCGTTGATGCTGCTTTTGCACGTGTTTCAAAGGAACTCGGTCGCGCCTATCCTGAACTTGGCGATGAGTTTGCGCTGACGGCTATCGAACTCGGCTTCCTCACTGAACGTCGCCATGCCTTCGAAAACCTAGCGATGCGGGTTAATCTTGATGCGGTCCGCGGTGTCGTCACAACCATGATCCAGACCGAAAAATATGGGACACCACTGGCCTCGGCGCTGCGTGTTTTGTCCGCAGAATTCCGTAACGAACGCATGATGCGCGCCGAAGAAAAGGCCGCGCGACTGCCCGCCATCATGACCGTTCCGCTGATCCTGTTCATTTTGCCGGTTTTGTTCATCGTCATTCTCGGTCCGGCGGCCTGTTCGATCAACGACCAGTTCATGAACAAATAAAGTTAGTTGCGTGCGGCGGCGTTCCTTAAGGGAGCGCCGCTTGCGCAGCGGAACACAACACATCGACGACAGTTATTCGGTCATCACTTCAGAGAGGGCTCCTGCATGTCGACGCTAACATCCGATCAGTGGATAATCATAGCGATCATTTTTATCGCAGGGCTTATTCTAGGCCTCATCCTTCGTTCCGGCGGGGCAAAATGGCGGCGCAAATATGACATTGAGCATGCCGAACATCAGACTTTGCGCCGCGAATATGAGGCCCATCTTAAGCGTCACAAAGAAGCAATTCCGGTTGAACGAGATACGTTGCGCGCGGGCAGTTTTTAGGCGTTGAGGGCCGCTTGTGCAGCAGCAAGACGGGCGATCGGCACACGATAGGGCGACGCGCTTACATAATCGAGGCCAACGCTTTCACAGAACGATATGCTGGCCGGATCGCCCCCATGTTCGCCGCAGATGCCAAGCTTGATATCGGGCCGTGTTGCCCTCCCCCGCACGGTGGCCAGCTTAACTAATTCACCGACGCCTTCGATGTCGAGGCTGACGAACGGGTCCGTCGCATAGATGCCCTGGTCAACATAGACGCCTAAGAACCGGCTGGCGTCGTCACGAGAGACGCCCAATGTCGTCTGGGTCAGGTCATTGGTGCCAAAACTGAAGAACGAACCAACCTGTGCAATCTCACCCGCCAAAAGCGCGGCACGCGGCAGTTCGATCATGGTGCCGACAAGATATTCGATGCGCTTGCCGCGTTCGGCAAAGACGCCCTCTGCAGTACGATCAATCACATCCTTCATGAGTTCGAGCTCGCGCTTTGTGGCGACCAGCGGGACCATTACTTCAGGGATTGGCGAGACTTCCAAGTCACAGGCGGCCTCAAATATGGCCCGCGCCTGCATCTCGTAAATTTCGGGATATGTGACGCCAAGGCGGCACCCGCGATGACCGAGCATCGGGTTGAATTCGTGCAGTTCGGATGCGCGGCGTTTCAATAGGTCGACGCTGACACCCGCAGCTTCAGCCACCGCTTCAAAATCCGATACCTCGGTCGGCAGGAATTCATGCAAGGGCGGATCAAGCAGGCGGATCGTCACCGGCAACCCTGCCATCACTTCGAAAATGCCGACGAAATCGGCGCGCTGCTCGGGTAGCAGCTTGGCCAGCGCCGCCCGCCGCCCCTGTTCGTCGGACGCGAGGATCATCTCGCGCACGGCCGTGATCCGGGCGGCTTCAAAAAACATATGTTCGGTGCGGCACAGGCCGACCCCTTCCGCGCCGAAGTCACGGGCAATGCGGCAGTCGGCGGGAGTCTCCGCATTGGCGCGCACCCTCATGCGCCGCACCGCGTCTGCCCACACCATCAGCGTGGAAAAGTCGCCCGACAATTCGGGCTGCACAGTAGCGACTGCGCCGACCATCACTTCGCCAGACGCGCCGTCGATGGTAAGGATGTCGCCTTCGCGGATTTCGCGCGTCCCCACGCGGGCGGTTTTTGCTTTCGCATCGATGCTGAGCGATCCGGCGCCTGAGACACAGGGCCGTCCCATCCCGCGCGCGACGACCGCCGCATGCGACGTCATTCCGCCGCGCGCCGTGAGAATACCCTTGGCCGCATGCATGCCGTGGATGTCTTCGGGGCTGGTTTCGGTGCGGACGAGGATAACGCTGTCGCCCATTTCGGCGCGCTTTTCCGCCGTGTCGCTGTCGAAAACGGCAATGCCCGAGGCTGCACCGGGTGAGGCGGGAAGCCCTTTCACGAGCACGTCGCGCCTGGCCAGTGGATCGAGCGTCGGGTGCAGCAACTGATCGAGCGCCGACGGATCAACGCGGCAGATCGCTTCGTCGCGCGTGATCAGCCCCTCTTCCGCCATGTCGACGGCAATCTTGAGCGCCGCTTTCGCCGTGCGCTTGCCCGAGCGTGTCTGGAGCATCCACAGCTTACCACGCTCGACGGTAAACTCGATGTCCTGCATGTCGCGGTAATGCGTCTCCAGCAGGTCGAACACGCGCGCGAGTTCCCCGTACACTTCGGGCATCGATTCCTGCATCGACAGCGGTTTTGCCTTCGCCCGTTCGCGCGCGGCGGTCGTCAGATATTGCGGCGTCCGGATGCCGGCGACAACGTCCTCGCCCTGTGCATTGATCAGGTATTCACCGTAATAGGCGCGCTCCCCGTTGGCCGGATCGCGCGTAAACGCCACACCTGTTGCCGACGTGTTGCCCATGTTGCCGAAAACCATCGCCTGCACATTGACCGCAGTGCCCCAGTCGCCGGGGATGCTGTTGATCCGGCGATACACCTTGGCGCGCTCGGATTGCCACGACCCGAACACCGCACCGACCGCCCCCCATAGCTGATCATGCACATCCTGTGGGAACGGTTTGCCCCACAGCTCGGCAACAAGGCGCTGATATTCGGCGACGAGCTTCTGCCAGTCCTTCGCGGTCATATCAGTGTCGAGGCTGAACCCCTGATCTTCCTTGGCAATCTCCAGCGCTTCCTCGAACGCGCCGTGATCGAGGCCGAGGACGACATCGGCATACATCTGGATGAAGCGGCGATAGCTGTCCCACGCAAAGCGCTCGTCGCCGGAGGCAGTGGCGAGGCCGACCACGGTCTCGTCGTTGAGGCCGAGATTTAGGACCGTGTCCATCATGCCGGGCATCGACACCCGCGCGCCACTGCGGACCGAGACGAGGAGCGGGTCGGTCGCATCGCCGAATTTGTTGCCTGTCACGCTTTCGATATGCGCAATCCCATCAGCAATCTGCGGGGTGAGTTCAGCAGGAAACGCCTCACCTTCCTCATAATAACGCGCGCACATCGGCGTGCTGATCGTGAAGCCCGGCGGCACCGGCAGCCCGATGGACGCCATGCCATCAAGGTTTGCGCCCTTGCCGCCGAGCAGCGTCTTGTCCTGCCCCCCTTCGGAAACGCCGCCGCCGAAGCGATAAACATAGTTGGTCATTCTGGCTCCCGCAGAGGCGAAGTTGACGAAGTTGACACTCGTTTCCTACCCGTCGATTTTCGAAAAATCGGCGGCGCGGTGAACGGCATCGCGGACGCGGGCGAGGAGCGCGAGACGGGCGTCGCGCTTCACAGGGTCAGGGTCGTTGACGGTCACGGTTTCAAAGAACGCATCGATCGGCGCGCGCAGGCTGGCGAGTGCCGACATCGCCCCTTCGAAATCTTCGCGCGCGATGGCGGCGGTCGCGAGGGGTTCCGCCGAATCGAGCGCGTCGATGAGTGCGTCTTCCTCAGGTTCGGGCGTGTAGGACAGAAGTATTTCTCCCTTCCCGGCCTTCCGGGAGGGGTCGGGGGTGGGGTTCTCTGTGACACCCTTGCTAGCTTCGGCGGTCGAAGAGCCCACCCCCAGCCCCTCCCGGAAGGCCGGGAGGGGAGCCGTTTGCCCATCCTTCTTCAATATATTCGCAGCCCGCTTGTATCCGCTGAGCAGGTTCTTGCCCTCGTCGGTCCCGACAAACGATTGTAGCGCCTTGACCCGCGCGAGGAGGCGGACGAGATCGTCCTCGCCACCCAGCGCAAAGACGGCATCAATCAAGTCATGGCGGACACCCGCTTCGCGCTGCTGGACTTTGAGGCGGTCAGCGAAGAAGTCGAGGAGAACGGGGACAAAAGACCTGGAACGATCTTCAACACCATCGATTGGGTCGAACTTGTCAATAAAGCTGTAGGCAATGGTTCGGTGGAAAGCGCTGGCCAACGGCAGTCGCAAACCATTCACTTCAACTACACGAGCAACAGCCAGCGCCGCCCGCCGTAATGCAAATGGATCACGAGAACCTGTGGGCATTTCATTACCCCAGTAAAACATCGCCAGAGTATCCAGCTTATCCGCCAAACTCACTGCCACCGTCACTGGCGCAGTGGGCACGTCATCCCCCTGCCCGACGGGTTTGTAATGGTCGCGGATCGCGTCGGCGACCGCATCTGGATAGCCCTGCGCGCGGGCATAGTAGCCGCCCATGATGCCCTGCAATTCGGGGAATTCGCCCACCATTCCGGTGACGAGATCGGCTTTGCACAGGCGGGCGGCGGTTTCGGCCATTTGCGCCAATTCCCCCTCCCCCTCGGGGAGGGGTGGGTTTTGTAGGACAATACCCTCTTCGCACAACCACCGCGCGAGTTTCGCAACGCGTTCAACCTTGTCGGCAACGGTGCCGAGCTTCTCATGAAACACGATCTGCGACAACTTCGCCGCCTGATCCTCAAGGCGGACCTTCAAATCCGCTTCCCAAAAGAACTTCGCATCGCTCAACCGCGCTGAGAGCACTTTCTCATTCCCCGCGATCACCGCTGCGCCGCCGTCGCTCGCGTCGATATTGGCCGTGCAAACAAACGCATTCGTCAGTTTCCCGTCCGCATCCGCGAGCGCGAAATATTTCTGGTTGGTGCGCATCGTGAGCTGGATGACTTCGCGCGGCACATCGAGGAACGCGGGGTCGAAGCGGCCGAGCAAGGGCACCGGCCATTCGGTGAGGCCGGCGTTTTCAAGGACCAGACCTTCATCGGGAATAACCGTCAACCCCGCCGCAGCCGCCGCCTTTGCCGCGCCGTCTTCGATGAGTTTTCGGCGTTCGGACAGGTGGACAATGACATGCGCCGCGTGCAGTTTTTCGACATAATCGTCAGCGTTGGAAATTGTCACAGGGCCGCTGTGATGAAAGCGGTGGCCAGTCGTTGTTGCGCCGCTGACAATCCCATCGACCTCGCACGGCACGACGGCTTCGCCGAACAGCGCCACGATCCCCTGCAACGGCCGTACCCAGCGCAAACTCTCCGTGCTGTGCGACGCATCGCCCCAGCGCATTGATTTTGGCCAGGGGAAGGCGCGGATGATCGCGGGAATGGCTTCGCTCAGAACGTCCGCCGTCGGACGTCCGGGCTTATCGATCACCGCGAACAACACGCCGTCGCGCTCGGTCAGCTGATCACGCGTCACGCCGGTCGAGCGGAGGAACCCTGCCAAGGCTTGTTCGGGCGCATTGGCGCGCGGCCCTTTGCGCTCCTCGCTGGTGCTGTCAGTTTGATCGGGCAACCCACGCGCAATCATCGCAAGACGACGGGGCGTGGCGAAGGTTTCGACTGACTGCGCATTCAGACCAGCCTTGGCGATTTCCTCGGCAAACAGCCGCTCGAGGTCATCCTTGGCCTTGACCTGCATCCGCGCGGGGATTTCTTCGGAACGCAGTTCCAATAAAAAATCGGTCATGGGAACGATACCGAACCGAACGTAGTGCAAACCCTTCGCGCCTTCGTGCCGTAGTGTGAGTGTGCACATTAACACGAATGCCCGAAGGCACGAAGGAGAAGAGAAGATTTGGCCGCTGCGCGGATTTGGGTATTCACGCTGCCCATCCGTTCTTGTCCATCCAGCTGGCACAAGCGCCCTTCGCCAGATCACGCACCCGACCCATATAGGCGGCCCGCTCAGCCACAGAAATCACACCGCGCGCTTGCAGCGTGTTGAAGAAGTGGCTCGCCTTGATCGCCTGTTCATAGGCTGGGATCGGTAGGTTTACCTCAAGACAATTCTCGCATTCCGCCGTCGCCATCTTGAACCCGTCGAACAGCGTTTTCGTATCGGCAATCTCGAAATTCCATTTCGACATCTGCTTCTCGTTCTCCAAGAAAACATCGCCGTAAGTCACGCCTTTCCCATTGAAATCGAGATCGAACACGCTGTCCTTATTCTGGACATACATGGCGAGGCGTTCGAGGCCGTAGGTGAGTTCGCCCGCCACGGGTTTGCAGTCGAAGCCGCCCATTTGCTGGAAATATGTGAACTGCGTCACTTCCATCCCGTCGCACCAGACTTCCCAGCCCAGCCCCCAGGCGCCGAGCGTTGGCGATTCCCAGTCATCCTCGACAAAACGGATGTCGTGGAGCAGCGGATCAATGCCAATCGCGGCGAGGCTGCCGAGGTAAAGCTCCTGCAGGTCCGGCGGCGACGGCTTCAGGATCACCTGATATTGATAATAATGCCCAAGGCGGTTGGGGTTCTCCCCATAACGCCCATCAGTCGGGCGGCGGCATGGTTGCACGAACGCCGCATTCCAGTGGTCGGGACCCAGCGCGCGCAATGTCGTCGCGGTGTGGAAAGTCCCCGCCCCCATTTCCATGTCATAAGGTTGCAGGATCACACAGCCGCGGTCACTCCAATAATCATGGAGCGTCAGGATCAGCTTTTGAAAGCTGAGCGGTTGGGTCACGGGTATCCCCTTCGCAAGTGCAACAAATCTTCGTGGATGGCTTTGGCTTGGCAGAGGGGGATGGTCAACCTGTCCCAAGTCGTCAAACCACCGAAAGCTGGGACCTCATGTGGGTATAGTGCACCCATACATAAAGATATACCGGCTTTCGCTGGGATTACGGGTGAGCTAAGCGAAAAAGATTA
>JANOVZ010000022.1:0-30434 GCA_031417655.1 Sphingomonas sp. | reverse complement strand
GCCGGCGACCTGAAAGCCAACCGCGACAGCTTCACGACAATGAGCGGACGCAAGGTCGATCTCGGGATCTGGGTCCGCGAGGCCGACCTGCCCAAAACCGCGCATGCCATGCACGCGCTCAAAACCTCGATGAAGTGGGACGAGGATGTCTATGGCCGCGAATACGACCTCGACGTCTTTAATATCGTCGCTGTCGACGATTTCAACTTCGGCGCGATGGAGAACAAGGGGCTGAACATCTTCAACAGCCGCTACATATTGGCCGATCCCGACACCGCAACCGACATGGATTATGACGGTGTCACCGGCGTTGTCGCGCATGAGTATTTCCACAACTGGTCGGGGAATCGCGTCACCTGCCGCGACTGGTTCCAGTTATCGCTGAAAGAAGGTTTCACCGTTTTCCGCGACCAACAGTTCAGCGCCGATCAAGGTTCAGCCGCCGTCAAACGCATTGAAGATGTCCGCATGCTCCGCGCCGCGCAATTTCCCGAAGATGCAGGGCCGCTCGCGCATCCAATCCGCCCCGATAGCTATATGGAAATCGGCAATTTCTACACCGCGACCATATACAACAAAGGTGCCGAAATCATCCGCATGATGCATACGATGTTGGGCGCGCAGGCGTTCCGTGCGGGCACCGATCTCTATTTCGACCGCCATGACGGGCAAGCCGTGACCTGCGAAGATTTCGTCAAGGCCATGGAAGATGCGAGCGGCATAGATCTAACGCCGTTCCGCTTGTGGTATGCGCAGGCAGGCACGCCGAAGGTCAAAGCCGAACTGCGCCATGAAGGTGATGCGGCAATCCTCTCGTTGTCGCAAACCGTTCCCGTAACCCCGGGTCAGCCTGACAAATCTCCGATGCTATTGCCACTACGCGTCGCACTGTTTGATCAAACGTCAGGTGAGAAGCGCGCTGAACAATTGGTTGTTTTCGAAGACGCAGCAGCAGAAATCCGCTTCGAAGGTTTCACCACCCCGCCGGTCCTGTCGATCAACCGCAGCTTCTCTGCGCCCGTCATCGTCGAAACCGACAGAACAGCCGCCGACCTCGCTTTCCTGTCGGGCCATGATGACGATCCATTTGCTCGCTACGAAGCCATGCAGCAGCTGATGCTCGACACGCTTGTGAAATCGGTCTCATCTGGAATTGCGGATCATCAAGCAGTGATCGATGCCGTCGGCAATACCCTCGCCGATCCTGCACTCGACCCTGCCTTTGTTGCCGAGGCAGTGCTGTTGCCGAGCGAAGCCTTCATCGGTGACCAGATGCTGATCGTCGATCCCGAAGCCATCGCTTTGGCACGCGACGCTTTGCGGGCCGACCTGGCGAAAACATATGAGGCGCACTGGCGCGCGTTTTACGACAAGTACGCTGCGACCAGGTTCGAATATTCGCCCGCAGCAAAGGGTGCGCGGCGCATCCGAAATCTGTCGCTCGGATATATCTCGGCGACCAAAGCTGCCGATGCACCTGCCCTTGCGTTCGCGCAATTCGACGCGGCGGACAACATGACCGACCGGCTCGCTGCGCTCAGCACTCTGGCGAACGGCGACGCCGGTCAGCGCGAAGCGGCGCTCGACATTTTCTACCACCGTTACCGCGATAATGCGCTTGTCCTCGACAAATGGTTTTCCGTCCAGGCACTATCCGCTCGCGCCGATACGCTGGACGCGACGCAGATATTGCTAAAACATCCCGATTTCACGCTGACCAATCCCAACCGGTTCCGCGCGCTGGTCGGGGCGTTCTCGGTCAACCAGCATTGGTTCCACCGAGCCGATGGCGCGGGCTATGCGTTGCTCGCCGACCAGATCATCGCGCTCGACCCGATCAATCCGCAAACCGCTGCGAAAATGGTGCCGCCACTGGGGCGCTGGCAGCGCTTCGATGACTTGCGCCAGAACCAGATGCAAACCCAACTCGCGCGGATCGCGGGGACCGCGGGACTGTCAAAGGATGTTTTCGAGCAGGTGACAAAAAGTTTGAGGTGAGCGCTATCGCCGTGTCAGGATAGCATTGGCGGTCGCAATCAACTTATCGTCATCGCCGATCGCAACCAGCTTTGCTTCGACAAAAACCTGCGTCCGGCCCGCGCGAATGACATCCGCTCGGGCTTCGAATGTCCGACCGGTCGATGGCGCAAAATAGGAAATGTTCAGGCCGACTGTGACGACCTGGCCCGCAACGGTTGCCGCTGCAAATCCGACAGCCGTATCCAGCAATCCTGCCACTGCACCGGCGTGAAGCACTTGCGCATGATTAAACGCAGCGTCGTCGGCTATCATTTTGAGCGTAGCATGGCCAGGCGAAAGTTCCGCGATTTCAAATCCATGCTGCCGGTTGAACGGTGATGCTGCGCTGACCGACAGGATCGCTTGCCGGATTGCTTCGTCCATCGTTACTTCAACCAATCGGCGACATCGCTTGCAACCTTGTTCGCGGCTTCGTTCAGCGCCGGCCCCACTGACACCGCATCAATCACGGCGACGGGAACGCGCGCCTCGAAGCGGCGGCTATCCAGCCCCTTGTCGCGCACGATCACGGCTTCATATGTGACGACGGCTTCGCTTTTGTCCTCGTCGATCCCGAACATCAGCAAGCTGCCCTGCATGCGCAAGCCCGGGTCAGTCGTGTATTGGCGCAGATCAAGAACGATCCTCCCCGTTTTTGCTGCGACCGTTTCACTGAGCAATCGCTGAAACAGTCGCGCTGGACTGTCGACCCACGCCGCATCTTTCACATAAGCAATCGCTATTCCACCGCGATAAACCGGCACGCGCGGCGCGATGATCGCAGCGGGCGCGCTGGGCGACAGGATCGTCACCGTCTGTCCGGATGTCGCCGTCCGCGTGACACCAATGGCCACTTTTTCGGTCGCACTGAGCGTCATCAATTGCTTGGGCGGCTTGCCCCCAAAACTCACGCATCCAGCCAGCGGTAAAAGCATGAGAGCCACAAAAGACGTCTTCATTTACGACCTCCACGGGGCTGGTAATCAGGCAGTTTCGGCGACCCCAAGATGCTCGTCGCGCCACCCTGATCAATCTTGGTCGCGACCGACGACAGGCTTTCGGACATCACGCGCAGATCGCGGACCAGTTGCCCGACTTCAGGCATTGTTGTTTTCGAAAACGCCTGCACGCCCGGCTGCGCATCTTTCAGCGTCTTGTCGAGCGTATCCATGCTGCGCTTGGCCGACGCCACCGTTTCGCGCAGATCACCGACGAGCGGCCCCGCCTGTCCATTCACGCTGTCCGCCAGATTTCCGATCTTTTCAGCTGCCGTCCCCGCTTGTGCAATCGCTATGCGCGTATCGGCAAGGGTCTTGGCAATATCCGGCCCCTTGTCCGCCAGCGCGTCTGTTAGGCGGTTGGTGTTGGCGAGTATCCCTGAAATCGACGCCTGATTTTTGTCCGAAATCAACTCGGTCAGCCGCTCGGTCAGCGTCGACAACCGCTCGAGCAACTGCGGCGCTGAATTGAGCAGCGCGCCCAAGCCGCCCCGCTTGGTCGGGATTACCGGACGCCCTGCCGGCCCGAGATCGGCAATGGGCGGCATGCCCTTGACCGCGCCATCAAGCACCACCGTTGATGGTCCGGTAAAACTGCCGAGAATCGTCGCGGTTGTTCCTTGTAAGACAGGCGTATCTTTCTTCAGCGATACACGCACACGCTTGAATTCGGGATTGTCCCGCCACAACTCAATCTCGACAATCTGCCCCGACGGCACGCCCGAAAAGCTCACACTTGATCCCTTCGCTAAGCCTTCGACCGATTGCTTGTAAAAGATGTCATATTCCTTGGCATCTCCCCCCGACAGGCCCGACAACCAGACCAGAAACGCCGCGAGGGCTGCTAGCAGTGCCAGCACGACGCCCCCGACAAGAATATGGTTCGAGCGCGTTTCCATCAGGCAGTCTCTTTTTCATGCGCATGAACCGCTGCCGTTGCGGCGCGACCACGCGGGCCGTTGAAATATTCCTGAATCCACGGATGTTCGGTTTTCAGCAGTTCATCGATCGTCCCCACGGCAATCACTTTCTTATCCGCCAGCACCGCCACCCGGTCGCATATGGCATACAGCGTATCGAGATCATGCGTGATCAAAAACACGGTCAGCCCCAGCGTCTTTTTGAGCCCCAGCGTCAATTCGTCAAATGCCGCAGCGCCAATCGGGTCCAGGCCCGCTGTCGGTTCGTCAAGAAACAACAGTTCGGGATCAAGCGCCAGCGCTCGCGCCAATCCCGCGCGTTTGCGCATCCCCCCCGACAGTTCGGACGGGAATTTCGGCCCCGCGCTGGGGTCCAGACCAGACATGACGACTTTGTAGGCCGCGATACCGTCAAGCAGGGCCTGGTCGAGCTTTGGGTAAAACTGGCGCAACGGCACTTGCACATTCTCGGCAACGGTCAGCGTCGAAAACAGCGCGCCGCCCTGAAACAAGATGCCCCACCGCTTACGGATGTCGAGCGCTTCGTCCTCGTCGCGGTCGATCATTGATTCGCCGAACACATGGACCTCGCCCGCATCAGGCAATTGCAGCCTGATGATCGACCGCATCAAAACTGATTTGCCGGTGCCCGACCCGCCGACGACACCGAGGATCTCGCCGCGCCGCACGTCGAGGTCTAGCCCGTCGTGGATGACCGCATCGTCAAACTTGTTGACCAGCCCGCGCACGGCGATGGCGATCTCCGGATCAGAACTCATGACCAGCCAATCGCCGTGAAGAACACCGCGAAAAAGGCATCGAGAACAATCACGAGAAAAATGGCCTGCACGACCGCAGAAGTCGTTCTGAGCCCGACTTGTTCCGCATTCGATTCGACCTGCATGCCCTGAAAGCATCCCGACAAGCCGATGATCGCGCCAAACACCGGCGCCTTGACCAGCCCGACATACATGTCAGTCATCGGCACGACTTCGCGGATGCGCTGGATAAAAGTGACCGGCGGAATACCGAGACTGACCCAGCAAAACAGCCCGCCACCGGCAATCGAAATGATTGTGGCATAAAAGCCGAGCAGCGGCATCATCATCACGCTCGCCATCATCCGCGGAATGACCAGCGCCTCGACTGGCGACACGCCGATCGTCCGCATGGCATCAATTTCTTCGGTCAGTTTCATCGTGCCCAGCTGTGCTGCGAACGCAGATCCCGAGCGCCCTGCGACCATGATCGCGGTCATCAGCACACCCAGTTCGCGCGTCGTGATCCGGCCGATCAGGTTGATCGTATAAATCTCCGCACCGAACTGCCGGAGCTGCACTGCACCTTGTTGCGCAATCACAATGCCGATCAGGAAGCTCATCAGGCCCACAATACCCAGCGCCGAAACGCCGACAACTTCGAACTGCTGAATCACGGCGTTCGGGCGAAACCGCGACGGATGGCGGATAACGTTTGCCAGCCCGATCATCACCGCGCCGAAAAAGCCAAGCAATCCCTTCAGA
Organism: Sphingomonas sp.; assembly: GCA_031417655.1. Taxonomy (GTDB): domain Bacteria; phylum Pseudomonadota; class Alphaproteobacteria; order Sphingomonadales; family Sphingomonadaceae; genus Sphingomonas_O. The sequence continues at coordinate 24,974 of JANOVZ010000022.1, read as the reverse complement.
TTATGGCCGGCAACCACGATGGCCGCGCCGATCTCGCCAAGCACGCGGAACAATGGCGTGATCCGGTCCGGGCGCATCCGCACGGTCTTGTCCGACTTCGCAACTTGATCGATTAGCGCGGCGACATCGTCGTTCGCGCCGGATAGCGTCGCCCCCTTGTCGATCTTCAGCCGGTGGATGATCCACGCGCCGACAGTATCGATCCGCCCGACTTTCGAAAGGTCAATCGCGTCAACCTGCTCGACCAGCGCCAGTCGCTTGGGCACGTTGCCCAGATCAGGCAGACGCAAATCGCCCGCAAAAACCAGCGTCTGTTGCCCGTCGTGGCTTTCCTGCCCGAAATCTGCGCGTTCACCCATCGCATACCGACATGGGGCAAGAAACCGGCGACGGCAAGGCAATGAGGCGTTAGGCAGATGCGATGATCCGATTGGCAATCTACGATATGGACCGCACGATTACGCGATTTCCAACCTTTATCGCTTTCCTTATCCATGCCGCGCGACGGCGGCACCCGTGGCGGTTACTGCTGGTGCCGTTCGTCGGGATCACGGTCGCACTCTATAGCCTGCGCATAATTGATCGCGCGAAATTGAAAGTTTGGAACCAGAGTTTGCTCGTCGGTCCCTCGATCCATCCTGAAGAACTCGGGCCCATTGCCGACAGCTTTGCCGACAAAACCTTGCGCGGCAATGTGCTGACGGATGCCAAGGTGCGGATCGCAGCGGATCATGCGGAGGGCTATCAGCTCATCTTGGCAACGGCGTCATATCGCCTTTACGCCGAAGCCATTGCCCGCAAACTCGGCTTTGACGCGACGGTCGCAACAAATACACTGGCAGGCCTCGACACGCGCATCATGGCAAAAATCGACGGCGAAAATTGCTATGGCCCGGCCAAGCTGCGCATGGTGACGGCTTGGATGCATGACGCCGGAATCGCTCGTAACGATGCACATATCCGCTTTTACAGCGACCACGTCTCCGATTCGCCCGCGATGGAATGGGCCGACGAGGCGTTCGCGGTGAACGCGCACGGTCCGCTACGTCGAATGGCGAAAGCGCGCGGATGGGCGATTCTCGACTGGGACTAAATCTGTCCCCGATATCCTCGTTATCCACAGGCAAAACCGGTGATTTAGGGCTGGTGCGACTCACGGAGGCGTGAGAGCTTCACATCATAGTCAGCAGGACGACGAAGCGGAAACGCTAAGGCAACCTGAAGATGCAAGGGCCGGTAACGAAGCCATGCTGAACGCGAAAGCGGAATGAAATGGCGAAACGAACTGGTTCGGGTTGTGGCGATGTGAGGCCCCAGCGGAATGGCGAAGCGCAAGCAGAGCCGTCGCGCGAACCTCGATACACAAAGCAGCCATGCGATGCTCAGCCAAACCAGGAACCGGAAACGGGGACTGACGAAGCAAAGGCTCGCAGCAACGCTAGGGTTTTCTGCCAATTTGTTCGGCAGCAATGCCACGAATAAAATGATAGGAATCCGGCGCAGTGGGGGTCGATCGCAAGATCGGCCCCCATTGAGTATGTGGCCCCCTATAGAGACAGCGCTCCGGTTAGGCCGAAATGTCGGCGATCTCGTCAACCGCCCGCTGCAAATAAATCGCAATCGCGGTCAGACCCAGCGCTTCGGCCCGAGCAATGCAGCGCAACAAGTCGTGCCGCAACCGCCCCAAAGTCGCGCCGCGCGCAAGGTCTTCGGCTTCAAGCACATCGTCGATCATAAATGTTCCCGCATCGAAGCTAACGATGCCGGATTGGTTACATCAATGCTGATGCACTCGCTGGTTCAAATATTGAATCGGCAATCGCTTGATCGACTTATCGTTAACGAAACCCTTCGAACAGATTGACAACAACACTGTCGCTAAATCGGCGTTCAAATTCATTAGGATGAACGAAATCATCGGCGAACCAAGGATATTTTGCTTTGTCGAACGCACCTTTCACCCAATCGAGCGCCTTGCGCACTTCGGGAAAGCGCACTGAATCGGGATGATGCACGAGGTAAACCGAACGGCGCAGGTGAAGGCCAATATCAAGCGGCCTGGTCCCCCGACTCACAACGCGAATGTAAGTCGGTAAGAACCCAATCCCCGCCCCTTTGGTGACTGCCCAGAACTGGGCCGAACTCGTATTCGTCGTGACTGCGATCAGCCCTCCCGTGATAATGTCGCCGTCAACAAACATCGGCAGAATTTCCGATGCCACTTGATCGGCCACTTGCCACACAAGCTTATGGTCGCGCGCGTCGGCCACTGATGTCGGCGTCCCGTGCAAGTCCAGATAGCTTTCGGCAGCAAACGGCATCAGGTGCAGCGTGCCAATTTTTTGAACAATCAGATCAGGATTGGTCGGTCGTTCGAGCTGGATCGAGATATCAACATCGCGAAACATAACGTCGGGCGGCGCCATATCGCATTGCAGATCGATATGGATATCGGGGCTTTTCGCTCGAAAATCGACGAGATGTGGGACGAGCCAGAACGTCCCCAGCCCTTCTGTAATCGTAATGCGCACTGATGCCTCGCGTCGCCCCTGCGCACTGGCCTGGACACGTTCCGCCGTCTTGCCCAGTGCGCGCATCTGTTTCGCAATTGACACCAGCTCATAGCCTTCTTGTGTCAGCGTGACACCCTCAACGCTGCGCCGGATCAACACGCCGCCGATTTGCCGCTCAAGGCGATCAATCTTGCTGCGGATGGTGTTGAGCGAAACACCGGCAACGACCGCCGCCGACCGAAAACTCCCCGCCTCCGACAGGATCAGGAGCAATCGCATATTGTCCCAAGATATCCTGTCGAGCGATGCTCTGCGCCGCACCTCCTGTGCAGAAACCTGAACACCCGGTGCATGCTTTTGGACCACATTCGCCCGCTGTTTGATCATAATTTAACCCCCGACCCAAACCCGCTTTGTCGCAAAGGAATTGTCATGCAAAACGCTTGTAACACAATGTCGTCGAAAAGCAGCTACAAGAACATCCGTTTCACCGAACGCTTTGAAAAGCTGGTTTCCACACGCGGCCATCGCAGCTTGCCCAATTCACGCGCCGTATCAATTGAAGAATCGCGCATGCTCATGAAAAAGCTTCGCGAGGCAATCGGCGAAATTGCCAGTGACGATGCCATTGAACTGGTGCTGAAGCACAATCCCGAAGTTATTCGGACAATCGACCGTGACGATGGTCATGAGCCAGCCTTTCTCGCCTATTTGCCATTGAACGAAGCAGGCCTGATTGCTCTACAACAGGGCCGTCTTGATCGTCTGAATCCCGACACATGTTTTCTGACACGCGCGGACGAACGCGCCGTCGCGCTTTATGTTTGGTGCGTTTATTCGCCGGGTAACTTCATTCCGGCCATTGCCGCGATTGCCGCTCACTTCGAAATGATAGCGCCTGATGGCGTTCCGCTGTTTGCCAGTGCGGCGACCTCGGCCTCGGCCAGACTGTTTGCGTCGCTCGGTTTTACCCGCGCTCGCGATCTGTACCCGCTTGCGGAAGGCGATGTCCTCGTCGTCCTTCGCGCGGCGGAAGATCCCGTTTCAGCGATTGCGGAAGCGCCGGTACTGACAACCCGCGTGAGCCGGACCATCGAAGACATCATGAAAGTCTTCTCGATCCGCGCTGCAACGTACATGAACGAGCAAGCTTGCCCTTATGACGAGGAATTTGACGGCAATGATTTTTGCGCCGCACACATATTGGGCGAAATCGACGGCGAACCTGCTGGTTGCGTGCGGGTCCGGTTCTTCGGCGACTTTGTCAAGATCGAGCGGCTCGCGGTTCGCCCGGAGTTCAGGTCGACGCGCCTTGCCATGAAACTGGCGCGCGCCGCCTTTGACTATGCCCGGGCCAAGGGCTTCCGCAAAGCTTATGGCCACTCGCGGCACGACCTCGTCCGGTTCTGGTCGCGTTTCGGCTTTCACCCCATCGACGGGAAACCGACGTTTGAGTTTTCAGACGTTACCTATGTCGAGATCGAGGCCGACATCGCGCCGGCAAACGACGTCATTCACATCGGTCGGCCACCTCTCGAGATGATACGTCCCGAAGGCGCATGGGACGTACCCGGCCCGCTTGACCGCTCGGCGAACCGGGGCACACGCGGCGAAAGCCTGCCGCGCCGGGTTGCCAACGGCTGACGGAGCGCGTGGCCGGGCGAGCCCCTGAGGACAATCTCCTGCTTGAAACGGCTCGGGCGCTTTATCGCGAACGACGGCTGCGCGCGCGGCACTTCGCGGGCAGCCTGTTTGCCGAACCGACTTGGGATATGTTGCTCGACTTGTTCATCGCGGATTGTGAACGGCGGCGCGTGACGGTCAAAAGCGTTTGCATCGGAGCAAACGTACCGACGACAACAGCAATGCGCCACTTGCGGTGGTTGCACGAACAGGGACTGGTCGAACGTCTCAGCCATCCACGCGACGCCCGGTCAACGCATGTTCGGCTAACCGCAGATGCGATTACTGCGATGGTAAGCTACCTCGGTGAAATTTAGTTTCGTGCCATTCGGCGCAAGCTACTCAGGGCCTGCCGCAATGTGCTGTCATCGTCAGACTCGGGCGACGCTTCGACATTTTCGGGTACAATCCAGCTACGCGACAACGGCATCGCACCATTGCCCGAGCCATCGGGATCCGAATCGTCCGACGCACGGCGCGAAAGTCCATCTTCGAGGCGGCGGATCAAGGCGGCAATGGAATTATCCGCCTGATTTGGTGCCACGAACACGGGTTGAAGATCGTCAACTGCGAGTGGTGCGGCCAGCGCGGGCTCGGGGTCCAAAAAAGGGACGACAGGCGCAATCGCTTCATCGGACATCAACGGCGCGCCAAGCTCATCGGGCGCAAAGATCGGGCGACGCGGCGGCAAGGGGTCATCACGCCCTGTCATCGAATCAGCGTCATAACCAGCATCGCGCCACGGCGTCCGCGCCCGGGCCTTCGCTTCAAAGGATTTGGTGATCGGCGCGAGTAGCGCCCAAACCAAGAATGATACGCCACCAAAGGCCAGTGCAATCGCAAACAATCGCGCGACCAATCCCAACGGCGGTGCCGCAGCAGCAAGCACAGTCGGCAACCCACTCGCCACCACACTCGATTCGAACATCCATTGCGGAACGGCTGCCACCAATATCGCAGCGGAAATACCGAACAACACGGCAACGACCGGGGCAAAGGGGATGCGTTGTGCACGGCGGGCCAATGTAACCATAAACTTCATTCCTTCACCGCTGGCCGCCGGAACTTTTGGCAACCAGCTTACGGTAAATGGGTTCGTAACGTGAAATGTTTGACGACCAGTTACGATCCCTTTCAACAAATTCGCGCGCTACCGTCCGCCGGTGATCCCAAGCTGAACGGTCCCCGAGCAGGTTTCCTAAAGCGTCAGCAATTGCCGCTGGATCATCGGCCGCGAAAAGAGTCGCGGTAACCCCGTCCTCAATCAGCTCGCGGTGGCCGCCAACGTTCGACGCCGCGACAAGCTTCCCCTGCGCCATGGCTTCGAGCGGTTTAAGCGGGGTGACCAGATCAGTCAGCCGCATCTTTTTGCGCGGGTAAGCGAGAACATCGATCAAGCTATAATAGCGCTCAACCTCGCTGTGGGGCACCCGCCCGATGAAGTGGATACGCTCCGATGCCGAAGAACCAAGCGCCTGCGCCCGCAATGCCGAATCCATAGGTCCCCCGCCGACCAGCAACAAATGCGCATCGGGCCGTTTCGCGAGCAAAGCGGGCATCGCTGCGATGAGATCATCGATCCCCTCATAATCATAAAAGCTGCCGACATAACCAATCACGTCGTCACCATTCAGGCCGAGTTCGCGCGCCAACACGTTGTCACGCGGCATCGGATCGCCAAACATGTCCATATCGACGCCATTGGGCGACACCATAATTTTGCCCGGATCAATGCCGCGCGACACGAGATCGCTGCGTAATCCTTCGCAAATCACTGCAACGGCATCCGCGCGGCGGGCAGCCCACGTCTCAATCGCTTTGGTCGCACGAAACCGCATCGACCCCTCTCTGCCAGTGCCATTGCCAACCGCCGCATCTTCCCAAAATGCACGAATTTCATATATCACGGGTAACTTGTGCCGCCGCCCAACCCGCAACGCCGCAAGGCCACCGAGCACCGGCGAATGGGCATGCAAAATATCAGGCCGAAACGCCTCCACCACCGAATCAAGTGTTCGGGCGAGGGTGCGAACTTCATTCAATTCGGACAGCACTGGCAGCGATCCCGATACCGGCGGCGTCCGATAGAATGTCAGGCCATCAATCGTCTCAATCGCAGCCCCCGTCGCGTCGAGTTGGCGTATCCCGGTAACACCCGCAACGGCCCACCCCATGGCCGTTTGCGCGCGCATGATCGCCCGCGTGCGGAACGTGTAGCCACTGTGCAACGGCAAGCTGTGATCGAGAACGTGGAGGATACGCATGATGATTCCGCCATCGCACAGGGAAACTTAAGGCGACGTCAACCGAATTATTCTATTGAACGCAACATGATTGACAATTTCTCACTCGGCCTCACGCATTTCTTGCTGCTTTATGCGGCATGGAAAATGCTGTCGCGGCCTGATTTCGACAACGAAGATCCGGATGCAAAGTCAGGCTGGGGCGCGAAGTAAATGCGCGATCTTGCTTTCGTTGCATTTTTGGCGGCGCTGGTGGGGATGGGTTTTCGTCGCCCGTTCCTGCTCGTGCTCGGCTACGTCTATGTCGACATCGTTTCGCCGCAGCGTCTGACGTATCTATTGCTCAATACGATCCCAATTTCGCTGATCATGGTTGTCTTCGCTGTTCTTGGGTGGGCGTTGTTCGACGACAAAAAAGATACCCGAATCGCGCCGCGCCAATTCCTGATGCTCCTCCTCCTCATTTATTGCGGGATCACCACGACTCAGGCTGATTTTCCTATCGACGCGCTGCGCAAATGGGATTGGGTGTGGAAAGCGCTCGCGTTCGGCATATTCCTCCCGCTCACGCTGCGAACGCGCTTGCGGATCGAAGCGCTATCGCTGTTCATGATTCTCTCTGCCGCGTCCATTATCATTGTCGGCGGGATTAAGACGTTGGTTTCGGGCGGCGGCTATGGCGCGCTCAACCTGATGGTCTCGAACAATTCGGGGCTCTACGAAGGCAGCATCATTTCGTGCGTCGCGGTCGCGATCATCCCGCTGATCCTGTGGCTCGTGAGATATGGCTCGATCTACCCCGTTGACTGGCACGTCAAAGCTTTTGCTTATGCCCTGATCTTTGCCTGCCTCCTCATCCCAGTCGGCACGCAGGCGCGTACTGGTCTGATATGCATCGGCGTGCTCGGCATCCTCACACTCCGCTCGACCAAGCGGCGGCTGCTTTACGTCACGCTTGTCACCACCGCCGCCCTCATCGCCATCCCGCTGCTGCCGTCAAGCTTCACGCAGCGCATGGACACGATCAAAGGGTATAAAGCCGACACATCAGCGGGCACACGCCTCGCCGTCTGGGGCTGGACGCTGGACTATGTGAAGGAGCACCCGTTCGGCGGTGGCTTCGATGCCTATCGCGGTAACAAAATCCGCGTGGTTACCGAAACGACGGAAGGCGGTGGCGCGCAGGCTGACGTGTCCACCTCGGTCGAATATGACCAAGCTCGCGCTTATCACAGTGCCTATTTCGAAATGCTCGGCGAACAGGGCTGGCCTGGCCTCATCCTCTGGCTGCTTATCCACGGCGGTGGCTTGATCCGCATGGAAATTCTCCGCGCGCGCTATAAGAAGCGCGAGGACAAAATCTGGATTAGCAGCTTGGCCAATGCGCTTCAGCAAGGTCATTTGATCTATCTTGTGGGGTCGCTGTTCGTCGGGATCGCGTTCCAACCTTTCGTCTACATGCTCGTCGGTTTGCAAATCGGGTTGGACACCTATGCTGCCCGCAAAACCCGCGAGGAAACGACCGAACCCTTCGGACGTACCACAAAGGTCGCGATGACGGCTTGACGCCAACGCTGCCGATGTGTCGAAGGCGTCCGCATGGTCAAAACATTCCCCGATCTTAATGCCCGCATCACGGCGCTCTGGACTGAAAGCATCGACTGGATAACTGTCCATTCGGCGCAGATTGTCGTGGCGCTCGTCCTCGCCATCGTCGTTGCCGCAATCCTGTTCGGCGCGAAATGGCTCGGAAGTCGCGCAACCCGTCGCTTCGCCGAACATAATCATTGGCCGCGGATCATTGGCGGTGCGTTGTCGAAAATCCGGCTCTGGTTCATCGCTGGCGTCGCATTACAAGTCGTCGCAACCTATTCGCACGCCCCCGATGATCTGGCGCGAACGGTCTATTTCCTGTTCGTCATCGCGGTCACACTGCAAGGTGCGGTCTTTATCCGCGAGATAATTCTCGGTCTCGTCGAATACCGCGCGGCGAGTGCCGACGGCCATGTCGCGTTGTCGAGTGCCTTGGGCATCATCCGTTTGCTGGTGACAGTCGTCCTGTTCGCCGTCGCAATGATCCTCATCCTGTCGAACCTCGGCGTCAATGTGACGGGCCTGATCGCTGGACTTGGGGTCGGCGGCATTGCCATTGGCTTGGCTGCGCAAGGTATATTTGCCGATCTGTTCGCCGCACTTGCCATCCTGTTCGACCGTCCATTCCGCAAGGGCGACGCGATCCGTTATGATAACACAGCGGGCGAAGTCGAAGACATCGGCCTCAAATCCACCCGCATCCGCGCGATCACTGGTGAACAAATCATCGTCGCGAACAAACAACTCCTCGAAAAGGAAATCCACAATCTGGCGCGGCTCGACCGGCGGCGGATCGTGATGAATTTCGGGTTGGTCCAATGCACGCCGGTTGATGTGCTCGACCGCATTCCTTCCATGCTTGGCGAAGTTGTGGCTTCCTGTCCGCCGGCCAGTCTGGTGCGCTGTGCCCTGCTCAATTTCAGCCCGTCAGCGCTGGATGTCGAGCTGCAATATGATGTGCATTCGGAAGATTACGACACTGTCTTCAATACCCGCCACAAAATTAGTATCGCCATTCTGCGCCGCTTTGCCGATGAAGACATCCGCCTCGCCAACCCCACACAAATCGCGTTTACGGCATCACCTGATGGCACATTACTCATGCCACCTGGCGCCTCATAACCCCACATCATCAAGCGATAGCAACGTCGCATTGCCACCCGCCGATGTCGTGTCGGTCGACGTCACCCGTTCGACACAAAAACGGGGGAGATAATGCGGTCCGCCCGCCTTCGGTCCGGTCCCCGACAATCCTTCACCGCCAAACGGTTGCGACCCGACGATCGCTCCGGTCATGCTCCGGTTAACGTATAGGTTGCCGACCCGGGCCAGCGCCTCGACCGTCTCCGCATTGCGCGCGATGCGGCTGTGCAGGCCCATCGTAAGGCCAAAACCCTTGGCGTTGATCTTCGCAACAGTGGCCTCAAGTGTGCCCGCTTTCCACGTGGTGACGTGAAGGATGGGGCCGAACCATTCCTGTGAAATGTCGTCGATCGAGTTGAGGCGGATAATAGTGGGGGGCACGAACAAACTCCCCTCCCGGCCTTCCGGGAGGGGTTGGGGGTGGGGTTCTCCGTCGCACTGGTGCTGGGCGTGGGACGAAGGGGCCACCCCCAACCCCTCCACGAAGGCGTGGAGGGGAGCAGAAACTGTATGCACCCAATCGGCCTTTTTGCTCGCCCGATAAGCCATCAGCTTGTCATACGCCGCACGATCGATCACCGACCCAACATCAGTCGTCGGCTCGGCAGGATCACCAACGACCAGCGTATTCATTGCGCCGCTCAGCATTTCCAACGTCCGCTCAGCCACATCCTCTTGAAGCAACAACAGCCGAAGCGCCGAACAACGCTGCCCTGCCGAGCGGAACGCACTGGTCACGACATCGGCGACGACCTGCTCAGTCAGCGCGGTTGAATCGACGATCATCGCATTGATCCCGCCAGTCTCCGCGATCAGCGGGACGATGGGCCGCGCATCGTCGTCGAGCAGCGACCGTGCGATGCGTTTGGCGCTCGCCGTCGATCCCGTAAACGCGACGCCCGTCACGCGCACGTCGGCGACGAGTTCGGCCCCAACCTCCGGCCCACCAAGCAGCAGCACCAGCGCATCTTTCGGCACCCCCGCTTCATGCGCCAAAGCCACCGCCCGCGCGGCAATGCGCGGCGTTTGTGGCGCTGGTTTGCCGACGACCGTATTCCCCGTGACGAGCGCCGCGGCAACTTGCCCCAGAAAAATCGCCAGCGGGAAATTCCACGGCGCAATACACGCCCAGACCCCGCGCCCTTCCATGCGCAGCACATTGCGTTCGCCGGTCGGCCCGGGGAGTTCGACCGGCGGCAATCCCTCGCGCGCCTGCGCCGCATAATAACGACAGAAATCAACTGCCTCGCGGACTTCGCCAAGCGCATCGGGAAGCGTCTTTCCCGCTTCGTCGACAAGGATCGCCATCAGCTCAGGCCGGTTCGCCTCAAGCAAATCCGCCAACCGCTCCAACACCGCGCAGCGGCCTTCCAATGATGACGCAGACCAAGACGAAAATGCGCCCGAAGCGTCGTCGATGGCACCCTTCGCGCCTTCGCGCCTTTGCGTGATATCATTGCTGGACTCACGCAAAGGCGCAAAGGCGCGAAGGGATTGCATTGTTTCCGCAAGAATTGCGCGATCTTGAAGATCAATCCCGTTTGAGTTTCGTCGTTCGCCAAAAAGATCGACAGGCAATGGAATGCTCGGATGCCGCGCGCCGCCAACCGCCGCGATCTTCGCCACAGGATCGGCCAGCAAATCGGCGTCCGACAGATTCTCGTCCGCGAGCTGATGCACGAAACTTGAATTCGCGCCACTCTCCAGCAAGCGCCGTACAAGATAGGCCAGTAAATCGCGGTGCCCGCCGACCGGTGCGTAGATGCGGCAGTGATAGCCGTCCTCGCGCACCAGCCGCTCGTAAAGCCCCTCGCCCATGCCGTGCAGCCGCTGGAACTCAAAATCGCGCGAACTGCCCGCCCACTCCAAAATCGTTGCGACCGTTAGCGCGTTGTGTGTCGCAAACGCCGGGTAGATATTCTTGGCCGCGAGCATATCGCGCGATGCCGCCATATAGCTCACGTCAGTCGCCGCCTTGCGCGTAAACAGCGGATAGTCCGGCAAGCCCTGTTCTTGCGTCCGCTTTATCTCACTGTCCCAATAAGCCCCTTTGACGAGGCGCGCCGCAATCCGCCGTCCGGTGCGCTTGCCGAGATCGTCGGCCCAGGCAATCACTGGCCGCGCGCGCTTTCCATAGGCTTGCACCGCCATCCCCAGCCCATCCCAGCCCTTCAGCGCGGGCAGTCCGGCCACCGCTTCGATGATCGACAGGCTCATCTCGAGCCGCTCGGACTCCTCGGCGTCGATGGTCAGCGCGATCCCGGCCCCAGCCGCCTGCACAGCCAGCCCCTCAACCATGCCAATCAATTCAGGCACGCACTTGTCCCAATGCGCAACTTCGTAACGCGGGTGCAGCGCCGACAACTTGACCGAAATCGAATGCCCCGCTGCCGGGTTCGCGCCCACCGCCGCAATCGCATCGGCATAGGATTTCAGATAACGCTGCCCATCGGGATAGGTCCGCGCCGCTTCGCCGAGCATGTCGAAACTCGCGGTAAAGCCCTTGTTTTCAGGTTTCGTCATGCGCTTTGCCGCTTCGTCGATGGTGCGACCCATGACGAAAATTTCGCCCATCATCTTCATCGCCTGGCCAACGGCTTGCCGGACGAACGGTTCGCCCGCCCGCGCGATCAGGCGGCGGAGAACGCCCGACTCTTCCTTTTCCGAAACCAGCGCCCGACCAATCACCAGCCCCCATGTCCCGACATTGACCAGCCCCGACGCGGACTTGCCCGCATGTGCTTTCCAGTCGGCATCGCCCAGCTTGTCAGCAATCAGCGCATCCGCCGTTTCATGGTCGGGCACGCGCAAAAACGCCTCCGCCAGCGAGAGCAGCGCGACCCCTTCGGACGTGTTCAACCGGTATTCCTGCAGGAACTGGTTGACCCACCCGCTCGATTGCGCCGCGCGCAAATCGGCAAGCATCGCAGTCCCCCGCGCCACGATCCGCTCGCGCTCGTCTGCACGTGACGCCGCGCGCTCAAGCATCGGTTTCAGCACCTCCGGTTCGGGCGCGCGGTGCAATTTCGCGAAATCTGACGTTGCGGCATACATGGCTTTTGACTCGGCAGTTGACGCGGACGTAAAGCGCCGCAGACGGGACTCGCAGTCTTGTAATATTATTGCGCAAGGAATGCACTATGGCTGTCGTCAGCTTCGACGAATACAAAGCAATGACTGGCACTGTCATCGGCGTGTCGGATTGGCTGACCGTCGATCAGGACATGATCGACAAATTCGCTGACGCAACCGGCGATCACCAGTTCATCCACATCGACGCGGAAAAAGCCAAGCTCACCCCCTTCGGCGGCACGATTGCGCATGGCTTCCTGACGCTGTCGCTCATGCCCGTCCTCACCCAGAAAACCGACATGCCACGCATGGACGGCATCAAGATGGGCGTGAATTATGGCGGCAACAAAACCCGCTTCCTCGCCCCCGTTCGCTCAGGCAGGCGTGTGCGCGGCCATTTCAAACTTCTCGAAATCGAGCAAAAGCGCCCCGGGCAGTATCAGCAGACCGTCGAATACACCCTCGAGATCGAAGGCGAAGACAAGCCCGCCCTGATCGCTGAGTGGGTTTCCCAGTTTTTCATCTAACCCAAGGATAAAAATATGCGCGACGCCGTCATCGTTTCCACCGCCCGCACCCCCATCGGCCGCGCGTATCGCGGGGCTTTCAACAATTTGCCCGCACCGACTTTGTCGAGCCATGCCATCAAAGCCGCCGTCGAGCGCGCCGGAATTGACGGCGCCGAAGTCGATGACGTCATCTGGGGTTCAGCGCTTCAACAAGGTCATCAGGCTGGCAATTTTGCACGCACATCGCTACTCCGCGCCGGGCTGCCGGTCACAGTCAGCGGCATGTCGGTTGATCGCCAGTGCGCGTCCGGCCTCATGGCAATCGCCACCGCCGCCAAGCAAGTCATCTCGGACGGCATGGACATCGTTATCGGTGGCGGCGCGGAGAGCATTTCGCTCGTCCAGACGCCGCAGATGCGCGTCGCGCCCGATCCAGAGCTGCTCGCGATGCACGCCAATATCTACATGCCGATGCTGCAAACCGCCGAAGTTGTGGCCAAGCGCTACGGCATCAGCCGCGACCGGATGGACGACTACGCGCTGCAATCTCAACAGCGCACCGCCGCTGCTCAGGCTGCGGGCAAGTTCGACGACGAGATCGTCCCCGTCACCGCGACAATGGCCGTCGTGAACAAGGAAACCAAGGAAGTCACCCACAAGGAAGTGACGCTCGCCAAAGACGAAGGCAACCGCGCCGACACGACGCTGGAAGGCCTGAAATCGCTCGGTCCCGTCCTCGGCCCCGACATGACGATCACGGCGGGCAACGCGTCGCAGCTTAGCGATGGCGCGTCGGCCTCGGTCATCATGGAAGCTTCGGTCGCCGCCAAGAAAGGCTTGACCCCACTCGGCCGTTATGTCGGCATGGCAGTCGCAGGCACCGAGCCCGACGAAATGGGTATCGGTCCCGTCTTTGCTATTCCCAAACTTCTCAAGGCCAACGGCCTAACCATGGACGACATCGGCTTGTGGGAACTCAACGAAGCGTTCGCCGTCCAAGTGCTCTACTGCGCTGACAAACTCGGTATCCCGATGGACAAGCTTAACGTCAACGGCGGCGCGATTTCAGTCGGGCACCCTTATGGCATGTCGGGCGCGCGCATGACCGGCCACGCGCTTATCGAAGGGAAACGCCGGGCTGCGAAATATGTCGTCGTCACGATGTGTGTCGGCGGCGGCATGGGCGCAGCGGGGCTGTTCGAGGTTCTTTAATTGTGGAACGCTCCCCGTTGCCGGGCGGGGAGCATTTTAATTATGCTTTTCGATCCAGCCTTCGACGACGGGCGCAATTTTCGTCCGCCATTTCGACCCATTGAAAATGCCATAATGCCCCGCACCAGGCGCGAGGTGATATTTCTTCAGTTTTTCGGGCAATGACGTTGCAATTTTCAATGCAGCTCTCGTCTGACCGATACCCGAAATATCGTCGCGCTCGCCTTCGATGGCGAGGATGGCAATATCGGTAATGGCTGCCGGGTCGACGCGGACATCGCGGTGCGTCATCGTGCCCTTGGGCAACGAATGATCCTGAAACACCGTGCTGATCGTCTGGAGATAGAATTCCGCCGTCATGTCGCACACGCTGCGATATTCCTCGTAAAATGCCTTGGCGCCGTCCGCGGCGTCATCGTCGCCTTTGACGAGATCCTTGAACATCGCAAAATGGCTTTGCATGTGGCTGCCGAGGTTCATCGCCAGAAAGCCGGTCAACTGCAGGAATCCCGGATAAACCCTCCGCCCTGCACCGGGATACATCATTGGTACTGTCTGAATCGCATTTTGCGCAAACCACGCATGCGGTCGTTCAGTCGCAACGTCATTGACACTGGTCGGCATTTCGCGCGTGTCGATGGGCCCGCCCATCATTGTCAGGGTCTTGGGACGGCACGGATGCTTGTCCGCCGACATCAGCGCGGCCATTGCGTAACAGGGCACCGACGGCTGACAAACCGCAAGCATATGGGCGCCGGGGCCAATCTTCTCCATGAAGGCGACGAGATAGTCGATGTAATCATCGAGATCGAAATGGCCATCGCTTAGCGGGACGGCACGCGCATCACGCCAATCGGTGATATAGACATCGTGCCTCGGCAGCATCCGCTCGACCGTTCCGCGGAGCAATGTTGCAAAATGCCCTGACATCGGCGCCACAATCAGCAGTTTCGGCGCGCCTTCGACGCCCGCTTTCACAAACCGCTTCAACTGGCCGAACGGCATCTGAAGGACAATCTCTTCACGCACCACGACCTCGACGCCATCGACAACCGTTGACGTGAACCCGAACGCCGGCTTCCCGCGTGGCGCGGCGGCATGCGCGAATACTTCGAGCGCAGATGCCATCACGGGACCGCCGCCAAAATAGCGCATCGGATGTGCCGGCGATTGCAGGATTTCGGCGCTCATATTGGCCAGCGCACTCACCCCCGCGAGCCAGCTGCGCTGCATTTCATAAGCATTATATAGCAAGACGAGATGCCCCTTTTTGCATTCGATTGCGACAAGCTTACGCCTGAAACATCTTATGTTGCAATGCATCATTTGGCGGTCGCGATTGCCGCCTCATCACAACGCTGCTAGGCGAGCCCCGTGGCCAGTGAACCAAAGCCGGACGGCAATCGCAAAATCAACAATCTCGCAATCGTGTGGCGCTTTGCCGCACACTATCCGGGGCATATTGCGTTTGCACTGCTCGCACTTGCCACGTCTTCGGCGGCGACAATTTCGATTCCCATCGGTTTCCGGATCGTAATTGATCAGGGATTTGCGTCACAGAGCGGCGATATTGGCCTCGGGTTTCGCATGCTCTTCATCATCACTTCGGTGCTGGCAATCGCAACCGCCGTGCGCTTTTTCTTCGTTTCGTGGATGGGCGAGCGAGTCGTTGCTGACTTCCGAATTGCCGTTCAGGAAAATCTGCTGCGCCTGTCACCGAGTTATTTCGAGGAAAACCGCCCGTCGGAAATTTCCTCGCGATTGACGGCGGACACGGCGATCATCGAACAGATTGTCGGCACCACCTTGTCAGTGGCGCTGCGCAACTTGCTGACCGGCATTGCCGGGCTTGCGTATCTGTTCTTCGTGTCGCCAAAACTTGCGGTGATGCTTGTTGTCGGGATCCCCGTGGTCATCCTCCCAATTGTTTTTATCGGCAGCAAACTTAGAGCCTTGTCGCGCAAATCACAGGACCGGATTGCCGATGTCGGATCGACCGCCAGTGAAATTCTCGGCGCAATGAAAGTTGTACAAGCTTTTGGTCAGGAAGTTCGTGAAGCCGGTCGCATCCGCGCCGCCGCCGAAGCGATGTTTCAGACGGCACAGCGCCGCATCACGATCCGTTCGATCATGACCGCCGCCGTCATCTTCCTCATCTTCGGATCGATTGTTTTGGTGTTATGGCAGGGTGCGCTCGATGTGCAGGCAGGCCGCATGACTGGCGGCGCTATTGCCTCATTCGTCATCACCGGCGGCCTTGTTGCGTCGGCGTTCGGGTCGCTGACTGAAGTCTATGGCGATCTGTTGCGCGGTGCCGGTGCCGCTGCGCGCTTGGGCGAATTGTTGCGTGAGGAGCCAAACATTGCTGCGCCGAAAAACCCCGTCGCGCTTCCCGAACCCGCACAAGGCCGCGTCACGTTCGACCATGTCGTTTTCAAATATCCAACGCGACAGGACGTCAGCGCTCTCAGCGACTTCACGCTGCACATTGAACCCGGTGAAACTGTCGCTGTCGTCGGTCCTTCGGGCGCGGGTAAGACGACTTTGTTCCAGCTCATCCAGCGCTTTTATGATCCCACATCGGGTACGGTGAGCATCGACGGAGTCGCCCTCCCGACAACTGACCCCAAATGGGTGCGCCAACGCATCGCAATGGTGCCGCAGGAAACAGTGATCTTTGCCGCGTCCGCCCGCGACAATCTGCGCTATGGTCATTGGGACAGCAGCGACGAGGCTTTGTGGGCCGCGGCCGACGCCGCCAACGCCTCTGAATTCTTGCGCAAGCTGCCCGACGGCCTCGACACGTTCATGGGCGAGAGCGGCGCACGGCTCTCTGGTGGCCAGCGTCAGCGCATGACCATCGCCCGAGCCATTCTGCGCGATGCACCGATCCTGCTACTCGACGAAGCGACTTCGGCCCTCGACGCCGAATCCGAACGTCTGGTGCAGGACGCGCTCGAACGCCTGATGAAGAACAAGACGACGATCGTGATTGCCCACCGCCTCGCCACTGTCCGCGCCGCCGACCGCATTATCGTGATGGAAGAAGGCCGCATTGTGGAAGAAGGCTCACATGACACACTCAGCCGTTCGGGCGGCACATATGAGCGGCTGGCGCGGCTGCAGTTTGAGGGATTGACCGCTTAAGCCGTTGACACGACCCGCTGCGTCTTTAACCATAGCGTAATGGACACCGACGACATCGCGCCACCCCCGCGTGCCGGCGACCCGATCGCCCTTCTGGTCAAGCTCGACCTTGATCCCTTTTCGGTTGCCGAACTCGATGCGCGAATTGTCGCGCTCGAAGCCGAGATCGTCCGCACCCGCGCCAAACGCGACAAAGCCGTTAACCACCGCGCAAGCGCCGACGCGCTATTCGGTCGCTAAAGTGAAACTTTCAACGGACGTTCTTGACTGACAGCATCGGGCTCCCGACATAATGTTCAACCGAGGCCGCGCCCGCAGGTCTCGCATTAGGACCAGAATATGCCTTCCTTCGCCCGTGAACTCGAAACGACTCTCCACAACGCGCTTGCTGCGGCGGCGACCCGCAAGCATGAATATGCAACGCTCGAGCATCTTCTGCTCGCGCTGATCGACGACGAGCATGGTGCACAAGTGATGGGTGCATGTGGTGTCGATACCGGCGAGTTGAAGAACACCGTTACCAACTATCTCGACAATGAACTCGAAGCGCTGCGCACCGAGGGACAGACCGATCCGTCGCCGACCAGCGGTTTCCAGCGCGTTGTCCAGCGCGCGATCCTCCACGTTCAGTCCTCGGGCCGTGACGAAGTCACAGGTGCCAACGTCCTCGTCGCGCTGTTCAGCGAACGCGAAAGCTATGCCGTCTATTTCCTGCAACAGCAGGATATGAGCCGGCTCGACGCGGTCAGCTTCATCAGTCACGGCGTCGGCAAAGGTGTGACCGCGCCCGAAGCTGCGGCCCCCAAAGGCGTCGATGACGACAAGCCCGCCAAGTCCGAAGGCGGCAAGGGCAAGGCCGAAAGCGCGCTCAAGCAATTCACGGTCGACCTCAACGAGAAAGCTAAAGCCGGCAAAGTCGATCCCCTGATTGGCCGTGGCCCCGAAGTCGACCGCACAGTTCAGATCCTCTGCCGCCGGTCTAAGAACAACCCGCTCTACGTCGGCGACCCCGGCGTCGGGAAAACCGCGATTGCCGAGGGGCTCGCGCGCAAGATCGTCGAGGGCAATGTCCCCGAAGTGCTGCTTCCCGCCGTCATTTATTCGCTCGATATGGGCGCACTACTCGCGGGAACGCGCTATCGCGGCGATTTTGAAGAACGCCTGAAAGCCGTCGTCAACGAGCTCGAAAAACTGCCGCACGCGATCTTGTTCATCGACGAAATCCACACCGTTATTGGTGCCGGTGCCACCAGCGGCGGCGCGATGGACGCCTCCAACCTGCTGAAGCCCGCGCTCAGCGGCGGCACGATCCGCTGCATCGGATCGACCACCTACAAGGAATTCCGCAACCATTTCGAAAAGGACCGCGCGCTCCTCCGCCGGTTCCAAAAGATCGACGTCAACGAACCGACCATCGAGGATACGATCAAGATCCTTGCGGGTCTGCGCTCGGCGTTCGAGGGGCATCACAACGTCAAATACACGCCCGACGCGATTAAATCGGCGGTCGAACTCAGCGCGCGTTACATCAATGACCGCAAGCTGCCCGACAAAGCCATCGACGTGATCGACGAAGTTGGCGCGATGCAGATGCTCGTTGCGCCGAACAAGCGCAAGAAAGTCATCACGCCCAAGGAAATCGAGCAGGTCATTGCGACGATGGCGCGCATCCCGCCCAAATCGGTCAGCGCCGACGATACCAAATCGCTCGCCAGCCTTGAAACCGACCTCAAGCGCGTCGTGTTCGGCCAGAACGCGGCCATCGAGAAACTTGCATCCGCAATCAAACTCTCACGCGCGGGCCTGCGCGATCCCGACAAACCAATCGGCAATTACCTGTTCACCGGGCCGACTGGTGTGGGCAAGACCGAAGTCGCGCGCCAGCTTGCCTCGATCATGGGCATCCCGCTGCAACGCTTCGATATGTCCGAATATATGGAGCGCCACAGCGTCAGCCGCTTGATCGGTGCGCCCCCGGGCTATGTCGGTTTCGACCAAGGCGGTCTCCTGACCGACGCCATCGACCAGCAGCCGCACAGCGTCCTCCTGCTCGACGAAATCGAAAAGGCGCATCCCGACCTGTTCAACATCCTGTTGCAGGTTATGGATCATGGCAAGCTGACCGACCAGCATGGCAAGGCGGTTGATTTCCGCAATGTCATCCTGATCATGACGACCAACGCCGGTGCGTCGGATATGGCGCGCGAATCGCTCGGTTTCGGCAACAACAGCCGCGAGGGCGAGGACGAGGAAGCGGTGAAGAAGATGTTCACGCCCGAATTCCGCAACCGCCTCGATGCGATTGTGCCGTTCGGCTACCTCCCGACCGAGGTTGTCGCGCGCGTCGTCGACAAGTTCATCCTGCAACTCGAACTGCAACTCGCCGACCGCGAAGTGCACATCAAGCTCGACGATGCGGCGAAGGACTGGCTGACGACCAAAGGCTATGACAAGCTCTATGGTGCCCGTCCGATGGGCCGGTTGATTCAGGAAAAGATCAAGCAACCGCTCGCCGAGGAACTGCTATTCGGCAAACTTGTCCACGGCGGCGAAGTGATGGTCCACCTGAAGGAAACCGACGGCGTGAATGCGCTGTCATTCGAAATCACCCCCGCGCCCCCGAAAAAGGGCAAGAAGGGCGGCAAGGCAAAGGTAGACGTCGGGGTTTGAGCGAGAACGGACGCCATGAGTGCTGATTGGAACTCGGATGATTTTGCACGACTGCTAGCCCTCGAGCATGCTTTTTCAGCACTTGCGGTAATATCAGCGTCTAATTTTGCGTATAATGAGAAGGTCACGTCGAGCGAAGCGGTTGCAATGTTTCGACACGCCATTGCAAGTTCAGTGGAAGATACTACGCAATTTGGACCCGCAAAGTCGCTTGTTTCGGGTCACCTGAAACGAATGTTTGATCATGTGGCTGTTATGGCAAAGATGAGTGACGAAGGCCCAAAAGAATAAAGCTTTTAGGCTGCTGCCACCGTCAGCCGCATACCCACCGCCTTCGCAATCGCAGCCACGGTAGAGAACGAGGGGTTCCCGCCTTCACCCAGCGCCTTGTAAAGGCCAGCCCGCGTTATTCCTGCACCTTTCGCAACATCGGTCATTCCACGTGCGCGCGCTACATGACCGAGCGCACGGCGTAGTTCGTCGGGATCGCCATCCTCGAAAACGGCTTCGAGATAGGCTTTGACCTCTACATCGGTGCCGAGATGCTCGGTAATGTCCCAGCGTGTTGTCTCGATATTCACAAGTCCAGCTCCTTCGCAATTTGTTTTGCGGTCGCAATGTCACGCGATTGTGAACTCTTGTCGCCGCCACAGAGCAGCAGCACCAATTCATCGCCACGATACGCGAAATACAATCGGTATCCTGGACCATAATGAATCCGCATTTCGCTGACCCCGTTACCCACCGAAGCGACGTCGCCGGGATTACCCGCTTCCATACGTTCAACCCGCCGCAAGATTTGCGCCCGAGCGCGCAAATCGCGCAATGCCGCAAACCATTTCGAATAAACGGCTGTTTGCCGGATTTCGATCATCAGTGATCACTAACAGAATTTGATGTTATGTCAACTATGGTATACGCTACCACGCATCACGTCATCACCATAATGGCCGCAATGATGATCAGCATGAAAATCACGCCCGCGCCAATTGCGGCATAGATTGACGGATTGGTTACAAACGATGCCCGCGCCTGTTCAACGACGCGGTTGATCAACTGCGGCCAGGTGTAGCTCACGAAATCGCCCTGGCTCATCATGTTGATCAGGACACCTTGATCATCGACGACCGGCAGATGGCGGAACCGCTCATTCGACATCTGCTGGAGCCATTCGATCAGATTATCGTCGCCCTTTGCCAGCTTCAGGTCCGTTGTCATAATCTCGCTGAGCTTGGTCTTGTTTGGGTCGCGCCCGTCGTTGAGCAAACGCCGCATGAAATCGCGCTCGGTAACAATACCAAGCGGCTTTTTCGACCCATCGACCACGACCACGGCGCCGTAATTCTTCTCGCTCATTGCTTTGACGGCGGTCATGACCAGATCATCGGGGCTTAGCGTGTAAACGGGTGCCTTGTTTTTGAATTCAAGCCGATCTTCGATTTTCATGGGTGCACCCTTTGCCAAAGTCTTTCTTACCCCCAGCCTAAGCCAACGATCCGAAACGACAAGCGTAAATTAGCCGAGACTGACCCGCCCGCCCGCATGCCGTTCCAGCCGCCCGCCCAGTTCCAGCTCGAGCAATACGGTCGCCACAACCGCCGGATGCAAGCCCGATTGCCGCACCAGCTCATCAACCAGCACGGGTGTATGTCCCAACAAGTCTGTCACCGCGCGCCGCTCGACATCGCTAGCATCCGCATCGACTGGCGGCCCACGCCAGCTCGCCCCGCGCTGTTCAACGCGGCGTGCCATCGGGCGGATGGTTTCCAGCACATCACCCGCATTCTGCACCAAAGTCGCACCGTCGCGGATCAGCGCGTTGCAGCCCTGCGCACGCGGATCGAGTGGCGAACCCGGCACGGCCATAACTTCACGTCCGGCTTCATTGGCCAGCCGCGCGGTAATCAGCGACCCCGATTTCGGCGCGGCTTCGATCACGACCGTACCCAGCGCCATCCCTGCGATGATCCGGTTGCGCGAAGGGAAATGCCGCGCGAGTGGCTCGCGTCCCGGCGGCTGTTCGGCAATCAGCACGCCTTCGTGCGCAATGCGCTCCTGAAGCTCGGCATTCTCCGGCGGAAATGCGATGTCGATCCCGCTTGCGATCACGCCAACGGTGGCCACGTCAACCGCGCCCTGATGCGCGGCCGTATCAATGCCGCGTGCTAGTCCCGATACCACGATTACGCCCTCCCCGACCAGATCATGTGCCAATCCGCGCGCAAAGCGGCACGCCGCCGCACTGGCATTTCGCGCGCCGACGATGGCGATGGCAGGCCGCTCCATCAACCGCAGGTCGCCACGCACGATCAGCGCGGGCGGCGCGGTGTCGAGTTCGGCGAGCAACGGCGGATACAGCCCCTCGCCCACAAACAAGTACCGCGCGCCGAGTTTTTCGACGGCCCGAATTTCGCCGTCAACTTCTTGGGGCTCCGCGAGACGCATAGCCTTGCCACCACCGCGCGCCGCCAGGTCGGGGATCGCATCAAGCGCCGCGCGCGCACTGCCGAAGCGCGCCAGCAGTTGGAAATAGGTAACCGGCCCAATGTTGGCTGAACGGATCAGACGAAGTTTATCGAAATCGTCAGACACCTTTACCGACTCTTGGTTCCTCGCCGCGCCGCAGCCGCCCGATATTAGCGCGATGTTTCCAGATAATGAGCAGCGCAAGCGCCAGCAAGAGAACGGTCAGTTCGAGTTTGCCAAGTGCAAGAGCCGCAATCGGCGCAATTATGGCTGCCGTAAGGCCGCCCAGCGACGAAATGCGGACCAGCGCAACTGTTGCCAGCCAGACACCAGCCGAGATGGCCGCAATCGGCCAGCTGAGGACGAGCACTATCCCAAGCGCCGTCGCAACACCCTTGCCGCCACTGAATCGCAGCCAGATCGGATAGCAATGCCCCAAAAACGCTGCCAATCCCGCCATCGGGCCCAGCCCCGGCTGGATCGCTTCGGCAATCAATACCGCTGCTGCGCCCTTACCCCCATCGAGCAGCAGCGTCGCCGCAGCCAACCCCTTGCGTCCCGTCCGCAAAACATTGGTCGCGCCGATGCTACCCGAGCCAATCGCCCTGATGTCGCCCGCACCGAACATCTTTGTTAGGACGAGCCCAAACGGAATCGACCCGAGAAGATAACCGATAATGAGAGCCGAAAGCGGCGCGATCCATAGCATCAGTTTACGATAGTGGGGCGGCGGGAATTGGCAACCGGAGTTGATAAGCCGCAGAATGCTGTCGCCTCGTACTTGATGCCTGAGTGGGCGAGGCTTTGTGGGGGTGAAGGCGAACGCTTCGTCCCTCCGCGCCAAATGATAGTCCAGACGCGGCCTCTACCCCTCATCCCCCATCCTGAGCGCCGCGATAAACGCCTCCTGCGGAATGCTCACCGACCCATATTCACGCATCCGCGCTTTGCCCTTTTTCTGCTTTTCGAGCAGTTTCTTCTTCCGGCTCGCGTCGCCGCCATAGCATTTGGCGGTCACGTCCTTGCGCATCGCCGCAATGGTTTCGCGCGCGATCACCTTGCCACCAATCGCTGCCTGGATCGGGATTTTGAACAGATGGCGCGGGATCAGATCCTTGAGCCGTTCGCACATCCCACGGCCGCGCGCTTCCGCCGTGCCACGGTGGACGATCATGCTCAGCGCGTCGACCGCTTCGGCATTGACCATGATGCTCATTTTCACAAGATCACCGAGCCGGTGCCCAATCTGGTGATAATCGAAGCTCGCATAGCCACGGCTGATCGATTTCAGCCGGTCATAGAAATCGAACACGACTTCGTTGAGCGGCAGTTCATACGTCACTTGCGCGCGACCGCCGACATAGGTCAGGTTCTTCTGGATGCCGCGCCGGTCCTGACACAGCTTCAGGATACTGCCGAGATATTCGTCGGGCACATAGATCGTCGCTTCGATCCACGGCTCGTCGATGCTTTCGATCCGGCTGGGATCGGGCATGTCGGACGGGTTGTGGAGGTGCAGGACTTTCACGCCTGCTGCATCGGCATGCTGCAAATGGATTTCATAGATCACCGACGGCGCCGTCGTGATCAGGTCGAGGTCATATTCGCGCGTCAGCCGCTCCTGGATGATTTCCAGATGCAACAGCCCGAGGAACCCGCAGCGGAAGCCGAAGCCGAGCGCCGCGCTGGACTCAGTCTCGAACGAGAACGACGCGTCGTTCAACCGCAGCTTGCTGATCGACTCGCGCAGCTTCTCGAAGTCGTTGGCATCAACCGGGAACAGCCCGCAGAATACCACCGGCTGGACCTCCTTGAACCCCGGCAGTGCTTCGGTCGCAGGCCGCTTCGCATCGGTAATTGTGTCACCGACGCGGGTCTGCGCAACTTCCTTGATCTGTGCGGTGATGAAGCCGATCTCGCCGGCGGCAATTTCGCTCAGAATTTCCATCTTGGGCCGCATACAGCCAACGCGGTCGACGAGGTGCTTTGTCCCCGCTGCCATGAAAATGATTTCCTGCCCCTTGCGGATCACCCCGTCGATCACGCGGATCAGGATGACCACGCCCAGATAGGGATCATACCAGCTGTCGACGAGCATTGCTTTCAGCGGCGCATCGCGGTCGCCCTTCGGCGGCGGAATGCGTTCGATCACCGCGTCGAGTAAATCCTCGATGCCGATGCCTGATTTTGCACTCGTAAGGATCGCGTTTGACGCATCGAGGCCGATGATCTCCTCGATTTCCTTGCGTACCATTTCGGGTTCGGCGGCCGGCAAGTCGATCTTGTTGATGACCGGCACGATCTCGTGATCCTGCTCGATCGACTGATAAACGTTGGCCAGCGTCTGTGCCTCCACGCCCTGCGCCGCATCGACGACCAGCAACGCGCCTTCGCAAGCGGCCAATGACCGACTGACTTCGTAGGCAAAGTCGACGTGCCCCGGCGTGTCCATCAGGTTAAGCTCATAGCCCTTCCAGTCGAGGCGCACCGTCTGCGCCTTGATCGTGATCCCGCGCTCTTTCTCGATGTCCATGTTATCAAGCACTTGCGCCGACATTTCGCGCGCGGTGAGCCCCCCAGTCGTCTGGATCAGCCGGTCCGCCAGCGTCGATTTGCCATGATCAATATGCGCGATAATCGAAAAGTTACGAATTTTGTCGAGAGGTGTCATTTCATGGCCACTAGCGGAGCAACAAGCGCACTGCTAGATGGTCTAAAGACGG
>JANOVZ010000021.1:0-106309 GCA_031417655.1 Sphingomonas sp. | reverse complement strand
GTCGGATTGATCGTTGTGACGATTCGCAACGCATCGGAAACGATCTTTGGCGCGCTTCGCGGGGATACGCTCCATAGTGAGAACTTCGTGAACTTCGGTCCCCGTCGAATCAGGCAATCGGTCCCTATACGGCCGAATTATGCTCCACTGCGCGCCGCCGCTTGACCTTCGAATAGCTGCGCATGCTGAACGGAATCATGGCGACATAACCAATCGAGACGATGATCAGTGTCCACAATGGTTCGGCGAAGAGTGCGGTGCCGACAAGCGCGAGAAGCAAAATTGCCTCGAGCCGGATTGTGCGGCGCAAGCGGATCGAACCCCAGCTATAGGTCGCAACATTGGAAATCATCAGCATCGCGATAAAAGCCAGCCAAGGCGCGACAATATAGGGTTCTCGGAACAACGCATTGTCCGTAACGATCCAGAGGTAAAGCGGCAGGAATGCAAGTCCAGCGCCTGCTGGTGCGGGAACGCCGGTCAGAAACCCCGCCGATTTGTGCGGCTGGTCCTCGACATCAATCCGGGCATTGAATCGCGCCAATCGTAGCGCCTGACACACAGCAAACGCCAACGCACAAAACCAGCCAAAACGCGGAAAATGCTGAAGCGACCAGAGATAGATAATCAGCGCCGGAGACACGCCGAACGCGATGACATCTGACAGCGAATCGAGTTCGGCCCCAAACCGGCTTTCGCCGCGAAACATCCGCGCTACGCGACCGTCCACGCCATCGAGGATCCCGGCAATAATAATCGAGCCGATGGCTTTTACCCAGTCATCTGGAACGCCATTCACGCCCGATGCGGAAATGGCAAAGCGAATACCCGTCAATCCGAAACAAAGCGCCAGCGCCGTAATCGCGTTCGGTGCCACGGTGCGCAGCGGAATGCCGCGCCTCGCTGGCTTCACTGGCTAACGCCCATCGTGCTGTGGCTGTCCCCAATCATGCCAAGGATCGTCTCACCTGCGACGCTGCGCTGGCCAAGCGCTACTTTCGACGCCGTTCCTGCTGGCAAGTAAACGTCGACCCGGCTTCCGAAGCGGATCAGGCCGACCCGCTGTCCCACTGTTACCGAATCACCTGCCTTCACAAACGGCACGATCCGCCGCGCAATCAGGCCCGCAATCTGGGTAAAGCCAATGCGGACGCCATCATTACGTTCAATCAGGAAATGCTGCCGCTCATTCTCTTCGCTGGCTTTGTCGAGGTCGGCATTCAGGAACTTGCCTGCAATATAGACGACACTTTTAATCACACCGGTGATCGGCGTCCGGTTGATGTGCACGTCGAACACACTCATGAAAATTGACACGCGCGTCAGTGGTACTTCGCCCAGACCCTCAGGCCCCGCCATTTCGCGCGGCGGGGGCACACTTTCGATCAGCGTAATCAACCCGTCTGCTGGCGCAACGATCGCGCGGTCATCCTGCGGCACTGCGCGCTGCGGATCACGGAAGAAGAGCGCGACCCAAAGTGTCAGGCCAATCAACGGCCATGTCAGCCACGCCACCCACAACCACGCAACCACGGTTATTGCGCCTGCAATCGCCACGAACTTACGTCCTTCGGGATGAACTGCGGGAACACGCCATTTCACGCCACCGGGGGCGGTCGGGATATTTGAATTTGATGTCATGATTGGAGTGTAAGAGCGTCGGCACGCCGTTACAATGCAGAGTTGGACGGCGTGAGCGGTTGATTGCCGCGCCCCGCGCCTCTAACGACGCCTCAAATCTTCTCCCCGGGAGCGCACGCGTATGTCTAAGATTAAGGTAAAAAATCCCGTTGTCGAAATTGACGGCGACGAGATGACCCGGATCATCTGGCAATGGATTCGCGACCGGCTAATCCTGCCCTATCTCGACATTGATCTGCATTATTATGACCTTGCTGTCGAAGTCCGCGACGAGACCAACGACAAAATCACGGTCGATTCGGCCAATGCTATCGCCAAATATGGCGTCGGCGTGAAATGCGCGACGATCACGCCCGACGAGGACCGTGTCGAGGAATTCAAACTCAAGCGCATGTGGAAATCACCCAATGGGACGATCCGCAACATCCTCGGCGGTGTCGTGTTCCGCGAGCCGATCGTGATCAAAAACGTACCCCGCCTGATCCCCGGCTGGACCGATCCGATTGTCGTCGGTCGCCATGCATTTGGTGATCAATATCGCGCGACCGACTTCCGCGTCCCCGGCCCCGGCAAGCTGCGCATGATTTTCGAAGGCGAGGACGGCAAAGTTATTGACGAAGAAGTGTTTCAGTTCCCCAGCAGCGGCATCGCAATGGGCATGTATAATCTCGACGAATCGATCCGCGATTTCGCCCGTGCCAGCATGAACTATGCGCTCGGCCGCGGCTGGCCGCTGTATTTGTCGACCAAGAATACCATCCTCAAAGCCTATGACGGCCAGTTCAAAGACTTGTTTGCCGAAATTTTCGACAAAGAATTCAAGGATAAGTTTGCCGAAGCCAAAATCGTGTACGAACATCGCCTGATTGACGACA
Organism: Sphingomonas sp.; assembly: GCA_031417655.1. Classification (GTDB taxonomy): domain Bacteria; phylum Pseudomonadota; class Alphaproteobacteria; order Sphingomonadales; family Sphingomonadaceae; genus Sphingomonas_O. The sequence continues at coordinate 103,793 of JANOVZ010000021.1, read as the reverse complement.
TGGTTGCATCGGCGCTCAAATGGTCGGGCAAGTTCGTGTGGGCTTGCAAGAATTATGACGGCGACGTGCAGTCGGATCAGGTCGCGCAGGGCTTTGGTTCCTTGGGCCTGATGACTTCTGTCCTCCTCACCCCCAATGGCAAGACTGTCGAAGCCGAAGCCGCCCACGGGACGGTCACGCGCCATTATCGCCAGTATCAAGCCGGCAAAGCCACCTCGACCAACCCGATTGCGTCGATCTTCGCATGGACCGGCGGCCTGAAATATCGCGGCAAGTTCGATGAAACGCCCGACGTCATCCGCTTCGCCGAAACCCTTGAACGCGCGTGCGTCTACACCGTCGAACAGGGCGGCATGACCAAAGACCTCGCGATCCTCATCGGCCCCGACCAAGCATGGATGACCACCGAACAGTTCTTCGAAGCCGTGCGCCTCAATCTGGAAAAGTCGATGAACGACTGGAAGTAGGCGACCGCACCCGCTCGCGGCGAACGCCGAGGCCGATGATCCAGCCCGGAATGCGGCGCAGCAGCGGAAAACGGTCAAGCATTCGCAGCGGCCATGCCGGTCGCTCGATCCGCGCATTCGCAGCGAACACGCCGCTCATGAAGCGATCCTGCGCTGTCTTCTGCCCAGCCTGAATGATCTTGGTCGGCCAAAGGCGACGCTTTTCGACACGTGCGAGCAGATCATCCACATGCCTACCGTTCGCCAGTGGTCCGGCGAGCATGTTCGCCGCCGCAACCGCGTCCTGAACTGCCAGATTGATCCCGATCCCGCCGATCGGTTACATCGCATGCGCCGCATCACCGATCGCCAGCAAACCGGGCCGGTGCCAGCAATCGAGCCGGTCGAGCGAAACCGAAAGCAAATGAAGCTGATCAAAGGTGGTGAGCACCCCGTCCAGAGTCCCGAGATCAGGCGCTGCGGCCTCGATCCGCGCACGCATCTTTGCAACGCCCTCGTCGCGCAACACGTCGGCCATCCCCTTGGGAAAGATGAATGCGCACTGCCAATAGTCATTGCGGTCGATCAGCACGATCATGCTGCCCGTACGGACAATCCCGCGCAGAACATCGCCGCCGTCGTCAACCTTGGGCACGCTGAACCAGAATACATCCATCGGTGCACCGAACTCGGTGACGGGCAATAGGACGCTGCGCCGGACAATCGAGCTGCGTCCATCCGCCGCAATGACGAGCGACGTTGCAATGATTTTCCGGCCATCTGCCAGTGTCACGCCCGTAATCCGCCCACCGCTTTCATGGACGCGTGCCACGTCGCTTTGCATTTCGAGACGAAAGCTCGGAAACGCGGCCGCTTCAGTCTTCAGGAAATCTAGAAACTCCCATTGCGGCATCATCGCGATAAAGGGTGCGGGCGTGTTCAGATGGCTCAAATCACCGACTGTCACGCTCTGTCCCGCAATCGTCAGCCGTGCCTCCGTGATTTTGCTATGCGGTCGTTCCAGAAACCGTTCGAGCATCCCCAGCTGATCGAGGATCTCCATCGTCGAAGGGTGAACCGTATCGCCCCGGAAATCGCGCAGGAAATCAGCATGCTTTTCAAGGACCATGACGTGCACGCCGGCGCGGGCGAACAGCAATCCCGCCATCATCCCAGCAGGTCCGCCGCCGATGATCACGACCTGTGGCGAGTCGGCATCGTTCATAACCTGACTTATGCCGCGCATTCGGGTTAAGTGCCAACATGGCCCTAACCCTCGATTCGACTGGCTTTTCCGACGCGCTCGTCATTCTGGGTGCGGCGGGTCTCGTCATCCCCGCGTTTGCCCGCGCGCGGATTACGCCGGTTATCGGGTTTATATTGGTCGGCATTCTCGTCGGCCCGCACGGCCTCGGCGCGCTCGTGCCGCAAATGCCGTGGCTCTATTATGTGTCGATCACTGATCCGGAAGCGATTGGCCCGTTTGCCGAACTCGGTATCATCCTGCTGCTGTTTTCGATTGGCCTCGAGCTGTCTTTCCGTCGCCTGTGGGGCATGCGGAGCCGCGTGGTTGGTTTCGGAGCCGCCGAACTCTTCGTCTCGGGCCTCCTGATTGCGGGGTCGCTCTACCTCTTTGGCCGGTCCCCTGAATCCGCATCCGGACTGGGCATAGCACTTGCCTTGTCGTCCACGGCGTTGGTGCTCCCGATTGCGGGAACGACGAGCGCGGTCGGGCGACTGGCGTTCGCTATGCTGTTGTTCGAGGATCTGGCGCTTGTTCCGATCATCTTCGTCCTTGGCGCAGTGGGTGGCGGCGGCGATTTCGCATCCTTTGTCAGCATCGCTGCATTGGGGTTCGCCACCGTCACCGCCATGCTCGTCGTCGGCTGGTTCGCGTTGCCGCTGCTCTTTGCCCAGGCTGCGCGCACCAAGAGCCCCGAACTTTTCCTGTCGGCCAGCCTGCTTGTTGTGATCCTCGCCAGCGTCGCGACCACGGCGGTGGGACTTTCACCGATTGTCGGGGCACTCGTCGCTGGCCTGCTTATTGCCGAAACCGATTATGCCGACGAAGTTGAAAGCGTCATCGCGCCCTTGAAAGGACTCGCGCTCGGCGTGTTCCTGATCAGCGTGGGGATGAGCCTCGACCTCGCGATGATCGCCGCGAACTTGCAGGCGTTGATTGCCGCTGTGGTCGGTGTCGTCGTGATCAAAGCCGTTGTGACCACCGCGCTGTTGCGGATGGGCGGCGTGCGCACCGGCGTTGCCGCCGAAACCGGTGTCTTGATGGCCAGCCCGTCAGAAACTACGCTCATCGTACTCGCCGCTGGCGCAGCCGCGGGCTTGATCGGTGCGAGCGATGCGGCCTTCTGGCAAGTGGTGACCGCCATCGGCCTCACGATTACGCCCTTGCTGGCGCGCATCGGACATGACTTTGCACGGCGGATCGAGATGCGTGAAGTGCGCCCCGCCGATGAACCTGACACCGCAATGCCGCGCACGATTATCGTAGGCTTTGGCCGTGTCGGCGTCATGGTAGCGGATATGCTCGATGTGCATGGCCGCCCATGGATCGCGGTTGAAGCGCATGTCGATGCAGTGACGGCGGCGCGGCGGCACGGGCGACCGGTGCGGTTCGGTGATGCGGGACGGATGGAGATGCTCGAACATCTTGGTGTGGAGACGGCATCAGCGGTCGTCTTTACGATGGACGACCCGGTGCAAATACTGCGGCTGACCCGCAAGTTGCGTGTCCGGTTTCCAGGCCTGACCATCATCGCCCGCGCGCGCGACACGGACCATGCGGCGGCACTTTATCGGGCGGGGGTCAGCGATGCCGTGCCCGAAACGCTCGAATCGTCGTTGCAATTGTCCGAGGCCGTGCTGGTTGATCTGGGTGTTGCCATGGGCCCGGTCATCGCATCGATCCACGAAAAGCGCGACGAATTGCGCGCTGAGATCAAGAGTGCCGGGATGCTCGACGCTGCCCCGAAGCTCAAATCAAGCTGAGAGCACAGCTTTCACAGCGGCAATCGCGTCGGCTGATTTTGTGCCATCCGGCCCACCGCCCTGCGCCATGTCGGGCTTGCCGCCACCGCCCTGCCCGCTAAGTGCCTCGACACCAGCCCGCACAAGATCAACCGCACTGAAACGCGCGGTTAGGTCGTCGGTCACCGCAATCAGGACAGATGCTTTGCCGTCATTTACCGTGACAAGTGCGACCACACCCGATCCGATACGCGCCTTTGCATCGTTGGCAAGACCACGCAGGTCTTTAGGATCGAGCCCGTCGTAGCTCTGGCCAAGGAACATCACACCGCCCACGTCTTCGGGTTCCACTGTTGCAGCACCGCCACCGAGCGCCGCCGCCTTTTTCGCGTCGGCCAGCTCCTTCTCGAGGCGCTTGACTGTGTCCGCCAATGCCGCAACGCGCGCCGGCGCTTCGTCGGGATTGACCTTCAGCGACGCGGCAATGCCCTTCAGCTTGTCCTCGCGGTCGGTCAGCCACAGCCGCGCCGCCTCACCGGTCATCGCTTCGACGCGGCGGATTCCACTCGCGACTGCGCCTTCGGAAATGATCTTAAACAAGGCAATATCGCCCAGCGCATTCACATGCGTACCGCCACACAGTTCGACCGAATAATGCCCCGCATTCGCATCCGCCTTCGGCCCCATGCTCAGCACGCGCACCTCGTCACCATATTTCTCGCCGAACAGCGCAAGTGCGCCCGCGGCAACGGCATCGTCAGGCGTCATCAAGCGGGTTGTTACCGCTTGGTTGCCGCGAATTTCGGCATTCACTTCGGTCTCGATGGCCGCAATGTCGTCGGCGGAAAGTGCTTGGCCATGCGAGAAGTCGAAGCGCAACCGGTCGGGCGCGACAAGGCTCCCCTTTTGCGTCACATGAGTGCCAAGACGGTTGCGCAGTGCCGCGTGCAGCAGGTGCGTTGAACTATGGTTGGCGCGAATCTGGTTGCGGCGTTCGACATCAATCACGAGGTTCACGCCGTCGCCGACAGTGATCCTGCCAGCTTCAACCTTCGCCTGATGAGCATGCAGGCGGCCGAGCGGCTTCGACGTATCGTAAACCATTGCGCGCATCCCGCCATCGCCGGTGATCAAACCGGCATCGCCCATCTGGCCGCCGCTTTCGCCATAGAACGGCGTCTGGTTCGTGATGATCACCACACTGGCGGGCGCCTCAACGGACTGCACTTCAACGCCATCAACAATGATTGCCAGCACCTCACCAACACCGTCAGTCGACGTGTACCCCGTAAACTCGGTCGACCCGACGCGCTCGGCAATGTCGAACCACACGTCGTCCGAAGCCTTGGCTCCCGACCCCTTCCATGCCGCGCGCGCCATTGCCTTTTGCCGCGCCATCCCCTCGTCGAATCCGGCGCGGTCAATGGCCAGCCCCTGCGTCCGCAGCGCATCTTCGGTCAGATCGTACGGAAACCCATAAGTGTCATAGAGCTTGAACGCGACATCGCCCGGAAGGGTCGCCCCCGCCGCCATGCCAGCGGTGGCCTCATCAAGGAGCTTCAACCCGTTCTGCAGCGTCCTCCGGAACTGGGTTTCCTCTTGCAACAGCGTCGCCTCGACTGCCGCTTGAGCGCGCACCAACTCCGGAAACGCGCCGCCCATTTCCGCGACCAGTGACGGCACGAGCCGGTGCATTAGCGGATCCTTTGCGCCCAATATGTGCGCATGCCGCATCGCCCGGCGCATGATCCGGCGCAGGACATAGCCACGTCCCTCGTTCGACGGCAGCACGCCATCGGCAATCAGAAAGCCCGACGTCCGCAGATGATCCGCAATCACGCGGTGCGACGCCTCGTTGTCGCCCGTCGTCACGGTCTTGGTCAGCTCGCCGCTTTCGAGGATCAATGCCTTGAACGTGTCGGTGTCGTAATTGTCGTGGACGCCCTGCATGACGGCGGCGATCCGCTCGAGCCCCATGCCCGTGTCGATACTGGGCTTGGGCAGCGAAATCCGGTCGTCGGGCCCGCGCTGGTCATATTGCATGAAGACCAGATTCCAGATCTCGACGAAGCGGTCGCCATCCTCGTCCGGACTGCCGGGGGGACCACCCGCGATGTGGGCGCCATGATCGTAGAAAATCTCCGAACACGGCCCGCACGGCCCGGTATCGCCCATTGACCAGAAATTGTCCGAGGTCGCGATGCGGATGATGCGGCTGTCGGGCAGGCCCGCAATCTTGCGCCACAGGCCATGCGCTTCGTCATCGGTGTGATAGACCGTCACGGTCAGGCGGTTGGGATCGAGACCCCATTCTTTCGTGATCAGCGTCCACGCATGATGGATCGCCTGCTCCTTAAAATAATCGCCAAAACTGAAATTTCCGAGCATTTCAAAGAAGGTATGATGCCGCGCGGTATAGCCGACATTGTCGAGATCATTATGCTTACCGCCCGCGCGCACGCATTTCTGGCTCGATGCGGCGGTTTTGTAAGGCCGCGTTTCAAGGCCCGTGAAGACATTCTTGAACGGCACCATCCCCGCGTTGACGAACATCAGCGTCGGATCATTATGCGGGACCAGCGGCGCGGACGGGACGCGCGCGTGCCCCTGCCCTTCGAAATAATCGAGGAAAGAACGGCGGATGTCGTTGGTCGATGTCATCAGGTGCGCTTAGGGGAGACGAGGGGGATGCTCAAGCGGACTTGGACTTCGCATCGAGCACGTCACGGCCGAGTACAGTCCGCCCCTCATCAATAAGGCGGTTCAGGGCTCGATCCAAAATCGCATACTGTCGGTCCAAATCTTCTACTTGATCACGCCCCTTCCGCGCGTTTTCCATGTCGCGGTTAAGTCCTGCCAATAGCATCGCTGTGTCAGGAGGGAGTAGCAATCGCGCCGCTGCAACACCTTCTTCTAGTTTTCTTTTTGAAGCGTTGTAACGCTCGCGGTGGTGGCCATTGTTGTCCGAACTCACCAGCAACGCGCCGATAAGTTCGTCGTACCAACTCCCTACAACAAGTCGCATCTCACTGAGTGCAGTTACCGCATCGACATAGGCTGCGAGTTGCCGCTCCCACGTTTTCTCAGATTTGTAACGATTTAGGGCCCACATGACCGCAAGCCGAGCAATGACAATGGCTCCTAGGAATTGAATGGCAAGTTTGCCAGTTTCCAAAAGCAAAGTTTCAGAGATCGACATCATCAATCCGCCGGAAATTCGATGCTAACCTGCGGTTTTGAGAACCACACAGGCCCGCTGTCGGTCATGTGGAAACAATCTTCGATCCGCACGCCGAATTTGCCGGGGAGGTAGAGGCCGGGTTCGTTCGAAAAGCACATGCCGGGCGCGAGCTTGGTCATTTCACCGTGGACGAGGTTGACGGGTTCGTGCCCGTCCATGCCGATGCCGTGGCCCGTGCGGTGCGGCGTGCCGGGGAGCTTGTAGCGCGGACCGTAGCCGAGTTTTTCATAATGCGCGCGAACGGCATCATCGACCGACCCCGCTGTCTTGCCGATTTGCGCGGCGGCAAAAGCGATGCGTTGCCCTTCGCGCATGTGACCAAAGACGCGACGTTGCTCGTCGGTTGCCCCGCCGAGGACTATGGTGCGCGAAACGTCCGACTGGTAACCCCCGACGTTGCAGCCAACATCCATCAGGATCGGTTCGCGCAGGGCCACGCGCTGCGGCTTGCCCGATCCGTGCGGATAGGCGCTGGCCTCTCCGAGCAAGACAAGCGCGAATTCGGGCGTGCCGCCCATTGCGGTCGTCGCGGCATTGATCATCGCTCCGATGTCGGCAGGCGTCATGCCGGGTTCGATGCGCGGGATCGTGTGGTTGATAGCGGCGACAGTGATGTCGGTCGCGGTCTGCATCAGCGCGATTTCGGCGGGGGTCTTGATCATCCGGCACCCGCGCACGGCGGGGTTTGCGGAGACGATCTTTGTGGCCGACAGTGCGCGGGAAAGGCCGTTGCTGGCGAAGTAGCGGACGGTTTCCTCGATGCCGATGGGGCGGGTATCGAGTTTGCGGCTTTTGAGGAACGCGACGACCTGCGCGATCGGGCTTTCGTCCTCTTGCCAGACACGGACTTGCGCCGCGATGCCGAGCGATTCGCGGACGGAGGGTTCCTCAAAGAACGGAGTCACGATGCACGGCTCGCCCTCGACCGGGATGATCGCGCAGGTCAGCCGTTCGCTGCGCCACCACTGGACGCCGGTGAAGTAATCGAGGCTCGATCCCGGCTCGATCAGGATTGCGCCGATATTGTTCGTGCGCATCAATCTTTGTGCCTTGGCGATGCGAGCGGCGCGTTCGACGGGGCCAATCGGGATCACGCTGGTGGTTAGCGACTTGAGGTCGGATGCGGCAGCCCGGGCGAAGCGCGGGAGCAAAGCGGTGGCACCAATACTAGTAAGCAGCATACGGCGGTCGATCATGGCAAAATTCCCCCATTTCGCAGTCTGAGCGCAGCCAATTCCCGGATGAGTTTGGCGGCGAGGATTGCGGTCATACCGTTGATATCTCGCAGGGGATTGAATTCCACTATATCGGCGCCTGCGAGCGGTGCGGTCTGGCGGGTTAGGACATTGAGGACATCGCGGGTGGAAAGACCGCCGGGTTCAATATGCGAAACACCGGGCGCGACGGACGGATCGAAGCCGTCCATGTCGATGCTGATGTAGAGGGGTCCCGCGAGGATCGGCACGCGGTCGACCGCAAAGTCGCGCATTTCGACGACTTCGACGCCAAAGCGCAGCACTTGTTCGCGGCAATGGCGGTTCATCGTGCGGATGCCGACTTGGACGAGACGCTTGGCGAGGCTGCGTTCCATAATACGGGCGAAGGGCGAGGCGTGACTGCGCGGATCGCCTTCATAATCATCGTAAAGATCGGGGTGCGCGTCGAAATGCAGGATGTTGAGCGGGCCGTGGATCGCAGCCAGCGCGGCGACGACCGGAAGGCTAATTGCGTGATCGCCGCCGAGAACCAGTGGCATTGCACCTGATCGGGTCGCTTCGGCGACGGCAGCTTCGATCAGGGCGTCGTCGCCGGGTGATTCGGTGAGCGGAAGATTACCAACATCGTCCACAATGATGTCGGTGCCGATCTCAGTCCCGTCTTCGGCAAAGCTGTTGGCATGGTCGCTGGCGAAGGCGGCGCGGATGGCGGCGGGGGCGCTTGCGGGGCCGCGCAGGAACGACGAATGGATGTCAGTCGGCGCCCCGATCAGGGCGATACGGGGCACCGAAGTTGACAAAGTTTACACTATGCGTGGCTGGAGATCAGCCATCGACATCGTCTTCTGCCGAGGGGCCGACCATCAGTTCTTCGGCGACCTTGTCAGTGCGCGCGCGGACGGCATTTTCGATGCGGGCGGCGACGTCTGGGTTTTCGGTGAGGAAGACCTTCGAATTCTCGCGGCCCTGACCAACGCGGACCGAGTCGTAGCTGAACCACGCGCCCGATTTCTCGACGATACCCGCCTTGACGCCGAGGTCGAGGATTTCGCCGGTCTTCGAAATGCCTTCGCCATACATGATGTCGAATTCAACTTGCTTGAACGGCGGCGCGACTTTGTTTTTGACGACCTTGACGCGGGTGGTGTTGCCGACAATATCCTCGCCGCTCTTGATCTGGCCAGTGCGGCGGATGTCGAGACGGACCGACGCATAGAATTTGAGCGCATTGCCGCCGGTCGTGGTTTCGGGCGAGCCGTACATCACGCCGATCTTCATGCGGATCTGATTGATGAAAATGACAGTGCAGCGCGAACGGCTGATCGAGCCGGTGATCTTGCGCAGCGCCTGTGACATCAAACGGGCTTGAAGACCGACGTGACTGTCGCCCATTTCACCTTCGATTTCGGCGCGCGGAACCAAAGCGGCAACTGAGTCGATCACAAGCACATCGACTGCGTTTGACCGCACCAAAGTGTCGCAAATCTCAAGCGCCTGCTCGCCGGTATCGGGCTGCGAGACGATGAGATCGTCAATGTTGACGCCGAGTTTTTTGGCATAGGCCGGATCGAGCGCATGCTCAGCATCGATGAAGGCCGCAGTGCCGCCGATTTTCTGGGCTTCGGCAATTGCATGAAGGGCCAAAGTCGTTTTGCCCGACGATTCGGGGCCGAAAATCTCGATGATACGCCCGCGGGGCAAGCCACCGATGCCGAGCGCGATGTCGAGCCCGAGCGATCCGGTTGAGACCGCTTCAATTTCCATTTTTTCGCGGCTGCCGAGCTTCATGGCGGAGCCCTTGCCGAAGGCACGGTCGATCTGTGCGAGAGCGGCTTCGAGCGCGCGGGCGCGGTCTGTGGTTGCGGATGCCATGTCTGACTGGATGACCTTCAATTGAGCTGCCATTGTTCACTCCCTCGTAGCCGTTCGCGCGCTGTCGTCAACGCCGTGATTGCGCTTGTATCGGCTTTGTTCTGTTGGAACAAGGGGGGAACGTGAGTTTTTATTTCTCCTTCGTGCCGTCGTGCCTTCGTGTGAGTGTGCACATTCACACGAAGGCACGACGGCACAAAGGGAGTGCGGATGCACGGCGCTATCTTTCGACATCGAGCGCGCTGGTGGATTGTGAAGGGGGTTCACGCGAAGGCGCAAAGAAGAAGGAAGGCGCGAAGGGATTGCAATCGTGACAACATCCGGCAAGATAGTTTCATGATGCAACCCATTGCCTGGCTGGTCCTTGCCGCGATCCACGTCACGCCCGCACTAGCGTTCTTCAAACCGTCACTGATCAAGAAACTCTATAGTGTCGATCCGACATCGCCACTTTTCCTCTTGTTCCAGCATCGTGCCGCCCTGTTACTCGTTATCGTCGTTATCTGCGTTTGGGCGGCGTTCGATCCCGGCAGTCGCCGCATAGCAAGCGTCTCGGTTGCGATCAGCATGGTTTCGTTTGTCCTGCTCTGGGTTCTCGCCGGACAGCCGTTGGCGTTGCGGACAATAGCAAGAGCGGACTTGATCGGATTGCCATTTTTGGCATTTGCAGTGTGGACTGCGTTTAGACCCGCTTAGTTTCCATCACCCCTTCCCCTCCGCCAACGCCATCTGCGCCGCTTCCGCCAACTGCTTCACCGAAAATGGCTTCGGCAGGAAATGCACGCGGTCGAGGTCGATGGATTTGCGCAGCTGTTCCTCGGCATAACCTGACATGAAGAGGATCGGCATGTCGGGGCGTTTCTCGCGGGCGGCGCGGACCATTGTGGGGCCGTCCATCACGGGCATGACGACGTCCGAAATGATCAGATCGAATTCCGTATCGCCCAACCCCAAAATTTCGAGGCCTTCCTCGCCGTTGCTGGCGGTCAGCACTTTGTACCCGTGCCGGGTTAGCGCGCGTTCGGCGACGGCGCGGACCATGTCTTCATCCTCGACCAGCAGGATCGTGCCGGTGCCCCACAGGTCGGCGGGTTTCTCGACCTTCGGCACGTCAACGATTGTGGTGCCAACGTCGGCGTTTACGGGCAGGTAGATGACAAAGCTGGTCCCTTTGCCGACTTCGGATTCAGCAAAGATGAAGCCGTTAGACTGCTTGACGATGCCGTAGACAGTCGAGAGGCCGAGGCCCGTGCCCTTGCCGACTTCCTTGGTGGTGAAGAAGGGTTCGAAGATTTTGCCGACAATTTCGGGCGGGATGCCGCTGCCGGTGTCGCTGACTTTCAGAGCGGTGTAATCGGCGATGGGCATGATGTCTGAACCCATTTTGCGGACTTCGGCGGCGGTCAGGCTGTAAGTTTGCAACGTCAACGTGCCGCCCGGCCCGCGCCCGGCCATTGCGTCACGGGCGTTGACGGCGAGATTGACGATGACTTGTTCGAGCTGGCCCGGGTCGGCGCGGACGGCCCCCAAGCCACGGCCATGTTTGATGACGAGCGTGACAGTTTCGCCGAGCAGTCTTTGCAGCAAGTTAGAGACTTCGCTGACGACGTCAGGCAATTGCAGGATTTGTGGGCGCAGCGTTTGCTGGCGCGAAAAAGCAAGGAGTTGGCGGGTTAATCCGGCGGCGCGGTTTGAATTGATGCGAATCTGCTGGATGTCGTCATAATCGCTGTCGCCGGGCGTGTGGCGCATCAGCATGAGGTCACAGTGACCGATGATACCGGTGAGGATGTTGTTGAAATCATGCGCGACACCGCCCGCGAGCTGGCCGACCGCTTGCATCTTGGTGGCTTGCGCGACTTCGCGTTTGAGGCGCGACTCCTCGGTGTTGTCCTTGAGGCTGAGTAGGACGGCCGCTTCACCGAGGCCACGCGCACCGGCAATGGTGAGGGCAATGGGTTCTTCGGGCCGATCACGCAGGCGGACGGCCATGTCGCCCGACACCGCTTGGCCAGTGGCGAAACGGCGGACGGCGTCGGCAACGGCGGTCTTGTCCTCACGGATCACGAGATCACCCGGGTAGACGGGCGTTGATCCGGCGGGGACCCCGGCGGCACGGATGAACGCCTGATTGAGATAAAGAAAGCGCCCGTCGCGGTCGGCGAGCGCGAGGCCGAGCGGGAGCATCGAGAGCAGAGTCTGGAGGCTGACATCGGCTCCTGCGCCGATGTGGACGGCGTCCTCGTCAAGGAGGACAATGACGCGCGCGCCTTCGTTCTGGTCGGCTTCAACGGGGATTTGGAGGAGGCGTAAGGGAAGGCCCGCTGGTCCTTCGGCGGCGAAACGGACGACGCCCTTCACGTCGGACGACAACAGGGTGACGAACTCGCGACCCGATACCGGCGCTTCGATGCGACCGAGCGCGCGGATGATCAGCGGACGGTTGGCTGCGCGGATGCGGCCCTCGGGTCCGATCAGCGCGACCATGACCCCGGCTTCGGCGAGACGATCGCCCCATTCGCCCTCGACCGCGCTGAGCGCCTGCGTGATGCGGTCAACCCCGCCTGATGGCTTGAAGCGCCAGATCAGGCAATCTTCGGCGGCCCCGGCGCGAATGACTTCGCAATCAAGGCGGCGGCCGTCGCGAGTGATGCCCAGCGCTTCGGCCTTGCCATCGCGCCATGCGGCACGTCCGGCAGCCGTCAGACGGTTTACGTCACTGGCATCAACGGGAAGGCCCGGCGGCGTTGCTGTGCCGCCGAACATGGCATCGAGCGCAGGATTGGCGCAAACGATGCGGCCGCCCCGGTCGGTTATGGCAATGGCGACATCATGCTGATCGGCAGCAGTGCGGACGAGCGACCAATCGATGCCATGATCTGTTCTGGCTTCGCGCGGGTAGAGATGACGAAACGCAAGCAAAAGTGCGGCACCGAGTAACCCTGCGGCGGCGAAACCGGCGGCGATGACGGGCGTGTCGGTGACGCGAAGAATGAGCAGCGCTGAGAGAACCGCGCTGCCAACGACCACAAAACCGATGAGCCGGTCGATGTCGCGACCTTTAAGGAGACGCGCCACTTCGGGCATCAGCCTTTTTCCCGGAGCAGGCGACCGGCCTCGCGCTTCCAGTCCTTTTCCTTCTCGTATTCGCGCTTGTCCTGATGCTTGCGACCCTTGGCGATGGCAAGTTCGACCTTCGCGCGGCCCCGGCTGTTGAAATAGATGGCGAGCGGGACGAGCGTCATGCCTTGGCGCATGACGGCAGCCTGCATCTTGTTGATCTCGCGTTCTTTGAGCAGCAGCTTGCGCGGGCGTTTGGGTTCGTGATTCTCGCGGTTGCCGTGGCTATATTCGGGGATGTTCGAATTCACCAGCCAGACTTGATGGCCTTTCACTTCGGCATAGCTTTCGGCAATCGTCCCTTCGCCGAAACGGAGCGATTTCACTTCGGTGCCCGTCAGCGCGATACCGGCTTCGAATGTCTGGTCGATGGCAAAATCATAACGCGCGCGCCGGTTTTCGGCGACGGTTTTGACTTTGTCGAAAGCAAGGGGAACGGGACGAGCCATCAGAGCAGACCGGCGACCTCCAACGCGGCATCGACGGCTTTGCGTGACGCTTCGCTTGGGGGCGTCATCGGCAAGCGAAGGTCGGGAGTCATCCAATCGACAATGCGCGACATCGCATATTTGACGGGGCCGGGCGATGCGTCGGTGAACAAAGCAAGGTGGAGCGGGAAAAGTTTTTCATTCAAACCGTGAGCTAGCGCCACATTGCCCGCGAGGCTCGCCGCCTGGAATTCGGCGCATAATTTCGGTGCGGCGTTGGCGGTGACCGAGATGCAGCCCTGCCCGCCGCTCGCATTGAAAGCGAGTGCCATTTCGTCATTGCCCGAAAGCTGGAAGAAATCGGGACCACAGCTGAGGCGATGCTGCGTCACGCGGGCGACAACCCCGCTGGCGTCCTTGATCCCGATAATGCTTGGGATTTTCGCCAGTTTGGCCATCGTATCAGGTTGGATGTCAGTAACTGTTCGTCCGGGGACATTGTAAATAACAATCGGTAAATCGCAGGTCTCGGCCAAGTGGGCATAATGCGTGTAAATGCCATCCTGATTGGGACGATTATAATAGGGTGCGACGACGAGCGCTGCTGCGGCTCCCGCAGCTTTTGAAAAGGCCATGTGACGGACCGCTGTTGCCGTGTCGTTCGAGCCACAGCCTGCGATTACTGGCACCCGACCGTCCGCCACGTCGATGCACAATTCGATGACGCGATAGTGCTCTTCGTAGGACAGCGTGGCGCTTTCGCCCGTCGTCCCGCACGGCACGAGCGCGGACGAGCCCTGTTCAATTTGCCAGTCGACAAGGCGGCGAAACGCGTTTTCATCGACGTTACCATCCCGAAACGGTGTGACCAGTGCCGGAATCGAGCCGGAAAACATGCAGATACTCCTTCACCCCGCGGTAACACCGCCGTAGAGAGCGGTCATGCGAAGCATTTGTTCAGCGCCTGATAAGGACCGCGCCCCCATAAAGTCCAGCATGACAGCACGATTGCTTGCCGGACTCGTTCTCACCGTCGCCGCGCCCGCCGCCGCGCAAGACCTGTTGTCGGCGCCGCCAACACGGTCTGCCGTGGTTGCCAATGGCGCAGGGCTCTCGTCTGCGGTCGCACAATGGAACAGCATCCGGCAGAGTGATGCGCTGCCTTTTTCGTCCTATGCCGATTTCCTGATCGCGCATCCCGGCTGGCCAAATGAAGCTGCCCTGCGCAAAAACGCCGAACGTGCGTTACAACCCGATATGGCCTCGCCAAATACGGTGATTGCTTTTTTCACACGCTACCCCCCACTTACGCCCGGTAGTTCGCTGCGTCTCGCCGAAGCTTATGCGGCGCTGGGTCAGCGCGATGCGGCAAATGCGGCGGCGCGGCAGGCCTGGGCTGGTGGGGCACTATCGAGCGACGACGAAGCGCGGCTGATGTCTCGCTTTGGTGCCGTCCTCGGTCCCGATGATCATGATCTCCGGATGGACCGGCTCCTTTGGCAGCGCGCGACGACGATTGCGGCGCGGCAATTGCCGTTGACCTCGCCCGTTCGACAACCCGTTTATGGCACACGCCTCGCGCTGCTGACAAAGGCGCCCGATGCGGCATCGAAGCTCACGTCAGCTGCGGACCGTGCGCGCGGCGACACCGGCTTGTTTGCCGACCGGATTACCTGGCTGCGGATGACCGGACAGGATGGTACGGCGCGGATGCTGCTGTCGGCTCCCCGGCAGCTGACGGTGGCACCGCTTGATCCCGCCAAATGGCTTGAAATGCTCTATGCGACGGCAAAGGGGGCATCGGCACAAGGCCAATCGCAGCAAGCCTATGATATATCACGGCAAGTCGATGATGCCTATCCCGCGGGCATGACGGTGCGTGACCGACCGATTGGCGAGCGCGATACCTACACCAATCTAACTTGGCTTGCGGGCACAACAGCGCTGAACCGCCTGAGTCGCCCTGCCGAAGCCATTGGCATGTTCGACCGATATGCCCGCGCCGCACGTTCCCCTCAAACGATCTCGAAAGGATTGTACTGGGCGGGCCGTGCCGCGCAGGCAGCAGGGCGTCGTGATGAAGCGAACGCATTTTATCAGCGCGCCGCGAGTTATTTCGACCAATTCTATGGCCAGCTTGCCACTGAACGTCTCGACCTGGCTTTGGCCATTCCGGCAACGACACGCACGGTCGAAATATCGGCCAACGACCGTGATGCCTTCAACAAACGCGAAGTCGTCCGTGTTGCCGAAATGCTCGGGCAACAGGGTGATTGGGCAAACCAGAGCTTGTTCGTCCGTACAATCGCTGCCGCAGCGAGCAGCGATGCCGATCATGCCCTGGCCATCGAACTGTCGCGACGGATCGCGCGGCCCGACCTTGCCGTCATGGCGGGGCGTAGCGCGGGCATCAATGGCTTGCGTGATTATGTGCGTGCCGGTTTTCCTACGGTGCCGATTTCAGAGCAGAACCACGACACGTGGACGATGATCCATGCCATTGCCCGACAGGAAAGCCAGTTCGACCGCAAGATTGTCAGCCGGGCCGGGGCGCGCGGCTTGATGCAACTTATGCCGGGCACTGCGCGCGAAACGGCGGGGTTCATCGGCATCGGCTATTCGGCGTCGAGCCTCGACGATCCGCAATATAATATCCAGCTGGGCAGCTGGTATTTCGGGCGGCTGATGGACCGGTATCAGGGCAGTTATCCGCTTGCCGTCGCTGCCTATAATGCGGGGCCGGGCAATGTGAACAAATGGCTGGCGGCGAACGGCGACCCGCGCGCGGGCGGGCCGGACATATTGAGCTGGATCGAAGCCATCCCGCTGACCGAAACACGCGGTTATGTGCAGCGCGTACTCGAGAATGCTGTTGTTTACGATCTGCTTAATCCCAAGGGCGGGCAGGCCAAGCGCAATCCGCTGTCGGCGTATCTGGGCAAGCGGCAGCCGGGTTAAGTTAACTCCGTTTGCCCTGAGCTTGTCGAAGGGTTGTCCTTGTTTGACCAACGGCAGATGAAGAAGGGCAAGGCTTCGACAAGCTCAGCCCGAACGGATTTTGAATGACCGACGCCCCGAGTAACCCCATCACGCCCGCAGGCTTCGCAGCGATGCGGGCCGAATATGAGCAGCTGATGACCGTCGAACGCCCCGCCGTCGTCGAGACCGTCAGTTGGGCAGCAGCCAATGGCGACCGGTCGGAGAATGGCGATTATATTTATGGTCGCCAACGGCTGCGCGCGATTGACCGGCGGGCAGGCTTTCTGGCGCGGCGGATGAAAGCGTCCCGGGTGATCGATCCCACCTTACAGACGGATCATTCACGCGTCTGGTTCGGCGCAACCGTGACGATTGCCGACGGGGATGACAACCAGCGCATCGTCACGTTGGTTGGTGACGATGAAAGTGATGCAGGCACGGGACGGATCGGCTGGAGTTCACCGATGGCGCGGGCCTTGCGCAGCAGCACGGTTGGCGATGTCCGGCGCGTCGTTCTGCCCGGCGGCGAGCGCGAATGGGAAGTGATGGTGATCGCCTATTAGAACGGGTTGCCCCCGCGCCGTCCGTTCCCTAATCGTTCGCGCGTGACTCTGCCGATTGACAACGACCCACCCTATCTCCGTGCCCTCAATGCGCCGCAGCGTGAGGCCGTGCTAACGACCGACGGGCCGGTGCTGGTGCTGGCGGGCGCGGGCACGGGCAAGACGGCAGCGCTGACGGCGCGGCTGGCGCATCTGCTTTATACGCGCAAGGCATACCCGAGCGAAATCCTGAGTGTGACCTTCACCAACAAAGCGGCGCGGGAAATGCGGGAACGCGTTGGCCGGATTGTCGGTGACGCGGTCGAGGGGATGCCGTGGCTCGGCACCTTTCACGCAATCGGTGCCAAGATGCTGCGCCGACATGCCGAGCTTGTCGGGTTGCACTCGAATTTCACGATCCTCGACACCGACGACCAGTTGCGCGTGATGAAGCAGCTTATTGTTGCGGCAGAGATTGACGAAAAGCGCTTTACCGCGCGGGCGCTGGGCGGGTTGAACGACTAGTGGAAGAACAAGGGGCTGGTGCCCAAAGATATTGATGCGGGGGAATCAGAGCGGTTTGCCAATGGCAAGGGCGCAGAACTTTACGCGCGCTATCAGACGCGTCTGCTCGCGCTGAATGCGTGTGATTTCGGTGACTTGCTTCTGCATGTTCTCACGATCCTCAAAACACATCGCGACGTGCTCGAAAGCTACCAAAACCGCTTCCGCTACATCATGGTCGACGAATATCAGGACACCAATTCGTCGCAGTATCTCTGGCTCCGGCTGCTTGCCCAGCAGCGCAAGAACATTTGCTGCGTCGGCGATGACGACCAGTCGATCTATTCATGGCGTGGCGCGCAGGTCGAAAATATCCTGAAATTCGAAAAAGATTTCCCCGGCGCGAAAGTCATCCGCCTCGAACAGAATTACCGCAGCACGCCGCATATTCTCGCGGCGGCGAGCGGAGTCATTGCTAACAACAGCGGACGGCTCGGCAAGACGCTATTCACCGACCTGCCTCAGGGTGACAGAATAAAAGTTATCGGCGTTTGGGATGGCCCCGAAGAAGCGCGCCGCGTGGGCGAGGAAATCGAAAGCTGGCAACGCAAAGGCAACAGTCTCGACACCACCGCGATCCTGATCCGCGCGCAATATCAAAGCCGCGAATTCGAAGACCGCTTCATCGCCATCGGCATGCCCTACAAGATCGTCGGCGGTTTCCGCTTCTACGAACGCGCCGAAATCCGCGACGCGCTGGCCTATCTGCGCCTCGTCAACCAACCGTCGGACGACTTGGCGCTCGAACGCATCATCAACGTCCCCAAACGCGGACTTGGCGACAAGGCAGTGGCGAAGGTCCAGCAACTCGCGCGCGCTGGTAACACGCCGCTGTCCACTGCCGCTGCGCTCATCCTAGACACTGACGAACTGACCCCGCAAGCGCGGCGCGCGCTCGGCAATCTCGTCGGCGATATTGCGCGCTGGCGTGACATGGCGGGGAGCATGAGCCACCCTGATCTTGCGCGGCAAATCCTTGATGAATCAGGCTACACCACAATGCTTCAGGCGGATCGCAGCGCCGAAGCCGCCGGACGCCTCGAAAACCTCACCGAACTTGCGCGCGCGATGGAGGATTATGAAAACCTCGGCGCGTTCCTCGAACATGTCAGCCTCGTCATGGATAATGACGCGCAGCGTGACACCGAAAAAGTCACGATCATGACGATCCACGCCGCCAAGGGGCTGGAGTATGACAAGGTGTTTTTGGTGGGCTGGGAAGAAGGCGTGTTCCCCTCGCAACGCGCGTTGGACGAGGGCGGGCTCGCCAGCCTCGAGGAGGAGCGCCGCCTCGCCTATGTCGCGATCACCCGCGCGAAACAATCGGCGACGATCATCCACGCAGCCAATCGCCGCATTTATGGCCAGTGGACATCAAGCATCCCGAGCCGCTTCGTCGGCGAACTGCCGCCCGAAAACGTCGACAGCGAAACGACGATGAGCGGCGGTGCGAGCCTGTGGCAAGCCAACTGGTCCGACCGCGCCGATCCCTTTGCTGATGTCGCACGCGGAACGGGTCGCGGGCCGGGCTGGCAGCGGGCGACGAGCGGGTTTTCAACGCAGCCGCAGCGTATTGTGGAGGCGCGCGGGTCGGCAGTGAGTTTGGGAAACAAGGGACGCGATGATCTCGAACTGGGCCAACGCGTGTTTCATACCAAATTCGGCTATGGTTTAATTGCGGAAATCGAGGGCAACAAGCTGGAGATCGATTTCGAGAATGCGGGGCGGAAGCGGGTTTTGGATTCGTTTGTGGCAGTGGGGTCTGCTGCATGAAACTCCCCTTCAGCCCTTGCTGGAGGGGTCGGGGGTGGCCCCTCCCGTGCAACCCGTGCGGAAGCCGACCGAAGGGGACCACCCCTAGCCCCTCCACGAAGGCGTGGAGGGGAACGATTTGGCGGAAGCGGGCAAATCCTATTTCATGCGCGTCATTACGCTTAAGGATGGCAAAACGGTGCACAACGCATTCTTCGACCGCGATTATAAGGAGGCCGGATCATGAAGCTCCATTATTACCCCTAAACCGATAGCCTCTAAATTGAGTTGAGTGCCACCGACGGAGCCGAAACCCTCGAACTCGCCGACGGCGTAAACGTCGATTTCGATGCAAAGGGCGGTGTCGTCGGCATCGACATTGACCGCGCCTCGATCCAGCTGGATTTGACGACGCTGGAAACGTCGGCTTTGCCGTTCACGCGGTTGAAAGCGGCCTAAACCCCCTACCCAACACGCTTAACGCCCCATCGCGGCACAGCGCGAAATACCCTCTTTCCGGCAATGGTTACTCTGCGCTAAACCTTATTTATGAAACGCCGCGCTGCCCATAAATCACTGTTGAAAGACGCGGTTTCGTCAATGCGGATCGTTGCGCCTTCGCTTGCAGCTTTTGTGGCTGGGCTCGGATTGCTCCAGGTTGCGCCGATGGTGCAGGCGGCGACCAATCCGCCGCCGCCGATCATCAAACCGCTGCCGATGGTGGCTAACGGCTATCCGAACAAATATACCGTCACCAAAACAATGAAATTCGCCGCCCCCATCAAGTTCGGTGACTGGGCGTGGAACGAGACCAAAGCCCCCCTCACCGGCCCCGTTCTGGTCACGGTCGACATCGCATCCGAAACCCTGTCGGTTTTCCGCGGCGGGCACCAGATTGGCATGACGCGGATGATCTATGGCGATGACGACAAGCCGACCCCTATCGGCGTCTTTCCGATCACGGAGAAGAGCGAGAAGCACCGTTCAAGCATTTTCACGAATGCCCCGATGCCCTATATGCTGCGAATGACCGGCGACGGTATTTCGGTGCACGGTGCAGACAAGGTGAAGCCGATCTATGCGACGAACGGCTGCATCGGCATTCCCAATGGCTTTGCGAAACGGCTGTTCGGGGTTGTCGAACTGGGCGACCGCATTGTTGTCACTAAATCAAAAGACGTGCGGGTTGGGGACATAATTCCAACAGTCTGAAGAATGGTTGAAACCTTCACACGCTAGCGAAGTTAGACAGGGGTGATTTCCAGCCAGGAGACTTGCCATGCCTTATGTGACCGCCGCCGACGATACCGAACTGTATGTCAAGGAGTGGGGACCGAGCGAAGGCCGCCCTGTCATCCTGATCCACGGTTGGCCGCTGAACGCAGACAGCTGGGACGACATTACGCTTGGCCTCGCCAATGCCGGGTTCCGCGCCATCGCCTATGACCGGCGCGGTTTCGGCCGGTCGGATCAGCCGTGGGAGGGTTACAATTACGACACGCTCGCCGACGATCTGGCATGCGTGATCGAACAATGCGACGCCGAGGACGCAGCCATCGTCGGCTTTTCGATGGGTGGTGGTGAAGTCGCGCGCTATCTGTCGAAGCATGGGACGGACAATGTTTCGCAGGCCGCGCTGATTTCGTCCGTGGTGCCGTACATGTTGAAAACAGCGGACAATTCGACCGGCGTCGACCAATCGGTGTTCGACGACATGACGGCGGGAATGAAGGACGACCGGGCCGCTTTCATGCAGACCTTTGCCAAGGGATTTTTCGGCGTCGGGTTCCTGACTTCGCCGGTCAGCCATGCGGTGCTCGACGGGTTTTTCCAGTCGGCGATGATGGCCGGGCTCCATCCGACTTTGGCCTGCGCAAACGCATTTGCGACGACGGATTTCCGTCCCGACATGGCAGCGTTCACGATCCCGACATTGATTATACACGGCACGTCCGACCAGACCGTGCCTATCGATGCGTCCGCGCGTGAGGTGATCAAGCACATCCCGCATGCCAAGTTGATCGAATATGACGGCGCGCCACATGGCGTGCTCGTGACACATAAAGCCGAAGTGTTGCGTGACCTGCTTACTTTCCTGAACGGAGATGAAGTTTCCGCGCATCAAGAATTCAATGGCACAGACCGTATCGATCCGACGATCGCCGGATTGCAGCCCGTCTATTGATGCGGCAAGGGAGCGGTGTGAGCGATCCCACCTCCCCCCTGCAAATACCCGATTTCCGGCTTTACTGGATTGCGCGCTTTTCGGCTGTGCTGGCGACCATGGGGATGGTTGTCATCATCGGCTATCAGGTTTATGATGTTGCCCGCGCCGATTACGGGATGAGCATCCGCGAGGCAGCACTCCAGCTCGGGCTGGTCGGGCTTTTCCAGTTTATCCCGCTGCTGTTGCTGACGCCCGTAGCGGGATGGGTGGCAGACCGGTTTGAACGGCGGCTGGTGGCGCGTATTGCGAATAGTATCGACATGTGTGTTGCCCTCGGCCTTGGTATCTTGACGTCACAGGATGCGATTACATTGCCGATCCTGTTCCTGTTTGCCGCGCTCCACGGGGTCGCACGGGTCTTCGTCGGCCCCGCAATGTCGGCGATTGCGCCCAATCTATTGCCGCCATCGTTGTTGCCCAAGGGGATCGCAATGAGTTCGATTGCCTGGCAGTCAGCTTCGGTGGGCGGTCCTGCGTTGGGCGGATTTTTGTATGCGGCCAATCCCGCTGCGCCTTACTGGTTTGCCGCCGGTGCGATGGGCGTGGCGATCCTTGCGCTCACCCCAATCCGTCGCATTGTGCCGCCGCCGATGAGCCGCGACATCCATCCAGTCCGCCAGATGATCGATGGGTTGCATTATGTTCGCGATAACAGGTTTTTGCTGGGCGCGCTGACGCTGGATTTGTTTGCGGTGCTGCTTGGCGGGGCAACCGCCCTGCTACCCGTCTATGCTCGCGATATATTGAATGTCGGTGCCGAAGGTCTCGGGCAGCTTCGCGCCGCGCCTGCTGCTGGGGCTGCGGTCGTAGCATTGTGGTTCGCGTTCCGCCCATTACAAAACAATGTCGGCGTCAAGATGCTCGGTGCCGTGATCGGTTTTGGCGTCGCGACCATCGTCTTTGGATTGTCCAAATCGATGGCGCTGTCGCTCGGTGCGCTGGTCGCGTTGGGCGCATTCGATATGCTCTCTGTTTATGTCCGCTCGTCGCTGGTCCAGCTTTACACCCCTGACGATATGCGCGGTCGGGTTTCTGCCGTGTCAGGCCTTGCCATTTCAAGCTCGAACGAATTGGGCGAAGTGCAGTCGGGGCTTGCTGCTGCTGCGCTCGGCCCGGTTGGCGCGGTTGTCTTCGGCGGCATTGCGGCAATAGGAATCACACTCGGATGGGCGTATCTGTTCCCCGAACTGCGCCGCGCGCGAACCTTTGATCCACCCGCTTCCGTCTTGCAGGAGAAACCAGCATGAAAGCCGCCAACATCTTAGAGACCATCGGCAACACGCCGCATATCCGCGTCAGCAAGCTGTTCCCGAACAACGAAGTGTGGATCAAGTCCGAACGCACCAATCCCGGCGGATCGATCAAGGACCGCATTGCGCTTGCCATGATCGAGGATGCCGAGGCTTCGGGTGCGCTCAAGCCTGGCGGGACGATTGTCGAACCGACATCGGGCAATACCGGCATCGGCCTCGCGATGGTCGCGGCAGTGAAGGGCTACAAGCTCGTCCTCGTCATGCCCGAAAGCATGTCGCTCGAACGACGGCGGCTAATGTTGGCCTATGGCGCGACGTTCGACCTGACACCACGCGAAAAGGGCATGAAGGGGGCGATCGAGCGCGCCATCGAACTGGTTGCCGCGACGCCGAACAGCTGGATGCCCGCGCAGTTTGAAAACCCGGCCAATATTGCGATCCATGTCCGTACGACGGCGCAGGAAATCCTCGCCGACTTTCCCGATGGGTTGGATGCGATGATTACTGGGGTCGGCACGGGCGGGCACATCACCGGCTGCGCTGAGGCACTGAAAAAAGTCTGGCCGAACTTCAAAGTGTTCGCGGTAGAACCCACGCTGTCGCCGGTAATATCAGGCGGGCAACCGGGGCCACATCCCATTCAGGGGATCGGCGCTGGCTTCGTGCCCGCAAACTTGCACACGCAAATTCTCGATGGCGTGATCAAGGTCGATCCGGTGGATGCTAAGACGATGGCCAAGCGCGCGGCCGCTGAGGAAGGGATGCTCGTCGGTATTTCGTCAGGCGCGACGCTAGCTGCAATTGCGCAGAAACTTCCCGAACTGGGCGCGAATGCGCGGGTGATCGGGTTTAATTATGACACCGGCGAGCGGTATTTGTCGGTTCCAGACTTTTTGCCGGAATGACAGCGATTATCGTCGGCCAGGGTGGTATCGGCATTGCGCTCGCCAACCGCATCGACGGCGCAATCCGCTGGTCACGGCCTGATGTCGATCCGACGGATGAAGCCAGCATCGGGCGCGCCGCCGCAAATATTACAGAAATCGACCTCGCCATTGTCACCACCGGTATGCTCCACGACAACCAGCAACGACCCGAACGCGCGCTGAAAGAACTCGACCCCGCCGCGCTCACCCGTAGCTTCGCCATCAACACAATTGCGCCGGTCATCGTCGCCAAGCATCTCATCCCGAAAATGCCGCGCGACCGCCGCGCCGTCTTTGCCGTCCTTGGCGCGCGGGTGGGCAGTATTGGCGACAACCGAACGGGAGGCTGGCACAGCTATCGCGCGTCAAAAGCGGCACTGGTCATGCTGATGAAAAGCATTGCCATCGAGGCAAAGCGGACGCACCCGCACGCGATCATTGTTACGCTCCACCCCGGCACGGTGGACACCGGCATGAGCAAGCCGTTTCAGGGCAATGTCGCGCCCGAAAAGCTGTTCACGCCCGCCGTCGCTGCCGAACATCTGCTCCGTGTCATTGACGGCCTCACCCCCGCCGATAGCGGTGGGCATTTTGCTTGGGACGGCAGCCGTATCGCGGACTGAAAAGCTGGTATCTTTCGCAGTGCCGCGCTAGAGCGGTTGTCACTTAATCGTCATCGAAAGAATCCCCTGAAATGAGCGACGAGCTAATTCTCGCCGACCCTTCCGACATCACGCCGATCAACATCGTTGACGAGATGAAGACATCGTATCTCGACTATGCGATGTCGGTGATTGTCAGCCGCGCGCTGCCCGATGTCCGCGATGGCCTGAAGCCCGTGCACCGCCGCATCCTTTATGCCTGTCACGAAGCCGGCTATGTCGCGGGCAAGGCCTATCGCAAGTGCAGCCGCATCGTCGGCGACGTCATGGGTAAATATCACCCGCACGGCGATAGCGCGATTTACGGGGCGCTCGCCCGCCTTGCGCAGGACTGGTCGATGCGCGTCATGCTGATCGACGGGCAGGGCAATTTCGGGTCGATGGACCCCGACGAGCCCGCTGCGATGCGCTACACCGAAGCGCGGCTCGCCAAGGTAACCAACGCGCTGCTCGATGATCTCGACAAGGATACCGTCGATTTCAGCCCGAACTACGATGCATCCGAACATGAGCCGCAGGTTCTTCCCGCGCGCTTTCCCAACCTGCTCGTCAACGGCGCAGGCGGCATCGCGGTTGGCATGGCGACCAACATCCCGCCGCATAATCTGGGCGAAGTCATTAACGCCTGCCTTGCCTACATGGATAATGGTGCGATCACGATCGACGAGCTGATCGAGATCATCCCCGGTCCCGATTTCCCGACCGGCGGGCTCATCCTCGGCCAGCATGGCGCGAAATCGGCCTATCACACCGGACGCGGCTCGATCATCGTCCGATCCAAGCACGAAGTCGAGGAAGGGCGCGGCGACCGGCGCAGCATTGTCCTCACCGAAATCCCCTATCAACAGGGAAAGAACGCGCTCGTCGAGAAGATTGCCGAAGCCGCCAAGGACAAGCGCATCGAAGGCGTCAGCGACATCCGCGACGAATCGAGCCGCCTCGGCGTTCGCATCGTTATCGACCTGAAGCGCGACGCGACCGCCGATGTCGTCCTTAATCAGCTCTGGCGGCACACCCCCGCGCAATCGAGCTTCCCCGCGAACATGCTTGCCATCCGCGGCGGCCGGCCCGAAACGCTCAACCTGCGCGACATCATCGAAGCCTTCATCAAGTTCCGCGAAGAAGTCATCACGCGGCGGTCAAAGTTCGAGCTGCAAAAGGCGCGCGACCGGGCGCACATCTTGCTCGGCCTCGTCATCGCCGTCACCAATCTCGACGAAGTCGTCCGCATCATCCGTGCCTCGGCCAGCCCCGCCGAAGCGCGCGACAAGCTGATGGCACGTGTCTGGCCCATCGAGGAAATCCGCCCCTACATCATGCTGGTCGAAGCCATCGAACCGCAGGCCGACAGCGAGACCTATCAACTGTCCGAAATTCAGGCGCGTGCGATCCTCGAACTGCGCCTCAACCGCCTGACCGCGCTGGGCCGCGAGGAAATCGGCGATGAGCTCAAGAAACTAGCCGGGAGCATTGTCGAACTGCTTGAAATCCTTGCCAACCGCGTCCGCCTTTACGAAGTCATGCGCGAGGAACTGACCGCGATCCGCGACGAATTTGCCACACCGCGCCGTTCAATCATGTCGCCCTCATTCGACGGCATCGACGATGAATCGCTGATCGAGCGCGAGGACATGGTCGTGACCGTCACGATGGACGGCTACATCAAGCGCACCACGCTCGACACGTTCCGCGCGCAACGTCGCGGCGGCAAGGGTCGTGCGGGCATGTCGACCAAGGACGAGGACGTCATCACCGAATTGTTCGTGACGTCGACGCACACACCGGTGCTGTTTTTCTCGACGGCAGGCAAAGTCTATCGCAAGAAAGTCTGGCGCTTGCCCGAAGGCGGCCCGAATACGCGCGGCCGGCCGATGGTCAACCTTCTGCCATTGGCCGAGGGTGAAACAATCTCCACCGTGCTCACGCTTCCCGAAAACGAGGACGAATGGGGCAAGCTCCACGTCATGTTCGCAACGGCAAAGGGCGGCGTGCGCCGCAACAGCATGGATGCGTTTGCCAACATTCCGAACAACGGCAAGATTGCGATGCGTTTTGACGAGGATAGCGAGGACCGCCTCATCGGCGTCGCACTGCTGACCGAGGAAGACGATGTCCTGCTCGCCACGCGTCAGGGCAAGGCAATCCGCTTCAAGGGCGATGACGTCCGCGAATTCCAGAGCCGCACCGCAACCGGTGTGCGTGGCATGACGCTGAAGGGCGACGACGAAGTGATTTCGCTGTCGATCCTCCACCGCTCGGGGGCAACGCAAGAAGAGCGCGACGAATATCTAAAATTTGCGCCGTGGAAAAAGGAAAAAGAAGGCACACCCGAAATGTCTGCGGCTCGATTCACCGAACTTCAGGAGCGCGAGCAATTCATCCTCACGGTATGCGCAGACGGGGTGGGCAAGATTTCGAGCGCATACGGATACCGACGCACGGGACGTGGTGGTCAAGGGATCACGAATATCGATAACTCTCGGCGGAATGAGGAGGATGTTCCTGTTGTCGCCAGCTTCCCCGCTGAGCACCGCAGCGAACTAATGCTGATCACCGATCAAGCGAAGATGATCCGATTACCGATTGAATTGAAATCAGCTCGCGATGACAACGAACGAGGTCTTCGAATTCTAAGTCGAGGGTCGACAGGTGTTAAGCTGTTCGACGTCGGCAAGGGCGAACATGTCGTCGGCGCTGCACGGATCGAGGCGGAAGAAGAAGTCGAGTCCGAAGGTGACGAGGAATCAGCACCGCCGACCGAATGATCCTAGCCTATAAAATCCTGACTGCAGACCAATGGGCACAGTTCCAGTCCGAAGGTATCTTCACCGGCGCGCCGATCGATCTGGCCGATGGCTATATTCATCTGTCGACGGCGGATCAGCTCGACGAAACCCTCGCCAAGCATTTCGCGGGACAGGCCGGCCTCGTCATTGCGACCATCGACCCGACGCAACTCGGCGATGCCCTGAAATGGGAAATTTCCCGCGGCGGGGCGCTTTTTCCGCACTATTATGGTGCGTTGCCGATGGCGGCGGTGGTCAAAACCACGCCGCGCTAACTCCTCACAAATGCCGGAAGAGGTCCATGCGCTCGTGCAAAACGCGGACAATATCGATCCCGTCCTTTTTTCGTACATAGACGATGACATGCGATCCCGATTTCACTCGAAGCTGTCGTTTGCCCGGTCTGCCCACCGGACGTCCGATGCTTGGTGCCTCGGCAGCGCGACTGAAAGCAACACGAATGGCTTCGAGGTAAATTTCGGCCTGCTCGAGGTCCCACGTATCAAAGGTGTAATCCCAGATTTCCGAAAGGTCACGCGCCGCTGCAGGGCGCAACGTCCATTCGCTCATGCGGCTTTTGCCGCTTCAGCCCTCTTGCGCGCCAAAAAGGCGTCAAAATCGAAAGGCATCGACGGACCGCTCGCATAGCCCTCGTCGATTGCATCTTGAAGAGCATTCAACTTTGCCTCGCGCTCCTCAAGCAAGCGCAATCCCGCGCGAATAACTTCGCTGGTCGATCCGTATCGCCCTTCGGCAACTTGCCGTTCTGCAAAAGCAGAAAAGTGGTCGCTTAGCGACACCGACGTATTTTTTGCTGCCATGATCTATCTCCGCGATCGAGATACCATATTTAGGTAACCACGCAACAGGCGACAAACCCGAGGAACTCCGCTAAGCGCGCCGCAATGTCCCCATTTGAAACGCTCCCGCCGCTTCTTGCCGAAGCTCTGACCACGCGTGGCTATGAAGCCCCCACCCCTGTCCAGGCTGCTGTCCTCGAACCCGAAGCGCATGATCGCGATTTGATCGTCTCGGCGCAAACGGGCTCGGGCAAGACTGTCGCGTTCGGTCTCGCGATGGCCGAACAATTGCTCGGCGACGACGGCAAGGTCCGCTTCATCCGCGAGCCACAGGCGCTCGTCATCGCGCCGACGCGCGAACTTGCGCTGCAGGTCAGCCGTGAACTGATCTGGCTTTACGGGAAGGCTGGCGCGCGCATTGCCACTTGCGTCGGCGGCATGGACGCCTCGAAAGAACGTAAAGCCCTATCGCAAGGCGCGCATATCGTCGTCGGCACACCGGGGCGCCTCTGCGATCACCTCAATCGCGGCGCGCTCGACCTTCGGGCGCTCCGGGTCGCTGTCCTCGACGAAGCCGATGAAATGCTCGATATGGGCTTTCGCGAAGACCTTGAGAACATTCTCGACGCCATCCCGTCGGAACGGCGCACGCTCATGTTTTCGGCGACCATGCCCAAGGCCATCGTCGCGCTCGCCAAACGGTATCAGAAGGATGCGCTGCGCATTTCGACCGTCGGCGCGGATCGCGGCCACGGCGACATCACTTATCAGGCGGTCACTGTCGCGCCGTCGGACATCGAGAATGCGGTGGTCAATCTCCTGCGCTTTCACGAAGCTGAGTCAGCGATGTTGTTCTGCGCCACGCGCGACAATGTCCGGCACCTCCACGCCAGCTTGATCGAGCGCGGGTTCCATGCTGTCGCACTGTCGGGCGAGCATAGCCAGAACGAACGCAATGCAGCCTTGCAAGCGCTGCGTGACAAGCGCGCGCGGGTTTGCGTGGCGACCGATGTTGCCGCGCGCGGGATTGATTTGCCGACGCTGACGCTCGTCATCCACGTCGAACTTCCCCGCGATCCCGATGCGCTCCAGCATCGTTCGGGCCGCACCGGGCGTGCTGGGAAAAAGGGCACCGCGATCCTCATCGTCCCGCACCCGCGCCGCCGCCGCGTTGAAGCCATGCTCCGCGATGCCCGCGTCACGGCGGACTGGATTGGCGTCCCCACTGCCGATCAAATCCGCGCCAATGACCGCGAACGGTTGCTCATCAATCTCCTCGAACCCGTCGAGACCGATGACGAGGACAAGGCCCTCGCCGCGCGCCTTCTGTCTGAGCGCTCGCCCGAAGACATTGCTGCCGCGCTCGTCCGCATGCACCGCGCCAAAATGCCATCGTCCGAAGAAATGCTCGACGTCAGCGTCCGTGCCCCCCGCGAAACCCGCGATACAGGGGCCCGGCGCGCCGGGTTCGAGGACACCGTCTGGTTCCGCATGGATTGCGGCCGGAAGCAGAATGCCGACCCGCGCTGGATCCTGCCGCTGCTCTGCCGTCGCGGCCACATCACCAAATCCGAAATCGGCGCGATCCGAATTGGCCAGACCGAGACTTTCTTCCAAGTGCCCCGGGCTGCTGCGGCCAAATTCAAGGATGCCCTGAAGCGGACCGAGGGCGGCGATCCCGACGGCGAAGACGGCATCCGCATCGAGCAACACGCCGGCCCCGCGCCCGAGCATAACAAAGGCCCGCGCAGGGATGGACCGCCGACTGCCAGGCCCCAACTTTCGCGCCGTCCGGGCGATGGCCCACCCCGTACAAACCGCCCCGGCGGCAAGCCCCCCTATCGTGCAAAGCCAACCCGCGCGCCGCGGTAATGATCCAAATCCTCGTCGATGCTGACGCTTGCCCGGTGAAAGACGAAATCTACAAAGTCGCGCTGCGCCACGAGATTGCCGTAAAAATCGTCAGCAACTCGGCATTTCGCGTTCTCGCTCACCCGTTGGTCGAGCGCGTTGTTGTCGGCAGCGGCTTCGATGAGGCCGACGACTGGATCGCCGAACGCGCCACCCTGCAAAGCATCGTCATCACGGCCGACATCCTCCTTGCCGACCGCGCCTTAAAAGCGGGTGCCACTGTCCTGTCCCCCACCGGCAAGCCCTTTACCGCAGGGAATATCGGCCCCGCCATCGCCACCCGCGCGATCATGGCGGACTTGCGGGCAGGGGGTGACATCATTGGCAGCCCCGCGCCATTTGCGAAGACGGATCGGTCGCGGTTTCTGGCGGCGCTGGATGAGGCGCTGGTGCGGATAAAGCGTTCGCTATCTCTATCCTCTTGAGTGCGACGGGATTGTCTGCTCACGATAACATTTCGGTCGCTAGATATCGACCTTGCGAGTTTCAAAGCCACCCGTCGCCCCGTGCTTGACACGGGGCTTGGCTGCCTTGGCAAACGGTTCCCGCAAGAAGCCAAACCCCGCATCAAGTGCGGGGCTACGACGGAGGGGATGGCCGGAGACGACAACTTTTCGGTCGTCCGCGTGAATGGCACATTTCCTCAAAAGCTGCCGTTTAGTAAGAAAGGTCCCAAGCTTCTAAAACCTAAAAGAGTGCAGCGAGATTGCAAAAAGGTGCCGCACCTTGATCCGCCGGGTCTAGAAGAAGCCAAGATACGGAAGATGGGCGCGAGGCCGACAGCAAATTTATCAGCATCCCCGACTTCTTTGTGACGTCCTTGGATGGGAACGCCACATACTTGGCTCGACCTATTTTGTTATCAGCGTTACCCCAAGCTTACTGAGGCGCTCGATCGGCGTGAAAAAGGATATCAAGCCTGCGCGTCCCCTGTGAACGCCAAAGGCCTGATTTCCGAAAAACCAAGAACCACCACTGTCCCCGGGCTCGGTCATTGGGGCGATCGTCGTTCAGTCAGTTACGCCAACCCAGGGCCCCGTATTCCCAGCTGTCTCTACGTAGTTCGTGCTATAAATCTTCCCACAGGTTGTGCCCCCGGCTCTACGCACGATGCACACCTGAGTCTTACCTGGAACCATAAGGCTTACGGGGACCGCTGACGTAATCTTCACCGTCGTGCCAGCAGCGACGATCTCGTTCGGGTATAAATGAGCAGGATCGCTGTGCCATTGAAGGTCGGTTCCGCCAAAATCGAGTACAACCTCGCTTTGCATTGAACCGACATTAATGCCTGCGGTCGTCGTTTGACTATCCTCGCAATGTCCAGCTGTTACGATGCCCCGTTTAGTACCGGCTTGAACGGAAAACCCGGTTTGGCACCCCGCTCCTGACGGTGCTCCCACCGTGGGCACGCCGCCTCTGACCGTGCCCTCTAATTTAATTTCCGGATCCCCATGCGTGATGAAAAAGTCGACAGCTTGCAGCCCTGCTCCTGTGAGCGCCACGCGCGCTTCTTCGTCTCGCAGGGTGATGACTTCTACCGCGTTTTTCTCCTGGTTGATTGCCGTCAATGTCGGAATTGTTTTTGCGACCAAAGCGGCACCAGCTTTTGCTGCAAGGCAAGCAGATCATTGATCGAGTTGCGCGCACTGATCTCGCTGGACGAACTTTCAAGATCGGCAAATTTCGCTTTTCTTTTCAGGAAGCCCCGTGCCTGCCCTTTCCCCTTGATTATCAATGTCGGTGTCGGGCCGTCGTTGATCACCGTTCCCGCAAACGTATCGCCTTCCGTGGCGATGAGCTCCTGCTGAAGCTCAATGGCGCGCGCTTGCAGCCGAATTTGCTTGAGCGCCTGACCAACGGGGATCCCCAGCTTATCCGCAACAACTTTCGCGGCATCGACTTCATCCTTGTTACTACTTTGCCCATAAGCAGTTGGAGCAGTAAAAACTAAAGATGTCGCTGCGATTGCCAGACCGATATATGCTTTCATGGCCGCCTCTCCATTCTGTTGACATAAAAGACATTTAAGGGGCAGCCCTCATGCCAGCCCGATCCAACCGCAGTAGCAGCGGAATTGAAAGACTCATAATAGCCGCTCGACAGAAATCGCTCACCAATCCTGATGCGTCGCCTGTCCGCGAAAACGACCGACGACGTTGTTGCGTCGTAAACCGTTCCGCTCGGGAAAATTAATGTTACGAATGCTTCTGAAGTATCACCGGCAATCACACATCCGTTGAGTACGCCGAGCTGCCCTGAAAGCCCCGCTTCATTAGAAGTGCCTCCGGCGGGGTTGATTGCTAAGGTGACTTTCGCTGTCGAAGCTCGCAACGTTTCGGGCAAGGCGGCCGTTGATTGAGTATTGGTTGCACAGCCGGCCAAGAATACCGCTACCGCGACCAAGGAGGACAAATCGAAGCCTAATCCAGCGCCAGACACAATATGGTTTCCCAACGTGGAGGAGCCTCCAATTTGCTTGTCCAAGATACAATAGCGCTTTTAATTCGTATCGGTTGCATAGCAAAATACCGATGAGCGATCCAACCGTTAATCATCAATCCGTTTCATCAGGACGCCTAGGAAGTAGCCGATGAACGAACGACCCACTAGGAAGCGCCGATAACAATTGCCGCCTGTCCGCTCCCCACAACTGACCCGCCTCCAACGCTACCCTAAAAAAGGCGCTGTCCTACAGGGTGCCCCCTGGCCTATCATACTGTCATGACCAAGCAGCCCCCCGCTTCTCACCGCCGAGACACCGCCCACCAGCGCATCCCGAAGTTCACACATAAAGGGGGGAGGTAGTGTGAACTTCCGCTCGAATCGTCCCCGATGACTCACGACATCCACATCATCGGCGGCGGGCTCGCCGGGTCCGAGGCAGCATGGCAGCTCGCCGAGGTTGGCCACAAAGTCCGCCTCTCCGAAATGCGCGGCGGCGGGGATGAAACGGCGGCGCACCGCACGACTGATCTTGCGGAACTGGTCTGCTCAAACAGCTTCCGCTCGGACGATGCCGACTCAAACGCGGTCGGCTTGCTGCATCAGGAAATGCGCGCGCTCGGTTCGCTGATCATGGCACAGGCCGACAAACACCGCGTGCCCGCCGGGTCGGCGCTTGCAGTGGACCGCGACGGCTTTTCGGCGGGCGTAACCCAAGCCATTGCTACGCACCCCAACATCACACTGGTCCGCGAACGCATTGACACCCTGCCTGAAGGACCAACGATCATCGCGACTGGCCCGCTCACCGCCCCTGCCCTTGCCACAGCCATCGGCGCGCAGACCGGCGAAGACGCCCTCGCTTTCTTCGACGCCCTTGCGCCCATCGTCCATTATGACAGCATCGACATGGACATCTGCTGGCGCGCCGCGAGATGGGACAAAGGAGGCGCGGACTACATCAACTGCCCGATGAACAAGGCCGAATATCTCGCTTTCCACGCGGCACTGATCGCCGGCGAGAAATCGGTTTTCAAGGAATGGGAAGCGAACACTCCTTATTTTGACGGCTGCATGCCGATCGAAGTCATGGCCGAACGCGGCCTCGACACGCTGCGCTATGGTCCGATGAAGCCGGTCGGTCTCGACAATCCAAAGACGGGGCATTGGCCGTGGGCCGTGGTTCAGCTGCGCCAAGACAATGCGCTGGGCACGCTGTGGAATATCGTTGGGTTTCAGACCAAGCTAAAACATGCCGAACAGGTCCGCGTCTTCCGAATGATCCCCGGCCTGCAAAATGCCGAGTTCGCGCGGTTGGGCGGGCTCCACCGGAACACCTTTATTAAATCACCGGTGCTGCTCGACGAAACGCTGCGCATAAAGTCGGCGCCGCACGTCCGCTTTGCCGGGCAGATTACCGGCTGCGAAGGCTATTTGGAAAGTGCCGCCATCGGCATGCTCGCGGGGCGCTTTGCTGCCCACGCTGATCTTGCGCCACCACCGCCAACCACAGCACTCGGCGCTCTGCTCGCCCACATCACCGGTGGTGCGGATGCCAGCACGTATCAACCGATGAACGTCAATTTTGGTCTTTTTCCGCCGCTTGATCTCGAAGGCAAATCAAAGAAAGCTGATCGCAAGCGCCTTTACACGTCACGGGCGCGGGAAGCATTGGCCGGGTGGCTTCCTAACCGTCCTCAGCCTCTTCAACAGGTGCAGCTGGCGCCCGCAGACTAGGCGGACATCTCGGTTTTGCTTTAGGCTTGCGGATTACGCGTGTGGTGGCAAACTCAGCAGCGCTCAGGGCGTTATTGCGATCCTTGTCGGCGGCAGCGAACTTGGTGACGGTCTTGACCGCATATTCCTCAAACGAAATCCGCCCGTCGCCGTTGACGTCAAGCTTCGCAAAACCCTTTTGCCGCGACGCCAGATATTCCGCTCGGCCGACCGCGCCATTTTTGTCCTTGTCAAAACGCGCAAAGCGCTTTTCCTCACGCGTCCGTTCACTTGCCTCGGGTGGTGGCGCGAGATCGACCATGCCGAGCGGCGCATCCGCTGCCGCCGCAGGCGCTGAAGGGATCAGCAATGGTTTATCAGCCCGCGCCTGCCACACCAACAACCCCGCGATCATCAACAAAACTGCCGACCCAACGCCCGCCAAAAACCGCCACATTTTTCGAGTCCCCCAGTAAAGCCAACGCTAGACTAACACAGTGGAGAGTTACGACAAGACCGCGCGCAGCATTGTCCATCGATCAACCGGTTCCATGATTTGATCGACAGGCTGCATGGCTTTGATTCGGGCGATGCGCGCCAATATCCGTAGCGGCTTTGGCCCCTTGATATCGACGGACTCAAATAGTTTCAGTGCCTGTTCAATGGTTGTTGGATCCGTGCAATAACGTGGAAAGTCGATTAATGCCCAACCAGCACCAAGACCTGTCGACACATCTACCCCCAATATTGTCGCCGACAATTCAAACAATCGATCACCCCTTTTTGTCGCATAATCACGCAAGATAGTGCTCGCGAACGGCATCGGCTCAAGCAAGGCTTCCCACCCCTCAATTAACCCCGACAACATCGCACCAGTGACGTCATGGTCCCGCACAACATCATGCAGCGCCGTTATCACCGGCTCTGCTACAATCTCACCCGCATTGAGGCCGATCATTCGTTCATGCCACCATGTCAGGCGCATCTGCCCGATCATCGGCTCCGTCGTCGTCGCCACCACCCGCCCCAGCGTGGCGTCATAATCCCATAGCGCCGCCAACGCATCACGACAGGAACGTGGTGCATAAGCGAGCGCGATTCGCTGCGCCTCGTTCATGCCGCAATGACAGCAAAACAGAGCAAACCGTCCGTTAACCGCATCGTTTCAACGCCTGTTAGCCAACCTTCGTGCATTAGCTCGCAATCGACGAATTTCTGGGGGTTTCATAGTGGGCATTGTCAATCAGACGCAGGGGAGCGTGAGCCGTCGCGGCCTTTTGTCGCGTCTGCGTCATGATCGAAACGGCAGCACGATTATTGAATTCGCGTTTGTCTTGGGACCTTTCGTGGCGCTCATTCTGGCGATTCTGCAAACCGCAATGATCTTTTTTGCAAATCAGGTGCTTGATACAGCGACGCAGTCGGTTTCGCGCTTGGTTTTGACTGGCGCCGCGCAGCAGAATGGACAGACAGCCGCTGGACTAACAAAAGCGCAGTTCAAAGCTGCGGCCTGCACGCGACTGCGCGCCGGTGCGAAGTTCTTTGATTGTGACAACCTCACTGTCGACGTGACGCGTATTGGTTCAAATAACGCAGCGTTTGCGACGGCAGATATGGCTGCACCGACGATCACCTATGGCGGTGGTGCGCCCACCATGCGCAGCAATTACGAAACGGGCGACAAGGGCGACATCATCATGATTCGCCTCACTTATCCGTGGAACGTCGTCGGCGCGCCTGGCCTGAACATGGCATCAATGCAAAATGGCCAATTTTTGTTGATGTCGACCATATTGACCCGGACGGAGCCATATTCACAATGACCGATGGACAGAAAGGCCCTGTCGCGAGCGTGCAGCGAATAATGCGCCGCTTGCGCGACAACGCCAGCGGCGTCGCATTGATCGAATTCGCAATGGTCTTCCCGATTCTAGTCGTCCTGTACCTCGGTGGCTTCCAGCTCATGGACGCCGTTTCGGTCTATCGCAAGGTGACGACGACCACGCGCAGTCTTGCCGATTTATCCACACAGATGGCAAATGTGAACGCCGCGTCCGTGCAGACGGTTCTCGATGCCAGTGCGCAGATCATGGCACCTTATTCGGCATCGGGCGGGACGTATCGAATATCGCTGATCAATGTCGATAACGCTGGCGTTTCGACAGTTGAGTGGAGCCAGTCAAAGAGCGGGACCGACGAACTCAACCCTGGCGATGGATACGCCCTTCCTGCAAGTGTAAAGAAAAACAACCTCGACGTTATCGTTTGCGACGTCGTTTATACCTACCGCCCGATCGCGTTTTTTTCGCTTATGGGAAACATACCGTTTCGTGATCAGATTTTCATGATCCCTCGCAACGGATCGACTGTTTCGATGGAACAATAGAGTCAATCAACAAAACTATATTTGAGAGATACTATGAAAAAGATTGCCACATTGATCCAGCGCCTGCTGCGCGAAAAGCGCGGCAATGTCTTTATGATGACCGGCTTTGCCATCATTCCTTTGGTCGGCGCTACCGGCATGGGTGTCGATTACGCACGCGCGTCGCGGATGGATACAAAGCTGAGCGCCGCTGCTGACGCCGCTGCACTCGCTGCTGTATCCGAAACGAATTTGCTCGCGATGACCAACGCGCAAGCAGAAGCTTACGCGCGGAGTATTTTCAATCAGCAGGCGGCAACGATTCCTGATCTGATCTACGATCAAAATGATCTGGTCGTTACCGTGACGAACACGGGCCTTGAACACAGCAACCGTTCGGTTACGATCACTTTCACGGCTCAGTCCCGGAACAACTTTGGATCGATTCTGGGGCTCAACACCCTTCAGATCGGCGGGACGATCGGCAGCACCATAAAAAAATCACCCAATATGGATTTCCATTTGGTCCTCGACACATCACCTTCGATGGCTTTGCCGACGACCGACGCGGGCGCGACACAGATGTCGGACATGGTTGGTTGTCAGTTTGCATGCCATACGAATGCTGCCGAAGACCATGGCGTTCGTGTTTACGACAACAACACAACCAACATTAACAAAATGATGGACGTTAATATTGGCAACGGCAAACGAAAGATCCATGCCGACGGAACCTATGTCGAAGGCGGACGCGTGTTTCGGGGGGACGGCAGCTATGCGGACTCCTACTGGCTCGCCCTGAACAAGGGAATTACGCTGCGCATTGATGCAGAGCGCGCGGCTGTGGTTAATTTGATGTCAATCGCGCAAGCGCAAGCGGCCGTAAATGGGGCCACCTATCGTGCAGCGGTGCACACATTTGACTATAAAGAAAACTTCAAGACCGTCGCAAATCTTAGCGGAAACTTGACCACCGTTGCGACAAATGCCCAAGGCGTTCAGCTCTTGAAGATCAATAAATGGGGCGGCAACTGGGGTTGCCCCAGCCCGACCGATGATCCGTTGTTCTGTAACGACTTCCGCGAAACCAGCTTCACGGGCGCTTTAGAAGGGGCGAATGCCGCCATTTCAGCGCCCGGTAATGGCACAAATTTACCCGGCGACGCGCCGAAGAAAATCCTTTTCATGGTCACTGACGGAGTCAGCGACGAGGGTATTCCATCGGCTGGTATCTGGCGCACCCGGACCGAGATGCATTCGACCCACATTGATTTGTGTAGCGCGATCAAGGCGCGGGGCATCACTATCGCGATTCTGTATACCGAATATACCCCTGAATCGATCGCCAATGATGGGCAACAGGGGATCGATGTCACCGCAAGGCTGCCATTTGTCGCTCCGCAGTTGACCGCCTGCGCGTCGCCAAACCTCATGTATACAGTGCGCCCGAACGAAGATATTTCGGAAGCGCTGACACGGCTCTTCAACGCTGCCACGTCACGGGTACGCCTGGTTCAGTAACCGCTCAGACCGTCGGGGCCAGCGCCTCGGCGGTCCTTGATCTACCGGTAACAAACTTTCTTGACTGCCTCGATTACCTTGGCGGCGTTGACGAGCATGACCTTCTCAAGGTTCGCAGCATAGGGCATCGGCACATCTTCGTTGGTCACGCGCAGCACAGGCGCGTCGAGGTCGTCGAAACCCCGCTCCATGCAGATGGCAATAATCTCAGACGAAATCGAGCACGCGGGCCAGCCTTCCTCAACGACAACGACACGGTTGGTTTTCTTCAAGCTCGCCAGCACCATCACGCCGTCAAGAGGACGTAGTGTCCGCAGATTGATGACTTCGCAGTCAATACCCTCTCCGCTCAGTATTTCCGCCGCCTCGAGCGCAAGACCGACACCAATCGAATAGCTGACAATCGTGACGTCCTTACCCTCACGCATCGTCCGCGCCTTGCCAATAGGGACGATATGCTCGCCTTCGGGCACTTCAAATGTCCGCCCGTAAAGCAGCTCGTTTTCGAGGAAAACCACCGGGTCTTCGCAGCGGATCGCCGACTTCAGCAACCCCTTCGCATCCGCCGCATCATAGGGCGCAATAACGATCAAGCCGGGGACACTCGCATACCACGGCCCGTAATTCTGGCTATGCTGCGCGCCGACGCGTGACGCCGCGCCATTGGGGCCACGGAACACGACCGGGCACCGCATCTGCCCGCCCGACATATAATTGGTCTTTGCCGCCGAATTGATAATATGATCAATGGCTTGCATCGCGAAGTTGAATGTCATGAATTCGATGACGGGGCGCAGTCCACCCATGGCTGCACCCGCGCCGATGCCGGCGAACCCATGCTCTGTAATTGGCGTATCGATGACGCGCTTGGCCCCGAACTCGTCGAGCAGCCCCTGCGTCACTTTATACGCGCCTTGATATTCGGCGACTTCCTCGCCCATCACGAACACGCGGTCGTCCGTCCTCATTTCCTCGGCCATCGCATCGCGTAGTGCTTCGCGGAGCGTAAGTGTGGTCGCCGAAGAAGAAGCCACCCCTCGGTCCCCTCCAGCAAGGGCTGGATGGGAGGCGCTGGTTGGAGCCTCTGCTTTATTCTGCTCCCCTTCAGCCCTTGCTGGAGGGGTCGGGGGTGGCACTTCTTTTTCGTTCTTCGACGTAGTGACCGCTCCACCTTCCCCCGCCATCACCGCAATCACCGTCCCGACTTTTACCCCGTCAGTCCCCTCGGCGACCAAAATCTCGCCGACGACGCCTTCATCGACCGCCTCGAATTCCATCGTCGCTTTGTCGGTCTCGATCTCGGCGAGAATATCGCCTGACTTCACGCTGTCGCCCGCTTTTACGAGCCATTTAGCCAACGTGCCTTCTTCCATCGTCGGCGACAGCGCGGGCATTTTAATCTCGATGGCCATCAATATTGCCCCACCAGCACTTCGCTATAAAGTTCTTCAAGCGCCGGTTCGGGCGATTGCTCGGCGAAGTCCGCCGCCTCGGCCACCACGCCGCGAATATCCTTGTCGATCACTTTCAGATCATCCTCGGTCACGCCAAGCGCTTCGATTTCTTTTTTCAATCGCTCGATCGGGTCCGACTTGTCGCGCATCGCTTGCACTTCGTCGCGGCTGCGGTATTTTGCCGGATCGGACATCGAATGACCGCGATAGCGATAGGTCTTGAGCTCGAGAATGATCGGTCCCTTGCCACTCCGTGTCCATTCGAATGCCACTTCAGCGGCACCGCGCACGGCGAGAACGTCCATACCATCGACCTGGATACCGGGGATCAAAAAGCTGTCCCCGCGTCGATGCAATTGCGTCTCGGCGCTCGACCGGGCGACGCTCGTACCCATCGCATATTGATTATTTTCAATGGCATAAATGCACGGCAGCTTCCACAGCTCGGCCATGTTGAAGCTTTCGTAGACCTGTCCCTGGTTCGACGCGCCGTCACCGAAATAGGCAAGGCACACACCGCCATCGCCCTTGTACTTATGCCCGAACGCGAGGCCAGTCCCCAGCGATACCTGCGCCCCGACGATCCCGTGACCCCCGTAAAAACCATGTTCGACGCTGAACATGTGCATCGATCCGCCCTTGCCCTTCGAAATGCCAGCTGCACGCCCAGTCAGCTCGGCCATCACCACTTTTGGCGGTATATTGCAAAGCAGCATATGCCCGTGGTCGCGGTATCCCGTGATGACTGAATCAAGCCCGATGTTGAGCACCGATTGCAGCCCGACGGCGACGGCTTCCTGTCCGATATACAAATGGCAGAACCCGCCGATCAGCCCCAGACCGTACAGCTGCCCCGCCTTTTCCTCGAAACGGCGGATGAGCAGCATCTGCCGGTAGAATTCGAGCATCTCTTCCTTGGATGCTTTGTAGCGCACCGGCTCGGGCGGACGGGCAACGGTGGATGCGGACTTTACGGCAGCTTTGGCCAAGAGAGCGATGCCTTTCGAAAACGGCTTGAACGTGCCGTCGCTATAAGCACCGCCGATGCCCGCATGCAACCGCGAACGCTACGGAAAGCTATACAGCCTGATCGAGCCACAGCAGCCAGAACGCCGCAATATCTGCCCGCGCGCCCTTCACGGCCGTAAATGCCGTCCGCGAGCCGACCTTGTCGCCCGACCGCATCAAAGCAATGCCCATGCGGGTGTTGACCGCATCAACATCGACACCACCTTTGGTCAGCGCCGTCTTGTAGAGCGCAATCGCTTTGGCATCCTGCCCGTAGCCGAGATAGGCATCAGCCGTAGCCGACGCGACACGGCCGGTTGCCGATGCGCCCGCCTGGCGTTCGGCTGCTGCCAATGATGCTTGGTCACCTGCGATTTTTGCTGATGCCATGCCGCGAAGCTCATTCAACGCACGGCTATTGGCGGGCACAGCACTTGTCGCCATGCCTTCATCAATGATCGACTTGGCTTCACCAGGCAGGCCGCGTTCGGTGGCGAGGGAGGCAAATTCATAATAATCACGCTCACCCGCGAGGCTTTTGGTCAAACGCATGAGCCGGAAAATATCGAGATTGAGGTTGCCATCACGCGTCGCACCGTCGCGATAGACGACGAGTGCACTGCGCCAATTATCCTTTGTCGGATATTCGCGAACTTGCGCACGCGTCCATTTCGCCGATTCCGTATTAAGCTTGGCCTTATACGCGACCGATGATGCGCGAGCATACCAAGTCTCGGGTGGCTTGATGCCCGCCGCTTTGCTCGCGGCAACGGCTTTATCAACATGCGCCAGACCTGCAGGCACGTTGTTAGATTTGAAATTGGCTTCCGCAAGCAATAACAGCGTATCCTGATTACCCGATGATTTATAGCCAAGCCGCTCGGCTTCAGTCAGGTACTGGATCGCTTTCGGAAAATCATTGGCCGAATAGGCAAATTGCCCCGCATAAAAATTGAGGCGAGGCAACTCTGCAGTGCCCATCGCGCTGCCGCTGTTGATCATTGCCAAGACAGCCTTTTGCTGCATCACCTGGTCTTTCAGCGCGCCGCCGACCTGAAGCCGTAACTGCGCCGCTACAAATTTATCATCGGTCGTCGTTGCCGCTGCTTCGGCTGCTGTAACAGCCACATCGGCGCCCGCCGGATTGGCCTTAATCGCCGCCTGTGCGGGGCCAGCTGCTGCGCGGAATTCCTTGCTCAGCGTCATCTTCGGCGCTTCGGCAGGTTTTTCCTTCGCTGCCATCACAACCGTCGGCGCGGTACCCAATATAAGAGCAGCGCCCAGCGCCAATGACGATACGAGTTTCATGGTTCAGTTCTCCTGTCGCGGTTTGGGGGACCGCCTTCGATTCGGTGACTAGCCTTGGCCAATGCGCGGCACAAGTCAGCCAATCGTCGTGAATAACGCTTGAACTGGATCGAAGTGCCTTATGCCGCTTCAAACATTTCGACCGGCAAAGCCATGATGCTTTCCGCACCGCCCTCGATCTTGCGGCGCAGCGCCCCAGTATCGGGCATAATCCGCTCGGCAAAGAAGCGCGCGGTGACCAGCTTGGCTTCAAGGAACGCCTTGTCTCCTTCACCCGCCGCCAGCATCGCCTGCGCCGTACTGGCCATGCGCAGCCACATCAAGCCGAGCGTCACAATGCCCATCAGGTGCATATACGAAACCGCCCCCGCACCGGCATTATTCGGATTGGTCATGCCGTTCTGGACAAACCACATCGTCGATGCCTGGAGGTCACCCGTCGCTTTCTCCAACCGCCCGGCAAAGTCGGCCAGCTCGGGCTTCAGCTTTGCTGCGCCGATTTCGTCGGCGAGTAACGCGAACAGCAACTGCACTGCGCGTCCGCCGTCCTTGGCCAGTTTGCGCCCGACCAGATCGAGCGCCTGAATGCCGTTGGTGCCTTCATAAATCATCGCGATCCGCGCATCGCGAACATACTGCTCCATGCCCCATTCGGCGATGTAGCCGTGCCCACCATAAACCTGCTGACTATTCGTCGCGATCTCGTAGCCCTTATCGGTGCCATAACCCTTGATCACGGGCGTCAACAGACTGAGCAGATCATCAGCGCGCTGGCGCTCCTCCTCCGTCTGCGCCTTGTGCGACAGGTCGCCTTGCAGTGCACCCCACAGGCACAATGCCCGCAGCCCTTCCGTGATCGCCTTGCCTTCCATCAGCATGCGGCGGACGTCGGGATGCACAAACAGCGTGTCGGCCTTCTCAGCCGGTTCTGCGGCGCCCGTCAGGGCGCGGCCTTGCCGCCGGTCCTTGGCATATTGTACGGCATTCTGGTGCGCGACTTCGGCTTGACCCAGCCCCTGCAAACCAACACCCAGCCGCGCGGTGTTCATCATGATGAACATCGCCGCCAGCCCCTTCATTTCCTCGCCCACGAGGAAGCCCGTCGCGCCGTCATAGTTCATCACACAGGTCGAATTGGCGTGAATGCCCATTTTGTGCTCGATCGACCCACACGTCACGCCGTTGCGCGCGCCAAGCGAGCCATCATCGTTGACCATGAACTTCGGCACAATGAACAGCGAAATCCCCTTCACGCTGTCGGGCGCATCAGGCGTTTTTGCCAGAACGAGGTGAATAATATTTTCGGTCAGGTCATGCTCGCCCGACGAAATGAAAATCTTGGTGCCGGTGATCGCGAACGACCCGTCCGCCTGCGGCACGGCCTTGGTCTTGATCAGCCCAAGATCGGTGCCGCACTGCGGCTCGGTCAGGTTCATCGTCCCGCCCCAATGCCCCGACACCATTTTAGGCAGATACTTCGCCTTCTGTTCCTCGGAGCCCTTGACGAGGATCGACGACACGGCACCCATCGTCAGCCCCTGATACATGCCGAACGCCATGTTCGAACTGATCAGATACTCCTCGAATGCCGATGAAATAACGTGCGGCAACCCCTGTCCGCCATATTCGATTGGCATGCCAAGCGTTGTCCAGCCCGCTTCGATGAACGCGGTGTAGGCTTCCTTAAATCCCTTGGGCGTTGTCACCGACCCGTCAGCATGCCGCATGCACCCTTCCAGATCGCCAGATTGGTTCAGCGGAAACAGCACTTCGGCAACAAACTTGCCGCCTTCGGTCAAGACAGCCTCAATCATGTCGGGC
Organism: Sphingomonas sp.; assembly: GCA_031417655.1. Lineage (GTDB taxonomy): Bacteria > Pseudomonadota > Alphaproteobacteria > Sphingomonadales > Sphingomonadaceae > Sphingomonas_O. Next base: position 60,444 of record JANOVZ010000021.1, on the reverse strand, counting down.
GTTGCATTTTCAAAACCCGGCAAATTGGAATAGCGATCCAGACCGATCACGGAGTCAATAACGAACCGCGTGTCACGGATCGGTGGCGTATACTGGGGCATGATAAACTCCGGATAAAAACCTAGTGGCTGCCCCCTTCGGCGGCCTGAACCATTTTCACAAAGCGCGCCAGTTCATCGACATGCGCGTCGATGTCTGCTCGCTGCTGTTTCAGTAACTCAATACGCGACAAGCACTTATCGATCGTCACATGCCGCTGCGTCGCGCGGTCATCGCCGACGTCATAAAGGTCGATCATCTCGCGAATGTCTGCCAACGAAAATCCGACGCGTTTCGCGCGCAATATCCACGCCAGTCTTGCGCGATCACGCTTTGTATAAATGCGCGTGGTGCCGCGACGAACCGGCGCGATCAGCCCTTCGTCTTCATAAAAACGCAGGGCACGCGCGGTGACGCCGAATTCTTCCGACAGGTCGGAAATCGAATAGAGGTGCCGGTCCCGGAAATCGGGCGTTTCGAGTGTCGCATGTGCGCCGAGGTCTGCCATAACAGCGAGATTAGTTGACGTGAACGTAAAGGTCAATTGAGCCAATGCTGTCGCATTCGTTCAATCAATCCGAAACGACTCAGGTTAATGAGCGATTAACAATCAGAACGCTCGGTCGCTAAAAGCAACAAAATCCGGGGTCGCTCGACTTTGTTTCAAACAGAGAGGGCAGACAATGAAATTCTCCAAACTTATGTTACTCGCCGCTACGGCGATCAGCCTACCGACCGCTGCAAACGCCGCGATCACAATCGTTCAGTATCCCGGCACCACGCTCGGCGCATTCAGCTGGAGCCAAGTCGGCAACGTCATCACGATCAACGAAACGTGGACCAATAAGAACGACGTGTTCCTGCAGTTCAACGGACTCACACAAGGTACGAGCTACACGATCATCAAACGGATTATCAACAATTCCGGCTTCGCTTGGACCTCGATTGCCAATGAACTGCTTGATCCGGGTCTCGACGCCAATGATCCTCGGCCACAACCGGGTTTTGTCCCAATCGGCTATAGCACGTCGAGCGATACCGACGGCCTCAGTTTTGACCAAGGGGGTTCGATTCCGCGGGTATCGTCTGCGTTCCCGACTGTTGTTGTCGATGAAAACACCGATGCACGCGATTTCATCGATTTCCTCGGTGGGCCCGGTGTTGCTTCGGGAGCGCCGCTGTTTACCGTCCAATATGGGTTGATTGATACAGGCGACAACCAACCATTCTTGCTCTCGCAACGAGTGAACGTCCGGTCGGTGGCACCAGTGCCCGAAACTGGCACTTGGATGATGATGCTGGCAGGCTTCGGTATTGTCGGCGGTGCAATGCGTCGGCGTATGCGGACGTCAATTAGCTACGCCTGATGATTGGGAAATGAATGCGGGTGGCGTCGGATGGGCGTCACCTGTTTTCATGTCAGAGGAACTCGGGGATGATTAAGCCTGTATCCCGATTTCAAAAGGCGACCCCGGTCCGCCACGCTGCGTCAGTACCTGAGCTCGGCGGCGCGGGGCAAAACTGATGTGGACAATTCCGCGCCCCGATTCATAAATCAACTGATCGATCATCCCGTGCAGCGGCTGCCCCGCCGGCATCGCGTCGCGAATGAACCGCGCAAAGCCAAGCACGCTCATCCCTGCGGCATGACAATCCACGGCCCACGCTTGCGGATGATCACTGTTCGCCACCCCGCGCACGGCCTTGTTCACACGCGGATTGCGATAGGCGCTAGTAATGACAATCGATGCCCCGATCATATCGCGAATTCTTTGCAGCGACGGCGCCGTCACAGTCCTAATCCGCGCCAGATGTTCATCGGTCGGCGTATTCTTGATGCCCAGCTGATCGGCTTTTGACGAAACAAGAAATTCGTTCAGCGAGAAATTTGTGGTGAGATCACCCATGGCTCTTCCCCTTCAAGCGTCGGGGTCTGGCTGTTGACAAAGAATTGCCCCCCGGAACACCATGACTGCGAAACTTGTCCCATCGCCGGCGATTTCAAGAGTAACTGGTTTTGCGCCACCTTTATAAAGCACAGACATGCCAGATGCGCTCTCGGTGATGGCCGTTGTACAGCCGTCCTTCCGCATTAGTTTGACAAATGCAACGGCGTCAATTTCGTTGTCGAAATACTGAACTGCAACTTTGCCCATATCAAATTCCTTTTACTACATTGATGCGATTGCTGCAGCGGCCTTCAACCAATCAGCCGCGTCTCGCGTTAAAAAGCCTCCATCAGTGATGTGTTTTGCGCATTCGGTCGCCGTGGCGATTGCGGGGCAAGTTGAATCAAATGTTGTCAGGCCAATCGCATCGTCCATTGCGGTCAGAAGTGGGCGATAGCTTGGCGTGGCGGCAATCTTGGCTATGATAGCCGCCTTTGACTGCTTCATTGTTTGTAAATCCGCCTGAACGCGAACCCCTGCCTCCGGTGAATTCATCAAGCGTAACAACCGTTCCGTCCCCATCGCCGTAGCATTTGCCTTTGCGGCTCCGCCCAACGCAACTGTAGCTGCGCCGCCATTTTCCGCTAACAGACGAGCCGCGATACCAGTGGCAAAATACTGTGCAATCTGACCGTCTAGCTTGGCATTCCCGGGTTCAAGCTCTGAACCAAATCTCGCACCGAAGCTTGCAAGTACCGAATACGTGTCTGTTCGATCCGCACCGTCTTTCCCAATTAAGCGACAGCTTTCGGGGAGTTGCGCGACACTAGCAGTTCCATCTGCCACCACCTGCGGGCACGGCGCCTGAGTCGTCCCGTTATCAGCGGTATTTGCAATCAACGGCATAACGACAGCTTCCTGACGGCTGTAGCCAAAAGTTATGCCCGGCGTGCTCGTCGCTTCGGCACCAACCTTAATCCCCAACGTGGTATTCGTTCCGAACACCATCGTATTCGAATGCCGTGTCATCTGCACACAGCCCGTTAACATAATAGCGCACATCAGCGGGGTGAAAGCGATCCTGCAAACTCGGCTACGCATGCTTTGTCTCCCAAAGACTTGATCATCTGCACAACATGATCTGCTTCGATTCTGTCCCGCAAAATGATCACTGTGCGACAGTCATCGGGCTCCGCGTAAACAAACTTACTGTCCCGCCAGCCAATAAATGCTGCACCATCAAAACCAATCCCCAATGACTTTACGTCAATTGCAGTCAGCTTTCCCCGAAACTCTGGATACGCAACACGAACAAGACCAAAATAATAATGCGTCTTTTCCGCACCATCATTCTGTACCGACACACAGCCTGCCAACAAGGTTGGCACTAACAGTGCAACTATTTTGTTCATTTGAGAAACTGAACAGATTTCGAAGACCTGTCAATATACAATTGACATTGTGATATTTATCACTTCGATTTACATTACTTTTAGATTAGCAAGGAACTAGTGCCGCGCCCGCGACCACGCGATAAAAACAACTTCGCTTGCCCGTATGGCACGCCGGCCCTGCCGCCTCAGCCTTGATCCACAACGCATCCTGATCACAATCAATACGGAGTTCGACGACGCGCAGGACGTTCCCCGACTCTTCGCCCTTGCGCCATATCCGCCCTCGGCTGCGCGACCAGAAATGAGCTTCGCTGGTCGACTGCGTCAGCGCGAGTGCTTCGGCATTCAGATGTGCGACCATCAACAATTCACCTGTTTTGGCATCGGTGACCACGCCCGCAATCAAGCCGTTGGCATCCCATTTGGGGTTGAGCATCCCTCCAGTTTCGCGATCCGTCATTCCGATTTCCGTTACAAAGTGAAGACAATCGATTTCTCTCTGCCTATAGGGCAGCATCCGCGCAACGCAGATCGCCCGAATCATGCTGACGACACACCCTTTCGACGACGATAAGCTCCGCGAAGAATGCGGCGTCTTTGGCATCTGGGGTGCCGATACCGCCTCGGCCATCGTTGCGCTGGGTCTCCACGCGCTGCAACATCGCGGGCAGGAAGCGGCGGGAATCACCAGCTGGGACGGCGCGCATTTCCATTCGCACCGCGCAATGGGTCATGTTGCGGGCAATTTCGACCGCGACGAGATTATTCGTGGTCTGCCGGGATCAGTCGCTTGTGGCCATGTCCGCTATGCAACAACGGGTGAAACGTCACTCCGCAATGTTCAACCATTATATGCGGACCTCGCCTCGGGTGGCTTTGCTGTCGCGCACAATGGTAACATTTCGAATGCGATGGCCGTCAAACGCGAGCTTGTCCGTCGTGGTTCGATATTTCAGTCAACTGGCGACACGGAAATAATCATCCATCTCGTCGCGACGAGCACATATCGGACGCTTCTCGACAAGTTCATTGACGCGCTTAAACAGGTTGAAGGCGCTTATTCATTGGTATGCATGACGCCCGAGGGGATGATCGCCTGCCGCGATCCACTCGGCATTCGTCCACTCGTGATGGGCAAGCTAGGGGATGCTACCATCTTTGCCTCCGAAACCGTGGCGCTTGATGTCGTCGGCGCAACCTATGAGCGCTCGGTTGAACCGGGTGAAATCATCATTGTAACCGAAAGTGGCATCCGTTCGCTCAACCCTTTCGGCGTGGTCAGTCCGCGCCCCTGCATTTTCGAGCATGTCTATTTCAGCCGCCCCGATTCAATCGTTGACGGCTCGAGCGTTTATTCGGTGCGCAAGGCGATCGGCGCACAACTCGCCATCGAAAGCCCCGTCGATGCCGATTACATCATCCCTGTGCCTGATTCGGGCACCCCTGCCGCCATCGGCTATGCCCAGCAATCGGGCATTCCCTTCGAACTGGGCATCATCCGCTCACATTATGTCGGGCGCACGTTCATTCAACCGAGTGATCAAGTCCGCCATCTGGGCGTAAAGCTCAAACATAACGCCAATCGTGCGCTCATTGCGGGAAAGCGCGTGGTCTTGATCGACGATAGTATCGTGCGCGGCACGACGAGCCTCAAGATCGTTCAAATGATGCGCGATGCCGGGGCCACTGAAGTTCATATGCGCATTGCCAGCCCCCCGACACGGCACAGTTGCTTTTACGGCGTCGACACGCCGGAACGCACGAAGTTGCTCGCGCACAAGCTCGACATCGGCGGGATGCAGGATTTCATGCACGCCGACAGCCTCGCTTTTGTCAGCATTGACGGCCTCTACAAAGCGCTCGGCGAAGCGCGCCGCGCCGACATCCGTCCGCAATATTGCGATGCCTGTTTCACTGGCGATTACCCCACCCGCCTGACGGATCAGGATGACACGGCAGTCGAGGACCAGTTCGAAATGCTAGCGGAGCGGGTGGTTTGAATAAGAGCCTTGAAGGGCAACTCGCCGTTGTTACCGGTGCATCACGCGGGATCGGCGCTGCGACTGCCGAAGCGCTCGCTGCCGCCGGTGCGCATGTTGTGCTGACGGCCCGCACCGTTGCCGGTTTGGAACAAGTGGAGGAACGCATCCATGAATCGGGTGGCAGCGCAACAATCGCGCCGCTCGACTTGAGCGATGCCGACGCGATCACGCGCCTTGCCGAAGCCATATCAGGCCGCTGGAAAGCACTCGATGTGCTTGTCCTCAACGCCGCAACACTCGGCACGTTAACACCGGTTCCGCACATTGATGCCAATGAATTCAACCGCGTTGTCACGCTCAATCTAACCGCCCAAGCCAGCATCATTGGTGCATTTGACGGCATGCTCCGCGCCGCCGTCAGCGCGCGCGTCATTGGTCTCACGTCAAGCGTCGCCGCCGCGCCACGCGCCTACTGGGGCGCTTATGGTGCCTCAAAAGCCGGGTTCGAAACCCTGCTCGGCAGCTATGCCGAAGAAACCCGCAACATTGGCCGCGTCAAGGTCGCCATTATTGATCCCGGGGCCACGCGGACGGTGATGCGTGCGCGCGCTTTTCCCGGTGAAGACCCCGCTGATGTTAAGACGCCCGGAACTGTCGGCGAACGCATCGCGGCCCTGGCTACTGAAGGTTTTGAAACCGGTTATCGCGAGCGTGTTAACTAGTCTCGGCGAGACGTCATTAACCCGATAAGACTAAAAGTCATCACGGGGGTAGCACCGTTCGGACACGAACTATCGGAGGCGACCAAATGACCATAACTGAAATTCAAGACCGTTATCTTGTAGCTGCACAGGAAGACCGCTGCGCGCCGCGCACGAAACTGAGCATTCCGGCGTCACTTCGCCCGTCGGGCGATAAAGGATTTGCGACGACGGTCCACGATCTTTCACTCGGTGGCTTTTCGTGTGAAGCCTTGTCGCGGATGCGGCCCGGCGCACTGGCGTGGCTAACGCTGCCAGGACTGACCGCGCTTCAGGCCGAAGTGATTTGGAACCATGGCGGAATGGTCGGCTGTGCATTTGCCAACTTGCTCAATCCGGCGGTCTTTGAATCCGTCGTCAACCGCTACGGTTGATCGACGGCGGCTTGGACCGCTTTATAGAAACGTTCACGTTCGGCCCCGACGCCTGCATCATCATTGGCAACTTTCCAGTTGCCATTGGTTGCAATGATCAAACGGCGTTTGGGGTCGATAAAAATCCCCTGCCCGAAAATGCCCTGTGCCGCGAAACTGCCGTCGTCATTGGTCCACCATTGATAACCGTAACCACGGCCCGGGTTGGCAATATCCGCTTGTTTGGTCGTTGCGGCGGCCAGCCAATCATCGGGCACGACACGCTTGTTATTGACCATCGCCCCGTCGAGAATGAACTTACCAAACCGCGCGTAATCCTGAAGCGATGCCGAAAAACAGCATCCGCTGATCTCGTGCCCTGTCGATCCCGTGATCCACACCGCATCCTGCGCCATGCCGTAAGGTTTCCAGATTTTCTCCGACAGATAAGCCGACAGCGTTTTCTTCGTCGCGCTGGAGACGAGCACCCCGATGAGATTGGTCTCGCCCGTCTTATAAACCCACTTCATCCCCGCCGGAGCTTCGCGTGGCAGTTTACGCATGTAACTGACGGTCACATCAATGCCCGGTTCGGCTTTGTGCTTCGTAAACAATGCAACATCCGATTTCGGATCTGTATAATCCTCGGTCCAACGCACGCCCGACGTCATTGTCAGCAACTGGCGGACCGTGACGTCATCATAAGCCGACCCTTTAAGATCAGCGATATAGGTCGTGACCTTGTCATCGAGACTCTTAATATAGCCATCGCGCACCGCCGCGCCAACCAGTGTCGAGGTCAGCGACTTCGCCACCGAAAAACTCGTCCAGCGCCCAGCAGCGTCGTAGCCCAGCCCGTATTTTTCGAAGCGTATTTTGTTGTCTTGGATAATGATCAGCCCCGCAACACGCTGATGCAGCAGATAAGCATCAAGATCGAGACTAAGCTTTAGTGGTGCGCCTTGCCCGAACTGGTGAACACCGTTGCCCGCCTGAACCGCGTTGGTCGGTGCCAGCTTTTCCATCTGGCGAAACGCATTGTCACGCTGGTCCTGCGTCCAAAACAGCACATTCTCGTCCTTTGGCAAGTTGGTGTAGAGTTTGACCGCATCACACCCGGCGAGCGTCAGCAACACCGCCATCACGACAACGCGAAAGGTCATGACTTTACCAATGTGACTTGCAAAACATCAATGCCGCCGCTGCGAAACCCGCCTTCGCAATACATTAGGTAATAGCGCCACAGATTTTTGAAGGCGCTATCGAACTGCGGCGGCAAATTGGCGGCATCAAAGCGCTCACGCCAGATTTTGACTGTCGTGCCATAATCGGCGCCAAAGCGATGTTCGTCAGTCCACGCCAGCCCCCGCGCTTCAGCAAGCGCGCGAAACCGGCTTTCGGACATCAGCATCCCGCCCGGGAAAATATAGGTTTGGATAAAATCAACGCCTGCCCGATACGCCTCATACATATCATCGGGGATCGAAATAAACTGGATTGCCGCCCGCCCGCCGGGTTTCAGGCATCGCAGTATGGTATCGAGATACTCCGGCCAATATTTTTCGCCGACAGCTTCGACCATTTCAACGCTGGCAATCGCGTCATATTGCCCCGACAAGTCGCGGTAGTCGCACAACTGAAAATCGACATCGCCAAAATGCGCGCGGGCATAGTCGAGCTGGCTTGGCGACAGACTAATCGCCGTCACCGCCGCACCCCGTTTGTTCGCCGCCTGCGCCAAGCTCCCCCAGCCGCACCCGATTTCGAGCATACGGTCACCGGGCCGCAGCACCAGCCGGTCTAACACAGCAGCCTGCTTGCGCCGCTGCGCCATCGTGAGCGTATCGCCCGCCGCGAACATCGCGCTCGAATAACTCATCGTCGAGTCGAGCCACGCTGCGTAAAAATCATTCCCCAGATCATAATGCGCCACGATATTTCGTCGTGCGCCTGTGCGATCATTGTGATTCAGCGCATGCCGCACGCGCTTGACGATTCGCGACAATCCCTTGGCCCGCGCGGTTTGCTTCAGCGTCTCCCGGTTGCGCGCAAACAATTCGAACAGTGAAACGATGTCGGGGCTCGACCATTCACCCGCCGCCCACGCCTCGTACCAGCCGACCGACCCCGACCGCGCCAGCCGCAGAAACGCAAACCATTTCCGCACGATGACGGTGCACGACGGCCCCGCCGCGCGACCGCCGAGCACGCGGAAACTACCATCGGGCAGGAAAATATCGATTTGCCCGGTGGCAAGACCAGCATCAATCCGGTCGAGCACAGGGCGAAACAGCCGCGCCATCCGGCGATGCATCCATGACGGTGGCGAATGCGGCGCGTTCATGTCAGCCCTTCATCGCCGCATAGGCCGCCAGCGCGCGCTCGCGGCCTTCACGGTGGCCGACCAACGGCTTGGCATATCCGGCCGGTGCCTGCGCCGCGCCATGCGGATCGTGAACCCAAGGCTCGGGCGTTTTCCCCAGTTCGGGCACCCATTTGCGGATATAGCCCGCCGCATCGAATTTCTCCGATTGTGACAAGGGCGCCATGATCCGCACGAACATATTCGAATCCACGCCCGTCCCCGCCGTCCACTGCCAGTTTACCGCATTCGACGCGGCATCATAATCGAGCAGTGTCTCTTTGAACCACTGTTCGCCGCGCCGCCAGTCGATCAGCAGATGCTTGATCAGGAACGACGCCGTAATCATCCGCACTCGGTTGTGCATCCACCCCGTCGCCCAAAGCTCGCGCATTCCTGCATCAACGATGGGGTAGCCGGTCTGCCCCTTCGTCCAAGCGGCGAAATCCCCCTCATCATCGCGCCATTTTAGCCGATCAAAATCCGCCCGCGCATTTGCCGTTCCATAATCAGGAAACTGGTCAATCGTATTCGCCGCATAATCGCGCCAGCCAATCTCGCGTAGATAAGGCTCACCGTTCGCCCCCACCCGCTTCGCCACATGATGCCAGACGGTCGCAGGTGAAATCTCGCCAAAATGCAGATGCGGCGAAAGACGCGAGACGCCTGCCTCAGACGGAAAATTACGCGCGCGGTCATAGCCATCGACATGATCGAGCCACAGTTTCAACGCAGCTTTTGCGCCCGCCTCACCCGGCGTCCAGACATCGAACCCCTTTGACCAGTTGGGTTTGGTCGGGAGCAGGTTCCAGTCTTCGATCCTATCCGAAGGGACAGTCCCCAAGCGGGGACTGTCCCCGCTTGGGGACTGTCCCTCAAATTTCACCGGCAAAGGTGGCGGCATTCGCGTCAGGATCGCCCGCCAGTAAGGCGTGAAAATCTTGTATCGCCCCCCGCTGCCCGTCAGCACTGTCGGCGGATGCACCAGATAATTGCCGTCATGCAGCGTCAGCGCATCGCCAAGTGCCGATTCTGCCGCTTTCCACCAGGGTTCGTAAGCGCGCATCGCATGAATCCGCGTAGCACCGGTTTCCGCCATCAATGATCGAAGCTCGGTAACTGCAGCCCCCCGCCGCAAAACTAACGGCACACCACGCTCGGCAAGGCTGTTAGAAAGCGTTGTCAGACTATGGTGCAACCACCAGTGCTGCGCTGCGCCCGCATGCTTATCGAAGACATAAACGGCAACAACCGGCCCCGCTTCTGCCGCCGCATTCAGCGCGGCATTGTCGGAAAGACGCAGGTCCTGGCGAAACCACAATATCGAAGGCGATGACATCGCCCCCGGCTAGATCACATGGTGATCCTTATCAACATGCCATGTCTGCGCGCGTTCCATCAGTGCTTGCAGATCAGCCGATTTGCCGTCGGCTGTTGCTTCATCCGCTGCCAGCAACGTCTGGTCAAATGTCGGGCGCGGATCGTCATACAGCACGCCAAGCGCCATCGGGAACGGCCCGAACACCATTTCGACGAGCATATGCGCCACCGCGCGGTTGGTGATGTCGTGGACCAGCACGCCTGCCGCCGCCCAATCGCCGTCGACGACATCGACGACTTTCAGGCGCAGTTCGGCGCGGTCAACGGCAATCCCCTTGGTGCCTTTGGCAAACAGCATTGGCGCGCCATGCTCAACCCACAATTGATGATCGTCGGCATTCTGCTTGTCGGCAAATTCGCCAAACACATCGGCATTGTAGACGATACAATTCTGGAAAATCTCGACAAACGCCGCGCCATTGTGACGGTATGCGGCCTTCAAAACTTCGGGCAATTTCTTGTGGATATCAATGCCGCGCGCCACGAACCGCGCGCCTGCCCCCAGCGCAAAGGCACAAGGCCGCGCCGGACGATCCACTGATCCAAACGGTGTCGATGGCGACTTGGTCCCCTCACGCGATGTCGGCGAATATTGGCCTTTGGTCAGGCCATAAATCTCGTTGTTGAACAGCAGGAACTGCACATTCAGATTGCGGCGCAGCAAGTGCATCGTGTGGTTGCCACCAATCGACAGCGCATCGCCGTCGCCGGTGATGATCCACACATCGAGATCGGGATTGGCGAGCTTCACGCCTGTTGCCACCGTCGGCGCGCGGCCGTGGATCGTGTGAAATCCATAAGTTTCCATATAATAGGGGAAACGCGACGAGCAGCCGATCCCGCTGACAAACACCGTATTTTCGGGCCGCGCACCCAACTCGGGCATCGTCCGCTGCACCGCTTTCAGGATCGCATAGTCACCGCAGCCGGGGCACCAGCGCACTTCCTGATCGGTCTCCCAGTCCTTGGGCGTCGTCAGGCGAATGGGGGTCATGTCGTTCATTTGATGAGCCTAACTAAAGATTAGATGCTTTGGCACTTTTTGCCGCTGCGGCACATTCGGAAGTGTTATCAAAAACGTAGTCAAGCCGTACCATCGAGTTATTAAACTCCGAATGCGCGACATAGAGGTATATTTCTTTGATGCGATTAGGCAGTTTCGTCGTATCAGTATTTTTCCAATTGTAGCGATACCAACGGCTTCCATCCTCAATCGCTTGTAGTTTGTAATCGCTCCTGCAGGAGTATCCCGTGCATCCGTCATCGACTTTGATGTCACCATACTTTGATTTGAGCGCGGTCGCGACTTCTTCAAGATATGCAGCGGACGACACGATGTAGGGGTCAGACTCGAACTGGTTTGATGCAGAACGGATTTCGCAAACACCCGTTGATGGGTAGCTCACGACGGCAACATTAGGAAATTGAGAGCTGGGTTTGGGTGCAGCGCTTATTGAACTAACGCCCGTTTCTGCGTCGCGTTCTCCGTTCGCACTTAGAGTGCTCAGCTGTGTTCCTGCGTCTATTCCGAACGGACCAGCGCTTGCAGCAGCTTTAAGCACAGCTGAGGGCGGAGTAATGATCGCATTATCTTTCGACTCGTGTGCATTTTCTGATGGCTGTGAGCACCCCACCGCAAGAACGCATAAAAGCCCCCAACTCACTTTCATCCCAATTCCCCCTCAATCGCCGCTTCAATCTCGGCAATCCGGAACGGCTGTCCTGACACTTTGTTGAGCGGCTTGGCATCGACCAGAAACTGATCGCGCAGCACCGTCTTCAATTGCCCCGTGTTCATCTCCGGCACCAAAATCTTGTCGTATCCACGCATCAGATCGCCGAGGTTTTTCGGCAGCGGCCAGATATGCCGGATATGCACATGGCTGACATCCAGCCCCTTGTTTCGCGCGCGGCGCACGGCTTGCAGGATCGGGCCGAAGGTCGATCCCCAGCCGACGACAACCAGCTTGCCCGTCGTCGTGCCCAGCTCGACCGCCTGATCGGGGATATGATCGGCAACGCCATCGACCTTGCCCTTGCGCAAGTCGGTCATTGCCTGATGGTTCGCGGCTTCATAATTGATGTGACCCGTATCAACTTGCTTCTCGATGCCGCCAATGCGGTGCAGCAAGCCCGGCGTACCCGGCTTCACCCACGGACGCGCCAATTTCTCGTCACGGGCATAGGGTTTGAACCCGTCCACGGGCGCTTCTTCCATGAATTCAACCGGAAATGCGCCGAATTCGTCGCGATGCGGCACTTTCCACGGCTCGGCCGCATTGGCGATGTAGCCGTCCGTCAGCAGCATCACCGGCGTCATGAACTGCACGGCAATCCGTACGGCTTCGATGGCACAATCGAAACAATCAGCGGGTGAGCGGGCGGCGATGATCGGCATCGGCGCATCCCCGTTGCGACCATAGATCGCTTGATACAGATCCGATTGTTCGGTCTTCGTCGGCAGCCCGGTCGATGGCCCGCCGCGCTGCGAATTGACGATGACCAGCGGCAATTCGGTCATGATGGCCAGCCCCATGAACTCGCCTTTCAGCGCAATTCCCGGCCCCGACGACGACGTGACGCCCAATTGCCCCGCATAGGACGCACCAATCGCCGCGCCAATCGCCGCAATCTCGTCCTCCGCCTGAAACGTCGTGACGCCAAATTCCTTCAGCCGCGCCAGATGATGCAAAATCGCCGACGCCGGCGTGATCGGATAACCGCCGAAGAACATCTTGAGGTTAGCGAGCTTCGCCCCAGCCACTAGCCCCAGCGACAGCGCTTCGGCGCCAGTCACGGTGCGATACAAGCCAGGCTCGACTTCGGCGGGCGCAACCGCATGTTGCCGCACCGACGCGCCCAACTCTGCCGTCTCGCCATAGGCATGACCCGCGTTCAGCGCCGCAATATTCGCTTCTGCCAGCAACGGCGTTTTCTTGAATTTCGCATTAAGCCAGTCAACAATCGGCGCGCGTTTCCGCCCGAACATCCAGAGCGCCAGCCCCAGCGTCCACATATTTTTGCAACGCAGCGCTTCTTTATTGCCCAGCCCGAACGGCTTCACCGCGTCCATCGTCAGCTGCGAAATATTGAATGCCATCAATTGCCAGCGCGCGAGCGAGCCATCGCCCAGCGGCGACACGTCATAACCCGCCTTCGCGAGGTTCCGCGCGCCGAACTCTCCCTCGTCCGCGATGATCAGTCCACCGGGCTTCAAATCGCCAACATTGGTTTTCAACGCCGCCGGGTTCATCGCGACCAGCACATCGGGCGCGTCACCCGCCGTATCAATCGACGTCGATCCGAAATTGATCTGGAACGCCGACACGCCGAACAGTGTACCCTGCGGCGCGCGGATTTCTGCCGGAAAATCGGGGAAGGTCGAAAAGTCATTCCCCGCCAACGCTGACGACAGCATGAACTGTCCGCCGGTCAGCTGCATCCCGTCGCCGCTATCCCCGGCAAAACGCACAACAATATTCTCGGGGTCGGGGGCCGCATCGTCGTGCGGCGGCAATTCTTGTGCGGCGGTAGCCATCAAATCATCCTGCTGAGTCGGTAGCGCGCTCTACGACGCCCTGCCCTGCAAACCAAAGTAGTAAATCTGTCACGGCAATCAATCGAAATACGCCGCGGCCAATGTGCGCATCGTCGCGGCATGGCGCGCAGCAACCGCATGGACATCATCACTATAGCCCCCGCCCATCGCACTTGCGAGCGGAATGCCGAGTGCCCGCGCCCGCCTAGCAACGAAGGAATCGCGCACTGCTATCCCGGTATCCGTGAGGGCAAGCCGTCCGAGCTTGTCGTCGCTGTGAACATCAACCCCCGCTTGATAGAGGATCAGATCAGGCCGAACGCGGTCAATCATTGCCTCCAACGCTGGACGGAGAGCGTCCAGATATTCCTCGTCACCCGCCCCATCGGGCAACCCCACATCCATCGTCGACCGCGCCTTGCGCACCGGAAAATTCTTCTCTGCATGAACCGAAAGCGTCGCGACATCCTCGCGGCCTGCCAGTATCACGGCTGTCCCGTCGCCCTGATGCACGTCGAGATCGACAATCAAAATGCGCTGCGCATCGCCCTCGGCCAACAACTGCAAAGCCGCGACTGCCAGATCATTAAACACACAAAACCCCGCGCCAGTTTCAGGCAGAGCATGATGACTCCCACCCGCTGCATTCGCCGCATAGCCATACTTCAGCGCCAGTTTCGCCGCCAACCAAGTCCCGCCCGGCGATAACACCGCCCGTCGCGCAACCTCGGGCGTCACCGCAAACCCGATCCGTCGCTCGATCTCGGGTGCAACACGTGCCGCCAGCACCGCCGCCACATAAGAGGGATCATGCGCCGCCTCCAACCATCGCACCGGCATCGCTTCGGGCACATGCTCGACCAGCGGCCCGCTGCGCAGCACATCCATCACCACGCCATATTTACTGAACTGGTGCGCCCCGCCACTCGCAGCCATGACATAATCAGGGTGATGGACGACATGCAGCATCCCCGCTAGCTAAGTCGCAAATCGCAAACTGACGAGAGCAAATAGGATGATGACAACCGAACGTCCCGACGTAACAGCCTTCCTCGGCCTGCTGAATTGTATGCCAAAAGCGGATTATGCAACAGTCACTGCCGAAACAATGCGGACGATGAATGTCACGCTGATCGAGCTTGCTGAGGTTCAAACCGGGCCGCTCGCCATTATCCGTAATCTCTCAATTCCCGGCCCAGCGGGCGCCATCCCTGCCCGACTCTATGATGCCCGAAAAACCCGCGAGCCTGGTCCGGTGATGGTTTTCTATCACGGCGGCGGGTTCGTCATCGGCACGCTCGATACATACGAGGCGTATTGTGCCGAAGCGGCCCGCATGCTCGATATTCCTGTAATTTCAATCGATTATCGCCTCGCGCCCGAGCATAAATGGCCAGCCGCTCCCGATGATTGCGAAGCCGCCACGCGCTGGATTGCCGAAAATATTCCCTGTACTGGCCTCGTCACGTCCGGCGACAGCGCGGGAGGGAACCTGACGATTGTCACAACCATGGCCCTGCGCGACAAGCCAGCTGCTGTTCCCGTCATTGCCCAGTTCCCGATCTACCCCGTTGTCGCCGATCATGACGATTGGGCGTCGTACCACGACCACAACGATGGTAAGCTCCTGACCGCCGACGTCATGCAGTGGTTCAAAAAGAGCTATGCCGCAGAGGAATCGCATATCCGCTCCGCGCCGCTTGGTCATAACCATGCCGGGATGCCGCCGACGTTGGTCATGACCGCAGGCCTTGATCCGCTGCGCGATCAGGGTCGCGCCTATGCCGCGGCGCTGATCGCAGCGGGCGTCCCCACCATCTATCGCGAGGCCGTCGGCACCATTCACGGCTTCGTCAACTTGCGCAAAGCCATGCCGTCGGGCCAGGCTGATCTCGCCGGTGCCTTGGCGGCATTGAAAGCGATGATCGCCGAATACGCATGACCGCCCTGCCCTATCGCCCCGCTGCGGCGGTCATGCTGCTCAATGCCGAAGGCAAGGTGTTTGTTGCCCAGCGCATCGATTCCACGCTCGACGCTTGGCAAATGCCCCAAGGCGGTCTCGATCCCGGCGAAGACGCACAAGCAGGAGCGCTACGCGAACTCGAAGAAGAAACCGGCATCGGCGCGCATTTGGTGACCATTATTGCCCGGTCATCGCGCGACCTCCTCTACGACCTTCCCACTGACATGCAGAGCCGCATGTGGGGCGGCAAATATCGCGGCCAGAGCCAAGCATGGTTCCTCGCCCACTTCCTCGGCACCGACGCCGATGTGAACCTCGCGACCGAACATCCCGAATTCAATGCATTTCAATGGGTCGATCCATGGCAACTCCCCGACCTGATCGTGCCGTTCAAGAAGCGCTTGTATGAAGATGTGCTCGCTGAATTTGCGGCGCATTTACCTTGATCAAAAGCCCATTTGACGATGGCCGTCCAGTGTTATAGCAACATAATACAGGGAGGGTCGTCATGAGCTTTGATCCGGCAGCAGAAACCAAGAAATATATCGACAGCCTTGGGCCCGAAGCGCTCGAAAAGGCTGCCAGTTACACCATCGGCAGCCATTGGCTATTGCTGTGGGGCCTGATCGTCTCGGCGCTGGTCACGTCGATCATCGTGCGCTGGGGCATTCTCGACCGCGTTGCAAGCCGTTTGGCAAATCGGGGATTTGCCATCCGAACATGGCTGGTCTGCGCGACCTTTTTCCTTGTGGATGCTTTATTCAGCCTGCCGTGGACGCTTTATGAAGGCTGGTGGCGTGAAAAAAGCTATGGTCGCACGAGCCAGCCGCTCGTTGACTATTTGGCGCAGGACGCGATTGGCGTTGCGATCTCCGTTGTGCTCGGCGGTCTGTTCTTCATGGGGGTTTACGCCCTGATCCGTCGCACTGGCCGCCAATGGTGGCTATGGTCGGGCGGCTTAGCGGCGGTAGCGGCGGCACTGACGCTCGTTCTGTCGCCGATCGTCATCGAGCCCCTGTTCAACGATTATAAACCCGTGCCGGAAGGCCCCGTGCGCGCCGCCCTTATCATCATGGCCGACGACGCAAAAATCCCGCACGACCGCATTTTCATGTTCGACGGATCACGCCAGTCAAATAATTTTACGGCCAATGTCTCGGGCGTGTTCGGCAGCGCGCGGATCGCGATTTCGGATGTCGCGCTGAAAAAGGCATCGCTCGACGAAGTGCGCGCTGTGACCGGGCATGAGATCGGCCATTATGTGCTCGGCCATGTCTGGAACACCGTTGCCTCGCTAATGGGGTTGGCGCTTCTTGGCTTCTTTCTCGCAGACCGCCTGTTTCCTCGCTTTGCACGCCTGTTTGGCAGTGAAGCATCGATTGGCGATGTTCAGGGTTTACCTGTACTCCTCTTCATCGTGGGATTGCTGTTCCTGTTGGCACAGCCCGCGATCAATGCTGTGATCCGACAGGGCGAACGTGAGGCCGACAATTATTCTCTGAGGACGGCCAACTTGCCCGATGCGCTGGCGAGTGCGCTCGTAAAAACGGCCGAATATCGTTATCCCCGACCATCAGCGCTGCAGGAAGCCTTGTTCTACACGCACCCTTCGGTCGAATGGCGCGTCCGCAACGCAATGGAATGGAAAGCGAAACAACTGCCAAACGGCGGTCGATGATTTACATTGTCATCAATGCAATCCCGATTACTGCGGCGGCGCTGTTCGGTCTTGTTTTCGCCGCTATCTGGTATCGAAAGCGGATGCCTATTGCAGCAATTTTCGTCCTTTTCATTGCAAATATATGGCTCGCCGCGATCCTAGCCGGCGCACTTATCATAGCCCCGCCAAAGGGCGGCATCTGGACGATGACGATCGGCAGCGCAGTGGTCATCTGGGCAGGCTTCGTTGCGCCGGCACTTGTGGGCAGTTATCAAGTCCGCGAAATCAAAGCACGCAGCCTCTTAGCCGATTGCGGCTATTGGCTCGTCGCGATGGTTGCGCAGGCGGTCATCATGAGGATCATCGGGCTGACTGCGCCGCCCCTTGCCTAAGCCACGGCAAGCCGGATCGGATAAGCGCCGAATTGCTCGTTCGCCGTCAGAATCGGAATGCGTTCGACCGTTGCCTGCGCGATCAGCAAATGGTCGAACGGATCTTTATGGTGCCTCTGCATGCCGGCGATAGCCGTCAAATGCGAGCGTGTGATGTTAAGGCGTTCATAGCCTTGTGCGTCGATATGTTTGTCAAACAGATCAATCGACATTCGCAATTTGCCGCACTGGACCTTGATCGCGACTTCCCAAAGTGACAGGTCACTGACAACAATTGTCACCGATGTATCGACGAGGAATTGCCTAAGTTTGCCCTTTAGCCGGGGGTCGTCCTGTACTTGCCACAGCAATATGTGTGTATCGACCAGAAGCCTCATGGATCCTTACCATCCGGACTGATCGGTGCTTCAAGCGTTGCGTAGAAATCTTCGTCCCACGTATCCCAATCATCGGCCATCCAAATCTTGCCTTTCAGTGACCCGAATGTCGGCGGCGGGCGCACAGCCTGCGCGCTGGGCGCATGCAGTTCCGCCACGGGTTTCCCATGTGACATGATCGTGATCGGCGTGCCCGCTTTGGCTTGGGCGATATACTTGCTCATATTCTCTCGAAATTCACGGGTCCCGATTTTGTGTTCGGACATGATTCAAATCCTTTGTGTACACACATTGTGGACACATTACACAAATGTCAACCCGCTTTAACCACCTGCCGGAATTTGTGCAGCAGCGGCTCGGTATAGCCATTGGGTTGCGCGACTCCTTCAAGCACCAGAGCACGCGCCGCTTGCATCGCGCTGCTATCGGGCGTGAGTTTGCGGTATAGCGGATCGCCCGTATTTTGCCCGTCCACTTTCGCGGCCATGCGCGCGAACGCCACATCGACCTGCGTTTGTGTACACACCCCATGCAACAACCAGTTGGCCAAACTCTGCGATGAAATGCGTAGTGTCGCGCGGTCCTCCATCAGGCCGACATCATCGATGTCGGGCACTTTCGAACAGCCAATCCCTTGATCGATCCAGCGAATGACATAACCCAAAATGCCCTGTGCATTGTTATCCAGCTCGCGTTCAATCTCCGCCGCGCTCCAGTTCCTTCCCGTCGCAAGCGGCACAGTGAGCAATTCGGACAAGGGTGCAATCGCGGTCTTTTCCTTCTGCACCGCGAACACATCGACCGCATGATAGTGCATCGCGTGGAGCGTCGCTGCGGTCGGTGATGGCACCCAAGCTGTATTCGCGCCTGACTGCGGATGCGCGATCTTCTGCACCATCATGTCGGCCATTTTATCGGGCGCGGCCCACATGCCTTTGCCGATCTGTGCTTTGCCGCTGAGACCACATGAGAGGCCAATCGCGACATTACGCGCTTCGTAAGCCTTGATCCAAGCACTCGTCTTCATCTCGCCCTTCGGCAGCATCGCGCCCGCCTGCATCGAGGTATGGATTTCATCCCCCGTCCGGTCGAGGAAGCCCGTATTGATAAAGGCAATCCGGTAGCGCACCGCATGGATCGTCGCCGCAAGATTGGCCGACGTCCGCCGCTCTTCGTCCATCACGCCGATTTTGATTGTGTGGCGCGTCAGGCCCAGCATATCCTCAACCGCATCAAACAAATCATTGGTGAACGCCGCTTCTTCCGGCCCGTGCATCTTCGGCTTGACGATGTAGATGCTACCGGTGCGGCTATTTCCACCACGCCCCGCTCCAACAAGATCATGCATCGCAATAAGTGACGTCATAACGGCATCGAGAACGCCTTCGGGCACTTCGGACCCATCGGCCAGCAGCACTGCCGGATTGGTCATCAAATGCCCGACATTGCGCACGAACATCAGGCTGCGGCCATGCAACGTGAACGACGTGCCGTCGAGCGCGGTCCATTCGCGGTCCGGCTCCAACGACCGCGTCACCGTCCGCCCGCCCTTGTCAAACGTCGCAGTCAGGTCACCTTTCATCAAGCCCAGCCAAGTGCGATATCCCACTACCTTATCGTCGGCATCAACGGCGGCGACGGAGTCCTCAAGATCAATGATCGTCGACAATGCCGACTCGAGAATGACGTCCGCAACGCCATCGGGATCATCGCGACCCACCGCACTCTCGCGATCGATGGAAACTTCAACATGTAAACCATTATTTTTGAATAATTTTGACGGGCCATTCGTTCCTACAAGGTAATGATCTTCCCGCCACCCCGGCACGGCCTCATCAAGGAATGCCTTGGCGCGCTTGACGACCGCCGCTCCCCGCTCCCGATCATAGCCACCCGGCTTCGCCGACGGCGCATCCAGCGCGTCGGTGCCATACAGCGCGTCATACAAGCTGCCCCACCGCGCATTGGCTGCATTGAGTGCAAAGCGCGTATTCAGCGTCGGCACCACCAGCTGCGGCCCCGCCATTGTTGCAACTTCACGATCTACATGATGCGTGTCGATGGTGAAGCGCGCAGGCTCGGGGACCAGATACCCAATCTCCCACAGGAACGCCTCATAGGCACCCGCAACAAACGCATTGGCCCCATGCCAATCATCAATCTGCGCCTGCAAGTCACCGCGCTTGACCAGTAACGCCCGATTGACCGGCGTGAAGCGTTTCAGGATTGTCGCTAGCCCATCCCACAACTGCGACGCAGCAACACCCGTCCCCGGCAGCACCTCATACTCGACAAACGCAGCGAGGACATCGGCGACCTGAAGGCCCGAACGATCAACATAGACAGACATGATAAGCTCCTGATTGGTCAGCGGACCCCGGGGAGGAGAAGTGATGCGCCTATGCCGCCAATTCGCCCCTTCGACAAGCACGTCGCGGGCGGCTAGAGAGCCCGGTATGAACGCCGCCGAACAGACACTTGTCGATGCCGCCGCTGCCTTGCCACTGCTCGCACACGTGGAACAATGGGCCGCGATCAACAGCGGGACAAGTAATCTGGATGGTCTCGCAAAGGTTGCGGGTTTGCTCGCCGATGCTTTTTCGAGCCTGCCCGGCGACGTCCGTTTGGTCGACCCCGCGCCCGAAGAATGCATCCTTCCCGACGGCAGCAAACGCACCATCCAACGCGGCCAGCATTTGCATTTGAGCGTCCGCCCCGGCGCGAACCGGCGCATCCTGTTGACTGGTCATATGGACACCGTCTTCCCCGCCGATCATCCATTCCAGGCGCTGTACGAGATCGAACCGGGCGTCATCAACGGTCCGGGCACGGCAGATATGAAGGGCGGCATCGCCGTGATGCTCGCTGCGCTCAAGGCATTTGAAACGAGCCCGCAAGCTTCGACATTGGGTTACGACGTCCTGATTAACAGCGATGAGGAAACTGGCTCCACCTCCTCCGCAGCCCTGATCGCTGACCTTGCCCGTGGGAAGATTGCTGCCCTCACCTATGAACCCGCAGCTCTCCCTGATGGCACCCTTGCTGGTGCCCGTCCTGGCCGCGGCAATTTCAGCTTCATCATCACCGGCAAATCCGCCCACGCCGGTCGCAATCCGGAGGATGGCCGCAATGCTCTGCTCGCGGCGGCCGCGCTCGCGCTCGACCTTGCGGCTCTCAAAAAAGCAGGCCTGACTGTCAACCCCGCCAAGATCGACGGTGGTGGGCCGAACAATGTCGTCCCCGACCACGCGGTCCTGCGCGTCAACCTGCGCCCCGCGACGCCCGCACTCGAAATCGAAGCCAAGGCCGCCATCAACGCCATCGTCGCACGCGTCGCCGCCCAACATGATGTTGGCATCCACCTCCACGGCGGCTTTGGTCGCCCACCCAAGCCGATGGACGCCAAGGCCGAAGCGCTGTTCACCCTCGTCAAGCAATGCGGTGCCGATCTCGGCCAGACCATAGGCTGGAAAGCCTCGGGCGGCGTGTGTGACGGCAATAATATCGCCGCCTGCGGTGTCCCCGTGGTCGATACAATGGGCGTGCGCGGAGGTGCCATTCATTCATCCGACGAGTATATAATCGTCGAATCCTTGGCGGAGCGGGCAATGCTGTCGGCGTTAACCCTGCATCGCATCGCAAACGGGGCTTTCCAACCATGACATTCCGCCTTCGCGCCGCGCGTGCGTCTGATCTTGGCTCGCTCTACGAAATGGCGAAGCTAACCGGCGGCGGCTTCACCAACCTGCCGCCGGATAAGCCCAATCTGAAAGCCAAGCTCGCCCGGGCCGAGGCGACTTTTGCTCGCGTCGAAGACACGCTCGAGGATGACCTAATCGTCCTGATGCTCGAAAACATCAATGATCCGCATGTCCGCGGCACCTGCCAGATATACAGCAAAATCGGTCAATCTGCACCCTTCTATAGCTACCGCATTGGCACGCTGACCCAAACATCATCCGAACTTAACCGCACGTTCCGTGCCGAAATGCTGTCGCTGTCGACTGATTTCGAAGGGGCAAGCGAAGTCGGCGGACTTTTCCTTCACCCCAATGAACGCGCTGGCGGACTCGGCATGCTCCTCGCGCGCAGCCGCTATCTCTATATTCGGGCACATCGCGCCCGCTTCGCCGAACGTGTCTTTGCTGAACTTCGCGGCGTGTTCGACGAAGGCGGCGGATCACCCTTTTGGGATGGCCTTGCAGGCAAGTTTTTCGGCATGACGTTCCCCGAAGCGGATGCCTTCAACGCAGTGAACGGCTTTCAGTTCATTGCCGATCTGATGCCAAAACATCCGATTTACACCGCGCTTCTCCCTGAAAGTGCGCGGGCCGTCATGGGCCTGCCCCACCCGAGCGGACGTGCGGCGATGCGGATGCTTGAGAATGAAGGCTTCGTGCACGATCATTATATCGACATTTTCGACGGCGGCCCGACAATGCACACCCGCACCGATCATGTGAAAACAGTGGCAAAATCGCACGATGTGAAGATCACCAAGATCGCGCCAAACGACGCCGCGCGGACGATCACAGCAACAGGTTACCTTGCGACATTCCGTGCAGCTTGGGCGCATGTCACCGAAGACGGCGTCATTGATCCTGAAGGCGCAAAGGCACTTTTTGTTGAACAAGGCCAGACCGTGCAGGTCGCGCCACAATGAACTTAGTCGAAATCAACTTCGACGGCATCGTCGGCCCCAGCCACAATTATTCCGGGCTCAGCCTTGGTAATCTGGCCTCCGCGAAGAATGCAGGCGGGCCTTCACGCCCACGCGCGGCGGCATTGCAGGGCATTCAAAAAATGCGTGCCAATGTCCGGATTGGTCTGCTTCAAGGGATTTTCGTTCCTGCGCGGCGTCCGGCGGAGACGTGGCTCGCGTCGCTTGGAACGACAATTGAAGACGCGTGCCCCGGCATCCGCGCCTGTGCCTTGTCGGCCTCGGCGATGTGGGCGGCCAATGCCGCTACGGTTACACCGGCACCGGATTCTACTGACGGTAAATGTCATTTGACGGTCGCCAACCTGATGACGATGCCGCACCGTAGCCATGAGTGGCGTGATACGCTGCCGCAGCTTCAACTCGTCTTCGCCAACAATGCGTTCGAAGTTCATCCGCCCATCCCTGCACCCTTCGGGGATGAAGGCGCGGCAAATCACATGCGGCTCTGTCCGCGCCACGGCGAATCGGGCGTCGAAGTCTTCGTATATGGCGCTGCCGGCGGCCCCTTCCCCGCCCGTCAACATGTTGAAGCCTCAAAAGCCGTAGCCCGGATGCACAACATCAAGCACGCGCTGTTCGTGCAGCAATCGACCGAAGCGATTGCGGCTGGCGCGTTTCACAATGACGTCGTCGCGGTCGCCAACGAGCGCGTCCTCTTCACCCATGAACAGGCATTCGAGGACAAGGACCGCTTCTACACCGACGTTCGATCGCGCTTCCCCGAAGTCGAAATCGCCGAAGTCCCCGCCAGCGCTGTGTCACTGACCGACGCCATCCAAAGCTATCTGTTCAACGCACAACTCGTAACCCTGCCAGCCGGCGGCATGGCGCTCGTTCTGCCCACCGAAGCGCATGACCATCTGCGTGTTCGCGCTTGGCTCGACACTCACATCGCCGGCAATGGCCCGATCCGCCAGCTCGTGCCCGTCGATGTCCGCGAATCAATGGCAAACGGTGGTGGCCCCGCATGCCTGCGCCTCCGCGTGGTGGCCGATCCTCAGATGGTCGATCCGCGCTTCATGGTCGACGAACCTAAACTTAACCGGATTGCAGATGTTATCGCTCGCCACTGGCCCGAAACCATCGCGCCTGGCGACTTGGCTAATCCGAAACTATGGGCTGAAATCAAAGCCGCTCGAAGTGCACTGCTCGCCACCCTCGACATCACTGAACTGTCGGATTAACTGACAGTTTACCATGTTCGTTAAGACGCATTAACGCATTCCCGCCACTGGCCCGCTCCTTGCGTTAACGGTTGTATGTGGAAAAAAATCGGTCGCTTGTTCGTCATCAAGACAAGATGGGAAGTCTATCTCATCACGTATGCACTTGCCACGGGCGCGATGGAGCGCGGCAAAGCCTATCTGGCGACCTATCCAGGGTTTAGTGGCTGGCTGCTGTTTGCGGCGTGCAGCGGCGCTGTTTTCATGGCTGGGGCTAAAATGCTTGATGCCATTCAAATGGCGAAATTGCTCACCGCGCAGGGCGAATAGCAAAACGGGCCCCTCCTTTCGGAGAGACCCGCCTTGCGACCCGTCGCGGCCTAGGCAGCTGCGGTCAGGTAATCGGTCAGTTCTGCGAGGCTGACCCCCTTGCTTTTATCTTTGTCCGCCGTCGTAAATGCAGTCTTGAGCCATGACGTCTTGTCAGCGGGCTTCATCGCGGTCTCACCTGCCTTTTCTTTGAGTGCGGTCAACCAGGTATCGAACTCGGCACGGCTCAGTGCACCGTTGGCGTCCTTGTCATAAGTTGGAAATTCGGACGCAATAATCGTCTTTGGATCCGACGCAGGTGCCGCACTATCCTGTGGCGCGGCAGACGATTGTGGCATCGGTGCCGAAGCGGGCGGAGTTGACGGTGCCGGGCCCGTCATCTGGGCCAATGCGGGTGATGCCAGTGCAATCATGCTGACGGCTATCAAAAGGGTTTTCATCAGTATTCTCCATATTGGGTAAGCAACATACGGGCGGCATCGAAGCCGCTAGTTGTTAAACGGGCGGAAACCATGTCTGTTGCTCGACCGACCGCGTTGTCGCGTCGGTTTGTCCCTGCTAGGCGCCGTGGCATGATCGAACGCTATTCTCGCCCCGCCATGGTCGCCCTCTGGGAAGCCGAAACCCGTTTCCGCATCTGGTTTGAAATAGAGGCGCATGCGCTCGATGCGATGGCGGATCTCGGGGTCGTACCGAAATTAGCGGCGAAAGCGGTCTGGGACTGGTGGGCGACCAATCCAGCGATCGATGTCCCTGCGATTGACGCCATCGAAGCGGTCACCAAGCATGACGTAATCGCGTTTCTTACGTGGGTAGCGGATCACGTCGGCGATGAAGCGCGCTTCCTGCATCAGGGGATGACGAGTTCGGACGTACTCGACACGGCGCTTGCTGTTCAGATGGCGCGTGCTGCCGATATACTGATCGCTGACATTGATGCGTTGCTCGACGTACTGAAGCGTCGGGCGTTCGAGCACAAAATGACCCCGACGATCGGGCGCAGCCACGGTATCCATGCCGAACCGGTGACATTCGGTTTGAAACTAGCACAGGCCTATGCCGAATTTTCGCGTAACCGCGAACGCTTGGTCGCGGCCCGCGCTGACATTGCGACCTGTGCGATTTCGGGGGCAGTCGGCACGTTCGCCAATATAGACCCCCGCGTTGAAGCGCATGTCGCCGAAAAGATGGGGCTGAGCATTGAGCCCGTCTCGACTCAGGTTATCCCGCGGGACCGCCATGCGATGTTCTTTGCCACCTTGGGCGTCATTGCCAGTTCCATCGAACGCCTCGCCACCGAAATCCGCCATCTTCAACGCACCGAAGTGTTGGAAGCCGAGGAATATTTCGCGCCGGGGCAAAAGGGCTCTTCGGCCATGCCGCACAAGCGCAATCCGGTGCTGACCGAAAACCTCACCGGTCTTGCCCGCATGGTGCGCAGTGCCGTCGTCCCCGCACTGGAGAACGTCGCGCTGTGGCACGAACGCGACATTTCGCATTCGTCGGTCGAACGCATGATTGGCCCCGATGCCACCATCACGCTCGATTTCGCGATTGCCCGGCTGACCGGCGTCATCGACAAATTGCTGATCTATCCGGCACGCATGCAGAAGAACCTCGACCGCATGGGCGGCCTTGTCCATTCGCAGCGCGTTCTTTTGGCGCTCACCCAAGCGGGGATGAGCCGCGAGGATGCCTATAAAGCCGTGCAGCGCAATGCGATGCAGGTGTGGGACTCGGACGGCGCGCTGTCCTTAATGGAACTGCTAAAGGCCGATGCCGATGTCGCCGCGCATCTGTCGGTCGCGGAAATCGAGGACAAGTTCGACCTCGGCTATCATTACAAGCATGTCGACACGATTTTCCACCGCGTTTTTGGTTAGGCGAAACTCACGACCCCTGCGTCGACTAGCATCTTGATCTTTGTCGCTGCGCCACATTGCTGCGACCGGGCGGCAGGGTTCCATTTGCCGTCCGCCACAAACTTCCCACTCTCATAGTGGTTCGAAAAGCTCCAGAGATAGGGTGACGGCACGCCAAGCCGCCGATAGCCAAAGCCATTATAAGCTTCGAGCCGGTAAAGCGTCCGCTCCAACGTCCAATCGCTCTTCCCGACAAATCCAAGCAGCGTCAGCGCGTCCTTTGCGCTTGCCTCCCATGTATAGGGTGCTCGCCAATTCGGCGGTCGGTTCGCCGGCACTTGCCGCGTCCGCGCTGACAAAGGGAAGTCGCCATTATGGAAATGCGCGCGGAAATTATAGCTGGCTTCCAGCCCGTGGATCGCGCCAATCAGGAACCAGGGCACGCCGGTCGATTTCTCCACCGCATCATAACGCGACCGATATTGCAGCATGACCCGCTTGTGCCAGTCTGCCAATTCACTACGGTCGGCGCGTAGCTCGGTGGTCGCAAAGAAGTTTTTATACTCGTCCTTCAAAGTATCGAATGACGTCGCACGGCTCGGCGCCGGAGCGTTTCCCTGCAGCGCCTCGGGAACTTCGCGCTGCGCCGCATTGAGCTCAGCAAGCAATTTCCCCGCCTCGTCGGTCATGCCGGGATCTTCACCATCGGCACGGTCCATCACACGGATCAAGCGCGGGACGGCAATCGCGTAAAGTCCGCCCTGCGTCGTCGGCAGTGTTGATTCACTATCGGCTTCCGTCTTAAACGAAAGAACACTCGCGGGAAGCTGCTGCTGATCAGCTTTCGTTTCCAATTTGAGGATTGCCGACAATATACGAATAATATCGGCGGGCTTCGACTGGATCAGGCCAAGCACATCATCGCCCAGCCCCAAGGCAGCCAACGGGTTCATCGACTGAGCGCGCGCCGCTGTGCTACCAAGCAGCGCACTGGCTGCCCCAATCAATATGTCCCGTCGCCCCGGCGTCATAAGCCACCTACCCCTGAGTTGCTGTGCCACAACCCTATCATTGCGCATCGCCAATGACACCAATGAGTTACGATTGCAAAAACTGCAATCGTCAGCGCAATCCTTGCGATTGTTATTTCATACTAAATTAGTAGGTGTTGTTGCATCGCAGCAATGCGATCCAACCGGGAGATATATCATGAAGACCTTTGAAGGCGTGGTTTTCACTGCGACTGCCATCGGCGCCCAGATGCTGCTCATTGCCACTTTCATCGGCTAATGCGCAGCGGTGCTAAGCCGCCCATCCCGTCAAATTCGGGGTGGGCGCGCTACTGTCTAATGATGCCCCTTATGCAGTGCAGCAGGCATCGAGAGACTCTTGTAGACAGCTTCGGTGAAGGCATCGCCGCTTATGAAGCCGCCCTTCACTTCCCATTTCGCAGCGGGCTTCGTTGCCATGATCTCGGTCAGCGCCTTTTTCGTTTTGATCCCTGCCCGCACGCTGCCGATCACCGATTTCAACATGTCGCGCCACGCCACCAGATCGGCCTGCGTTGCCATCGGGCCATGGCCGGGAATGATTTTCGTTTCGGCATTGGTCAGTTTGAGCGCCGCCTCGACACTCGCCAAAAAGTTTAGCGCACTCGCACCCGAACTGAGGTCGAGATAGGGCAGGCTGACCTTGTTCATGAATAGATCGCCCATGTGGATGACATTCGCTTTTTGCCAGACGATGATTGAGTCGCCATCGGTATGACCACCATGCAGGAACACGGCGCGCACTTCGTCGCCATTCAGATGGAGTTTGAGCCCGTGATCGTAAGTGACAACAGGCAGCGCAACCGCCGGCGCAGACGGAATGACCCGCGCGCGCTGGGTGCCCGCACCGGAAACTGCACCTTGCGCCAACCGGATGCGGACATTGTCATGCGCAAAGATCAGCGCGCCCGCCTTACCGAGATTTTCGTTCCCGCCCGAATGGTCGCCATGCCAATGGGTGTTGATGAGATATTTGACCGGGGTCGCGCCCAAACTGGCCACTGCCGCCTGAATTTTCGCGGTCATGGGCGCATATTGATCGTCAATCAGGACGGTTCCATCCGGACCATAGGAAACCCCAATATTGCCGCCGGCACCGAACAGCACCGCAACGCCCGGTGCGAGCGTCTCGGCCTTGATCTCGACTTTTGAAAAATCCTGCTGCGCCGATGATGGGGCGGCGATCAGTGCCAAAAGAGTGAAAACAACGCGCTTCATGACATTTCCCCTTGCCGGCTAAACGATATCATCGAACACCGAACGGAGTTTGTCGAAGAACCCCGTCGATTTCGGGCATTCCTCACCCGTTTCCGTCTCACGGAACGCTTCGAGCAGTTCTTTTTGCTTGGCCGTCAGCTTGGTTGGCGTCTCGACTTCAACCTGAATGACCAGATCGCCGGTGCCACGCCCGTTGAGCACCGGCATCCCCGCGCCACGCTGGCGGATTTGCTTGCCCGACTGAATGCCCGCCGGAATACGGATATCATGACGTTCGCCATCCAGCCCCGGAATTTCCATACTGCCGCCAAGCGCCGCTTTGGTGAAACTAATCGGCGCCCGCGCGAACAATGTGGTGCCGTCGCGTTCGAACAAGGAATGCCGTGCAACGTGAAGGAAAATGTAGAGATCCCCTGCTGGCGCCCCGCGCGCGCCGGCTTCGCCTTCGCCTGACAAACGGATGCGTGTGCCTTCATCAACGCCTGCCGGAATATTGACGGAGAGAGTTTTCTGTTTGTCGATCCGGCCTTCGCCTCTGCAAGATGTGCAGGGTTCGGCAATCACCTGCCCCGCGCCTTGGCAGGTCGGGCAAGCGCGTTCGACGACAAAAAAACCCTGCTGCGCGCGCACTTGCCCGCGACCGCCACAGGTTGTGCATTGCTTGGCCGACGTCCCCGGCTTGGCCCCCGTCCCTTCGCACGGGTCGCAGCGTGCCGAGACATCGACGCTGATCTCCGTGGCCTTGCCGTGGAAAGCGTCCTCAAGCGTGATTTCGAGATCATAGCGAAGATCGGCCCCACGTCGTGGCCCAGCTTGTCGTCCGCGCCCACCACCGCCCATGAATTCGCCAAAGATATTCTCGAAGATGTCCGAGAACCCCTCAAAACCCTGCCCTTGCCCGCCGCCGTTCTGAAATGCTGCCTTGCCAAAACGGTCATAGGCCGCCCGCTTTTGCGGGTCTTTCAGGACATCATAGGCTTCGGATATCTCCTTGAATTTAGCTTCGGAGTCCGCACAGCCGGGATTTTTATCCGGATGGAATTTCATGGCCAGCTTGCGATAAGACGTCTTGATCATCCCGTCGTCGGCGGTGCGCTCGATTTCGAGCAGTTCATAATAATCGGTATCAGCCACCACTTACCCCTCAAACGACCGCCGCCCCGGATCACTCCAGAGCGGCAAAGTTGACGAAGTTGACACTCGTTTCCTATGCCTTCGCGTTGTCATCCACTTCGGAAAACTCGGCATCGACAACGCCGTCATCCGCCGGGGCCGCTTCAGATTCGGGTGACGCCGCTGACGCCTGTTCCTTTTCATAAATCGCCTGACCCATTTTCATGGCGACCTGTGCCAGCGCCTGCGCCTTGTCAGTCATCGCCGTGACATCGCCACCTTCGACGGCCGTCTTGGCTTCGGCCACAGCCGCTTCGATTTCTTCCTTCAGAGCTGACTCGATTTTGTCGCCATTATCGGCCAGCTGACGCTCGGTCGTGTGAATCAACGATTCGGCATTGTTCTTCGCTTCCGCTGCTTCACGCCGCTTCTTGTCTTCCTCGGCAAAGGTTTCGGCGTCGCGAACCATTTGATCAATGTCGCTATCCGAAAGCCCGCCCGAAGCCTGGATCTTGATCTGCTGCTCCTTGCCGGTGCCCTTGTCCTTCGCCGACACGTTGACGAGGCCATTGGCATCGATGTCGAACGTGACTTCGATCTGTGGAACGCCGCGCGGTGCGGGCGGAATACCGATCAAGTCGAACTGGCCGAGGATCTTGTTATCCGCTGCCATTTCACGCTCGCCCTGAAACACGCGGATCGTCACGGCATTCTGGTTGTCGTCGGCCGTCGAGTAAGTCTGTGACTTCTTCGTCGGGATCGTCGTGTTGCGATCAATCATGCGCGTGAACACACCGCCTAGCGTTTCGATGCCGAGCGACAACGGCGTTACGTCGAGGAGCAGAACGTCTTTCACGTCGCCCTGAAGCACACCCGCCTGAATCGCGGCGCCCATGGCCACCACTTCATCGGGGTTCACACCGGTCTGCGGTTCCTGTCCGAAGAAATTCTTCACGACTTCGCGGACCCGCGGCATGCGCGTCATGCCGCCGACGAGAACAACTTCATCAATCGCATCAGCCTTCAGCCCTGCATCGGCGAGCGCCTTTTTGCACGGCTCAAGCGTCCGCGTGATCAGGCTTTCGACCAGCTTTTCGAGGTCCGAACGGCTGATTGCCTTCACAAGATGTTTCGGCCCGTTCGCGTCGGCGGTAATGAATGGCAAGTTCACTTCGGTGGTCTGCGCCGAGGAAAGTTCGATCTTCGCTTTTTCGGCCGCTTCCTTCAGCCGCTGGAGCGCCAGCTTGTCTTTGGTCAAGTCAATGCCCTCGACCTTTTTGAAATCCGCCGCGAGGAACTCGACGATCTTCGAATCGAAGTCTTCACCACCGAGGAACGTGTCGCCGTTGGTCGACTTCACTTCGAACACGCCATCGCCGATTTCGAGGATGGACACGTCGAACGTGCCACCGCCAAGGTCATAAACAGCGATCGTCTTGCCGTCCTGCTTTTCTAGCCCGTAAGCCAGCGCGGCAGCCGTTGGTTCGTTGATGATGCGCAACACTTCAAGACCGGCTATCTTGCCTGCATCCTTCGTCGCCTGTCGCTGGGCATCGTTGAAATAGGCCGGGACGGTGATGACCGCTTGCGTCACGGTTTCGCCGAGATACGCCTCAGCTGTGTCCTTCATCTTCTGAAGGATGAACGCCGAAATCTGCGACGGCGAATAATCTTCGCCGCTGGCTTTCACCCACGCATCGCCATTCGGACCTTTCGAGATGGTGTAGGGAACCAGCTCGGTGTCCTTCTTGGTGATCGGATCGTCGAACCGGCGACCGATCAGGCGCTTCACGGCGAAAATCGTATTGTCGGAATTGGTCACGGCCTGACGCTTGGCGGGCTGGCCGATCAGGCGCTCGCCGTCCTTAGCAAAGGCAACAATCGACGGCGTCGTCCGCGCACCTTCAGCATTTTCGATGACCTTGGGTTTGCCGCCTTCCATAACGGCAACGCAGGAATTGGTGGTGCCAAGGTCGATTCCGATAACTTTAGCCATGTCTTCAATGTACCCCATAGTTTGGTGGGCGCTGGAGCGGCCCGATGATTTGTTCTCGGTCGATATAGGTAGCCTTGCGCTTGCCGCAACCTTTCGGGGACACTAGCTGCAGCACAATCCTTTTTTAGTTCGATATGGGAGCAATGACGATGCGTGCTTTTGCTTTGATTGCGGCTCTAACCCTTAACGGATGCGCGCCTGATCCTGAACTGCGCGTCGATGACGCTTATGTTCGCTTGGCAGCGACCCCGAAGAACCCAGCGGCGGCGTATTTCATGATTGTCGGTGGTCCGAAAACTGATCGCCTGCTCGATGTATCGTCGCCGGTTGTGATCCGCACCGAAATGCATGAAAGCATGAAATCAGGCGGCATGATGTCAATGAAACCCATTGAGGGCGGCGTCGAAATCCCGGCGGGCGGCGCGGTTGAATTCAAACCCGGTGGCAAGCATGTCATGATGTTCAACGTGAACCCCGGGATTCTCCCGCCGCGCACGATGCCGATGATTTTTGTCTTTGCGAGTGGAGAACGAATCTCGGTTGATGCAAAAGTGAAGCTTGCGGGCGACGAATGACGGGGCGCTTTCTGACGCCCGCTGAAACAAAACTCGCTGACTCCGTCTTTGGCGCCGCCATCGACTATGACAGCGTGCGTATCCACAATCGCAAATGGGCCTTTTTTCAGCCGCGCGCTGTCGCAATGGCACCCGACGGCCACATTTGGTTCCACCCCAAGGGCCACCTCTATTGCGCCGACTTTTGCGAAGGCCATGTCGACGAGCAAGGCCTGTTCATCCACGAAATGACGCATGTCTGGCAACGGCAATCGGGCCTGAACCTGATCCTGCGGCGGCACCCGTTTTGTCGCTACAGCTACACGCTAAAACCCGGTTGGCCGTTGGCGCGATACGGCATCGAGCAACAAGCCGAAATCGTGCGCCACGCGTTTCTGCTGCGTGAAAATCGCATCATCCCCGGCGCGCCAACGCTGGCGCAGTATCGATCTATTTTGCCATTTACCGTGGTTTAACGACCTCCGACTAAACCGAAATCATGACCGTTCATATCAAAAATCTAGAGGCCGACCCCTATGCGGACAGCTTTTCTCATCCCCTCGACGAACGGCCATACCGTATGGTTGTTTTCAGTGGCTTCGATCAGAACCATGTGCCGGTCTACTGGGTTGCAGGCGCTTCAAATACCGTCATGAATGCCAAGAATGCGTTGTCAGCAGCGATCAAACATCATGAAGGCCATTGCTTCTTCTGCGCAAAAACAACCAAACTGACGATTGATCACGCGATCCCGATTAGTCGTGGTGGCACCGACGCTTTGTCAAATCTCTTGGTCAGCTGCGAGCCATGCAACAAAAAGAAGTCCGCGAAACCAATTGAAAAGCACGATCCAGTCGCGGCCCGTCGCTGGGTAAAAGCGATAATGGCGCAAAGTCGTCAGCGCCTTGACCGCATCAACGGAACCCCAAACTAACCCGTCCCCAACCCCACCCCCTAAAACACCCGCTCGAAAATGCCGTCAAAACTTTCGAGCTTGGTCACGCGCTCCGGAAAAACCGCACAAAGCATTGCATCAATGGCTGCCGGGTAACTTTTCCGACGATCAACAAACCCCCGCGCACATATCGGTCCAGCGCTTGCGAGTCGCGCGGCGAGTGCACGATCTGTCGCAATCGCTGCAATCGCCCGAACATAAGCGTCAACATCTTCCGACGGCACTTCGATCATCGCATCGGCCAGGTCGTCACTGGCATTACTGAGCGGGCTGGTGACGAGCGGTATGCCGAGCAACGCTGCTTCCGCGCACACCTGCGGCATACCTTCGCCGATGTCGCGCCGAGTGGGCACAATGACGATATTTGCCGCGTGATACCGCGCAACGAGCGCCGTCCGCGCAAGCCAACCGTGGAAAACAAAGCGTTCGCCGCAAACGCGCGCGGCTTGCTTCAACTCTTCAAGCGCGGGCCCAACGCCGCAAATATCGACCATCACGTCGATCCCATGTTTCTCGATCAGAGTTTGCGCAATCTCTGTTAGATCGAATACCCCTTTCGATCGCTCCACCGATCCCACAAACAAAATGCGCACGGGCGGCATGTCGGGTCGAGGCAAGGGCTGAAGTGCATCAACCGGAAATTGCGATTGCCAGCGAAAGAATGGCAATGTCGCGCCACCTGTGCGCGCAACTTGGCGTTGAATTTCGTTAGCGCATCCGAGTGTCGCGACAGCGCCGAACCGGAAAAACAGACTGTCCAGCGCGAGAACAACTTTCCGCCGCATGCGCTGCGGCGGAAATCCCGTCGGCCAAAGAACATTATGGAAGTTGATAGCGACCGGCACACCGACAACGCGGAACGCCAACAACGCGAAAAAATGCGCACTTCCCGAATCGATAATCGCCAAATCTGCACCAAATCTCCGCGCAAGGCGGGCCAGAACCATCGCTCGCCAATACGATGATATCGAACGGCCAAAGCGCCGATGACTCAATGGCAGATTGATCATGGCGATTTGACCATCGTCTTCCCGATCCGCCCGGTCACAATGCGAAACGCCTAGGAAAACGAAATCGCGTTCACGGCAATATTCGGCAATCTGCCCGGAAAACGTATAGCTTGTTCCAGCGCCTGAGGCGTCGCCGCCAATCTGCTTACGATAAGCGGTGACAATATCGCCAGGTCCGAGTGCCGAAAACAGTCTCATCCTATCACCATGGCATATGGCCATGACCAACGGCTACCCCGCCTTCGCCACCCCAACCATCGCCGGCCTCAGCAAACGATCCTTGATCATATAGCCTGCCTGCATTTCCTGAACGATGGTGCCCGGCGTGGCATCCGCGCTGGGAATTTCAATCATCGCCTGATGCCGGTTCGGGTCAAGCGTTTCGCCAAGCGATACGATCCGCGTGATGCCATTGCGCTGGAACACTGACTCAATCTCGCGGCCCGTCGCTTCGAGGCCTACGACCAGTCCTTTAAACTTGTCGTCCTCGCGCAATTCGGCCGGAATCGCATCCAGCGCCCGCGACAAATTATCCGCCACCGACAAAATATCGCGCGCAAACCCTGTCGCGGCATAAGAACGCGCGTCCTGAGCATCCTTTTCAAGCCGCCGCCGCACATTCTGCGTCTCGGCCTGCGCGTACAGAATGCTCTGCTTCGCCTCGGCAAGTTCGGCTTCGAGAGCCATATACCGCTCCTCAGGATTGGGTTCGGCGGGCGCGCCTTCGGCAATCATTTCATCTTCGGCAGTCAGGTCCTGTTCGTCATTCATCCCAATAATCTCGTCAAAGTTTGTGCTGTGAAATCTACCATCGGAACGACGCGCGCATAATTCAAGCGTGTGGGGCCAATAACCCCGACCACACCAACGACACGCCCGTCCCGACCACGATAGGGTGCCGCTATCACCGATGACCCCGACAGCGCGAACAATTTATTCTCGGCGCCGATGAAAACCTTGGCTGCAGCGCCTTCGCGCGCGCTGTCGAGAAGGCGAGCAATTTCCTCCTGCCCCTCGATTTCGTCGAGCAATTGCCGGACGCGTTCGAGATCAGCAGCGGCGTTGTCGTCAATGAGGTTTGCCGCGCCACGCACAATCAGCACGGGCCTTGCCGCACCGTCTTTCGTCCACACAGCGAGCCCGCTTTCAACTAAGCTCTGTGCCGTCGCGTCAAGCGCAGCCCTGCCCCTCTTCAACTCATTGCCGACTCGCACCTGCGCTTCAGCGAGTGTCAAACCAGATAAGCGCGCCGTCATATAATTGCCGGCCTCGACCAGATCGGACGGCATCATCCCCAGCGGCAAATCGATGACGCGGTTTTCGACCGATCCGTCATCCCCGACCAATACGGCGAGCGCCTGTTCCTTGCTCAGCGGCACGAACGCGAACTGCTTCAAACGCACCTCATGCGCGGGAACCAGAACAATCCCGGCACAGGCCGACAAGCCCGACAGCGCCAGCGTCGCCGCCGCCAGCGCGCCCTCGACCGGCCCACCGACCGAAAGTCGCGATTCGATGACCGTCCGCTCCTCGAGCGAAGGTTCTGCGGCCTGCATCATTCCGTCGACAAACAGTCGTAAGCCACTCTCGGTCGGCATCCGACCGGCACTCGTGTGCGGTGCGGCGAGAAGACCGTATTCTTCTAAATCCTGCATCACATTACGGATTGAGGCTGGCGACAAGTTGAGCGGCGAGAGTTTCGAAATCGTCCGCGATCCCACCGGCTGGCCGGAATCGATATAGCTCTCTACCACGATGCGGAACACATCGCGCGCGCGGTCGGTCAGTTCGGTGACGGGAGCGTTCATACAGTCTATTTAACGCAAACCTCCGTCATTGCGAGCGCAGCGAAGCAATCCAGAGAGCATTGTTCGACTGGATTGCTTCGCTATGCTCGCAATGACGAAATCAACGCCGCGAGCGCCAGATTATCAGCACCCCGATGCCCGCGAGCAGACTACCCCACAGCGCCCATATCTTTTGTTCAAGCATAAAACTCGATGATGGCCACATCACGAGGCCAAACCCCTGTCCGATCCACAACAGCCCCATCAGTAGTGCGAAAACGCCGATTATCAGCATCACGGTCTTCATCGCGGATTGTCCCTTTACATCTCGCCCGCTAGATGCGCCCGTTCAACCGATTAGGACAGCCAAATATGCGACCCTCTGGCCGCGCGCCCGACGAAATGCGCGTCATCACCATTGAACCCGCTTTTACAAAACATGCTGAAGGGTCGTGTCTCATCAGCTTCGGCGAAACCCGCGTGCTCGTGACTGCCAGCGTCGAGGACCGCGTGCCACCCTTCATGCGCGGCAAGGGCGAGGGCTGGGTTACGGCTGAATATGGTATGCTCCCGCGTGCCACCCACACCCGCAGCAACCGCGAAGCCGCCAAGGGTAAGCAATCCGGGCGAACGCAAGAAATTCAACGTCTTATCGGTCGCTCTTTGCGGTCAGTGGTCGATATGAAATTACTCGGTGAGCGGCAGATCACGCTCGATTGCGACGTTATCCAAGCCGACGGCGGCACGCGCACGGCGTCGATTTCCGGCGCATGGGTTGCGATGCGGCTTGCTATCGATAGCCTTCTCAAGGACGGCAAGCTAACGGTTGATCCGATTCAGCAGAAAGTCGCGGCGATCAGTTGTGGCATCTACGAAGGCACACCGGTGCTCGATCTCGACTATATCGAGGATTCAAATGCCCATGCCGATGCCAATTTCGTCCTTATCGGCGACGGCAACATCGCTGAAGTGCAAGCCACTGCCGAAGGCGCCACTTATGACGAGGAAGCGCTCCTCCGCCTCCTCCGCCTCGCCCGCATCGGCTGCATCCAGATTTTCGCTGCGCAGGACAGGGCCACGGGGCGGTGACGAAACTTACCCCCGGCAAGCTGATCATCGCCAGCCACAATGCCGGGAAAGTACGCGAGATCCGCGCTTTGCTTGCGCCCTATGGCATCGAATCCATTTCGGCGGCCTCACTCGACCTGCCCGAGCCCGAAGAAACCGGCACAACCTTTGCGGCGAATGCACTTCTTAAAGCCGTTTCGTCGTGCGACCTGTCGGGCATCGTTGCACTTGCCGATGATAGCGGCCTGTGTGTCGAAGCGCTGGGCGGCGAACCCGGCGTGTTCACCGCAAACTGGGCGGAACCCGAAGACGGTGGCCCGCGCAACTGGATGATCGCGATGCAAAAAGTGGAGGACCGCTTGCAAGCCCTCGGCAAAGGCGCGTCACGCCGCGCGCATTTCGTCTGCACACTCGCGTTGCGCTGGCCCGACGGCAGCGACGCCCTGTTTGAAGGCCGCGTCGAGGGCATGCTCGTTTGGCCACCGCGCGGCGAACGTGGCTTCGGCTACGACCCCGTTTTCGTACCCGATGGCCACACCGAGACTTTTGGTGAAATGAACCCCGAAGCAAAACACGCCATCAGCCACCGTGCTGATGCATTTGCAAAGCTGGTCGCGGCGACGCTCAAATGAACAGTACGCAATAGCAGATTAGGCGCTTTTCGGCTTGTCGTCAGCCAATACAACGACCCCGGCGACAACTGCCGCAGCGCCGAGGACGCCCAGCAGCCAACCCGAACCACCCGATTTTGCGACCACTGATGGCGCCGACGGTGTCGTCGGCGCGGTCGGCGCTTCGACAACCTGCGGCATCGGCTCGGGTGCCGGCGCAGGCATTGGTTCTGGCGGCGCTTGAACGGTTTCAATCTGGGGCTGCATCGGCTCAGGCGCCTTTACTTTGGCGCGCACGACACGGTGCCGAGCACGATGTTTAGCTTTTGCCTTGGCTTTGATCATTCGAGTCGCGGCAGGATTAGATGCGTCAGCGATCGACATTGTTGGCGCCGCCACAAACGCAAAAACGGCGAAAACACCCAAAATATTTGAGATCATCTTGAACGAAATCTTTGGCATGACTGACCCTTCTCTACACATACAATACCGTCTTGATGCAGTTGTTAATCAAAGGGTTAACCAAATAAAGTCGTAAGTGGCAATCACTTACTTATCGCGAGCGCTTAACCGCAGTTTCAGGGCGCCCTGTCGGGTCCTCACCATCCCAATTGCCCGCCGGACTATACCGGCAAACCAATACATCATTTCCGCCGCCCGTTGCGATCGCGCAACCAACATCCGTGGTGCTGTGCCAAATTAATTGAGTGTAGTGAGCAACGTCGGCCCAATCGCGGGTGGTGGTTACATTGGGAAACAAACCTGGCCGATAAAACTGTTTCTCCTCGATCCAGCCATCAACCATGTCTTCATATGAATAAGCGTTCGACGTTCCCATCCACAAATTTTCGCCTTGCGGCGTCATGTTTGGCGCATCGGGCGCATGTTCGAACCGTCGCGTCGCTGCAAGATGCTTCGCCCAAGCTGCCGCTGCTTCTGCCAGCTTTTCATCCCACCTAAGTGGTGGCATCCTGACTCGAATTCGTTCAGCATTATGTCGCGCAATTATCCGCGCTTCGAAGGTCGAGGCCGCAGCATACGCCGGCGAAGCGACAAGCACGGCGAACAGGACCAAAGTGGGTCGTAACATCATCAAAAAAGCTGATAAGCGTAATTTGATGAATGATCTCCAAAGAAACCAGCTCGCGCTTTATATTCACTGGCCATTTTGCGTCTCGAAATGTCCCTATTGCGATTTCAATAGCCATGTCCGCGCGACTGTCGATCAGGCGGCGTGGATGACGGCGCTGCTCAAAGACTTAGCGCACGAGGCCGCGTTGATGCCCGGACGCACGTTGGGGTCTATCTTCTTTGGCGGGGGCACACCGTCGCTCATGCCGCCCGCGACTGTTGCTGCACTAATAGATGCAGCTGTCGGGCATTGGCCAGTCGGTGATGATCTCGAGATCACACTGGAAGCCAACCCGTCGTCGGTCGAGGCTGCACGCTTTGCCGATCTTGCCGTTGCAGGCGTCAACCGCAGTTCGTTGGGGTTGCAAGCACTTGATAACGTAGCACTTAATTTTCTTGGTCGCGCGCATGATGTTGCCGAAGGATTAGCGGCGCTCGACCTTGCACAATCGACTTTTGCTCGGGTCAGCTTCGATCTGATCTATGCGCGGCCAGATCAATCGCTGGAAGATTGGGGACGCGAGTTGGACCGGGCACTCGCCTTTGGCACCGAGCATCTCTCGCTCTATCAACTGACCATCGAACCCGGCACGCGATTTGCGACGTTGGTGCAACAGGGAAAACTTAAACCTCTCGGTTCAGACGAATCAGCCGACCTGTTCGAAGCGACCCGTGCAACGGCTGCTGCACATGGTTTGCCTGCGTACGAAATCTCCAACCACGCCCGCACCGGTGCCGAGAGCCGCCACAACATGACCTATTGGCGCTATAGCGATTATATCGGCATCGGCCCGGGTGCGCATGGTCGCCGCACCGGCATGGCGACTGTTCGTCACAAAAAGCCCGAAAACTGGATAAATGCCGTCATGCGCAACGGCCACGGCAACCAGACCGAAATGCAACTTGAAGGTAGCGAACGCGCGACCGAGGCATTGCTTATGGGGCTGCGGCTTCGCGAGGGTGTTGATCTCGCGCGCGTTCGCGAGGCAAGCGGCGTTGAAAAGCTGATAAATCTTAAATCAGTCGCGCGATTGCAAGCGCTCGACCTTTTGACCCTCAACAATGATCACCTGACCGTCACCGAAGGCGGGATGCTGCTACTCGACTCAATCCTCGCCGAAATCATTACCTAGTTCCCGAACCCGCGCGGCGCGGGCGAGACCACGGTCGATCCGCCCGTGCCCGCCTGTTGCACTTCCAATGCCCGTTCGACCACGCCATCGCGGCCAAAGCGGAACGCGCCGTCGATTCCCGTAAACCCGCCCGGATCCGTCAAACGCGCTGCGGGAAACGCTGATCCTGGTCGCCAATCGCCTGCAATTCGCGTGACGAGCAACACCGAATCATAACCAAGGCTGGCAAGGCGATAAGGAGACTTGCCAAACCGCACACGATATTTTGCCGCAAGCTGATTATACAACCCATCCGAAACGCTCGCGAACCATGCGCCGCGTAACGCTGGCGACGCTGCTAACGCGCCTTCGGTATTCCACAATTCTGTACCAAGGACTTTTGCTGATGCACCGCCCTTTGCCCGAAGTATCGGCACCGCTTGAATGGCAGTCCGTCCCGAATCGGCAATTAAGATGGCTTCGTAAGCCGACGCCTGGCTAATCCGCGTGATTGCTGCCGAAATAGATCCGCTGCTGCGGTCAAATGTCTGAAGCGACACAACTTGTCCGCCGCCGGCCTCGACCGCGCGGATAAAAGCCGTCGATGCGCGTTGACCATATAGTCCCACGGGAACGAGGCCAGCATATTTTGTAAGCCCCTTCGATCGCGCATAATCAACGACCCGCTCGACCGATTGCACCGGTGTATAACCCATAACAAATGTACCATTTCCGGCGACGCCGGTATCATTCGAAAATGCAATGACCGGCACTTTCGCCGCGCGCGCAATTGGCGCAACGGCGCGGACATCATCGGCGAGCAACGGGCCCAGAATCAGCCGGTTTCCCTCGGCCAGTGCTCGTTGCGCAGCGGCGGCTGCCCCGATTGCGGTGTCATATATGGTCACGCGAATACGCGCACCCCCGGCATCGAGCACTGCCATGTTTGCCGCATTGGCAATCGATGTGCCAACACCGGCATTCGGCCCCGTCAGTGGCGCCAGCAGCGCCACTCTGTTGCGCTCAGTGTCAGTGGGGAGTGCAGTCCCGACAGGTTCGGGCGTCACAACAGGTGGTGGCACATCGACGGTTTTCGGTGGCCCTTTCGGGACCACAGCGCAGCCCGCGATCAGAGCAAAAACCGCAAGCGCGGCACTGCGAACGAACTGCGCCCCTTGCCGCGTGACGACTGCCTCTGCCATGACCCTGTTCCTATGTCTTTACCCTTGAGTCCTGGTCTTTACAT
Organism: Sphingomonas sp.; assembly: GCA_031417655.1. GTDB lineage: Bacteria > Pseudomonadota > Alphaproteobacteria > Sphingomonadales > Sphingomonadaceae > Sphingomonas_O. The sequence continues at coordinate 19,426 of JANOVZ010000021.1, read as the reverse complement.
CGTTGCCACCCCAATCGGCAATCTTGGTGATTTGTCACCGAGGGCTGCCGCAACGCTCGCCGCCGCCGATGTCGTCGCGGTCGAGGACAGCCGTGTCACCGCCAAGCTGCTCCGCCATATCGGCGTTAAACGTCCGATGGTTCCCTATCATGACCACAGCGGTGATGGCGTCCGCGCTGCCCTTATTGCGCGCATGGCGAGCGAGGCGGTTGCTTTAGTGTCCGACGCCGGGACGCCCCTGATCTCTGATCCAGGGTATAAACTCGTCCGCGACGCACGTGCTGCGGGCATTGATGTTGTAACGATTCCGGGTCCGAGCGCTGTCGTTGCGGCTCTTACATTGGCAGGCCTGCCGACTGATCGTTTTTTGTTCGTCGGCTTCCTACCCCCCAAAGCCAAAGCTCGCGCCGAAGCCATCACTGAAATCGCCGGCATTCGCGCCACATTGGTAATGTATGAATCGGGGCCGCGCCTTGCTGTCAGCCTCGCCACGCTTGCCGATGGCCTTGGCGATCGCGAAGCTGCTGTCGCGCGCGAACTCAGCAAGCTGTATGAAGAATGCGTCACCGGCTCGCTGACTGAACTCGCCGCACGCTACAAGGATGCTCCACCCAAAGGCGAAATCGTCATTGTCGTCGCCCCGCCGTCGGCTCCCCAGAGGGCAACTGAAAGCGATGGCGATGCTGCCCTCATGGAAGCTCTCACCCGCCTGTCACCCGGTCAGGCAGCGAGCGAAGTCGCGAAAAAACTTCACCTTGATCGTCGCACGCTTTATGCTCGGGCAATGGTGCTGAAAGCATGAACCGTCAGGCCGCCGAAGCACGCGGCCGCAAGGGCGAAGCCTATGCTGCCTTTTGGCTTCGAATGAAGGGCTGGCGAATCCTTGCCGAACGTGTTCGCACGTCAGCAGGCGAAGTCGATCTTGTTGCAAAACGTGGCAATCTCGTGGCGTTCGTCGAAGTCAAAACCCGCGCCACCGACGCTGAACTCGATCACGCCATTGATGACTATCGCCTGCGCCGTGTGGCCGCCGCAGCTGAAATCCTCGCCCCGCGTTTTGCTACGAATGGTGAAGACATCAGTATCGACGTCATCCTTATCGCGCCGCGCACGCTGCCCCGCCACCTTGTCAATGTCTGGCATGGCTGACAAAGGCCATGCCATGACTCTGCGCGCCGCCTTTCAGATGGACCCGATGGAGAGCCTCAATATTACAGGCGACTCCAGCTTTGCCCTGATGCTGTCGGCACAGGAGCGCGGCTACACACTTTATCACTACGGCGTCCGCGACCTGACGTGGGAAAACGGGCGTCTCTATGCGATGGGATATAAGGTCACGGTGCGGCCCGAGCCCGGCAATCATTTCGATTTCGGCGAACCGAAAATCCTCGATCTCGGTCGCGATATCGATGTCGTTTTCATGCGGCAGGATCCCCCCTTCGATCTGAGCTACATCACTGCGACCCACCTGCTCGAGCGCATCCGGGGCGAGACGCTGGTCGTCAACGATCCCGAAAGCGTCCGCAACGCGCCCGAAAAACTGTTCGTCCTCGATTATGCGAAGTTCATGCCGCCGACGATGATCACACGTTCGCTCGGGGCCACCCGCAACTTCCTCGCCGAGCACGGCGCGATCGTCATCAAACCGCTACACGGCAACGGCGGCAAGGCTATTTTCAAAGTCGGCAATGACGGTGCGAATCTCTCTGCACTGATGGAAGTATTCAACACCGCCTATGTCGAGCCGCACATGGTGCAGGCGTTCCTGCCCAGCGTCAGAGCGGGCGACAAGCGCATTGTCCTCGTCGACGGCGTCGTCGCAGGTGCCGTCAACCGCATCCCCGGCGAAGGCGAAATCCGTTCGAACCTTGCCGTCGGCGGCAAAGCGGCGAAAACCAAATTGACCAAGCGCGAGCAGGAAATCTGCGACGCGCTCGGCCCTGAACTTAAACAGCGCGGACTGCTGTTCGTTGGCATCGACGTGATTGGTGGCGAGTGGTTGACTGAGATTAACGTGACGTCGCCAACGGGAATTGTTGCCATTGATCGATTCAACGGCACCGACACGGCGGGGATGATCTGGGACGCCATCGAAGCAAAGCTAGGATGATATTGCGAATCGCCATTGCGCGCGTAGCGAAGCAATCCAGCCGCGCCCTTGTTCTGGATTGCTTCGCTACGCTCGCTACGACGGCTTAACAGACGCATGACCGACTTCGTTTTCAAACTCGTCGAACAGGGCGGCTATTGGGGCATTGCACTCCTAATGCTGCTCGAAACCATCTTTCCACCCATCCCGTCCGAAGTCATCATGCCGCTCGCCGGTGTCGTTTCGGCACGCGGACAATTGTCGCTCCCACTTGTCGTCGCGTCGGGCACAGCCGGGGCAATGCTTGGCAATATCCTCTGGTACGTCGCGGCGAAAGCACTCGGCGTCGATCGTTTCCGTCCCTATATTGAGAAATACGGTCGCTGGCTCACGCTCGACTGGGCGGAAATCGAACGCGCCCACCGCCTGTTCGACAATCATGGCAGCGCGATTGTTTTCGTCGCTCGGATGCTCCCCACCGTTCGCTCGCTCGTTTCAGTGCCCGCCGGATTGCTACGGATGAAGTTCCTGCCCTTCGTCCTATGGTCAACGCTCGGGTCGCTGATCTGGACCGCAGGCCTCGCTATCGCAGGATATGTGCTTGGACAGCAGTTCGACCATATCGAAACGGTGCTCGGGCCGCTCTCGCTCGCGGTAATCGGCGGGATTGTGTTGTGGTATGTTTATCGGGTGATCACGTGGCGGCCAGTGTCTTAACTAGGCCGCTTCCCCCGCCGTCTCCGCCTTCTTCGAATACACCCGCACCGGCTCTTTCGTTCCCGCCACGACATCCTTGTCGATCATCACTTCGTCGACGCCGTCCATGCCGGGCAGGTCGAACATCGTATCGAGCAGGATGCTTTCCAGGATAGACCGCAGCCCGCGCGCGCCGGTTTTGCGTTCGATGCCCCTCTTGGCAATCGCAACCAGCGCTTCGTCCGTGAAGCCGAGATCAACATCTTCCATCTCGAAGAGCTTGCGGTACTGCTTCACCAGCGCGTTCTTCGGCTCGGTCAAAATCTTGACCAGCGCCTCGGTGTCGAGGTCCTCGAGCGTCGCCACCACCGGCAAACGCCCGACAAATTCAGGGATCAGCCCGAACTTCAACAAATCTTCCGGCTCGCAGCTTTGCAGGATCGCCCCTGTGCGCCGATCATCCGGCCCTGCGACGTGCGCGCCAAAGCCGATCGATTTGCCCTGCAACCGGTCGCCAATGATCTTCTCAAGCCCCGAAAAAGCCCCGCCACAGATGAACAAGATGTTCGTCGTGTCGACTTGCAGAAACTCCTGCTGCGGATGCTTGCGCCCGCCCTGCGGCGGCACCGACGCAGTCGTGCCTTCCATCAGCTTAAGCAACGCCTGTTGCACGCCTTCGCCCGAAACATCGCGCGTGATCGAGGGATTTTCGGCCTTGCGCGAAATCTTGTCGATTTCGTCGATGTATACAATGCCGCGCTGTGCCCGCTCGACGTTGTAATCGCTCGCTTGAAGCAGCTTCAGAATGATATTCTCAACATCCTCGCCGACATAGCCCGCTTCGGTCAGCGTCGTCGCATCCGCCATCGTGAACGGCACATCGAGAATACGGGCGAGCGTCTGCGCCAGCAACGTCTTCCCGCACCCGGTCGGCCCGACCAGCAGAATGTTCGACTTGGCCAGCTCGACATCGGCGCCCTTCGCCCCATGGTTCAGCCGCTTGTAATGATTGTGAACGGCAACCGAGAGGACGCGCTTCGCCTTTTTCTGGCCGATGACATAATCATCAAGCACATCGCAGATTTCCTGCGGCGTCGGCACGCCCCCGTCCTTTTTGGACACAAGCGACGACTTGGTTTCCTCGCGGATGATGTCGTTGCACAAATCGACGCATTCATCGCAGATGAACACGGTGGGTCCGGCAATGAGTTTCCTCACCTCATGCTGCGACTTGCCGCAGAAAGAGCAATAAAGCGTGCTCTTTGAATCGCTGCCGCTAAGCTTCGTCATTCGCGCCTTCCGTCCGACCCGTTGGCCGATGCTATGTTACCGTTACATTTCTAACGGGCAATGCTGAATATGTCGTGACTATCAATCTTCGACAACCACAGGCCGTTTGTCCATCACCTCATCGACCAGTCCGAACGCCTTGGCTTCCTCGGCCTCGAGGAAATTGTCACGGTCCATCGCCTTTTCAATCTCTTCGAGTGTTTTGCCGGTATACTTGGCATAAAGCGTGTTCAATCGGTGACGCATGCGCAGAATTTCCTTCGCCTGTATCTCGATGTCCGACGCCATCCCCTGTGCACCGCCCGACGGCTGATGGATCATGATGCGACTGTTGGTCAGCGCCACGCGCTTGCCCGGCTGTCCCGCAGCAAGCAAGAATGATCCCATTGAAGCGCACTGACCGATGCAAACCGTGCTGACTTCGGGGCGAATGTAATTCATCGTGTCGTGGATCGCCAGGCCCGATGTCACGACCCCGCCCGGCGAATTGATATACATGAAAATGTCTTTCTTGGGATTTTCCGACTCCAGAAAGAGCAGCTGCGCCGTGATGACCGAGGCCATATGATCCTCGACACCGCCCGTGATAAAAATGATTCGCTCACGCAAAAGCCGCGAATATATGTCAAAGCTGCGTTCGCCGCGGTTCGACTGCTCGATAACGATGGGGACGAGGCCGCCGATAATGTCAGCATGATCAGGGGTGCGCATGAATTATCCTTGTTAGTGTCATGACCTATTTCGGCGGTCCGGCGTAAAGGTTCAAGGGGGGCGTCGGTTACCCACTCGTTGCCGCGTCCGTAAGTCGCCTTTTGACAACAGCCAACAACAAATGTGTTTTCGATGACCCTCCCCGATTTTTTCCAGCAATGTCGCTGACCGCGATTATTGCATGTCGAAGAACGAGGCAAAAGACGAAAACTCTTCGGCACGGTAGCGAACAGCATTACCTTCCAAGCGCAACGCCTGGCGCGGGCTGCGCGAGATAGGCAAGCCGCCGAACCTCGCGCCGTCCGCGCACCACCGTGTCGAGGATGAGGCCGCAAAAGCCGTTAAGTGCTGCAAGGATGATCAGACCCGTCGCGAGAATGGCGGTCGGGAAACGCGGGACCAGTCCAGTTTCGAGAAATGTCATGACAAGGGGGACAGCGAGGACAATCGCAGCCAGCGCCAGAATCGCCGCGACGCTTCCGAAAAACAGCAACGGTCGCTCGAAGCGAAACAGCATCGCAATTGTCCTCAATATCCGCCATCCATCGGAATAGGTGCTCAGCTTCGACACCGATCCCTCGGGTCGTGCCGCATAGGCAGTTACAACCTCGACAACCGGCATCCGCATCTCAAGCGCATGAACACTAATCTCGGTTTCAATTTCAAATCCCGCAGATAGCACTGGAAAACTCTTTACAAATCGCCGAGAAAAAATGCGGTATCCTGTTAATATATCGCTGAAACTTCGTCCAAATGCCCAAGCCAGCATGTTGGTCAGCACCGCATTGCCAAAACGGTGCCCCCGCCGATAGGCCGCGTCAACTTCGGAACGCCGCGCGCCAACGACCATGTCAAGCCGCTCGTCTATCAACTGCGCCACCATCGCCGGTGCCGCCGCCGCTTCATACGTCGCATCCCCATCGGCTATGACATAGACATCAGCGTCGACATCAGCGAACATCCGACGGACAACATTGCCTTTGCCCTGCATCCGTTCGGTTCGGACAATCGCGCCTGCCGCCGTTGCGACTTCGCGCGTACGGTCGGTCGAATTATTATCATAGACGTAAATGCTAGCATCGGGCAGCGCGGATTGAAAATCGGCAACCGTCTGCGCAATTGCGGCTTCTTCGTTATAGCAGGGCAGGAGAACCGCGACTTTCATCCCTCGCGCTTCTGCCAGTTTCGCGGCTGCACGCCAAGCCCGAGCCACGGCATCAATCGGTAATGTCGAGCCAAGGCCCAAGCGGCAAGCGGCCCAGCGATCCCAATAACCGTGCCAAGAACAAGTGCGAGCAGGTTATCCGAAAAGCCAATCGCGCGTAGGGCGATGCGCGTGCCTGCAGAAAAAATCGTATGCAATACATAAATCGCCATTGACGCCGTTCCCAGCAATGCCAGCCAACGCGACCACAGTGCACAGAGCATGGCAACACTGATGGTCGCAGTAATCCCGAGCACCGCACGCGCCACAGCAAGCCCACGCCCCGACCACAGGTCACCGATCAAGAAACTGGCGGCAAACCCGGTCGCAGCGACCAGCGCTGCCGCTGTGACCACGCCCCGCTTGCCCTGAATTGCGGGTAGATACGGCGCAATTAAAATGCCGAGTCCGAAATACACATAAAAGCTGATCGCAATCGAGATCATGCCGAGGCCGCCCGTGCCGAGCCCGACTGCACTGATGAAACATAAAACAGCTGTTATCCGCCAGTCCGCTCGCGAAACGAGTGCAAGCATTTGGATAATGACCAGTGCATACAAAAACCAATATTGATAAACCGGTGTTTGCCACAGCCTGAGGATCGCGCCACTGCTCATGGCATTGTTGACGGCGCCCGCCGCAAGCACTGCGAGGCCGACGGATATCGCGCTCCACAGAAAATAGGGATAGACCAGCGAAATCAGCTTCTCGCGAAGGAATACAACTGCACCCTTCGCCAGCGATTGCTGCACGAACAGCCCGGCGAGAAAAAAGAACAACGGCATGTGGAACGAATAGATTACCGCGTCCTGCACGTCGGCGTGCCAGGCCGTATCATAAGCTCCGCTGGTCACATGGCCGCGAAGGGCGTGACCATAGACCACAAGAATGATCCCCAGGCCCCGCGCTGTATCGACCCAGTCCAGCCGCTCCCGCTTTGGAGCCCGGTCCAAAATTGCCTCAGCCAGCTTTCTTTTTCGCGGCCGGCCTTTTTGCAGCAACCGCGGCAGGCGCTTCAACTTCGGCCTTCTTGGCCGGAGCCTTTTTTGCTGCCACAGGCTTAGCGTCAGGCTCGACCTTCTTCACCGTCGCTTTTTTGGCCTTCGCAGGCTTCACATCATGCTCGTGATCATGGCCACAATCCGGCCCATGCACATGGCCCTCTTCTTCCTCGATCGCCGCTTCGAGCTCTGCCTTAGGCACTGTGCGATCCGTAATCTCGGCCTTTGAAAACAAAAAGTCGACAACCTTGTCTTCATACAGCGGCGCGCGCAGCTGGGCAGCGGCCATCGGCTCATTCTGAACATATTGCACAAAGCGCTCGCGATCCTTCGGATCATATTGCGCAGCCGCTTGCTGGACGAGACGGTTCATTTCGGCTTGTGTGATGTCGATGCCGTTGCCCTGCCCGATTTCGGACAGCAGCAAACCAAGACGCACGCGACGTTCGGCGATGCTGCGATAATCGGCCTTGTCGCTTTCCATCTCAGCCAGCGCGGCCTTGGGATCATCTTCTTTCGCTGCTTCCTGTTCGAGCTGTGCCCAGATCTGATTGAACTCGGCGTCGACCATCGATGGCGGTACCGGGAAATCATGCGCGGCCGCCAGATGGTCGAGCAACTTGCGCTTCAGGTGCGTGCGCGTCAGGCCATTATGCTCCTGCTCAATCTGCCCCTTGATTAAACCGCGCAGTTGCTCGAGGCTTTCCAACCCGAGTGTTTTTGCAAAATCATCATCGGCAACGCCAGTCTTAGGCACGCGGACTTCGTTGATCACAAGGTCAAATGTCGCAGGCTTCCCCTTCAAATACGCAACATTGTAATCTTCGGGAAACGTCACCTTGATCTGCTTTTCGTCATTGGCTTTGACGCCGATCAACTGGTCTTCGAACCCAGGGATCAAACGGCCCGTGCCGATTTCAACCGACATGCCTTCGCCCTTGCCGCCATCGAACGGCTCACCGTCGACCTTGCCGAGGTAATCCATAATCACGAGATCACCTGCTACGGCTTTGTGCTCCTTCGGCGCATCGTCGAACGACTTCTGCTGGCCGAGGAACATCGCAATCTGCGCATCGATTGCCGTTTCGTCGATCTCGGCTGTCAGGCGCTCGAGCTTGATCCCCTCAATCTGCGGCGCAGGCACATCGGGCAACACTTCGAGCGCGATCTTGATCTCAGCGTCCTTGCCCTGCGCATATCCTTCGTTGAGCTCGACTGAAGGCTGCATCGCGGGGCGCAGTTTGTGATCCGCCATCATCTTCTGCACGCCGTCCTGAATCGACGTGTTCAGCGCTTCCTGAAACAGCTGCGGACCGTGCATTTTGCGGACAAGATTTGCGGGCACCTTGCCGGGGCGAAAGCCGGGCATTTTCATCTGTGGCGCGAGCTTCTTGACCTCGCCCTCAATGCGCGACTCGATATCCTTTGCGGTGATGGTCAGCGTGTAGGCGCGCTTGAGGCCTTCGTTCAGCGTTTCGGCAATCTGCATGGTTTCTCTTCACTCAAAAAAAAGTCTTCGGGGCGTCAGAATTGGTGCGGGCGAAGGGACTCGAACCCCCACATCTTGCGATACTGGTACCTAAAACCAGCGCGTCTACCAATTCCGCCACGCCCGCTTGTCGTGTTCAGCAAGCGGCGGCCTATACCAGCGCCGCTGCGAAGGGCAAGGTTTAGTCGGCAGTCTTTCGGCTGGCAGCATAGCGCACCGCACTTTCAACGATTGCGTCATTCAGCACATGGCTCGCGGTTCGGGCATCTGCCGCACGATCAGCCACAGGAATCACGAAACGATGGTCATTGATGCGCACCCGCGCAACGCGATCAAATGTTTCCCAGCGCACTGTAATGCTGCCCTGCGTATAAGGCGCGCGCCCCACCTTGCCGATGAAAAACACATCGCCTGCCGTGCATATTTTGAATGACACGGCTTCGATACGCACACGAAGCCGATATTGTGTCTCTGGCGGTGGGTCGCCGTAAAGCGGATCAGGTTGCGGTGCGACCGCCATTCCACCCGCGCCCAGCGCCGTTTCCACCCGCCTGACAAGCGCCGGTTGCTCAGGCCGTGCCACATCGCGCCACCGCAGCTTTCCTTTGGGCAGGCACAGCAATCCTGCCTGCACCTTGCCCACTTGTTCTAGCGGCGTGGGCAGATATTCGATGGCGGCAATAGAATATGTGGATATCGACGACTGCGAAGACAAATCCATGGCTGTCAGCAAAATGTATAGCGACGGCAACTATTTGGACCGTTTGATCAATCCCTGCAAAATATGTTCGTCTGACCCAAGCATAATAATGAATCGGATTGGCACGTCAGTTTTCTGCGACCGTGCTTGTTTGGGCAACTCAAACACGACACCACCACCAAAACTCGATCCCGGATCGACAGTAGTCGTACGAATATTCACCGAAAGGGCTTCCATCGAAGCAGCACCGTTTGCAGCCAATGTCGCAAACCGCGCGTCATTCTCCCGATTTGCCAAAGACTGTGCAACATAGGCAGAAGTCGGACTGTAAATTGATACGGGCGTCCGCCCAACATATCCATAAGTCGTACCCGCATTCGCAGCCGCTAGAGAATTTGAAGCAGCTGACAAGCCCGTGGCAATAGCCGCCCACATCTGACGATTTTTTTCCTCTTTGAGTAGTTTGTCGTATCCAACAATAGCTACCGAGGTGCCATCTGTCAGTTCAGCACGGACATTTTCCGGACCAAAGCTGAAAGGCTTGTCGCTGGCATTGTAGACAAATAAACCAACAAAACCGCGCTTACCTACGCGCCCATCAATCTCCACGACTTTAACCGAGCTTTTTTCGAGGTTGCTTTCAACGGCCTCTAAACCAGAGTCCATCCGAGAGCGCTGTTCGCCAGTTGCTGTGAAATCGAGCTTATGACTAGCTGCATAACACTGGGTAGTTGTCGTCACTGCGAATGCAACGACAGCCATCTTGAAACCCGACTTCTTCATAAACGCCCCCAAAGCGAATCAATTTTTGAACAGCTGCAGACTTCTCGCTTTACAGCTAGCAGGTCAAGTAAGCGCCTTCTTCAACAGCTCATTGACCACCTGCGGATTGGCCTTGCCGGCCATCGCTTTCATCGTCTGCCCCACAAAAAACCCGAACAGCGCTTCCTTCCCGTCCTTATACTGCGCAACCTTGTCGGCATTGGCGGTCAACACATCTGCAATCACCGCATCGATTGCGCCGGTATCACTGGTCTGTTTCAGGCCTTCGCGTTCGACAATCGCACCCGCGTTGTCGCCGGTTTCAAGCATTTTTTCGAAGACCTGCTTGGCGAGGCTCCCCGAAATCGTGCCGTCGGCCACCAATTTCAGCAACTCCGCCGCGCCTGCTGGCGACACTGGGCTGTCGGCGATGTCCTTGCCCAGTCGGTTCAGCGCGCCGAAAAACTCGGACGTCAGCCAGTTTGCGCCTGTCTTCGCCTCCACCCCTTCCGCCAGCAACGCCTCGAACCAGCGCGCCGTCTCAACATCCGACGTTATGACGTCAGCATTATAGGGCGTAATCCCGAGCGTATCGACAAAGCGCGCCCGCTTTGCGTCGGGGAGTTCGGGCAGGCTCGCCTTGCATTCCTCAACAAATTCCTCGGTCAGCACCAGCGGCAGCAGGTCAGGATCGGGAAAATAACGATAGTCATGCGCATCTTCCTTCGACCGCATCGACCGCGTCACATTCTTGTCGGGATCCCACAGCCGCGTTTCCTGAACAATCGTCCCGCCATCTTCGATGACCGACACCTGCCGCTTGGCCTCATATTCGACAACGGCCTGAATGAAGCGAACCGAATTCACATTCTTGGTCTCGGTCCGTGTACCGAATTCTTCGCCCGGCTTGCGCACACTGACGTTCACGTCGGCGCGCATCGATCCCTGTTCCATATTGCCGTCGCACGAGCCCACATAACGCAGGATCGCGCGCAACTTCTTCACATAAGCCCCGGCTTCCGCAGGCGAGCGCATGTCGGGCTTCGATACGATCTCCATCAGCGCGACGCCGCATCGGTTGAGGTCGACATAGGACATTGTCGGATGCTGGTCGTGCATCAGCTTGCCGGCATCCTGTTCGATATGGATGCGCTCGACACCGATGACTTTTTCACCTTCATCGGTTTCCACCGTCAGCGAACCTTCGCCGACAATCGGATGATAAAGCTGCGAAATCTGATATCCCTGTGGCAAATCGGCATAGAAATAATTTTTGCGGTCGAACCGGCTCCAGCGATGGATTTCGGCATCGATCGCCAGGCCCGTCCGCACCGCCTGCTTCACGCATTCACCGTTGAGGACAGGCAACATCCCCGGCATCGCGGCATCGACCAGCGACACCTGCGCATTGGGCTCCGCCCCGAATTCGGTCGCAGCGCCCGAAAACAGCTTGGCCTGCGACGTAATCTGCGCATGGACTTCGAGGCCGATAACGACTTCCCAATCGCCGGTTGCGCCTTTGATGCGGAAATTGCTCACCACCACACCTCCGGTCGCGCCACAAATCCGGCGCGGTCCTCGATGGCCAGACAAGCATTGAGCACTCCCTGTTCATCGAGCGCCTTGCCGATCACCTGCAAGCCCAGCGGCAATCCGGCGCTGTCCAGCCCACCTGGCACCGACATCGCGGGCAGTCCCGCCATTGATGACGGCACCGTGAAGACATCGTTGAGATACATCGCGATGGGGTTGTCTGACTGTTCACCGGGCGAAAACGCAGCGCTTGGCGTGGTCGGCGTGAGGAGCAGGTCGCAGCTTTCCCACGCCCGGTCAAAATCGCGCGCGATCAGCGAGCGCACTTTCGATGCCTGTGTAAAATACGCATCGTAAAATCCCGCACTTAAAACATAAGTGCCAATCATGATCCGGCGCTTGACCTCGGCTCCGAACCCGGCGGCACGCGTCGCGGCATACATATCCTGCAACCCCGCTCCTTCTGGCAGGTCGCGCAACCCATAACGCACGCCATCATAACGCGCGAGGTTCGACGACGCTTCGGCGGGTGCGATAATGTAATAAGCGGGCAACGCATATTTCGTGTGCGGCAGCGACACCTCGACCACGTCTGCGCCCGCATCCTTCAGCCACGATATGCCATGCTCCCACAAGGCATCGATTTCTGGCGGCATGTTGTCCACCCGATATTCCCTAGGAATACCAACACGCTTCCCGCGCAGATCGCTTGATAATCCCGCATCCCAGTTCGGCACGGGCAAATCGAGCGACGTCGAATCCTTCGGATCAAACCCCGCCATCGCGCCCAGCATGATTGCGCAATCGCGCACATCGCGCGCCATTGCCCCCGCCTGATCAAGCGACGACGCAAACGCGACAACGCCCCAGCGCGAGCAGCGGCCATAGGTCGGCTTGATCCCCGAAATGCCCGTAAATGCGGCAGGTTGACGGATCGAACCGCCCGTATCGGTTCCCGTCGCCCCGGGGCACAGCCGCGCCGATACCGCTGCCGACGACCCGCCCGACGATCCACCCGGCACAAGATCGCGGTTGCTCCCCGGCGTCCGCCACGGCGAAATCACATTGCCGAATGCAGACGTCTCATTCGACGATCCCATCGCGAACTGGTCCATATTGAGCTTGCCGAGCATTCCCGCGCCCGCCGCCCACAAATTGCTCGAAACAGTCGATTCATATTGCGGTTTAAACCCGCCGAGGATCAAACTCCCCGCCGTCGCTTCGACGCCTTGCGTGCAGAACAAATCCTTCATGCCAATCGGCACGCCCGACATCGGTTTCAGCGTCCCTGCCACCCGGTCCGCATCCGCCCTGTCAGCCGCCGCCAGCGCATGCTCAGGTGTCTCGACCAGAAACGCGTTGAGGGCCTTCGCGCCCGCAACCACGTCGACAAACGCTGTCGCCACCTCACGCGCGGAAAAGTCACCATCGCGCACGCCATCGCGAATGGCGGCAATGCCCAGATCAGTCAAAGCGGCCACTATTCAATCACCTTCGGCACGCCAAAGAACCCATGCTCGGCGGCGGGTGCATTCGCCAAAACCTTCTCACGAATGCCACCATCCGTCACCACATCGTCGCGCAGCCGCAGCACATTGGGGATCACTGCCGTCATCGGCTCGACCCCCGTCACGTCGACTTCACCGAGCTGTTCGATCCAGCCAAGGATATTGTTGAGTTCTGGCACCATCGCGTCCACCTCGCCGTCGGTCACGGCAATGCGGGCGAGCGATGCGATTTTCCTGACGGTGGCGCTATCGACGGACATGATCGATGCCGTTAGAGAAAATTCCTTGCGGAACAAAGCATTTTCCGTTCGCCCTGAGCCTGTCGAAGGGCTGCACTTTCTATTGCGCTCGGCGTTGGGAAGGACAAGGCTTCGACAAGCTCAGCCCAAACGGTTTTGATTGAAGCAAGGTAGAATATTGGCGCGCAAGTTTCTGATCATTATTGCGGTTATTATCGCCCTCATCCTCGTCGCAGGGATTACCTGGTCGCTATTCAGCGAACGCCTGCTCCGCGCCTCGCTCGTGCCATCGGTTGATTTCGTCGCGCAAGAAAAAGTCGCGACAAACGCTTATGCCGACAAAAAAATGTGGATCGCCCGCCCCGACATTCCCGGCAATCCTGCCCTGTGGATCCCGCCGACATTCAAAGACATCGCGCCAAAAGACAATGCTGCCATCTTCTTCATTCATCCAACCAGTTTCATTCAGCCGCTGCCCCGGTCATGGAATGCCGCGCTCGACGACGCGGTTACCAACGACCGCGCCAAACTCTTTGTCCAAGGCCAAGCCAGCCCGTTTAACAACGCCGGTGACATCTGGGCACCGCGTTATCGCCAAGCAAACTTCGGCGCATTCTTGACCACCCAGCCCGAAGCACAAAAAGCGCTCAACGCTGCCTACGCTGATGTCCAAACGGCGTGGGACGCCTTTGTCGGGAGCATTCCGCCCGACCGCCCGATCATCGTCGCTGGCCATAGTCAGGGCAGCGTCCACCTCCTGCGTCTACTGCGCGAACGCATTGCCGGGCAACCCGTCGCGAAGCGCATTGCCGCCGCTTACATCATTGGCTGGCCGGTCTCCGTTGAAACCGACTTGCCCGCGCTTGGCCTCCCCGCCTGCACCACCGCAAAGCAAAGCGGCTGTATCCTCAGCTGGCAGAGCTTCGCCGAACCCGCCGACGCCACACAGGTCAGCGCCGTTTATGACAACACCATTGGCTTCAACGGCAAATCTCGGCGCGCCACGAAAATGCTCTGCACCAATCCACTGACCGGCATTCCCGACACCACGGCAAATGCATCGGCCAACCTCGGCGCGACGATCCCCAGCATCGACCTGAAAACGGCCGCGTTGGAAAGCGGCACCATCCCCGCCCGATGCGACGACAAGGGTTTCCTCCTGATCGGCGGCCCGCCAAAGGGGATCAGCGCCTACGTCCTTCCCGGCAACAACTATCACGTCTTCGACTACAGCCTGTTCTGGTCAAATATTCGGGCAGACGCGGGGCGGCGGCTGGCGACGTTTGAACGGAAAAAAACCCGTGCTCCTGCGAAAGCAGGAGCTTTTGACGAATGAAGTCCTCAATTGACCAGAGCTCCTGCCTTCGCAGGAGCACGGTGGCGTCGGGAAAACGATGACATGACCACCGCTGACCCCACCACCTTCATCACCGCCCTCCCCCAGCGCGGTCGCCTCATCGCGCTTGACGTCGGCACCAAAACCATCGGCACGGCGCTCTGCGATGCCCACTGGACCATTGCCAGCCCGGCTACGCTCATCACCCGCGCCAAATTCACGGCCGACAAATCCGCCATCGAAGCGCTGATCGCCCGTGAAAGCGTCAAGGGTATCGTGATCGGCCTTCCGCTCAACCTCGATGGCAGCGAATCACCGCGCACGCAGTCCACCCGCGCCTTTGCCCGCAATCTTGAAGTGCTCGGTTTGCCCATTCTTCTTTGGGACGAACGCTGGTCCACTGCTGCCGTCGAGCGCCAGATGATCGAAGCCGACATCACCCGCGCCAAACGCGCCGTCCGCGTCGATTGCGCCGCCGCCGCCTACATTCTGCAAGGCGCAATTGACCGGCTCGCCAGCGCCGCCTAAGCGACCCCTTTAATGACATCGGCGTTTCCCCATCGCGACCTTATCGGTATCGCGGGCCTGCAACCGCATGAGATTTCGTTTTTGCTCGACGAAGCCGATCAGTGGGTGACGCACAACCGCACCCACGGCAAATCGGACCATCGCCTTGATGGGCTGACGCAGATCAACGCATTCTTTGAAAATTCCACCCGCACGCTGCTTAGTTTCGAGATTGCCGGCAAACGCCTCGGTGCCGATGTCGTCAACATGCACGCCGCACAATCGAGCGTGAAGAAGGGCGAGACGCTGATCGACACCGCGATCACATTGAACGCCATGCGCGCCGACGTCATTGTTATCCGCCACGCTTCGTCGGGCGCGGTCGCGCTGATCGCCGACAAAGTCGACTGTCCGGTTCTCAACGCGGGCGACGGTGCTCACGAGCATCCGACGCAGGCACTTCTAGACGCGCTCACCATCCGCCGCCATTTCGGGAAAATCGCCAACGTGCGCGTCGCGATCTGTGGTGATGTTCTGCACAGCCGCGTCGCGCGGTCGAATATTCTTGCGCTGACTGCACTTGCGGCCGACGTCCGCGTTGTCGCGCCTGCCACACTGATGCCGCGCGACATCGAACGCATGGGCGTTACGCCCTTTACGGACATGGACGCTGGAATCGCCGGTGCCGACGTTGTCATGATGCTACGCCTCCAGAATGAACGGATGGACGGCGCCTTCATTCCCTCGACCCGCGAGTATCACATGCTCTATGGCTTGACCGAGGACCGCCTTGCGCTCGCAGATTCTGATGCCGTCGTCATGCACCCCGGCCCGATAAATCGTGGTGTCGAAATATCCAGTAATATTGCGGACTTATCCGAACGTTCTCTCATCGCAGAACAAGTCGAAATGGGTGTGGCTGTCCGCATGGCCTGCCTTGATGTCCTGACTTGGGGACAGCGCCAATGACCCGCATCGCCATCACCGGCGGCAGCCTCGACGTCCTCATCGACGGTGACACCATCGCTGCCCTTGCCGACATTGATGTGCGAAATGTTGACGATGTTGTCGACGCCACCGGCCTTATCGTCGCGCCCGGTCTGATCGACCTCGGCGTGTTTGCGGTCGAACGACGCGCCTTTGCAGCAGGCGGCATTACCCGTATCGCGTTGATGCCCGACCAATCGCCGCCGCTTGACGATCCCGGCCTTGTCCAGCGCGCCGCGCTCGCCGCCAAGCCGCACCTCTGGGTCCACCCCATCGCTGCCGCCACGCGCGGCCTTGGCGGGACCGACCTCGCCGAATATGCCCTGATGCGCAAAGCGGGCGCAAAAGCCGTCGCAACGGGCCGCCACTGGATCGGGGATTCGGGCGTCATGCACCGCGTGCTCGCTTATGCGGGATCGCTTGGGATGACCGTTATCGCGCATGCCGAAGACGGCGGCCTCACACGCCACGCCGTTGCGACATCGGGCGAAACCGCGACGCGCCACGGCCTTTCCGCTGCCCCCGCCTTTTCCGAAGCCATTGCCATCGCGCGCGACATCATGCTGGCCGAAGATACGGGTGCCGCAATCCACTTCCGCCAAGTGACCACGCGCGCCGGTTTCGAGAGCATTCGCCGCGCCAAATCGCGGGGGCTTCCCGTCACCTGCGGCATTACCCCCGCGCATCTGCTGCTCTCAGACATAGCGGTCAGCGACTTCCGCACTTTTGCGCGCCTATCGCCGCCACTCCGAAGCGAGGACGACCGTCAAGCCTGCCTCGAAGCGTTGGCAGATGGCACAATTGATGTCCTGTGCTCGGGGCATGACCCACGCGGCCCCGAAGCAAAGCGCCTGCCGTTCGCTGAAGCGGCGCCCGGCATGGCGGGTGCCGAAACGCTGCTGACGCTTGGATTAGGCTTCGTCCGTGATGGCACGATCAGCATGGATCGGCTGGTCGAACTTACCGCGACCAATCCGGCGCGGATCATCGGCGTTGATGCCGGGTCGTTAAGGGTCGGCGGTCCCGCTGACCTCTGCATTTTCGACAAAAGCAAACCGTGGCAAATCCGGGGCCCAGCTTTTGCATCGGGCGCAGGCAATACACCGTTCGACGGTCTCCCCGTTCAAGGGAAAGTCTTGCGAACGATCAAAGGCGGAAGAACGATAAGTTAGCGCGAAGCCACGCGGATTGGCTTGGCATATTTGGGCATGCCGCGCTGAACCCACTGCGCCGGTGCATCGCCGAGCAGACCACGCACAAAACATGATCCGCCCGCATTGCGGACGCGGGTACAAACGCCATTTGCTTCGGCACGGGTTACAAAACCACCGACCGAAAGCCGGACAAAGCTCGCGCCACCAATTTTGGCAACGCTGTTCGCCGGATCAAATGCTGTCAGACCATAACGCGGCGCAAGGCGTGACCAGCTGTTGCGCGACACAGCTGCATTTTCGAAGGCGCCGAGCTGGACGACAAATTTTCCAGCCTCGACGCGGCGCGGTGATTTGGGCTGAACAACGGCGCCGGTGATCGCTGGTGCGGGCTTTGCGCGGGGCACGATTACCTGTTTGACGGCGTTGGTCGCTGCACGGATAACAGGTTCGGGCCTAACATAATCAGGGATCGGCTGAACAACTTCTCGGCGCTCACCCATGACAATTGCGGCAGGCGTTGGCACTGACGCTACTGTTTCAAACGCAGCCACCGATTGATCGACAACAACGGCGGTCTGCGACGCGGGAAGTCGCGCCAACACGGGCGCACCCATTGGCGTTTCAACCGGTTCCGCTGCTGCAACTGCTGTGTCGGCAACGAACCCATTCAGCGCGAGACGTGTTGGCTGACCGGCATCCTGAGCCGGCTGGACGCCGAGCAACGACGCAACCTGATCATAGCTCGATCCCGGACGAACAAAGCTCGCCCATTGGGTGAGGCGCGCATCGACTTCGGCAGGTGACAGATCCTGCCCCGCCATAACACGGGCATTGGCCCATTTGCCTGCCATTGCATAGGCAAGGGCAAGATTTTGACGGGTCTTGGCATCAGCACCATCGTCGCGGATTGCCGTTTCGAGCGTGCGAACCGCCGAATCGATATCGCCCGACAAAGCAACGGCAAGGCCGTAATCAGCCGCTGCAAGTTTGCCGCGATAATCGGCCAGCGTCGAAAGTGCCGCATCGCGCTTGCCCTGGGCAATCTGCGTCAACGCAAGATTGAGCCCGGCGCGACCATTGTCGGGTGTCAATGTCAATGCATCCGCAAAACTGGTCTCAGCCGAAGCAAAACGTCCCGCGCTCAGGTAAGCCTGACCCAGCAACATGCGATAGCTGGCATCGCGCGGCGCATATTCCACTGCCGTTTCTGCCGACATGACGGCGCTGCGCCACTTCTGTCCGGCAAGCGCAACAGATGCCTTGGCGGCGGCCGCCGCCGCCACCTCGAGCTGCTTGGCTTCGGGTGATGTGGCAGATTTGGTCGATGTCACCGGATGCCCGCCGGTCAGCGACATGCCGAGTGCGAGGCCAGAGACAGCGAGCTTGACGAAGCGGGTCGAAATCATCGTCGGTTCCTTCAGCGCTTGGAGGCGGATTTTGACGCAGCGAAGGTCGCTGTGTCGGATTGGGTCGATAGAAAGGCATCGAGTGCGGCAATCACAACGTGCTGTGCCGAACGGTGCTGAACCGCGCAGACAAGCCGCAATTGCAGGTGCCGTTCGGGGTCAAGGCGAAGCGTAAATGCCGCCTTGCCTTTCGAACCCGGTGCTGCCCTGACAAGATTGCGCTTTGCAGGGGCAAGTTCGCGGGCGATGTCTTCCTGCTGGCGATGGACGACGGCGGGCGCAACCGCTTCGGTTTCGATGGCCGAATGGATCGGCACAATATCAGCCGAGGGCTGCATCTGTTCGATACCCATATCGTTCCAGCCAAGATCATCATGCGCCGCCGTTGCCGAAGCCATGCCGAAACCGGCGAACCCTTGCGGTCGCATAGCAGGTTTAGCCTGCCCCTTGCGCGCAAGAAGACCCGACGAAAGCGATGCGAGAGGCTTTGGTTCTGACATCATTATGCCCCTCACTGCCCAACCACACGGCGGCCAAAGCCACTAGCCCCAGGACGCTGGGCCGCAACAGGCGACGATGCGCCGGGCGCTGAAAAGACAGTGCGGCGGAAATTCTTTTCAAGCCGATCCGAGACATAGTCCCAAAGCTCTCGGATTTCGTTGGCTGACCGACCCTTGGGATCGCATTCCATCACCGTGCGACCGTCAATCATTGAAGCGGCAAAATCGGTGCGGTGGTGAATGGTGACGGGTGCCACCGTGCCATGCTGCGACAGCGCAACGGCAGCTTCATATGTAATCTTGGCTTTGGGCGT
>JANOVZ010000020.1:0-10070 GCA_031417655.1 Sphingomonas sp. | reverse complement strand
CCCGTTTCGAGCTTGAGGGTTTGTCCGCCCCACTCGATTTCGACTGTTTTCATGTTGAACATTTAATTTCCTTCAGACCCGCGAGCCACATGCTGCGGGGGCCAATAAGGCAGACATCCGGTCTGCGAGCGGTGCGGGCGCTGATGGCCCTATGCGCCCCGCTGGATTGCGGGACTTTCTTATGCTGTTCTCCCGCGAAGGCGGGAGCCCAGACTGGATCCCCGCCTTCGCGGGGATGACTCTTCGCGGGCTATGCCCGCTCGGTCACTTGCGAAGACCAAGCTTCGAAATGAGATCGGTGTAACGGCCAACGTCTTCGCGCTTCAGATAATCGAGCAGCGTACGACGCTTGTTGACCAGCATGAGCAGGCCGCGACGCGAATGGTTGTCCTTCTTGTGCGTCTTGAAATGCTCGGTGAGGTTGAGGATGCGCGTCGTGATGATCGCGACTTGCACTTCAGGCGATCCGGTGTCGTTTGCGCCCTGTGCATATTCGGCAATGACTTCGGTTTTACGTTCAGCGGTAATCGTCATATTTTTCTTTCACGACATCGGGCTACAGGTTGAAACCGCGCACGACCCGAATTTCTCCGGCGATGGCCTCAACCAGCGCGACGGGCGTTTCGCCGTCTTTCGCAAGGTTAAGACCGTCGTGTACGGCAATCCCGACCAAGACCCGCCCCTGACGGAGCAGCCCTGCCTGATCGGAGGTGACGGGTAGAGCCGGGATGTCGTCCAGCCCCGCCGTCAAGGGCAGGCATATGTCTTCAAGGCGCTGCGCCTTAGACTTTTCGAAGAGGAAGTCCAGCGAAATCGCTTGGGGCAGCGTGAACGGCCCGGCCTTTGTGCGGCGAAGCATGGTGACATGGCCGACAGTGCCCAGCGCATAGGCAATGTCGCGGGCGAGGCTGCGTATATAGGTGCCTTTGGAGACATTGGCGGTCAAAGTAACGGACGAAGGGGCCACCCCCGGCCCCTCCACGAAGGCGTGGAGGGGCGAAGTGAGTGCACCGAGGCTCCCCTCCAGCCCTTGCTGGAGGGGCTGGGGGTGGTTCTTGCTCGCGTCCAACGAATGGACGGTAATTGCCCGTGTGGCCAGCACGACAGTCTCACCTTTGCGCGCCAGATCATAAGCTCTCGCGCCATCCACTTTCAGCGCGGAATAAGCGGGGGGCACTTGATCAATCGGCCCCGTGAATTGGGGCAACACCGCCTCGACTTCGGCCAAAGTTGGCCGCACGTCACTCTCGGCAACCACCTTCCCCTCAAGGTCCAGCGTGTCCGTCTCCGCGCCGAACCCGATCGTGAATTCATAAACCTTGTCACTATCGAGCATCCGCCCTGCGAGTTTGGTTGCCTCGCCCAGTGCTATCGGCAGCACCCCTGTCGCCAGCGGATCGAGGGTCCCGCCATGCCCCACCTTGACCTTGGCATAGCCCCCTTCGCGCAGCGCCCGCTTGACGGCGCCGACACCTTGCGTGGACCCCATGCCGAGCGGCTTGTCGAGAATGATCCAGCCGTGCAAGGAAGTGCCTTCATCAAAAGCTGGCGGAGACGGCGAGATTCGAACTCGCGGTGGCGATTACTCGCCACGACGGTTTAGCAAACCGTTGGTTTCAGCCACTCACCCACGTCTCCGGACTTGGCGGCGAAGCGCAGGCCTATAACGAGAGCACGCAACAGGTTCAACTGGGAACCAAATTTATAAGAGGCGGCAAATTTTTACGGTCTGGCGCGAAATCGACTCGTGTCGCCGCGCGGTTCATTGCGCCGACAGCTAGGGCGCGCATAAGCGGCGACGAACTGAGCGTTTCCGAAGGTGAACCGATATGCGCACGAAATTCTTTGTAAGCCTTGCTGCTTTATTTGTGGTGGCTGCAGCACCAGCACTCGCGCAAATCCGGTCAGTCGATCCGAATGAAGCTGCTGCCCAAGCCGATGTCGCGCCACTGCCGGGTGAACGCGGTTATGCGACGCAAACGCCGATGGCACCGCCAACCGCCCCGCCTGTCGACACCACGACGACCGGCACCCCGCCTGTCGAGCCCGTGCCGCAAGTTGCAACGAATTCGACGGTTACCGGGCCATGTGCACCGCGCAATGTCCAAGCATCAATTGACGCCACGAAGGCACCGACGACTTATCAACGTGATGACCTGATCGGCGCAGCAGAAGGTGTTTTTGGCAAAGGGGCGGCAGGCCTCGCGGGCATCATGGAAAAAGTCCTGAAGGATCAGGGTGAACCCAATGCCTATATCGCGGGTCGCGAAGCGTCGGGCGCGTTCGTTGTTGGTTTGCGCTATGGATCGGGCACGATGTGCCACACTGTGGAGGGTCAGCGGGCCGCTTACTGGACGGGTCCGTCGATTGGCTTCGATGTTGGCGGCGATGCAACCAAGGTCTTCACGTTGGTCTATAATCTTTATGACAGCCAAGACCTCTACAAGCGCTTTCCTCAGGTGGAGGGGCGCGCCTATTTCGTTGGGGGTTTTTCAGCGACATATTTGCGGCGCGGCGATGTCGTCTTGATCCCGATCCGGCTTGGTGTTGGCGTTCGTCTCGGGGCAAACATCGGTTATATGAAGTTCAGCGAAAAAAGCCGCTGGTTGCCGTTCTGACGGGTTGAAAGCCAGTTGCTGTCTGGTATCGTTGAAGCATGCGTCTTGCTCTGATTGCCGCCGCTTTAGCGGTTTCGCCATTTGCAGTTGCGGCCCCCGGCGACCCGCTGACCGCGCAAATTGATCAGAGCGATGCAAATCGCTTTGCGATACTGTTTCGGGAAACCGGGGGCAAACCGACCACCGAGCAAATTCAAAAACGCTATCTGGACGGCGCTGGTGACGGCGTCGCCATCTTCACGCCCAATCGCATCGAAAATGCGGCAACGCTTGCGGCGGCGGTGGCGGCACAAGCCGAGAACTACCGCTATGCCATCGAAACCTGCCTGCCGCTTGTCGCGTCGATGAACGGGGAGTTGCGCGCAACGTATCTTGCGTATCGCGGCTTGTTACCGGACCGGCCCTTGCCACAAGTTTACGTCGTTTTCGGCGCGGGCACGTCGGGTGGCTATGCGACGTCCGCCGCGCAAGTCATTGGTCTGGAAGTCTCGTGCGGCAAGGGGACGACGCCCGACCAATTCCGCGCCGCACTGCGCGGGTTGTTTGCGCATGAAACAGTGCATTCCTGGCAACGCGCGCCCGCGTCGGCGCAGATGAAGGACTGGCTGTTGTTCATGGCCATTTTCGAAGGGACGCCCGATTACCTCGCGTCGCTGGTCACCGGCGCGCAGCCCAACCCGGCACGAGACGCTTGGGCGCGAGCGCAGGAAGCAAAAGTCTGGGCCGATTTTCAAAAGGATCGTGCCACACTGCTTGCGCGCACGTCCGATGATTTCTCGAAGCAGCCTGCGCAAGGAGCAGCGGCGGGCCGATGGTTTTACAATTATGGAAGGGCACCCGAAGGCTGGCCATTCGAAGCGGGTTATTGGGTTGGGATGCAGATTGCGGCAGCCTATGTCGCACAAGCCAAGGACAAACGCGCAGCGATGAATGATTTGATCGAAGCGAAAAATCCGGCGGCGATCCTGAATGCAAGCGGGTACGAAGCGCGGTTCGTTAAACGCTGAACCGCCAGCCTAATGTCTCGCCCGCATGGAAGGGC
Organism: Sphingomonas sp.; assembly: GCA_031417655.1. GTDB lineage: Bacteria > Pseudomonadota > Alphaproteobacteria > Sphingomonadales > Sphingomonadaceae > Sphingomonas_O. The sequence continues at coordinate 6,410 of JANOVZ010000020.1, read as the reverse complement.
ACAACACCTTCGATTGCATCGGGCACGGGCTGCGCCGCACGCTCGAGTGTCACCGTGCCCTCATTAAGCGGTAGGCCATAAAAGCGCGGGCCGTGTTCGGACGCGAAGCCTTCGAGCCTGTCAAGCGCGCCTTCTTCGTCGAACACCGTCGCATAGCTTTCCAGTGCAAAGGGAGCGTTGAAAATGCCGGCGCAGCCGCACGCCGTTTCCTTGGCGGCAACAACATGCGGCGCGCTGTCGGTGCCGAGGAAATATTTTGAGGAGCCTGAAGTGGCAGCGGTGCGCAAAGCCAGCCGGTGCACCTCGCGCTTGATCACGGGCAGGCAATAGGCATGCGGGCGGATGCCGCCGTCGAACATCGCGTTGCGGTTGAGGATCAGATGCTGTGGCGTGATTGTGGCGGCGACATGGAAACCGCTGGCATCGACGAACGCAACGGCATCAGCCGTGGTTATATGTTCGAACACGATCTTCAGTTCGGGAAAATCGCGGACCAGGCCAGAGAGCGTTCGGTCGATGAAGACGGCCTCGCGGTCGAACACATCGACGTCGCGGTTGGTGACTTCGCCGTGGACGAGGAGCGGCATGCCAATCCGCTGCATCGCTTCGAGCGCCGGATAAAGATTCGCGACATCGGTGACGCCGTGCGCCGAACCCGTGGTTGCGTGGGCAGGGTAGAGTTTGGCCGCAGTGAAGACGCCTTCGCTGTGCCCGCGTGTCAGTTCGGCGGGGTCAGCGGCATCAGTGAGATAAGCAGTCATCAGTGGCGTCAAACCGGGTGCTGCCGCAATAATCCGATCGCGATAGACTGCGGCGGCCGCGACGCTGGTTATCGGCGGCGACAGGTTGGGCATGACAATCGCCCGGGCAAATTGTCGCGCGGTATAGGGCGCAACTGCTTTCAGCATATCCCCGTCGCGCAAGTGCACATGCCAGTCGTCGGGGCGGCGGATGGTGATGCGGTCGGTCAAACACAATTCCGTTCGGGCTGGGCTTGTCGAAGCCCTGTCCTTCTTTGAGCCCACGGTCAAAGAAGGACAGCCCTTCGACAAGCTCAGGGCGAACGGGTGACTTTAGTAGTATTGGCCCCTACCTAAAGCCGATGGCCAAAACCACCCTCATCGACCGCGCTGTCATCCGCCTCTCGGGAGAGGACGTGCGCGGGTTTCTGCAAGGACTTGTGACAAACGATGTGGCGGGTGACCTCCCGGTCTGGGCGGGGTTGTTGACACCACAGGGCAAGGCGTTGTTCGATTTTATTGTTTGGGCTGACGGGGACGATCTGCTTATCGATTGCGAAGCGGCGCAAGTCGACGCCTTGATCCGCCGCCTGTCGATCTATCGCTTGCGCCGTGCGATCACGATCGAACGCAGTGACCTTTCGGTCCACTGGTCGCCCGATGGCGACAACGGTGTGCCCGATCCGCGGATGGCGGCGCTGGGCCAACGCTGGGTGGAGCAGGCGGACCAGGCGGTACAGGGCTGGCTCGCGCACAGGCTGGCGCTCGGCGTCACCGAAGGAGCCAACGAGCTGGGGCAGGACAAAACGCTGTGGCTCGAATGTAATGCTCGTGAACTTAACGGCGTGAGCTTCACCAAGGGCTGTTACGTCGGTCAGGAAAACACCGCGCGGATGCATCACCGGTCAAAGGTTAACCGACAGCTTGCCGTGGTCCCCGCGCCAGAAGACCCCGGCGAAGGTGCACGTGTTTGGTATCACGACCTCGGCCTCGCGGTCGTCCATCAGAAGGTGGTTTAGGCGGGAACGATACTCGCTGCGCGTCCGGCGCGCATCGCGTCCGTGCGTTCGATGCGGTCGGCCATATCGGCCCACGCCGCTTTGGCACGCAAACAACGGTCGCGAACATTGTCGAGCACGGCAGCATCGGCTTCGGACTGAGCCTTGATCATTTGTCCGCGGTAGAATTCAAGAGTCGACATAGAGTGCGGGCTTTCATGTCAAAGATAATATGCCGGGCGAGCGAACCCGCCCGGCGGTATATTTTAGGCAGCCTGAATATTGACGGCCGACGTCTTGCCGCGCTTGTCGGTTTCGAGTTCGTAGGTCACGCGCTGATCCTTATCGAGCGTGCGCAGGCCGGCACGTTCAACAGCCGAAATGTGAACGAACGCATCGCCACCGCCGCCTTCAGGCGCGATGAAGCCATAGCCCTTGTCGGCATTGAAAAATTTGACTGTTCCGGTGATCATTTGGGTATCCTTTGCCCATATTTGACGGGCATGACACAAAACACATCATCCCGGCGTCGTGAAGCAAGTGTGGGACAAAGGGGCACACAAGCGCACCCGTATCCGTCGCAGGCGACGTTCAGCGATTCTCTTATAGGAGATCGGGGCGCGAATAGCAAAAGCGCGGGGTTTGGCGGGCTTATGTGATAAGGTGGGCAGCACGATTGCTCACGGCTCCCGTCGCTCTATATCAGGGCAATGGCCATTCAAATCCGCACATCGCTTGCCGAACCCGAAACCGACCAGAGCTTCGTCCCGCACCGGCCCGACCGACCGTTGAAATCCGAAGGCGGAAAGCGATTCAAAGTGGTGTCGGACTACACCGCGGCCGGGGATCAGCCGACCGCGATTGCTGAACTCGTCGAAACTGCGCTGACTGGTGAGCGCAATCAGGTGCTCTTGGGCGTCACAGGCTCTGGCAAGACCTTCACGATGGCGCGCGTGATCGAGGAGTTGCAGCGGCCCGCGCTGATCCTGGCACCCAACAAGATTTTGGCAGCGCAGCTTTACGGCGAAATGAAATCGTTCTTCCCCGACAATGCGGTCGAATATTTCGTTTCCTATTATGATTATTACCAGCCCGAGGCCTATGTCGCGCGGTCGGACACCTACATCGAAAAGGAGTCATCGACCAACGAAAGCATCGACCGGATGCGCCATTCGGCGACGCGATCTTTGCTTGAACGCGATGACGTGATCATCGTCGCTTCGGTGTCGTGCTTGTATGGGATCGGTTCGGTCGAAACCTACTCGGCGATGATTTTCGACCTCAAGAAGGGCGCCGCCGCCGACCAGTCGGAGATCATCCGCAAGCTTGTGGCGCTTCAATACAAGCGCAATGACGCCGCGTTCCAGCGTGGCAATTTCCGTGTGCGCGGCGGCAATCTCGAGATTTTTCCGTCGCATTATGAAGACTCGGCGTGGCGGATCAGCTTCTTCGGCGATGAAATTGAGAGCATCGTCGAGTTCGATCCACTGACGGGCAAGAAAGCCGCAAGCCTCGATTATGTCCGCGTGTTTGCAAACTCGCACTATGTCACGCCCGGCCCGACGATGAAGCAGGCAATGGAAGCGATCAAATTCGAGCTTTCCGAACGCCTCAAGGAACTGGTTCTTGAAGGCAAATTGCTCGAAGCGCAGCGCCTTGAACAGCGCACCAATTTCGACCTCGAAATGATCGCCGCCACCGGCAGCTGCGCGGGCATCGAGAATTACAGCCGCTTCCTTACCGGTCGCCTCCCCGGCGAACCGCCGCCGACGCTCTTCGAATATCTCCCCGAAAATGCGCTGCTGTTCGTCGATGAAAGTCACGTCACCATCGGCCAGGTCAACGGCATGTCGCGCGGCGACCACCGGCGCAAGCTGACGCTGGCCGAATATGGTTTCCGCTTGCCGAGCGCCATCGACAACCGCCCCTTACGTTTCAACGAATGGGACGCGATGCGCCCGCAGACGGTCTGCGTCTCGGCCACCCCCGGCCCTTGGGAAATGGAGCAGACCGGCGGCGTGTTCGCTGAACAGGTCATCCGCCCGACGGGCCTCATCGACCCGCCGGTCGAGATCAAGCCGGTCGAGGATCAGGTCGACGACGTGATCAACGAAATCCGCAAAGTGACCGCGCAAGGCTATCGCACTTTGGTCACCACGCTGACCAAGCGCATGGCCGAGGATCTGACCGAATATCTCCACGAAGCGGGGATCAAGGTCCGCTACATGCACAGCGACGTCGAGACATTGGAGCGCATCGAGCTGATCCGCGACCTGCGGCTGGGCGTCTATGACGTGCTGATCGGCATCAACCTGCTGCGCGAGGGACTCGACATTCCCGAATGCGGCCTCGTCGCGATTTTGGATGCCGACAAGGAAGGGTTCCTGCGCAGCGAAACCTCACTGATCCAGACGATTGGGCGGGCGGCACGCAATGTCGATGGGCGCGTCATCCTCTACGCCGACCGCGTGACCGGCAGCATGGAACGCGCGATGCGCGAAACCGACCGGCGGCGCGAAAAGCAGCTCGAATATAACGCGGCCAATGACATCACCCCGCTGACCATCAAGCGCAATATTTCGGATGTCCTGTCACACCTCTCGAACCGCGATCAGGTGACGGTGCCGATTGACGAAGACCGCCCGCACATGGTCGGCCACAACCTGCGCGGTTACATCGAAGACCTCGAAAAACGCATGCGCAAGGCCGCAGGCGATCTGGAATTCGAAGAAGCCGGCCGGTTGCGCGACGAAATCCGCTCGCTCGAGGCGGAGGAGTTGGGCTTGCCGGGAGTCGCGGTGTCGGCGGCCCCGATTATGGGGCGCTCGAATGAGGGCAAGCCCGGGACGCGGAAAACGCGATACGGGAAGACGCAGAAAAAGTGGAAAGGGTAGGCACTCATACCCTCTCTTAGAGTCTATTAAGTTGACTTGAGGCTTTAGACGGTGCTACGGGATGCTGGTCCAAGAGGGAGGCAGCCCGTGCGTGCTATCATCAGCGGTATTGAAATTGAAGGAACGCCCGAGGAAGTCGCGCGGTTTGCCGATTTGCTATCTAGGAGGGAAGTAAAAGCAAGTCAGGTCGCAGCGACATTAGGCGAGGAGTCCGTTGCAGATGAAGCATCCGAAAACAATGGCGTAACCGAAACATTCGCCTATCGCACCCTGCGGCGGCTACCATTATCGGCCGCTCAAAAGAAGCTCTTACAGGCATTAAAAACGGCTCACCCTAGCTGGACACTCTCGTCACAGCTCCAGAAGGTCTTGAGCTGCTCTCCGACCAGCCTTGGCGGAGTATTAGGCGGTCTAGGTAGGCGTGTTTCGGCGACAAATGGCTATGAAACTGGCTTCAATCTATGGGACTGGAAGTGGGATGATGACGAAGGCGAGTGGACTTACCGCTTGCCCCAAAACGTAATGAAGGCTCTTGATAGAGCAGGGCTATGATCCGCACCTTCGCCACCGCCGACACCGAACGCATCTGGAATGGCGACCAGAGCCGTCGGTTCCCGGTCGATATGCAGAAGCATGCGCGTCGGCGGATGATTTTCCTCAACGCCGCCGGGTCACTCGACGATCTGCGCAATTTGCCCGGCAATCGCCTCCACGCGCTCATCAAAGACCGCGCCGGTCAGCATTCAATTTCCATCAACAAACAATATCGTATATGCTTCGTCTGGGAAGATGGAGACGCATATGATGTCGAGGTCGTCGACTATCACGACTAATCCCGAATGGCTCGAGAATGAGCACGCCGGGCAGCTACTGGCTCTTGAATTTATGGAGCCGCTCGGTTTGTCTGCAATGCAGCTTGCCGAGGCAATCAACGTGCCCGTCGTCCGGCTCAACGCGGTGATCGACGGCAGCAGCCGCATGGATGGCGAACTTGATCTTCGTCTCGGACGCTATTTCCGCATGTCCGAAGGCTTCTTCCTTCGCCTTCAGGATTCTTACGAAACGCTCGAAGCCAAGCGCGCCTTGAACGGTGAACTCGACCGGATCATGCCGCGCGCCGCCTAATCTTCTTTGATCAACCCCGCCGTTTTCGTTTCGGGCAGCATCAGATACGCGACCACGGTCGTCCCGACCATCACCGCGACATACCAGAAAAAGCCGCTTTCGTTGCCCGAACTCTTGAACCACAGCGCCACATATTCGGTCGTCCCCGCCAGCAATGTATTTCCCACCGCGTAGGGAAACGCTACACCAAGCGCGCGGACGTGCGCGGGGAAGAGTTCGGCTTTGACCATTGCGTTGGTCGCGGTGTAGCCGCCGTGTAGCGTGATCGGGATCAGGATCAGCGCGAGGGCTGCATAAGGCGATGTCGCGGCCCCCAGCATCGTAAAGATAGGCACCGCGGCCAGCGATACACCGACGCCCGATAACAACAGCATTGGCTTGCGCCCGAAGCGGTCGGCAAGCATCCCCGCGACGGGTTGCAGGCACATCGACCAGACCAGCGCCGCTGCAATGACTAAAGTAGCCGTGCCCTTGTCGAAGCCCGCACTGTTGATAAGATATTTGAGCATGTAGGTCGTAAACGCGTAGCTCGCGAGCCCCCCGCCGCCCGACATCATCGCAACGAGGATGCACGACTTGCGATGGTCGCGCCACAGGATGCGTAGCGACGAATGTTCGCGTCTCTGGTCGATGCCCGCGAAGGATTTGGTCTC
>JANOVZ010000019.1:0-1950 GCA_031417655.1 Sphingomonas sp. | reverse complement strand
CGATCCTGTGGCGGCTGGGCAAGGCGAAACCGCCGCCGCCGCGCGGCGTCTACCTCTGGGGCGGCGTCGGGCGAGGCAAAACGCTGTTGATGGATTTGTTTTTTGACCGGCTGAAGGTCAACCGCAAGCGCCGCGTCCATTTCCACGAATTCATGATCGAAGTGCATGACCGGCTCCGCATGGCGCGGATGGAGGAAAAGGGCGATCCCATCCCGCCCACGGTTGCGGCGATTGCCGATGAAGCGCGCTGTTTGTGCTTTGATGAGATGGTCGTCAATAATTCGGCAGATGCGATGATCCTGTCGCGACTGTTTACCGGCTTGCTCGATGCGGGTGTGACGGTGGTAACGACGTCGAACCGCGCGCCGTCGGACCTGTATAAGGACGGCCTGAACCGCGAGCATTTCCTGCCGTTCATTGCCACCATCGAGCGGCGGCTTGACGTCATCGCGCTCAACGGCCCCACTGATTACCGGATGGAGCGGCTGGCGGGCGTCACAACTTGGCATGTGCCCAATGGCCCCAAAGCGACTGCAGCTGTGCGCGAGGCATTTTTCAAGCTGACTGATTATCCGCCCGAAGATGCGATTAACGTGCCCACGGCCGAAATCGATCTGGGTGGAGGCAGGATGCTGCATGTGCCCAAAAGTTTGAAGGGCGTTGCAGTGTTTTCGTTCAAGAGGCTGTGCGCCGAGGCACGCGGTGCGAGCGACTATCTGGCGATTGCGCGGCGCTATCACAGTGTTTTCATGGTCGGCATTCCAAAGCTCGGCCCCGAAAACCGCAATGAAGCAGCGCGCTTCGTCACCCTGATCGATGCGCTGTATGAGCATAAAGTCAAATTGATCGCGACCGCCGATGCAGAGCCCGTTCAGCTTTACGAAAGCGGCAACGGTGCTTTTGAATTCGAACGCACTGCGAGCCGCCTGATGGAAATGCAGAGTGTGGAATATCTCGCCGAGGGGCATGGATCGAGTTAAAATCATCACCATGGGAGATAGGCAATTGGTAGAGCAACGAGTTGAATCACGGCGTTTTTGGCGCAATCTGGTTATTGCGCTGGTAGTGGCAAATATCCTGGTTTTCGGATTTCTTGCCTTTACCGGCCAGATCAGCGGTGCTCCTGAAACAATCGTGTTTATCGATTTCTGGGGGCGGTTCGTTGTCTATTCGTTGTGGTTCGTCGGCTATGCACTTTACCGGCGATACCTTGATCCCCTGCCGAAAATCCAAAATTTCATGATTGCGCTTGTCGTAATCAACATCCCCTTGTTCCTTGGGCTCAGTTATATGGACAAAGTGCAGGTTACGTCGGCCAATCTCGCCGTCGTCGATTTCTGGGGACGGCTGACCGTTTATTCACTGTGGTTCATGCTTTACGAACTCTATCGCAAACATCTCGCGGAGCCTCATGCCGATGAAAGATAAGAGCGCCGAAACGAGCAAAGTCCCCGCCATCACGCTGGGTTTCTGGATCATCAAGATTTTGGCAACAACGCTCGGTGAGACTGCGGGCGACACAGTGTCGATGAGCTGGCTGGGCGAAACGACGGCGAGCGCAGGTGCCGCTGGGCTGAACGGTTACCTGATCGGCAGTGCGATTTTCGGGGGGCTGCTGGCGTTGTTTGTCTGGGTGCAAATCCGGGCGCAGCGGCTGAACGCGTGGCTTTATTGGGCGACCATCATTGCATCGACCACGGCAGGCACGACAATGGCCGACTTTGCGACGCGATCAATGGGGATTGGCTATCCGGGGGGTTCGATTCTGCTGCTGACTTGTGTGCTGGCGAGCTTGTGGTTGCTCCATCACGTCGTTGCACACGGTCATTCACCGCCCCGTCCCCTTCATGAAACCTGCGCGGCACCTCGCACGCTTGCTTCGAAACACCTGCCTGCTGGGCGCTGCGCTGGCCATGCCCGCGTTGAGTCATGCGGCGGGCACCTTGACCG
>JANOVZ010000018.1:0-136005 GCA_031417655.1 Sphingomonas sp. | reverse complement strand
CTACCGGGGAACATAGGCAGGCGCGGCCCCTAGCATCGGGTCCGGCGCAATTGCAAGTCACACAATGAATTGTTCCATCGCGATGCGGTCATCCAGCGCATGTTCGGGGTCGAACAGGAGTTTGAGCATCGATGTCCGGTCGATGGAAATACTGACGGTGGAGACGTCGCGGACTTCGCGCTGGTCTGCCACGGCAGAGACCGGACGCTTGACTGCGTCGAGTACACGGAAATTCACCGTGGCGGTTTCGGGCAAGATTGCACCGCGCCAGCGCCGGGGGCGGAACGGACTGATCGGGGTGAGGGCAAGCAGTGCAGAGCCGAGCGGCAGAATGGGGCCATGTGCGGATAGATTGTAGGCGGTGGAGCCCGCCGGTGTCGCAACAAGGACACCATCGCAAACCAATTCGGGAATAACGACGCGGTCGTTGACGGTGACTTCGAACTTCGCCGTCTGGCGGGTTTCACGCAGCAGCGAGACTTCGTTGATGGCGGGCAGAGTGATGCGTTCGCCTTCGACAGTCTGGGCTTCCATGCGCAGCGGGGTGACGTTGAACAGCTTGGCGGTCTCGATCCGCTGGTCGAGGCCCTTTTCGCGCCATTCATTCATCAGGAAACCGATGGTGCCGAGATTCATCCCAAAGACTGGCAGGATGCGGCGCGCTTCAAGCATGGCGTGAAGCGTTTGCAGCATGAACCCGTCACCGCCCAGCGCCACAACCATATCCGCATCTTTCAACGACACCCAGTCGCGACGTTCCTTCAGCGTCTTTTCTGCTTCTGCTGCTGCCTCGGTGGGCGATACAAGCAGGGCACGCTTTGGTTCAGCGACGCTCATCCGCCCGTCACGCTCATGTGGCGCGTGGTCGCGGGGGAGTTGAGATTAAACTCATGACGACGAGGTTTGAGACGCAGGGCGATATCGACGGCGTCATCGACAGCTGCAGGATCGCCCGAACGCAGTGCAGCACGAAGGTCCACTTTGTCCTCATGACCCAGACACATGTAAAGCTGACCCGAAGCCGAGACGCGGATGCGGTTGCAATTGTCACAGAAATTGCGGGTGAGGGGCGAGATCAGGCCGAGCGTCGTGCCGAGTGCGGGCACGGTCCAGTAACGCGCTGGGCCGCCGGTTTTGTGATCGCTGGGGACGAGGGAATATTTCGCCCCGAGTGCGTCCTGAACGGCCGTCAGCGGCAGGAAGCGGTCGGTCCGGTCTTCGTCGATCTGCCCCAGCGGCATGGTTTCAATCAGAGACAGACGAAAGCCCTGCTCGCCGCACCAGACCAACATTGATTCGATTTCGTCTTCGTTCAGCCCTTTCAGCGCGACCATATTGATCTTGATCGCTAGCCCTGCCGCCTTGGCCGCTGCGATGCCTGCGAGCACGCGCTGAAGGTCGCCGTGTCGCGTGATGTAGCGAAAGCGCTCCGGATCACGCGTGTCGAGACTGACGTTGATACGGCGGATACCGGCATCGTGCAGAGGGTCGGCAAACTCGGCGAGGCGGGTCGCGTTTGTGGTCATTGTTAATTCGTCGAGACCGTGGCCAATCAAACGGCCAATGCCCGCTGCGACTTGCAACGCCCCGCGCCGTGCGAGCGGTTCACCGCCGGTCAGCCGGATGCGTTTGACCCCACGCACAACAAAATGACGCGCGAGTTCGACAATCTCCTCGAGGCTCAAAACTTCGCCGCGCGGCAGAAAAACCATGTCCTCGGCCATGCAATAGCGGCAGCGCATGTCGCACCGGTCGGTCAGCGACAGGCGCACATAATCGATGCGGCGGCCAAAGGCGTCATTCAGTGTTGAACCCGTGAAAATACCTGCATCCATCGGTCCTAGCTAGGCGTAAGATGCACTTTCAGCAATTGCCCAGTTGGCGGCGGCGCGATGGCGGGCTAGCAGGGGCAAAACGGGGTGCATGCTTGACGCGATTTCCAACATCCGAAGCCCTGAGCACGCCGATCTTTCTCGTGGCGGGGACGCGGGCTGCGGCGCTGGCGAAAATGCTATCGGCGTTATCCTATGAAGTACTGGTTTCGGATGGGGCTGTCGACGCGGCAGCGCGGTTTGTGACCAGTGGCGCAGCGATTTGCGTCATCGATCTCGACGAGCAGCATAAAGTGGGGCTTGATGCGCTGACCGGGGCGGCCACATTGCAACGTGCGGCGACGCTGGTGCTTTCCGAACCCGACAATCCTTCGCTAGACCGGATTATCGCAGGCGGCGCGACGCATTACCTGCCCCGACCTTTTGTCGAAGGCGATCTCCTCCGCGCTCTCCGTCTCGCTGATCGTCATGTCGAACGATTGCGCGGACGGCGTGAGCGGCGGGTGGTACGCGACCTTTCTTTCGCGGTTGAAAGCGAAGTTGGCGCGCGCGAGCGCATTGCTGCTCGGCTGGCCGACGATCCGGCACCGCTGGGACTGCTGCTGATCGCGTTTACCCGTTTTGACATGATCAACACTGCATTCGGGCGGGGGACCGGCGATGTTTTGCTTGATGCCGTCGCCGAGCGGATCGAGCCGTTGGTTCGCGATCACGGCGGCGATCGAGGCTTTTTGACGCGGATGGGCGGCGCGGAATTTATCGTGACGCTTGATGGCCTTGAGGCCGACGAGCGCGAGGCGCTGGCGAACCACATCGTCGAGCGGATCGAGCGGCCCTTTCTTGCCGACGGGCACATGGTTTCGCTTGGGTGCCGGATCGGTATTGTCGAAAGTGCGCCGGGCGACAGCGCGACGCAGCTTTTGAGACGAGCAGGGGCGGCATTGGCGGAAGCGCGTGCTTCCGAAGGGTCGCATGTTCGTGCATTGAGTGCAGCCGACGAAGGTGCGGCGCTGTTTGACGTAAGTTTGCAGGCCGATTTGCGCAACGCGCTCGACCGCGACGAGATCGAAATTCTGTTCCAACCGCAATTGTCGATTGCCAGCGGTCGCATGATCGGCGTCGAGGCGCTGGCGCGGTGGCAACACCCCGATCATGGCGAACTCGGCGCACAGACATTATTCGCGGTCGCTGAACGGTCGGACTATCTGACAGCGCTGTCTGCGCATGTGCAGCAGCGCGCAGCGACGCTGGCGGCGGCGTGGCCCGAGGTGCTCAGTAAATTGCGCTTGGCCATCAACTTGACGGCTAGTGACATCGCTCGCGCGGGGTTCGTCGACAGCTTTTTCGCGATGATCGACGCGAGCGGTTTCCCGCGTGAACGATTGACCGTTGAAATTACCGAGAGCGGCCTGATCGAAGATCTTGGTGGCGCGGCGACAGTCCTTGCTGCTTTGCGTGCGGGCGGCTGCCGCGTGGCGATTGATGATTTCGGGACGGGCTATTCGAGCCTTGCCTACCTCAAAGCGCTGCCACTCGATTATCTCAAGATCGACAAGGAATTGGCGGGTGATATCAGTGGATCGACGCGTGACCGGATCGTTGTGCGCGGGGTGATCGATATGGCGCGCTCGCTTGGCCTTGCGGTGGTGGCTGAAGGAGTCGAGACTGAGGCGCAGCTGGCGCTGCTGGCCGCCGAAGGGTGTAATTATTATCAGGGCTTCCTGTTCGCCCAGCCTGTCGGTGTGGAGGAACTGGTGCGGCTTGTGACTGTCTAAGCGAGCAGCTTTGCCAGCCCCTTCGACAATTGCAGCGCGCCGTTGAGGCGGGATTTAGGGCCGTCCCATTCGCGCGAAATACTAAGTTTCATGTCGGGCCGAAGTTTTGCGATGCCCTTTAAGCGTTCGACATAAGCGAGCAGACCGTCGATGTTGGCGAAACTATCGTTCCAGAAGCTGACGAGCGCGCCCTTTGCGCCGACGTCGATCTTGGCAATCTGTGCCGTGCGCGCGTTAAGTTTTATGCCCATTAAGGTCAGCAGATTTTCGGTCGGATCGGGCAGCGGGCCAAAGCGGTCGATCATTTCGGCAGCAAAGGCTTCGATGGCCCCCGCGTCGCTCAGATCATTGATGCGGCGATACAGGCTCATGCGCAGGTCGAGATCAGGGACATAATCCTCGGGGATGAGGATCGGCGCGTCGATGGTGATCTGCGGCGACAGGTCGGCAGCACGCGTAGCGACAATACCGCCCGCCTTGGCGTCAATGATCGCTTCTTCGAGCATCGATTGATAAAGCTCAAAGCCGACTTCGCGGATATGTCCCGATTGTTCGTCGCCCAGCAAATTGCCTGCACCGCGAATGTCGAGATCATGCGATGCAAGCTGAAATCCTGCGCCTAAACTATCGAGATCGCTCAATACTTTCAGTCGTTTTTCCGCGCCTTCGGTCATCTGGCGACCCGGTGCCGTGGTCATATAGGCATAGGCGCGCGTCTTCGACCGCCCGACGCGACCGCGCAACTGATAGAGTTGCGCAAGGCCGAACCGGTCGGCGCGGTGAATGATGAGCGTGTTGGCGCTCGGAATGTCCAAACCGCTTTCGACGATGGTCGTCGACAGCAGCACGTCATATTTGCGGTCGTAGAACGCCGACATGCGTTCCTCAACCTCAGTCGGCGACATCTGCCCGTGCGCTGTGACCATGCGAACTTCGGGGATTTCCTTGCGTAGAAATTCTTCGATGTCGGGCAGGTCAGCGATGCGCGGCGCGACGAAAAAGCTCTGTCCGCCGCGATAATGTTCACGCAGCAACGCCTCGCGCAGGACAACCGGATCCCAAGGCATGACGTAAGTGCGCACGGCGAGGCGGTCGACCGGGGGCGTCTGGATGACTGAGAGTTCACGCAGTCCCGACATCGCCATTTGCAACGTGCGCGGGATTGGGGTCGCGGTCAGCGTGAGCATATGAACGTCGGTCTTGAGCGCTTTCAGCCGTTCTTTGTGCGTCACGCCGAAACGCTGTTCCTCGTCGACAATGACGAGGCCCAACCGTTTGAACTCTAATCCCTTTGTCAACAGCGCATGGGTGCCGATAACGATATCGATCCGCCCGTCGGCCATGCCTTCTTTGGTGGTTTTGGCTTCGTTGGGGGGCACAAGCCGCGAGAGGCGGCCAATGTTGAGCGGGAATCCCTGAAACCGCTCTACAAACGTGCGGTGGTGCTGGCGCGCAAGCAGGGTGGTGGGGCAAATCAGCGCCACCTGATGCCCAGCCATGGCTGCCGTAAAAGCCGCACGGAGCGCAACTTCGGTTTTCCCGAAGCCGACATCGCCACAGACGAGGCGGTCCATCGGGGTGCCGCTGCTGAGGTCACCGAGGACGTCTTCGATAGCGCGGTCCTGATCGTCGGTTTCTTGGTAGGGGAAGCGGTCGACGAATTCGTTGAAGCTGCCGTCGCGTTCGATGACGTCGGCGGCACGCAGCGCGCGTTCCGCCGCAACTGCGATGAGATCGCCCGCGATGGCGCGGATGCGCTCCTTCATTTTCGATTTGCGGCGCTGCCACGCTTCGCCGCCCAAACGGTCGAGCGATGTGCCTTCGCTGTCGGATCCGAAGCGCGACAGGACATCGAGATTTTCGACGGGCACGAACAACTTATCGCCGCCCGCATAGGTCAGCGCGACACAATCATGTGGCGATTTGCCGACGGGAATCGAGGTCAGCCCTTCATACCGCCCGATGCCGTGATCACGGTGCACGACGAGGTCGCCGGGGCTGAGCATGGCGAGTTCGGAGAGGAAGGCGTCGGCGCTTTTCTTGCGCTTGTTGCGGCGGACGAGGCGGTCGCCCAGCAAATCTTGCTCTGTAACGATAGCGACGGTGGGCGCGGTAAAGCCGTGGTCGAGGGGGACGACGACCAGCGCGACAGTGCCCCTCGCCGCGACGACTTGTGCGTCGAGCCAACTCTCGGCCATCGCAGTGCGGTCGAGGCCGTGTTCGGCCATCAGCCCCGAAATGCGTTGCCGCGAGCCCATCGAGTAGCTCGCGAGGATCAGCCCCGTCTTGCCGAGCTTCTTCACATGGTCGGAAAGCGCGTCATAGACATTTTCGGACCGACTACGCTCGGGCCCGAAGTCACGCGGCCCTTCTATGGCGAAGTTCAGAACCGTTGCCGAAGCGGGTTCTTGAAATGCTGTCGTCAGATGAACGGGCCGGTCGGCAATCGCCGCCTCCCATTCCCTCGCCGTCAGATACAGCGCCTCGGGGGGCAGGGGGCGGTAGCTTCCGAGATCGGTCGACGCGGCACGGACGCGGTTGGCGTGGTAATCAGTGATCGCTTCAAACCGCGCTTCGGCCGCACCCACGCTCCCGGCGTCGCGGACAATGATGTCGCTGTCGGCGAGGTGATCAAACAGCGTTGCCATCCGCTCCTCGACCAACGGTAACCAGTGGTCCATGCCGGACAATCGGCGGCCTTCGCTGATCGCTTGATAAAGCGGATCGCCCGTTGCCGTCGCGCCGAAGGTTTCGCGGTAGCGCGTGCGGAAGCGTTTGATCGACTCGTCATCGAGTAGTGATTCGGATGCGGGCAGCAGCGTAAAGCTGTCGACCTTGGCAATCGTGCGCTGGTCAGCGGGGTCGAAGCTGCGAATGCTTTCAATCTCGTCGCCAAAAAAGTCGAGGCGCAGCGCATGCGGCATCCCCGCCGGATAGAGGTCCACGAGGCTACCGCGCACGGCAAAATCACCGGCATCGGCAACGGTCTCGCTGCGGATATAGCCATTGGCCGACAGCAACGCGGTCAGCGCGTCGCGGTCGATTCGTTCGCCGGGAGCAAGCCTCGCCGTAAGGGCGCGCAGGCGGAACGGCGTGAGCGTGCGCTGGGTAACCGCGTTGACCGTCGTGATGAGCAACTGCGGTTTGCTCGTCTTGGCCTGCAACGCGGCCAGTGCTGCCATCCGTTCGGACGTTACCCGTAAACTGGGCGAAGCGCGGTCATAGGGCAGGCAATCCCACGCGGGGAACTGTAGGATTTCGACGTCGGGCGCAAACCAAGCGGCTGCATCGGAGACAGCGCGCATCGCTGCGTCGTCGGCTGCGATCAGGACCGCGCGTGTATCCGCCGCGCGCGACAAGTCCGCCATCAGCGACGGCAGGAAACCGTCGGGCACGCCTGCCAACGTCAGCGGCGCACGCGCTGACCTGATCTTGGAAATGTCGGTCATTCAGTCGTCGGAATATAATCGAGGCGCTGCATCGCCGTCATCATCGGCCCTGATGCGCGTTCGGGCGGCGCGACAGTCCCAATGGCCCATGCCATGATGTCGACATCTTCCTCATCCATCAAACTTTCATACCAAGTGAGTTCGTCGTCATTCCAACTGGCCGCGAATCGATCATAAAATCCGCCGACCATAAGGTCGGCTTCCTTGGTGCCGCGATGCCAGCTGCGGAAGCGCAGGCGTTTCAGGCGGGTGTCGCGATCCAACGATAGTCTCCAATGCAAAACGCCCCCCCCCGCGACAAACGCGGGGAGGTTGGTGTAGGGACCTCCTAACCATGCGACCCGACCTTCTCAATCCGCTATTCGCCGAAATCGAGGTGTTGAAAGGCGTCGGTGCGGCGCTGGCCAAGCCATTGGCGCGATTGGGGCTGGCGCGGGTGATCGATGTGCTGTTCCATCTGCCGACTGGATCGGTCGTGCGGACGTGCGTGGACCGGCTCGATGATGCCGTTCCGGGAACGCAGATCGGTGTCGTCGTCACGCCGGTCGAATACAAACAGGGCGGTATGCGCGGGCCTTTGCGGGTGCAGGCGGTGGACAGTGCGGGCGATTACCTCAGCCTGACTTATTTCGGGAGCCACACCAGCTATGCCCGCAAGCTGTTGCCGCTGGGTGAGGTCAAGCTCGTTACGGGCAAACTCGAACTTTACGGGCAAGAGCGCCAGATGGTGCATCCCGACCAGATCCTCGATCCGGGCGAGGCGGTGATCCTGAAGGAAGCCATCTATCCTTTGTCCGAAGGGCTAACGACGCGGCGATTGGGGCAGTTGGCGGAGCAGGCGATTGCACGTGCGCCAACGCTGGCCGAATGGATCGAACCGAGTTTGCTCGCCGATCGCGCCTGGCCGTCATGGCGCGCGGCGGTCGAAACGGTGCACCATACGCCCGAGGACACGTCAGCGCGCGACCGGCTGGCCTATGACGAGGTATTTGCAAACCAACTTGCCCTGATGCTGGTCCGCGCATCGTCGCGGCGGCGGCGGGGAACGCCGCTAATCGGCGATGGGCGGCATCGCGATGCCTTGCGCTTGCCTTATGACCTGACCGGGGCGCAGCGACGCACGATCAGCGAGATCGAAGGCGATATGGCACAGGCGACGCCGATGGTGCGCTTGCTTCAGGGCGATGTCGGGTCGGGCAAGACGATGGTCGCGCTCCATGCGCTGTTGATCGCAGTCGAGGCCGGCGCGCAGGGCGCGTTGCTCGCGCCGACCGAAATCCTCGCGCGCCAGCATTTCGACAGCCTGTCGCGACTAATGGCGGGCGTCGATGTGCGGATCGCGATCCTTACCGGGCGTGACAAGGGCCGTGTGCGCGAAGCGACGCTGATGGGGCTGGCGGGTGGCAGCATCGACATCCTCATCGGCACGCACGCGATCTTTCAGGAAGCGGTGACCTACAAACGGCTGGGGCTCGCGGTGGTTGACGAGCAGCACCGGTTCGGCGTGTCGCAACGGTTGCTGCTGACTAGCAAGGCGGAAACTCCGCCGCATCTGCTGGCGATGACCGCAACGCCAATCCCGCGCACGCTGACGCTGACCAACTATGGCGAAATGGATGTTAGCCGGATTGACGAAATGCCGCCCGGACGAACGCCGGTCGAGACACGGGTGATTGCGGTCGAGCGGATCGACGAGATTGTTGATGGGTTGGAGCGGCACATCGCTTCGGGCAAGCAGGCGTTCTGGGTCTGCCCGCTGGTTGAAGAAAATGAGCTGGCCGACCGTGCCGCTGCCGAAGCGCGGGCGGCATCGCTGAAACTTCGGTTCGGCGAGGTGATCGGCTTGGTCCACGGTCGCATGAAGGGGCCGGAGAAAGATGCCGTGATGGAGGCGTTTTCGGGGGGGTCGTTAAAAGTCCTTGTCGCGACGACCGTGATCGAAGTCGGCGTCGATGTGCCCAATGCCTCGCTGATCGTGGTCGAGGATGCCGAACGCTTTGGCTTGGCTCAATTGCACCAGTTGCGCGGGCGCGTTGGGCGCGGGGCGGAAAAGTCCGTTTGCCTACTGTTACGTGGAAATGGCCTGAGCGAAACGGCGCGTGCGCGGCTGGCCCTAATGCGCGAGACCAACGACGGTTTTCGCATCGCCGAGGAAGATTTGCGCCTGCGCGGCGGCGGCGAAGTGCTGGGTACCAAGCAATCCGGCGAAGCGCGCTTCCGCCTCGCGACGGCGGAACAGGTCCACGAATATAGTCCCGTCGCGACGGATGACGCGCGCTTGTTGGTGGATCGTGATGGCGGGCTTGATGGTCCGCGCGGACAAGCGGCGCGTACGGCGCTGTATCTGTTTGAGCGTGATTCGGCAGTGGCGTTGCTGCGCTCGGGCTAGCCGAACAACTTGCAGAAAACAGCGAACTCATCGGGGTCGATAGCGTCGCGGAACTGGACGCCGACACGGTCAGCCAGCACCCAGACGACGGTGGCACGAATCCAGCCGATGGTCGGCAAATCAACACGAACGGGATCGCGTTCATACAGCGGCGCTTCGGTGATCGCCATCAATCCACCGTTCGACAGGTTGAGAATTTGCACCCCGAAGCTGTTGTTCTCGCGGTCACACATTAGCGTGTCGAGCGCGACCGACGCGCGGTTACGTTTGCGCCGCTCAGTGTCGAGCATCTGTGTGGTGAGATCGGGTGCGCTGGCCATCATTCACCGGTTATGCGCGCCGATTGCATCGCCTGCGTAAACAGGGGCGGTTAAGCGACCGCTTACCGTATGATGAGACCGTGGAGCTTTTTGCCAGCAGAAACGCGAACGGGTTCGGTGCCCGGTATGATCAGCGCAGTCTCGTCTGCCTTTTCACCATCAATGCGCGCGCCACCCCCTGCGATAAGGCGTCGCGCTTCGCCTTTCGAGGCAACAAACCCAAGCGCGATCAGGGCATCGACGATATTGATCGCGTCGGTGGCGATGGCATGGCTGGGCAAAGCGTCGCCCTTAATCTGATCGCCGTGCGCAAGAGCCGTCGCCGCATCGGCGAGGATTTTCTTGGCGTCGTTCTCTTCTTCACCCTGTAGCGCTTCGAGCCGCGCAATTTCATCAAGCGGAAGGTCGGTGAACAATCGCAGGAAACGCCCGACATCTGCGCTTTGCGTGTTCCGCCAGAAGGTCCAATAGTCGTAGGGGCGCAGCGCATCTTCGTTAAGCCAAACGGCCCCCGCCGCTGTCTTGCCCATCTTGCCGCCGTCCGCCGTTGTGATCAGCGGTGTGGTAAGCCCGAACATCTGCACGCTGTCGATGCGACGCGTGAGTTCGATGCCGTTGACGATGTTCCCCCACTGATCGCTGCCACCCATTTGCAAGCGACATGCCGAGCGGCGCGACAGTTCAAGAAAATCATAGGCCTGCAGAATCATATAATTGAATTCGAGAAAGGTCAGCGGTTGTTCGCGCTCGAGCCTCAGCTTGACTGAATCGAATGTCAGCATTCGGTTGATCGTGAAATGTTTGCCGACGTCGCGCAGGAACGGGATATATTCGAGCGCGTCGAGCCAGTCTGCATTGTTGACCATGACCGCATCAGTCGGGCCGTCGCCAAATGTCAGAAAGCGCTCGAACACATGGCGGATGCTGGCGATATTCGCAGCAATGTCGGCATCGGTCAGCAGCTTGCGCGATTCGTCCTTGCCCGACGGATCGCCGACTTTGGTGGTGCCGCCACCCATGAGGACGATCGGCTTGTGTCCCGCTTGTTGCAGGCGGCGGAGCATCATGATCTGGACGAGGCTACCGACATGCAAACTGGGTGCCGTCGCATCAAAACCGATATAGCCGGGAATGATCGTCGTCTGCGCCAGCGCATCCAGACCCGCTGCATCGGTCATCTGGTGGATATAGCCGCGCGTGTTGAGCAGGCGGAGCAGGTTTGATTCGTATAGCATCCGTGCCCCCTAAACCGATTGGGCCAGCCTTGTCGAAGGGCGGTTGTTGGCCGTATGCGCTTGCCGCATGAAACCGCTTATACTTCATCCGTCTTGTGTCGCCGGTTCGATCATTCGAATTGACGCCGAAATCGAACCCACATCGGTCGGATGTCGGGCACTTTTTGTTGCATCGGGCGGCGTTGCGCGGATCAAGATACCAATCCCAAAAGCGGATCGGGCTCGTTTTGACAACCTCTGGCAGACGACATGTTTTGAGATATTCTGGCAGCCTGAGGGCGGGACGTTTTACCGCGAGTTCAACTTGTCGCCCTCAACACGTTGGGCCTGTTATGATTTCGATGATTTCAGGACAGGGATGCGCAACGCGCCCGCCAAAGTTGAGATTGACGCGTCGGTGACAGCGGACACGCTACGGCTCGAAGCCTTGATCGAGTCCGATCTGCCGGTGCCCGCGTCTGTAGCGCTAAACGGAATTATCGAGGACGCGGACGGGATCAACCGGTACTGGGCGCTTTCATTTCAGAACGGCAAGCCTGAATTCCACAGCGCCGTCTGCCGCGCTTGGTCGGTCTGAAAATGGAAAATTCGTAAAATCCGGCATTGATCGCCTCCTTGCCGAATCGCAACTGTGCTCGCCTTTGAAGGGCAAGCGCGTCACGTTGCTCGCGCGTCCCGGGTCGGCGACCGATTCCTGACGCATTTGCTTGGTGCCCTGACCAAGCCCGATGAGGCCGCGTGGCTTGAAACGAGTCGCGATTACCCGCGCGATTAAAGTCCTGATACTTCCCTAACGCCGCATACACCGCGTCTTTACGTCCTTTTGTTATCACGATGGGAGACATGAGCAGTTCGCGCGCGTTTTGTGAGTATTTTAAGGACCGGCATGAACGGACAGGCACTAGCAATGGGAACATCCCGCGATACCGCCGATGCGCTTCTTGCGCTCGTGCGCGCGGAAGGAAGTGCGTCGCACCGTCATCCAACGTCAGACGTCCTGACACAAGGCCCAGAGGCTGCGCGCAATGTCGCGGATATCGTGCACCTCTTGTGCCTGCTTCATGGCCGCCATCCCGGCGTCGTCGATCATGCAATCGACCGTGTTGCCAATGCCTCGACGCGTGCGTTCCTGAACGATGCTGCTGATGCTTTTGCGCATGAGCGGGCGTTGCTGACCAAACTCGTTGTCGCGGTCGGTCCGCTGCCGAGTACGCCCGGCCAGGCCGATACCGAAACGACGGTGCTCGCGCAGCATCACGCCATTGATATGCTTGCCCAATCCGAGCGGTCGGGATGTGCGCTGGGGGCAGCGCTGGCGCTGCTCGCCGATTGGGTTGCTGTGCGTCCAGTATTGGCAACGGCGGCCCGGCGCTTGTCGCTCGAGATCGACAAATCGGATTTGCCGAACACCGACGTGATCGCGACGGTCATCCGGTCAGCAGAAAATTCTGCGGCGGCGGATCGCGCCATGCTGTTCGGCGCGCAACAAATTGTCGCGCAGCATCGCGGCCTGTGGGACTTGCTCGAAGCCCGCGCAATTGCCCGCAATAACTATTAGGGGCTTGCCCTTGAGTAACGCGCTCGCCTAACGCACTTGACGTTAACGTCAAAGGCAGCGCGCATGAAGTTCAAGGGCACCTCCGATTATGTCGCCACCGACGACCTGAAAGTCGCAGTCAATGCGGCGGTGACCTTACGCCGTCCATTGCTCGTCAAGGGTGAACCCGGCACGGGCAAGACCGTTCTTGCACATGAAATCGCCAAAGCGATGGGTGCACCGCTGATCGAATGGCATGTGAAATCGACGACCAAAGCGCATCAGGGGCTTTATGAATATGACGCCGTGGCACGGCTTCGCGATGGTCAGCTTGGCGACGAACGCGTCCACAACATTTCGAACTATATCCGCAAGGGCAAGCTGTGGGAGGCGTTCACGTCGCCGGTGCTGCCCGTTCTGTTGATTGACGAGATCGACAAGGCCGACATCGAATTTCCCAACGACCTGTTGCAGGAACTTGATCGCATGTCGTTCGACGTCTACGAAACGCATGAAACGATCGCAGCGAAGGAACGCCCGATCGTCATCATCACTTCGAACAATGAAAAGGAATTGCCCGACGCCTTCCTGCGCCGCTGTTTCTTTCATTACATCAAATTCCCCGACCGCGAGACGATGCAAGCCATTGTTGATGTACATTTTCCAGGGATTCAGAAAATTCTGGTCAACAAGGCGATGGATATTTTCTATGATGTCCGCGAGGTGCCGGGCCTCAAGAAAAAGCCGTCGACGAGCGAGCTGCTCGACTGGCTGAAACTGCTCTTGGCGGAGGATATGCCGCTCGACGTCTTGCAATCGCGCGACCCGTCAAAAGCGATCCCACCGCTGCATGGCGCGCTGCTCAAGAATGAGCAGGACGTGATGCTGTTTGAAAAGCTCGCCTTCATGGCGCGGCGACAGGGGGCTAAGGTTTAGAATGCATCCGGACGCATAACCGGAGCCATATTCCGCCAAGCTTCGTCCATCCGTGCTTCGATGACGTCGAGCATCGCATAACGCTGGCGGTACATTCCGCGCTTTTTCGCGGAAACGTCGGCATCTGAACGACGTTCGCCACGCAAAGGTAGGCGATAAAACCAGTTATCCGCGACCACGCCCCCGCGGTCACGCCAGATTTCGTCATAGTTCAACGCCAAAGGCCGCATCACATCTTGACCGAAGTAACGGTGACGGTTGTGGCGGCCACGATCCGAGATAGCGAGGATTTCGGCGACGCTAGCTTGGGTGCAAATGAGGCGAAAGAGTTCGATGATCAAGTCGCGGGGGCGAATGCCGTGGGCGGCTTTTGTCAGATCACGATAGCGGTCGAGTGCGTCATCGAAGTTGCGGCCCTGAATGCCGCCGATCAACGCACGCAAGCCAATGGGGCTTGGCTCGAACGCGAAAACCAAAGTGAAAAGCCGCGTATTGCCGTCGAACAAGTTGATCGCAAGCGCACCCTCGCGGTGGAACCACATCGGCTTGTCGACGATAACATGGATCGTCGCACCAATTTCGGGTAGCTGCATAAATTCGATTGACTGGCTAATGGGGAAATTGAGCGGGGGATGCGCCGCCAGCGCGGCGATATGTGCATTGAAGCGACTTAGTCGTTCGTCGACCGACCACCCCGCACAAAGATAGGGTGCCCGCAAAAAGCTGAGTATCTCGGGCCGATCATCAACCAGTTGCCCCATGACACTGTCTGGCGACGCCGCGAGCAACGGCGCAAATGCCGTGGCATGACGCTTGGCGGCAAATGCAAATCGCCACCGTTGCAGGCGCGCCGAAATGCCGCCGCCGGGTGCCTCAATGGCGAGCATTGCCAGAAACCGTTTTGTCTGTAGCGCGTCCATGCGGTCCCCCAAGCGAGCGATCCCATGCCGCGAAACCGCCTAATTGTCGATTGTGTAAGCGACTTCGAGGTTGCCCCAGCGCTTCCCGCCGAAATAGAGTGGGACGAAAACATTCTTGACCGTGCGGTAGCCGTTGGACCCCAGATTCTGGCGATATGTCGTCAGCATGAAGTCGGCGTCGGAAGCAACGGCGCGCGCGGTGGCATCATCCATAAAATTGCATTTGTTGCGACAGTGGAGCGCGTTCCACGCGGGATCATCGTCGCGTTGTGGCAATGATTTGGCGGAAATATGTGTCGGCAAATAACCATTCACGTCTGACACAACAGCGACAATAATCTGTGGGTCCGACGCCGAGATATGATCGAGTATCGGGCGAATGACTCGATCTGCCAATTCATTAAACCGACTGCTAAATTGTGGGGGATTTGATCCCTCAATGCGTTGGTAATCAGTATCGAAAATCTCGTTTGCCGAGACTTCGCCACCTTCGATCATGGTCTCGACGGCCTTTTGAACGTCGATGGTACCTGCCAATGCAATATCGACGAAACGCCGGTCATTCGGGGCAAAACCGCTGTGCACGATCATGTCGAGCATCTGGTTCGCGCCAACTTCGAGCGAGCCCATATGGGCAATGGCGCCGCCCAGCTTTTCGCGATTGGCCGTGGCCGCCTCGGCAAAACCGTCGAGTTCGTCACCGACACGGCAAACGCTGTCATGGATCAGGCTCGTCGAGCGCGCGATGTCATCGGTCTGACGGTCGACTTGGCCGACAAGATCGATAACTTCGGCAACAGTATTGTTGATCTTTGCAAAGCCGGATTCAGCGGCGCGGCTGCGCGCCATGCCGCTCTGGATTGCGGCCACGAACACTTGGCCTTCACCGGTGAGCGAATCCATGGTCACGCCGATCTCGTCAATTGCGCTGCGTGTGTCATGCGCAAGCTTCTTTACTTCGGCGGCGACGACGGCGAACGTCCGGCCCGCATCGCCCGCCTTTTCGGCTTCGATGGCGGCATTGAGTGCGAGCATGTTGGTGGTGCGAGCAATGGCATCAATCACCTGCGTCGTACGGCGGACTTGCTCCATCGCCGACGAAAAGCCGGTAAGTTGTGCACCGAGGCGGGTGACCATGGCTGTCAGTTCGCCAAACTCGGCAATTGACGTTGCGATTATGGCGGCCCCGTCTTTAAGCCGTGCCCGGGCATTGTCGGACAGCATGCGCGCTTCGTCGGTCGCATCGGTGACCTGTCGCTGGTCCGTCTCGAGGCTTGCCATGACCGCCTGAAGCTCGGTCAGCACTTTTGCTTGCGCCGCGACACTCGCCGCGACTGCTTGAATCTGTCCCGCTGCGTCCGTGCAGCCAATCGCCAGCGCGCCGGACTGTTCGGCGGCCTTATCCATTAGGCGGGGGTCGGCAGCTTCGATACGCGATTGATACATGGATTAGCCCTGTCGTGCCGCACGGGCGTAGGGCCAAAGCAGTTGATAACGCGTTAACCACCGCCCCGCTTGCCGTTAACGTCAAGCAGGGGCATAGCAGCCGCATGTTCCTCAACTTTCTCGACGAGCTCCGTGCTGCGGGCATTCCGGCCAGTATGAAGGAACATCTCGTGCTGCTTAAGGCGCTTGACAGCGATGTGATCGAGCGGACGCCCGAACAATTTTATTTCTTGTCGCGCGCTGTTTATGTGAAAGACGAAGGGCTGATCGACCGATTCGATCAGGTTTTTGCTAAAGTGTTCAAAGGGATCGCGACAACATTCGGCGAGCAGGGGGCAGAAATCCCCGCCGAATGGCTGCGCGCTGTTGCCGAGAAGTTTTTGACGGCGGAAGAGCTAGCCGAAATCGAAAAGCTCGGATCGTGGGACGAAATCATGGAGACGCTTAAACAGCGGCTCGAAGAACAGAAGGAACGGCACGAAGGCGGTAATAAGTGGATCGGCACCGGCGGCACGTCACCGTTTGGGAACAGTGGTTACAACCCCGAAGGCGTGCGCATCGGTGGCGAGGGTAAGCATGGCCGCGCGCTGAAGGTTTGGGACAAGCGCGAGTTCAAAAACCTCGATTCAACCAAGGAATTGGGCACGCGCAACATCAAGATTGCGCTACGCCGCTTGCGCCGCTTTGCCCGCGAAGGCGCGCTCGATGAACTTGATATGGACGCGACGATCAACGGTACCGCGCGGCAGGGCTGGCTCGACATCCATATGCGCGCCGAACGCCACAACGCCGTCAAGCTGCTGCTGTTCCTCGACATTGGCGGGTCGATGGATCCGCATGTGAAGCTTTGCGAGGAATTGTTCAGCGCGGCGACGACCGAGTTCAAAAATCTCGAATTTTTCTACTTTCACAATTGTCCTTATGAGGGGGTGTGGAAGGACAATAAGCGCCGCTTCACCGAACGCACGCCGACATGGGATGTGCTCCACAAATATGGGCATGAATACAAACTGATTTTCGTCGGCGATGCTTCAATGTCGCCCTATGAGATTTCGCACCCCGGTGGCTCTGTCGAGCATTTTAACGAAGAGTCAGGGACGGCTTGGATGCAGCGGCTAACGACCACCTATCCGGCGGCGGCATGGCTTAATCCCGTGCCTGAAGCGCACTGGGGGTATTCGCAGTCGATTTCGCTGCTCAAGGACTTAATGAATGATCGCATGTATCCGCTCACGCTGGGCGGACTGGATGACGCTATGCGGGAGCTAACTCGAAGGAACTAGGCGTTCAGCTGAAGCTGTAACTGCTGCGCTTTTTGCCAGAATTTATCGGCCAGATCGCGGCGACGCTCGCGTGCTTGTTCGGTGACCGCGCGGGAAGCAGCCGAAGTTTCCTCGGCAGCCCGCCGGGAATAATAGCGAAAATCAGATTCCATTTTGCGACCCCTGGATCGACTCACCGTCCAAAGTTATTATCATGAGGTTACGAAATCGTTTGCAACGGCGCAATAGCAGCCGATTTGCGGCAATTGACCCGCGCCGCCGCGCACCATATCGACGCAGCATGCCTCGGTAGCTCAGCAGGACAGAGCAACGGTTTCCTAAACCGCAGGTCGGGAGTTCGAGTCTCTCCCGGGGCACCATTTGTTCTTTTCGAGATATCCCAAAAAAGCTCGACAAACGGCAGAAAACGTGGGATTGTGAGGGCATGATGTCCACTACGATCCTACAACGTTTCCTGAAAGCCGGGGCCATTTTGGGGCCACTTTTGGGGCCAAAAGTGGGGCCATTTTCGACATGCCGGATTGCGTGGCCCCACCATGCCACTGACTGACATCGCCATCCGCAGCGCGCGCTCGCGCGAAAAGCCCTACAAGCTGACCGATCAGCGCGGGCTTTACCTGTTGATTCAGCCCACGGGCGGGAAGCTGTGGCGCTACAAATACAAACAGCACGGGAAGGAAAAGAAGCTCAGCCTGGGCATCTATCCCAAGGTGTCACTGGCTGCGGCGCGCAAGCTCGCTGAAAAGGCGCGGGACCGCATTGCCGAAGGCCACGACCCGGTTGCCGAAAAGAAGATACAAAAGGCAGCGGCAATCCTGAGCGCGGCGACGACTTTCGAGGGCATCGCCGAGGAATACATCGCTAAGACCGAGCGCGAGGGCCGCTCGGTGGCAACGGTCGCCAAATCGCGCTGGATGCTGGAGATCGCGCGTCCCATCATAGGCTGGCGGCCGATCGCCGACATAAAGCCTATCGAAGTCCTGGCCGTGCTCAAAAAGCTGGAGGCCCGCGGTAATCTTGAAACGGCGAAGCGAATGCGGTCCTTTTCGAGCCGTGTGTTTCGTTACGCCATCGCCACGGCACGGGCGGAGAAAGACCCGGCTGCTTTGCTCGTTGGTGCGATCAGTGCGCCGGTCCGCAAACACCACGCTGCGATTACCGAGCCTGCCGAAGTTGCAAAGCTGTTGCGCGCCATCGAGGGCTACACGGGCCAGCCCGTCACGCGCATCGCCCTGTCGCTCAATCCCCATGTGTTCGTTCGTCCCGGCGAGCTACGTCACGCCGAGTGGAGCGAGATCGATTGGGAAAAGGCGGTCTGGCACATTCCGGCCAACAAGATGAAGTCGCGCGTCGCGCATGCGGTGCCGCTATCCCAGCAGGCCGTCGCATTGCTGCGTGAGATTGAGCCGCTGACCTGTCATTCGCGCTATGTCTTTCCGTCGCTGCGGACGCCCAAAGAGCCGATGAGCGAGAATACGATCAACGGCGCGCTGCGCAGGCTCGGCTATTCGGGTGACGAGATGACGGCACACGGCTTTCGGGCAACCGCAAGCACGTTGCTCAACGAAAGTGGCAAGTGGCATCCCGACGCCATCGAGCGGGCGCTAGCGCACAAGGACAGCGACAATGTGCGCGCGGCTTATCATCGCGGCGCGCATTGGGAGGAGCGCGTCCGGATGGCGCAATGGTGGAGCGATCACCTCGATACGCTGCGCAAAGGAGCAGACGTTATTCCGATCCAACGCGGGAAGCGTTGAGCGGGCGGCTTTCGCCAACCAAGCTGACAGCCACTCTCCGCCAGGAATCGATCCGGATCCCGCCATTGGTTAGGAATTGCGTTGCTCGCGCTGTTGCCGAATGCGGAAACACTTAACTTGGATGCGCGACAGCCACTATTCAGCTGCGCCGATGCGCGCTTTGACACCCTGGGCCGCTACCAATTTCACGGCAAATCCTATCGCCACCGCAACTGCTAGCCCAAGCCACGCCTTCACCTCGCTCTGGCCGACCAGCAATAGGCACGTTACCAGCGCCAATGCAGTGATAACCTTTGCGAATAACGAAACCGGTAGGCCTCGCCGTGCCAGTATTACCGGAAGGGCCGCCGTGCATGCCATATAGACTAGCAATCGCGCAGCGACGGCAAGGACAGCCAGCGCGGTGAAGCCGCCACTCATTGCAAGTAAGACGATGACGCAAAAAGTGAACAAAACCGCGTTGCGCGGAAGGCCTGTATTCGCGCGGATCGCGCCGAACCATGACGGCAGTGCCGGGATCCTTTCCAAGGCCAGCAGGCGGCGCGAAACGAAGAACGTATTGACCGTGACGCAGCCAAGAATTGACAGCACAGCAGTTACCACAATTGCCACGGCGCCGGTTGAGCCCGCCAGAACCGTCGCCATCGTTAGCAAGGAGGCCTTGTCGACTTCACCCGTCTCAAATGCCGTGGAAACATAGCCCCAAGTGAGCAGCGCATAGAGAACCACCACGAGTAGAAAGACCCCGACCAAGGCGCGCGGAAAGTCCCGCCGAGGATCGCGCGCCTCGCCCGCTATGCACAGGCCACCTTCGAAGCCGATGAATGCGTATACGGACAGCAGGATCGCTTGCGATAGCGACCACTCAGTTGCCGATTGCAGGGTCGAGCCGCCGATGGAAGGTCAGGCAAGAACCAGCAAAAGCGCTAACGGCAATAGCTTGGCGACCGATATTCGCTTTATCCATGCCGCGCTGCGGCTTGCCTCCAGCAGGTTGATCGCGAGTGCGGCTGTAATCGCCGTAAGGACCATTGCCGCGTGCGTTATGGCACCGCCGTGCGCCAAAGGCCCTAAGCGCAGCAGGTAGTCAGCGAGCAGGTTCGCGTTCGCCGCAGTAGACGCGGCTGTCGAAAGGCACTGCACCCACCCGGTTTGAAAAGCGGCCGTCGGTCCGAATGCTGCACCGACATAAAGGATCGGACCGCCGGTTTCGTCAAACAGGCCAGCAAGCTTGGCAAAGACAAGAACCACCGGCAGCAGCGCCAATCCGACGCCCGCAATCACCAGCGGTGCCCACGAACCGGAAAAGTTTGCAACCGAGCCGGCAAGCGCAAAAATCCCCGCGCCAATCATTCCGTTGAAAACAACAGCAGCGAGACCCCAGAGGCCGATTCCCCGGATAAGCTGGCCCGAACCTGATTGAGCGTTCACGAGTGTCCGGTCTTTCTCATACCACCTGCGTAACAGACTTGAGAGTTGAAAAACCAGTGGGCAAACTGGCTTTGAGACAGAAGTGGCCGATCGGTTCTTTTTCCGTGGTGCCTCTCAATATGGAACAGGGGGTGACGCGCTTTTGATCTGAACGAGCGCCCGCTTTCAATCAGTTTGCCTGAAAGTTAACGTTCCGCGCCCCGCCATTCCCTGCCATTGGTCTTCCGCTTCGCGGAAGGGCGCGCACCTTCAAGGTTTACCCGTGCCCGGCGTTTTACGGGCGCGTATCAATCCACGACTGAATGTCGCTTTCGCGCCACGCGACGGCTCGCTCGGCGAGTCTACGCGGACGGGGGAACGCGCCGGTCGCAACGAGGCGGTAGATCGACGACCGGCCAAGGCCGGTGCGGGTTTTGACTTCGGGAAGCCGGATCAGGCGGTCGGGTAACGGCGTGTAGTCGGCCAAGGTAAGTCCTTTCGCGATCCTCCCTCCGCATTCTTCGTGCGGCACCTGCGGCGCTGTAGGAAAGTCAGGAACCGCCCATGCGGCCTGGAGATCACGAATCGTCACGGCGACTCAAAGGTCGAAGCGGCGATCGCGCTAGCTGTCGCCAGTATCGAAAACGTTGACGCTTCGTCGCGCCATCCTGTCGCGGATTCAGCGCGCGCATGCGCGAATTTCACGGCCATGGGACGACTTGGGACGCGACACCGCGACCTTCTGATCCAATCTTGGCCGGTGTTGGATACGGCGGCACGTGACTGGGCTCATGGTCCAATTGCTCGATTGGCGAGCGATCCGAGGACGACCATGCCATCCCCCCGACCAGTGCAGCTCACTTTCAACGTACATCCCCAGCTTGCCGTCGATGCCCGACGGCTGGTGGAGCTTCTGTTGACGCCCGACCATCGCGGCCATGCCTGCCGCGCCGCAGTCCGCCGTTTGGCGGACGCAGGCTTTCCTCCCATCGAAAGCTATCATGGCAATATCTTTCGCCTCGACCTGCGCGGCCCGGAAATCGTCCATGGACTCGACCGGGACTATGACGGCGCGTTCCTGAGCAGCGACGCCTATGCCGACCATCTGTCGGGCGACCACGCCAGCGCAATCGCCGAGTTGCTGCGGCTCGACGTCGATCAGGTCATTGGGCGTTACGCGGCCAATCACGAGCTGTTTCGGGTGGGCACATTATGACCACCCGCAATGTCGAGACCGCGCTCGTCCGCGTTGGGTCCGATCGAAAGAAGTTGCGGACGCCCATTGTTCGGCGAGATCAAAAAGGTGATTTTCAGCGCTGCGATGCTGCGCATCGAGCGAAGGAAAGAGATACACACCCCACGCACGCGTGCAGAGAGCTTTTTAGCCATTTTGAGGGCGCGCTATCGGCGCGCTCGCACAGAGAGAAGTGGACGAGCCTTGGTTTTCCGCCACATTCGGAGCGCGCCGAGAGCGCGCTTGCGGGGGCGTAATGGCCAGCGCGATCAAACGGACCATTCGGTTGCACCCGTCGCAGGCGCGGGTGCTCTCGGCCTTCGCCAAGCGGCGCGAGCTCACCGAATACGCCATGCTGAAATCGTTCATCGACATCGGCATCGCGCAGACGCTGCGTGGGGCCGACGATGAATCGGCCGTGCCGCAGTTAACGGTCGAAGTTGCCGGCATGTCGGTCCGCATGGCGGAGATCGAGCGCGTACTCGACCGGGCGTTGTTCACGGCATGCGCCGCTTACGCCTATGCGCGCCACGCGGCGCTCGGCACTAAGAAGCCTGACGAAGTCATTGCGGCAGAAGCCCGCGCGGCATTCGAACGCCAGCGCTCGCTCGCTCTGGATGCGTTGTCATGAGCGCCGAGGATTTCGCTCCGCGCGCGCATTCGCTCTGGCGGATGCGCATGGCGCATCTGCAGCAGCGCTTCAGCTTCTTCTGGAAGCTCGTGCTCGCGACCACGTTCGGCGGGGCAGTGATCGTTGCGCAGCTCGTGCTGCCCGCCCAAAGCTGGACGCTTGCAACCCAGTGCCTGGGCGCACGGTTGCTTGTCCTGCTCGGCAGCATGTCGGGACAAGACCTGAAGATGAACATTGCGCTTGGTGGTCACCGGGCAACCGTTCTGGCGCGGACCGTCGCCTCCGACCCGCTCTGGGTCGAGCACTACGACAGGCTGCTTAACATGCTCGCACTCGGCGCATTGCTCGGCTTCGGAGCCGGGCTGTTTGTCGTCTGGGGCATTCGTCGCACTATGACCCAGCAGGGCCGCGAGACGCTTGGTGATCGCTTGCTTGGCGGCACCGCGTTGGTCAGTCAGGATGAGCTTGCGGCGCGCACCGTCGTGCTGGCAGGCAGCGACGCGCTGGCCATCGGGCCCGTGCCGATCCCGCGTCGCATCGAGACGCGGCATTTCGCCTTTCTCGGCACGACCGGCAGCGGTAAGACCACCGTGCTTCGCCAGATGCTCGACGGCATCGAGGCGCGTGGCGAGGCCGCTTTAGTCTATGATACGAGCGGTGAGTTCATCGCGCATTACTACCGGCCCGAGCGCGGGGACGTGATCCTCAATCCGTTCGATGCGCGCTGCGCGCACTGGACCCCATTCGATGAAATCTCGCATCCCGCCGACGCCGACCGCATCGCGCGGCAGCTAGTTTCGGAAACCGGCAGCCAGGACGATGACGTCTGGCTGGAGACCAGTCGCATCCTTGTCGCCAATATGCTGCGTTCGCTGTGGGCCGAGGGCAACCGGACGCTGGAGGCGTTGCTCGAAGCCTTGCAGGTGAAGTCGAAGGAGCAGCTGAAGGCGTGGCTGGGTCACACGTCATCGGCACGAACCTTTGCCGACGACGCTGACCGCGCCACCGGCAGTGTGCTGTTCATGCTCGCCAAGGCCGCGAACCTTATCCAGTTCCTGCGGATCGAGGCCGAAGGGGTGAAGCGCTTCGCGTTCCGCGACTTCATCGCCGGGCTCGATGCACGCGAGGGTGCGAAGCCGTGGATCTTCGTGCCGCGAAAGGAGGACTATTTCGAGGCCGCCAAGCCCTTGATGGCGTGCTGGCTCGAATGCGCGGCAAGTGCCGTGCTGGGGCTGACACCCTCACCCGAGCGCCGGATATGGTTCGTGCTCGACGAGCTGGCGGACTTGCCGCGCGTCGAGAACCTTGCCCGCCTGTTGCCGGAGGGGCGCAAGTTCGGTGCCGCGATCGTGCTCACCTTTCAGGCGCTAGGGCAAATGCGCAATCGCTACGGCGCAAACATCGCCGAAGCTATGCTCGCGTGCTGCAACACCAAGCTGTTCTTGCAGACCGTCGACCGCGAAACGCGGCAATGGGCAAGCCAGACCATCGGCGATTGCGAGGTCGAAATGCGTGTCGCGACCGACACGCTCAGCAGCGGCACCGACGTGCCGCGCACGACCATCGCGACGCAACGCAGCTTCCGCGCCGCCGTGCTCGAAAGCGAGCTGCGCCTTGCGCCGCATCAGGGCTATCTGTTGCTGCCCGACGGGCTTCCCGTCGCGCGCATCGGCTTGACTGCCGATCATATCGTCAAGCGCGGCGAGCCGGCCCAGCCGGGCTATGTTGCTGGCGACCCGCAAGGCACTTTATGGAGCCGCGTCAGCGAGATTGCGCGCAACGCGATGCCCGATGCCAAGCCCGGTCCGGTTTGATGGTCGCCACGGTGAGCGCGCTGAGCAGCGCCGGGCAGGCAGCGAGCTATTATGAGGCCGACGACTATTACGCCGAGGGTGGCTTATCGCCATCTGAATGGTTCGGTGCAGGAGCCGATGCGCTCGGCTTGCAGGGTGAGGTCGATCGTGATGCGTTTCGAAAATTGCTTGAGGGCCAGGTCGCAGGCGGACAACTCGGCACGACGCGGGACGGCAAGATCGAGCACCGCCCCGGATGGGATGTCACCTTCAGCGCGCCGAAATCTGTTTCGGTCATGGCGCTGGTCGCGAGCGACAAACGCGTCGTCTCTGCGCACGCAGCCGCCGTGAAGGTGGCGCTTGCCCATGTCGAGAAGCACATGGCGGCAACGCGCGTCCGCGAGGGCGGAGAGGTCGCGCGCGAGGCGACCGGCAATCTTGCAGTGGCGACGTTCCGGCACGAGACGAGCCGCGCGAAGGACCCGCAGCTCCATAGTCACGCCGTGATCCTCAACGCGACGCAGGACAAGGACGGCAACTGGCGCAGCCTTGAGCCGCGTGCGCTTTATCAGCTGCAAAAGCAGATCGGCGCGATCTATCGGCAGGAGCTGGCGCACGGCGTCGCGTCGCTCGGCTACGCCATCGAGCGCGGCAAGGATTCGACGTTCGAGATAGTGGGCGTGCCCGAACGCGTCATCGCCGCGCTCAGCCAGCGCACCGCTGCGATCGACGCGCGGCTTGCCGAACGAGGCACCAGTCGCGAGCAGGCGAGTGCCGCCGAAAAGCAGATTGCCGCGCTCGATACGCGTGACGCCAAGCAACATTCGGATCACCGGGCACTACGGACTGAATGGCGCGCGACCGCCGACGCCCAAGGGTTCGATCAGGTCGCAAGAGAGGCGCTGGTCGCCGGGGCGCGGGGGACAGCTTCGGGAGCGGCCCACTCGACCGAGGCCGCGTTGGCGCAGAATGCCGTTGCTTTCGCTACGGCAAAGCTTTCGGAACGCGAGGCCGTGTTTGATGAGGCGACGCTTGCAAAGGAAGCGGGAGACTATGCGTTCGGGCGGGTCGATCATGCCGCAATCGTCAGCGCGATCGATATTGCCCGAGAGGGCGGTGCGCTCGTCCCGCGCACTTTCCTCGACAAGCGCGGCGCGGAATTTGCCGGGTTCACGACGCCGCAGGCGATTGAGACCGAGCGCATGATGTTGCGGATCGAAGCCGCTGGACGGGGGATGGCAACACCGCTCGCGAACCGTGTAACAGCAGCGAGAATTGTCGAACGTGCAATGCGTGCGTCGGGGCGATCGGGCCATACGTGGACCGACGATCAGAAGCGCGCGAACGCCGAATTGCTCAGCTCCCGCGACCGCGTTGCAGGCGTGCAGGGCTATGCCGGAACCGCTAAGACCACGACTGTGCTCGCCACCTACGTCCGCGAGGCGGCCAGGCAGGGATATGCCGTGATGGCACTCGCGCCGACCGCATCGGCGGCCCTTGTGCTCGGCGAGGCGCTGGGCACGCGGGGCGATACTGTCGCACGGCATTTGATCGCCCCGCCCAGCGCGGGCGGCAAGGCTGTTTGGGTGGTAGA
The DNA here is from genome assembly GCA_031417655.1 of Sphingomonas sp. GTDB lineage: Bacteria > Pseudomonadota > Alphaproteobacteria > Sphingomonadales > Sphingomonadaceae > Sphingomonas_O. The sequence goes on along the minus strand of JANOVZ010000018.1, from coordinate 110,464 downwards.
CGAGGCGTCGATGCTATCGGCGTACGGCACGGCGCGCTTGCTGACTGCCGCTGAAAAGTCAGGCGCACGAGTGGTGCTTGTCGGGGATGTGAAGCAGCTTGGCTCGGTCGGCGCTGGCGCGGCCTTTGCGCAGCTTCAATCCGCAGGAATGCCTACAGCGCGACTGGCCGAGATCGTGCGCCAGTCGAACTCCCTGACACGAGAAGCGGTTGAAGCATCGATTGAGGGCGACGCCCGCAAGGCGCTTGCCGCGCTGGATCGTGGCGGTGGCAGGATCATCGAAGCCGCCGACCGCGACAGCCGCTTTGCGGCGATAGCCAAAGACTATGCAGCAAGGGACGCAGACCTCAGGTCAAAGACGCTCGTGATCGAGCCATCGCGCGAGGGGCGCGATGCGTTGACCGCTGAAATCCGCGCTGCGCTCGCCAAGGCGGGAGCGTTGACCGGCCCCGCCGTCGGAATGCGCAGCCTCGTTCCGAAATCGCTCACCCGCGCCGAAGCGCGGGATCCATCAAGCTACGAACGCGGCGACGTCGTGCGCTTCACCCGCGACTATGCTGACAAGGGCGTGACGCGCGGCATCGCCTATCAGATCGAAGCCGTCGACGTGGCGAAGGCTGCAATCAGCCTTCGCGGTCAGAACGGCGAGAATATCGACTGGCGTTTGCGGCAATGGGGCGCGGGCAAGAGCGAGGCGTTTGAGCCGCAGGCGCTGGAGTTGAAAGCAGGCGACCGCATCCAGTTCACGCGCAACGACCGCGACGCCGGTCGGATTAACGGGCTTCGCGGGACCGTAATTGATGTGGATACCGCCGAGCGCATCGCGACCGTATCACTGGCGAACGGTCGCGAGCAGAATTTATCGCTCGACGCACCGCGTAATCAGCATATTCGCCATGCCTATGTCGAAACGGCGTTTGCCGCGCAGGGGCGCACCGCCGATGACGTTATGATCCACGCCGACAGCAAGGCGACGAACCTTGTCGATCAAAAGATGCTTTATGTAGCGATGTCGCGGGCCCGCAACAGCGCCGCGATCTTCACGGATGACCGGGCGAAGCTGGTTTCCGGCATCCGGGAACGGGCAGGAGTTGCGCAGGCGGCGCTGGACGGAGCTTCGTCTCAGCCCGTCAACGCGAAGGCGTACGGCATCGGCCTTCGCTAAAGGCGCGATCCACCCAGACGATTGCGCGACTGGGTGAACAATTATAGAACATTTCTGCAACTCAGCATTGCACTAAGGGACTCACTGCGACATGGTGTCACAAATTGTCCCAGAGGGTCTATGCTCAACGAGATCGCAATCCTTAGAACCCGTGCCGGTCTTTCGGTCGAAGAGCTCGCGCTAATGACAGGCTACAGTCCACGCCAGATTTATCGCTGGGAAGCGGGCGACGGTAAACCGCGTGAGGCGGCGATGGGGATTCTTCGCGCCATGGCGTCGGCCGGACCCGTGCCAGCAGGCCGCCACTTCACATTTATCGATCTGTTTGCAGGTATCGGCGGCCTCAGGCGGGGCTTCGATGCGATCGGCGGTCACTGCGTCTTCACATCCGAGTGGAACAAGTTTGCCCAGCAGACCTATGCGGCGAACTTTCGGGACAACCGGCCCATCGAGGGGGACATCACGCAGATCGGCATCGACGAAATTCCCGATCACGACGTGCTGATTGCGGGCTTCCCGTGCCAGCCATTTTCGATTGCAGGCGTGTCGAAAAAGAACTCGCTCGGTCGTCAGCATGGCTTTCTCGACGAGACACAGGGCACGCTTTTTTTCGACGTGGCGCGTATCATCAAGGACAAGCAGCCAGCGGCGTTCATGCTGGAGAACGTCAAGAACCTGACCAGCCACGACAAGGGCCGAACGTTCGAAGTCATTCTCAAAAGCCTGACCGAAGAGCTCGGCTACCGTGTCTGGCACAAGGTGATCGATGCCGCGCACTTCGTGCCGCAGCACCGCGAGCGCATCGTGATTGTCGGGTTTCGGGACGACGTACCGTTTTCATGGGATGCCCTTCGTCTTCCGCCAAAGGGCAGAATTCGACTGAGCAACATATTGCATCCGCAGGACGGGTCACAGGCAGCCGAGCATCCTTATACGATCGGCGACGATGCCCGCGTGAACGGCAAGTATACGCTGACCGACAAGCTCTGGCAGTATCTTCAGGGCTATGCAGACAAGCATAAGGCGGCAGGAAACGGCTTCGGCTTCGGGCTGGTGACCGGCGACGACGTGTCACGCACCCTTTCAGCCCGCTACTTCAAAGATGGCTCTGAAATCCTTGTCTCCCAGGGCAAGGGCAAGAATCCGCGCCGCCTCACACCGCGCGAGTGCGCGCGGCTTATGGGGTATCCCGACGACTTCCGCGTCCCTGTCTCGGATACCCAGGCTTACAAGCAGTTCGGCAACTCGGTGGCCGTACCGGTGTTTGAGGAAGTTGCCCGGATCATGCAGCCTCATATTCAGGCGCTCGTCGATGCAGCCGGGCTGCGCGAAGCCGCCTGAGCTTTGGCCGACGTCCACAATCCTGAAACACGAAGCCGCAACATGGCTGCAATCAGGGCGAACAATACGAAGCCTGAGATGGTTGTTCGCCGCGCTGCGCACGCGGCAGGCCTGCGCTACCGGCTGCACGTCCGAACGCTGCTAGGGAAACCCGACCTCGTGTTTCCACGCCACCGGGCGATTGTATTTGTGAACGGGTGCTTCTGGCATCGGCACGACTGCCATCTTTTCCGGTGGCCAGCGACGCGGCAGGAGTTCTGGCGCGTGAAGCTCGACCGCAATGTTGCCAGCGACCAGCGGGCAATTGAAGCGCTTCAAAGCGCGGGATGGCGAGTGGCGACCATCTGGGAATGTGCGCTTAAGGGCCGCACAAAGCTGACTGGTGGCCAGCCTATGCAGCCGCTGATCGACTGGATACGATCCGGCGAACAATCGCTTACGATGAGGGGCAATTAGTCTGATAACGTCGCTTGGCCAGTTGCTCGACCTCATGCGCCACCACGGCGCAACCCGCATCTACGCGAAGAAGCTGGCACCCAATGACAACTCGAAAAATCAGGTTTATCTGGGCGGCGACTTTTCGGCGCTCAACGTTGTCCCGCACGGCAATATCTACAACGACGATGCCGAAGTAGCCGGCAGTGTCAGGGATCGCGCCAAAGCGGCGGTCGACTTCTACTGGATCGACGAAAGCGGCAGGTACCTTGCGCCGAACACAGGGCTGATTCTCTATCCGAAATATCCCGAGGTTCGCCTTTCGGGCTTCCTGCTCGGCTGCCGCGAGGCCCCCTCGGCACTGATGCGCTCGCGCGATGAGGGGCGGGTGCTTTTCCTCGGGATGACGCCGCAGGGAACGGTGCTCGCACATGTTTGCGGCGCGGAAAGTCCGGTCAGTGCCGAAGTTAATGCCCGCGCCTTTCAGTCGGTTGGTGTGTTCCTCGAACTGCCGTTGTCGGTCACGCAGGACAGCCCACGCGCAGCCTTACTCGGCGAACTGCGCCGGATTTATCAGCTTCACTGGATAGCGTCTCAGAAGCTGGCGGCTGACGGAACCAAGGCATCTTACTCAGCGAGGAATGGCGGCGGTTACACGCTCGAAGCTGAGCTGGGGATAACGCCGAACGGCTATGCCGAGCCCGATTTCATGGGGTGGGAAGTCAAACAATACGGCGTCAGCAATTTCACGACGTTCACGCCTAAATCGCCTGTTACCCTTATGACGCCTGAGCCGACCGGCGGTATTTACCGCGAACAGGGTGTCGAAGTGTTTCTCAGGCGGTTTGGATATCCGGACCAGAGCGGGAAGCCCGATCGCCTCAACTTTGGCGGTCGCTATGACTGCCAGCGAGGGCATCATCAGCTGACGGCTCTCCGCATGACCATGTGGGGATACGACCCTGCCAGTGGCAAAATGACCGATGTGAACGGCGGATTTGAGTTGGTGAACTCACATCTGGAAGTTGCCGCCTCTTGGAGCTTCAAAGGCCTGATGGCGCACTGGAACCGCAAGCACGCGCAGGCTGCCTATGTGCCGTCGCTGTTTCGAACGCCCCCGCCCGAGTACAGTTACGGCGCACATGTCCTGCTCTGCGAACAGACCGATTTTCTGCTTTTTCTGAAGGCATTCGCGGCGGGCACGATTTATTATGATCCTGGGATCAAGATCGAAGATGCTTCCTCTGCTAAGCCTACTATCAAGCGGCGCAGCCAGTTTCGCGTTGCGCATGCTGAGCTGACGCGGCTGTACCAGCGACACGAGATAGTACTGCTAGATTAGTGAGCTTTAGAGGCAAAAGTGCCACTTGCGTGCCCACGGCCTTTGATGATTGCACGATATCGAATTGGGGCTGCGGAACCGCCTCAAAGGCCCAATCGGCTTTGAAACCTCTCGTCGAGCTGAACTGTTATTTCGTCAAAATATTTCCTGTCACTCTCAACAAGAGTTAGGATCGATTGTGTTTGCGCAATCAAAGACGTCATCAGACGTTCGAGCGGGGTTCTTAAAGGCGCGGCTTTCTTGTCTATCATGACCGCGGCGTATGCCGCCTTTGCCGCCCAGTTCGACAGTGCAAAATACTCAATAACCCGCTGTTGCTCTGCCTCGTCGTATTCGACAGCCAAATTCTGCAATGACCGTGTTGTCCCGAAATGTAGTTGAAGCAGACGGCCAATGAGGCGCGGCCAGTCATGCCCGTCCGCGATATAGATCGGGAGAACCTGTGACGCGACATACGATCCCGAGAGCGGCTGGGCATGGCTCAGGATGATCTGCATAAGTGCGCGAAGCCGGACTATTTCCGACGTGGAAATATGCTTGTCAGTTAGCGCCTTCGACCGCTTTTCAAAGGCCGTCACCGCTTCTTGGAATTTCTTGGCTGTCGCGAGAGTTTGCGATGGAGCAACAGAAGTGCGGGCCATAGCGGAATTGCTGTCGGTGTTCCGCTGGCCTTCCTCCTCAGATTAGGTTCGGTCGTCCTGAAATCGACGGCACTAAGCGCCTGTATGTCCTGCTCCTCGCTCTCGCCCAAATCAGGACCGACAAGACCGATCATTTGGTTTAGGCAATGACTGACCAGATTTACGGCTCGGTCGTGCCGACTGTTTAGGTATAGCGCGAATGGCGTTCCCTGCGCGTTGGCAACCGTGCGCGCGCGAATAAATTCTTCGTAGGGAAGGACGGCATATTCACGGGCCGCTTGTTCCTGAGCCTGCGGCTTTGTCTTGGGGATGGAATGGGACGATCTCTCATCTTCCTCAATGGACTCAAGCTGATTGAGTGCTTCGATCAGGGCCAAGTCCTCGTGAATCGCCTCCTCGAGTGTGTCCATCAGCCGCTTTTTCCGCCCCTTTTGCGGAGGCAGCGTCGTGACGGCGAGATAGTCCAAATCCGCCACCTGTATAGGGGCGGAGGTGGTGTTATTTGCGAATGTCAGCACGCCATATTTGGGGCGCTGGCTCGCTGGTGCGATTGAATACGCGGCGGACCTCGCGCCGCCGATTTCGATGAGTGTCAGCTCCTCGCCGTCGCGGTCATAAAGCTGAATGGACGTAGGATCGGAGCGAAATCTTTTGGGTGCGGCCCATGTCACTTTTCCGCCCTGTAGGGTGAGCAAACCTCCATCTACAGATGGCGGCGTCGTTTCGATTTCTTCGAATGTCTCTTCGAGCTGGGCGAGCTGATCGTGCTCGAATGGACAGCCGGCATAATCCGAGAGGCCTAGCGCTTCCAAGGCTGAGCCTCGTGCGACCCGCTTATAGATTCCGGCTTCCGCATTGCCGCCAAGCGTCGGTCCCATGAGCGCCGGGAAGGTGCAATTCATGCTGCCCGAAACGACATGATCGAAGTCTTTGCCAAGCACGATAATCAGCTTGGCATGCACAAATCGCCCGGCAGCGTTGGGGCTGATATCGAACAGCGCGACATTCGAAAAACGCGGGAGCTCTCTGACCGGGAAACCGTTCGCGTCGTCCTCGATCAGTATATCTGTGGCGGGATCACCCAAGCCTGCCTTTAGACGGGCAACGCCCTCCAGCTTGGAATCCCAGTACGGGGACACCACAACGAGACGTTCGATAGGGTCGTCGCCAATGCAAGCGATGATTTGATCGAGGATGCCTATCTCGGGGCGGTCTAGTAGAAGATTGAGTTCTTCGGTGCCTTCGGTGCTGAAAGCGGGATTGAACTTATCATCGCGAAGCCACGGCGATGATCGCAATGCGCGTTGCATGCTGATTGAAAACCATTGATCTTCTGCGGGCACATAGCGTCGCAGGTAGGCGAGCGCGGACATGAAAAACTTTGCGTTTTCTGGCGCATCAACGGACCACGCGATGCTGGCGACCTGCTCCTTGTTCCCGCCCAGGCCGAGGGCTGTGAGGTTAGCAGAACCCACCATTAGCCGCGCTTTTGATTCGCCCAGCAGCATGGTGATTTTTGGATGGAATACGCCCGGCGCAGCTGTCTTTATGAGGTGGTAGCTCGTGCCGGCGAAGCGCGGCGGGCCAAAATCCGAAAACGCCTGATTGACCATGCCTGTGTCGGCCAGCACGACGATGTTTCGGCATCCCGCGCCGCGCAGTTTGGGAAAAGGGATATCCTCGAACGCGAGCGATCCGAAAGCGTATGTCGTCATGAAGGCGGAGTGGAACCCGCCTTCGCCGAAGGCTTCAAAGTATTTCATGCCGCCGCCAGCTCTGCCCTGCCGATGGGCGTCACGCCGCCGTTATCGATCAGGCTGATGTCGCGGAGGAAGCGAAGGGCTTGTTCCAGCCTCGGGCTGCTGGGAGAAACGCGGATCGCCGCGCGATAGCGCAGCAAGCCTTCCTCCGGTTCCATATGGAAGGTGTAGGCCTTCTGATTTCGGAATTTCCGGGAGGCAACCCACAGGTGCCGTTTCAAAATTCGCTCCCGGATCAAATCTGTTACCACCCGGCCCAGGTCGCTAGAGCGGTTGCGGTCGAGGAAGTTGGCTTCGGTTCGCAGGGACTGAAAGTAATCTGCGCCACTCAGCGCCTCTTCCACCAAGGCGGCTTCCACCATCGCCTTCTCGGTCAGAATGGCGATCAGCGATATGGCGTTTCGGACTTGTTCACTCGTCTCGCCAGCGTTCATTGCGTCCAGCATAGCGGTCGCAAATTCACGGGCTGCTGAGGTTCCAGCTTCGGCGTTTATACGAGTTGAAAAGTCATCCCAACTTTCACCGCTGGCGATCTCGACGGCATCGGCCAGCTCAACCGTCAAATCGCCTAATGACATTCTTCGGCGCGGGGCTGCCTCGATCATCGTGAGCGCGGCGGACAGGATGACCTCATATGCGAGCCTCATCAGGTCGCAGGCCTGATAGAGAAACCACAACTGCGGAACTTGATGGGCCTGACCTGCCTCTCTGGCGGGGACATTCTCGAACCAATGCCATTTCACCGTTTCGGCGCGCGGTACGGAGTCGAGCGTGTCGGTGATCTCAAGCAGCATCCTCAGTGTGCTTCGGCGCATTTGGGCGGTTAGGCTGCGGGCGTCGTCCGTTCCGAGCAGGATGTCTTTGAGCAAAGCGTGTTCGCGACTGCCGGGTTTCAGATTCGTCGGCTTCATAACCGCGAACGATCCGAGTTCGGAAACGGTGATTTTGCCATCGTCCACAACCTCGAAATAGCGATCAGCTATGCCGCCCAGCTCAGAAGCGAGCGCATCCGCGAGCTTAAGTGCAACGTCGGAACATACGGGATTTGGGTTGGGCTGGCCGGGATCGGGGAAATGAACAAGCCCCATTTCGTACATCTGCGTCGAGTAGATCGCGCCGAACGCTCCCCCCTTATTCTTCAGATACCGCAGCTTCTCATCCGCGTCGGGGTCAGCCCCAACGGTAAAATCTATGATCCCCGATGCATCTGATTGAGCGGTGACCTCGTTCAGTGTTCTACCAGCCCAATCGGAACCCGTTATGCCCAGCTCCGGCTCGCCGTGTGCGCAAATCAACGCAAAGAGCGCCTCACATTTCCGTTGAAACGATCTGAACACCGCAGGGTCGGGATGCCGAATTTTGTCTTCGTAATGACGAAGGATAAGTGGAAAAAAGGAATAGTATCGATAGCGAAGTGTGATCGTGCTTATGCCGGGAACGAGGGATTGGTAAATCGCCTCAATCGGGCGCTGCATTCCAAGGGGATCAAGCCCGCTGTCTTGACCTAATTCAGCCCACTCTGGAAAACCTTGCCCCAGCTCCACTTCAGTTCCTAAAAATGCCTCAGAACGGACTATCGTCGTCGAGATTGAACGGGTCTGCTTGAACCACTGTCGGAGGGACCTCGGCGGCTATAGCGCTAGCAACATCCAATTCCGCGAGTGATTTAACGATTGGCGCAGCAGGGGTCGACCATTGCGCCGAAACTTTGGCCCAATCCACCGTCCGCTCCTTGGCACCCGTCCAAACATCCCAGAAATCAGGATCAGCGGACTGCGGTTGATGTTCTTTTGCGAGTTCGTCGATTTCGACCAGTACTGGGATCGGTGTAGCCCAACCGAGAAGGATTGCCTGCTTCGACGGAAGACTAGGCAAATCGCGCAAGAGTCCCCCTACGTTATCCGGGACGAGGCGGGCGACCAAATTCTGGTCTGCATCGTTGACGATACGGTGCAGGATGAAAGTGTTACATTGCGCAAGGACTGTTGCAGAAAGCTCCGACGGCCGCTGTGATGACAGCACGAGTCCTAGGCCGAATTTGCGACCTTCGCGCGCAATCCGCTCAAAAATTTCCCGGCATAGCTGACTCGGACTTGATGCTGGGCCTTCATCATCCTTCCCACGCCGAATAAAAGTGTGAGCCTCTTCCAAGACCAGTACGGTTGGAAGCGAGAGACCTTCAGCCTGCTGACGGCGATAACGCTGAAGAGATTCAAATATTACCCGGGCCAGCACTGCAACGACGACGTGAACTACCTCCGATGGCACCAGCGACAGATCAATAACAGCTAGGGGGCCGTTGCTTGCTCCATCGTCACCGACGTAATTTTTCAACCACTCCTCGAAACTGGTCGGCGGGGTCTTCCCAATGACACTGCCCAACCTTTGATCGGCGAGCATGCTCCGAATGCGAAGTCCGAGCGTGCTAATGAACGCAGAGAAATTTCCGCCCTGTTCAGCGGCAAGATGATCCAAGTGTTCGGCGAGCAAGGTTACATCGAACGGGACAGGTGCGTCCTCGCTAATGCCGGCAGCTACGCCGGTGATATCCGGGAAAGCGGCCGTGACTTTCGAGATAGACGCACGAGCACTCTCAAGGTCGGATACAAGAAAGTCATTAAAATACTGACCCGAACGCCGGGGGTCGACGATGGCAGCAATCTCGGTCGACAGTGTCTGGAGCAAAGTTGATGATGGATCATCGACTGATGCAGCGAAACGGGCAGCATCTTCCTGTACGCTCAGCAGCAACCTCGCGCAATCGAACCGCGCGCCCACTGCCCCTGCGAATGCGGTGCTCCCAACGCCTAGCATTGACGCTATTCGTCCGCTCGAAACCAGGAGATGGCGTCTGATTACTGCCTCGCGCGGCACATCCTCATGATGGCCACTTTTGAGCTCTCGAATGCCGCGAAGCAGAAGCGGGCGCTGCGCGCCGGGCTGGGCATGGGCGACGGCTGTCCATTCATGGCCATTCCAAAGCCAAGCTGGAACGTCCAGCTCTCTTTCACCTGCTTCGACAGGCGGAACGCGAAACAGACGAAGTTCTTCACCCCTGTCGGCAAACGCCTTAGCATATTCGCCGTTAGGATCGAGTACGATGAAACGCGCATTGGGCGGCCCAGTACGGCCAGCCGCTTCTTTCGCTTTCGTGCTGGCGTCGAGTGACCAGCGAATAAGGCCCGCCACGGTACAGGATTTTCCGCTGCCCGTGTTGCCCAGAACTGCGAGATGCCTGCCGAAAAGCTTATCGGGATCGACTTTGATTTCTGCGCTTGATGCAAGGGCAGAAGTGCCGATGCGGACGCGCCGATCTGCGGCCTTCGAGCCGACGATTGCCTCGACCTGTTCCGGCGTCGGCATGAGAACTTGATCGCCCACCGAAGGGAAAGCGGCTACGCCGCGCGACAGTTCAAATATTGTTGACTTCGAAACGCGGTCCCGACGCGAGGTCAACGTGCCGACTGGTGAGACGCACATTTTGCGAAGCGGAAACGGAAGATCTATGAGGCCAAAGTCCTTTAGCCCTGAACGTTTCGGGTAGGGCGAACGCTCAATCCCTATCCACGATATATATGCAACCGTGGCGCCGGCCTCGTTTGGGATGAGCACGTATCCATTGAGGCGCGGAAACGCTGCGGGCGTTCCCGTGTTAAGCGCCGTTGCTTGAGGGGCATCCAATTCCAGAAGGATGCGAATTTCGTCCGGCGAGACAGATTCGACCGCACCAATGACCAAACCAGCGAGAGACTCGATGGCGGTCGTCATTCGGCAGGCCCGCCACCGAGCAACACGTCGAAGTCGTCAGCCGCAATGGCTGGCTCCGGCGGAGGCTGGTATTCGGGTGGACGGTTTTTCAGCAGTTCGGCCATCCGCCCCGTAATATAGTCCAACGTCGGCTTCGGCAGATAATTCTCGATCAGCGTCGTAAGATCACCGAAGTGTGGCCCAATAAGCAAGGAAACCTGCGCCTCGCGAGTGCGGGCCAAAAAGCCCGTGAGGCGTTCATCAGCAGCATAGGCAATCACGACGAGATGTGTTGACGGGATCGTCAGCATGTCCAGCAGAACGCGGTTGATATGATCGTCACCGAATCCGTAGCCGTAGGATACCACCACCGCGTTTGGCCTGCACGTCGCAGCGGCAAAATCTCGAAAGAGCTCGGCATATGGATACTGTGTCGTTTCGACATCCTTCGCCGGATTCGGATAGATCATCACTGTATCGACCGGATTTTTCGGCAGATCGGTATGATCGGCCGGCGCTCCGAACGGTATTCCTTTCCGAGAGATCTTGCGGTCTTCCTTGCTAAATTGCCAATCAAGAGACCCGTGCAGCTTCGTAAGGCGAAGAACACCCTCCATGAATCGCGGTTCACCCCGGATACCGGGAGGATTGTAATGGACATCTACCTCTACGCGTGCTGAGCGAAACACGGGTGTGAGCGCGCCGACAAAGCGGTCGATAATGCGCAGACCCGCCAAGTCGCAACCATGCTCGATCAAGCGATCGTAGTTTGTAGTAAAAACGTGCAGTCGTTCCCGAGAAGCCGCGCGGCTGGCAAAGCTCAGAAGGAATGACTGTACTGCTCCCTCGGCGCTGATACGCTTAACATCATCGCCATTTATCAGCGCCGCTTCGGTAACAAGCAGCGATTCAAGAAACACCCTAAGTTGGGTGTCCATCGCGCTTTTCAGAGCCGTAGCTTTCGCCACGTCGATGATCTTCAGCCCTTCATAGACTGACAGAGCCGCGCGAAACTGGTCCTCGATGTTCGCAGCTCCGCGTCCCATCATTGCGGCTTCGCTGGTCGCATAACGGTCGATCTGCGCGTCGTACTCGCTACCGAATGCGACTTTGGTCATCCCTGTTGCGGCTGCGCCCGCCACGTAGCTAACGGCAGTCGTGAAGCCACTTCCAATTAAAAGGTTCAGATGCTCGGCCTGAAACACGGCGGAGAGCCAAGGTTCAATCCGTTTGCGAGCCGACGCGATGAATTTATCGAGCTCGTCTTCATCAGTCGGGAGATCTCTCCAAGACTCAGAATGGCTTCCGACGCGATAGGCGTGCTTGTCCAGCGGGTTCATGCTTCATGTTCTCTGTGTCTGAAAGGGATCAAGATTCTCCGTCACTTACGTTATGGAAAACTGGCAAGATACGACAAAATCCGGCAAAGTTTGCATTGCTGTTTTTAGATCTTATCCAGTTTCTGAGTCCACCGCTCGACCTCGCGACCAGCTAGCCCGAGTTCCAACGCGACACTGCAAGTCCAATTTTTAGGTCGGTGGAGGGCCAAAGCAGAGCGCAAAGGAGTCAATTCGCGGCGCTGCGCCTTCGGGCGACCCGCTCTATGCGCTGCGCGCACCGAGCCTGTAGTCTCGGCCCATTCGGGTGACGATCGGGAGCAGGGGATGATGAGCGGGAGGCGTTGCGGTCGCGCTCTGTCCCGCGCTTTGCGCTCCTAAGGGCGCGGCGTTTTTGGGCTGACCCGCTAACGCTCTCGCCTCTCGACTTGCCGGGTGAGCGCCGGACGCGCCTTCGCTTCGACGGCGGCGCTGCACCTGTGGTGCAACGGCCTTGTCGCGCGCTCGGCTTGCGGGCACGTCACCGGTCGGCGTCGCGCCGTGCGAGGGCACCATTGTTGGTGATCCGCTAGGGCGGCTCTGGGAGCACCTGACGGCGCTGTTCCTGTTGGGCAGGAACGCCAAGGGCTTTGCCCTCTCGTTCCCTAAACCGAAATAGACGCCCCCGTGTGGCGGGCGGTGCCCGCTGGCCCGCGCCAGGGCATCGATTTCAGTTTTCCCTCCCCCTCCCATCCTCGCCGGAAGGCAGGCCGCATGCCGCAGGCAGTGCGGCTTTCAGCCGAAGGAAAGGAAGGTTCGATGACCGACTTGCTGTTGCAATACCGGGCTTGCGGCGCGGAATGCCGCGACGATTATCTGCGCAGTGTGGCGCATGACAATGGCTTGCCGCTGGCGTGTGTCCGCAAGATTGCCGACCGGCTGGGTGAGCGTGAGGATTTCGGGGCGCTGGTCCTGATTTGCGAAGAGCGCCGGGGGCGGGTCCAGTGAGTGCGCGGCTAAGGGAACTTGTTGCGCCGCTTGGCGACCGCGATCAGATGATGATTGCGGGCGTGCAGCCCGTAAGTCTGGGCGAGCGGCTGACATGGGCGGCGCAGCAACCGATGCAGCCAAAGCGGGCGCAGCGGCCGCTCGACGTTGGGTTTTGGGACCCGATGCGGAATCAGTTGGAGATGTTTTGAAAGCGGGCTTTGCTTCAAACTTAATCCCCGAAGGTTGCGCTGTAAGCAGATAGGGAGCTTCGGGCTCAATTTGAGATGGAGAAGCTTGTAGCCGATTTTCACGAAAGCTCTTGTTGTCACGATATAGTAGTTCTGGCCTATTCACATAACGTTCCTTGTGCCTCGCATTCGATCAGGTCGGGGCTACATCGCCTTCCACACTCGAAAAGAGGACTTCTCGTGTCGGTCATCAAGAGCTTCGCCGTGGGGAACGGCGACATGTTTTACATCAGGCATAACAGCGACAACTTCTCGATAATTGACTGCAATCTCAACGATGAAAATGCGGATCGGATCGTCGAAGAGCTGAAGGCGCAGTCGGCTGACAGGAGCATCAGCCGCTTTATCTGCACGCACCCCGATCAGGACCACTTTGGCGGTATTGAACGGCTCGATGACGCGATGCCGATCATCAATTTCTACTGCGTCAAGAACCAGGCTATAAAGGATCCCGAGACGGAATCCTTCAAGCGCTACTGCAAGCTGCGGGACGGCGATAAGGCCTTCCACATATTCCAGGGCTGCACTCGGAAGTGGATGAATAAGGAAGGTGACGGGCGAGGCTCGTCCGGTATCAACATCCTCTGGCCGGATACGCAAAACAAGCACTTCAAAGAAGCTTTGGCTTCGTGCGACGCGGGCGAGAGCTTCAACAACACATCGGCTGCCATCCGCTACAGCTTGAATGGTGGTGCCAGCTTTATGTGGCTCGGTGACTTGGAGACCGAATTCATGGAGAACATCACCGACTCAATCAATCTGCAGAAAACCACCGTCGTGGTGGCGGCCCACCATGGTCGCGACTCCGGGAAGATTCCGAACAGCTGGTTGGAGAAGCTGGACCCTCAGTTCATCATCATAGGCGAGGCACCGTCGCGGCACCTTAATTACTACACCGGCTACAACATTTTTACGCAGAACAAGGCGGGCGATCTCACCTTTGATCTCGTGGACGACAAGGTTCACGTATACGCGTCAAACGAGGGCTATTCGCACAAAAAGCTCACGGATGAGGGCCAGTCGGCTTTTGAAGGATATGTTGGTAGTTTCACCGTCGAGACCGAGTACACTCTGTGAAAGACTGGTTTCCGCTCACCAGCTATGACTTCTACGCTTACCTCACGTCAGGGATGGTGGTGGTAGCTGCGGTTGACCGCGCCTTCATGGGTTCAACGCTCGCAAGCCATACGGATTGGAAAGTTGTCATAGCAGTGTTTTGGGCGGCGATAGCGTACCTCATCGGCCACATCGTCGCGATTCCCTCCTCAGCCATCTTCGAGCACCTGATCGCAAAGCGAGTGCTGCGTGATCCGTCGGCCGTCGTCCTGGGCCTTCAGCCTCAAAGGTTTCGGGAGCGTTGCTTTGGGACGGTCGTCGGGGCTCGGGAGTACGAGCCTTTCCCCTTGGACTTTCGCGCGGGGCTCGTCACCAAACTGGCGCGAGCGCTGAATGTCACTGAATCGAATATTCAGGCGGACGCTGCATTTGAGTGTGCCTTTACCCCCGCGCGCTCGATTCCAGATTCGGCTTCGAGGATGGATAGCTTCCTTAATCAGTACGGCATGTGCCGCAACGTGTCCTTCGCCAGCCTAGTATCCACGGTGCTCCTCACGATAATGGCGTGTCGTACCGGTGACCGAACGGACGTTTTGCTCGCAGTCGGCGCTGGGGTGCTAGCGCTTGGCCTATTTATGCGTTTCATAAAGTTCTACGCGGCTTACACGCGCGAGGTGTATCGGGCCTTCAATAAGGCGTGTTAGTCGACGTCGCGCACAACGATAACGCAGCGTTTTGCGGCCCAGTTGGAATTGATCCGTCTTGTCTATGAGTTCGCGCTGTTCGAAGCGGCTGTGCGGCGAGTGGTCCGTTATCAGAACTATCTGTCCAACACAGGACAGCTGGCTTACGACCAAAAGCGGTTGTGCAAATCGAGCGAAAATAATACTCCTTTTAGGTCTTAGAGTGACAAAAGGTCGGCAGTTCGGTCGCAGCAAAGTACCAAATGGGCACATAGCTGGGGCCACGCTGGAAATTGACTGATGAAAAAATGGCGCAATTCAGCGCCTTACCAGAGAGATTCGAGTCTCTCTCGGGCACCATTTGTTCTTTTCGAGATATTTCGAAGTCACTCGACAGGCCACAGAAAAGCTCGAATTACCGGGCTATCGGGTCCAATACGATACGGCAACCTGTTCTGAATCCGGGGCTATTTGGGGGGACACTGTTGGGGCCATTCTGGGGGCAGGGAATGGCGTGGCCCCCACCTACCGCTGACCTATATTGCCATCGACAAGCGTGGGGATGGGTTAAGCCCTATAAGCTGAGTGATGAACGCGCACGGCTTTGGTGCAACTGCGAACTCGTTGTTTAACGAAAGCGGTAAGTGGCATCTCGATGCTATCGAGCGGGCGCTTGCGCACAAGGATAAGGATCATCTGCGCCCTGCATTTGCAAGCTCATGCATTAAAGGGCATCGTTCGGCTATTCAAGAATTTGCAAGCGTATAGGGCTTTGTAGATACGACTCATCGGATCGGGGCGTGGGTTCCGTGGTTTTCGCGACTTTCACGGCGCGTTGTTCTTGCAGGCATTTCCCGACAGGGGAGGGGGGGCTGGCGGCGTGAGCCCGGTGGGCCGCAGGACGCCCCGGGTCGTTATATGCGGCTGGGCGACGGATACTATGCGTGCACCGGAGGCTGGCCTTCGTTGCGGGGCACACACCTCGGCAGCGAATGGCTCGGCCTGCCGCCAATCGGGCGCAAGGTGGAAATGCGGGTTGCAGACTGGTATCGGCTTGGCACGAATGACAAGATCATCGACAACTGGGTGATGATGGACGTGCCGCATATTCTCAAACAGATGGGTATCGATCTGTTTCACGATTTCAAGTTTCGTGTAGATCGAACGCTGTTGCGCAGGCCATTACTTGCCGGGGAAACAGGCTAAAGCGCATTCATACCCTTCCTTCAATGCATATCCTTGCATCCCCTTGCAATGTCGGCTTTGATGTAAAGATGGACTCAAGAAGCACGCAATCTCACGATGGCTCTTGTATTGCAGTGCTGCGCCCCGCGAGCAGTGGCGACATTGATGGGGTAATGGCCCTTGCCATTGCAGGTGGGAGTGGACTCACCAACTTGCCGCCTGACCGCGACATGCTCGCGAAGCGCATTACCGCGAGTGAACGTGCCATAATGGATGCAGATGCGCGGGAAGCTGGTGCCGCAATTATGCTGGTCGTCGAATGCGAGGCGCGGATTGTTGCTGTTTCAGGCATTTTCCCGCGCATTGGTGCAGAGTGGCCGTTTTACAGCTATCGGTTTACGCGACAGGCCAATCGGTCGCTCGCGGTTGGTCGGCTGAAGGCCCAGACACTGCTCAACCTTGTCAACGACTTTGATGGCGAGGCTGAGATCGGCATGCTGTTCGTAGACCCGGCTATGCGCGGCGGCGCTCTGGGGGCGCTTGTTGCACGCGGGCGTTACTTGTTTATTGCCGCGCACCGCGACTGGTTTGGTCGGCGGGTCATGGCCGAGCTGCGTGGGTGGCAAGATGCCGAAGGGCGCTCACCGGTCTGGGAAGCGATCGGGCGGCATTTCTATGACATGGACTTCAGCGAGGCCGACAGGACAGGCGCGTTGACCGGAAACCAGTTCATTGCCGATCTCGGACCACGCTATCCGCTTTATCTATCGCTGCTGCCGCCTGATGCCCAAGCAGCACTCGGGCGGCCACACGACGATGGCCGCGCAGCGTTTGAAATGCTGATTGCAGAAGGCTTTCAGGCGGGCGACTATGTCGATATTTTTGATGGTGGACCCACCGTATTTGCCGACATCGATTCTGTACGGACCGTGCGCGATGCGCGCCGTATGATAGTGACGGGTGTTGCTTCCGGCGATGAACGATCGCTGGTTACGGTCGGCGGCGGCGCTGATTTCCGTGTCGCGCGCAGTGACATCGATGCGGATGGCCGTGTCGATAACGCACTTGCCGAGGCGCTCCGGCTTCGGGTTGGTGACGCAATGCTTGTGGGCGTAGCATGACGGATGACTCGGCCCTCCCCTTCACGCTACCCGAACGCCCCCCAGCGACACGCGTCCGCCAGCGCGACATGGCAGATTTGCTCAAAGGGCCGCCCGAACGAACGCAGCCGATGGCGGGGTTTGACGCGCATTATGGCGACATTGTCGATTACATCGTCCGCATTACCGAGGAAATCTGGCGGGACCGTGCGATTGGCCGCATCTACGAAACTTATGATGCGAACTGCACGATCTACGGCGCCAGCAGCGTAATTCGGTCCGTTGAACCCGTCGTCGCCGCGACGCTTTCTTCGCTTAACAGCTATCCCGATCAAGTAACCGATCATATCAACATCGCGTGGCGCGGCGATGAGACGGCGGGTTTCTATACCTCGCACCTTGGTTATTCGAAGGGCACAAATCTCGGTCCATCCGAATTCGGTCCCGCAACCGAAAAGCAAGTGAAGAGCTACTTTGTCGCGGACTGCATCAGTCGCGACAACCGCATTCATATGGAATGGCTGATGCATGACAGCGGCGCGGTGCTCCATCACCTCGATCTCGACTTGCACGAAGTTGCGCAGAAAATGGCGGCGGAACCAGCCAGCGACATTCTTGTCGTGTCGCCGCCGACACGCCTCGATGGCCAAGCGCCGCGCCGCTGGTATCAAGGGGCCAACGACACGCCTGACGGCTGGGCGCAGCATCACTTCGACGAGACATGGAATGCTCGGCGGCTTGAGCATGTGCCGTTTCACTTCGCCACAGATGCGGTGGCACACTGGCCGGGATGTCGGGAAGCAAAAGGGCCACGCGCGATCTGCGCTTTAATCATCAGCCTGCTGACCAGCGTGCCCGACGCAACAACACGCGTCGAGTACGTAAGTTGGTCAGAGGAAACCGACGGTGTCATCCTTGCAGTGCGCTGGTTGACGGAAGGCACGACGAGGGTCGGCGGGATGCTGGGCGACGTGCCGACAGGTAAACCAATCGCGATCAGGGGCAGCAGCCACTTTCGCTTCGGCGGCAGCTTTGTGGTGGAGGAATGGACTGTGTTCGACGAATTAGACGCCGTCACACAGGCATACCGCGCATGAGTATGCCATTGCTCAACCGCTTCGAAAAAGTGAATTACAGTCTGGGCAGCACGGCCGAAGCGATTGCGTTCACTGCGACATCCTCGTTCCTCCTGATCTTTTACAATCAGGTGCGCGGGCTACCGGCGGGGCATGTCGGCACCGCGCTCGCAGCAGGACTGATCGTCAATGCGCTGTTTGACCCCCTCGTTGGGTCATGGTCGGACAGGACGCGCTCGCGTCTTGGGCGGCGGCATCCGTTCATGTTCGCAGCGATCCTGCCTTGTGCATTATTATTCTGGGCGGTGTTCAATCCGCCAAATTGGGGTGAGATGGGGCAGCTTATTTGGCTGGCCGTTTGCAACACGATGCTGCTCCAAGCGCTAACGCTCTATCACACGCCGCATCTTGCGCTTGGTGGCGAGATGTCGAACGACTATCTGGAACGCACCAGCATCATGGGCTTCAACACCGTTTGCCTGTGGCTGGGCGACACAATCGCATGGGTGCTGTCGTTCCGCTTCTTTTTTGCAAGCAGCGCGGAGTTCAAGAACGGCGCGCTCGATCCGTCGCGCTGGCCTGCGTTTTCGGCAAGTTTCGGCATCGCGATCCTGCTGCTGCTCAGCTATTCTAGCTGGTCAACGCGCAAGTTCATTCCCTTCCTGCCCCGCCCGACGGACACAACCGCAAAGTTCGGGCTGAAGGAATGGTTCCGCGATGCCGGGCGTGCATTGTCGAACCGCAACTATGTCGTGCTGCTCATCGGGCTGTTCTTTTTATCGATGATGATCGGCGTGCGGTCAGGTCTGTCGCTTTATACGCTCAGTTATTTCTGGCAGTTGAGCAATGATCAAATCGGGCTATTCTTCATCGGTAGCTTCTGCGGCTATGCCTTTGCAGCGACGGTCGTAAAGCGCGTTCACGCCCGGTTTGAGAAGCGCTGGACGGGTGTTTTTGCGGTCATGTTTTACGCCGTTGGTCCTGCCGTCGCTCCGTTGCTCGGATGGCTTGGCGTCATAAGTAACCAGACTGCTGGCATCATGTGGATCGTCATGGGCCTCGGTGCGGTGGGGCATATGGCCTACAGCCTGATGACGACGACAGTGTATTCGGCGCTCGCTGAAATCGCCGACGAGAATGAATTGAGATACGGGATTCGCCAAGAAGGCGTGCTCTATTCAACGCGGACTTTCTTTGCACGGATTGACCAAGCGCTCGGCACGGCGCTTGCAGGCTGGGTGCTGGCGCTTATCGCATTTCCGGCAAAGGCAATACCGGGTGCTGTCGACCCGGGTGTGCTGTCAAACCTTGCCCTCGCGACGATATTGTCGACGATCCCAGGTCTGTTTGCAGCAGGGAGTTATTGTTTCCTGCGCATCACGCGTGAGACGCATGATGCAACGCGTGCAGCGCTCGACGCGAAGGAACAGAAAGAAACGACGGCTGTTTGAAATTAGGCGCGGTAAGCCTGCGCAAGCACCGCAACTTCGTCAAACATCGTCCACTCCTCGACAACGACGGGACCGGCAAAGCGCATGTGTGTCATCCCCATCACAGAAACGGGCCGCCCCGCAGGCACATCGCCCAGCAGTCCGCCGGCGCGCGTTGTGCCCTCAAGCATCCAGCGCACGGCAACAATGATACCGTCGGTCTCATCCGACCAGCAGACATGTTCGACGCGCAATGTCGCGTCCGGCATGCTGGCAAGCAGGCCGATAATCAACGAACCAAGATTACGCTGTCCCGATGCCACGCGTCCACCCGCCCAGTGCGCGATCACATCGGGTGCATAAGACTCTGGGATTTGATCGAAGCGCCGACCATTCCAGATCCGGCCAAAATGATTTGCGACCCAGCCTTCAACCGTATCGGTTGGTCCATCATAGGATTTGCGCGGCGCTTGCCCCAGAAGCCTTGTCGGCACCGTGACCACGGACGTTTCAAGCATCGGCACGTCGGCGAGGCGTTGTGCCGTTTCGTGCAAATCAAAACCCATCTGGCGCACCGCTGCGCCATTGTCGCGCACGAGCCATTCGGTGTGGATGCGGTTGTCACGGCTGACGCAGTCGGCAATGAAGAAGCGGCCAAGTCGACGACCCGTTGCCGGACCATAAGGCGACGCACCGATATTGGTCGAGCGGGCAAAGCCGAGATGCGATGTATAAAAACCCTCGGTCTCGTCACCGCTCCAGGCGACGTTCAGATGGTGCGACTCCCCGTCGGGACCGCTGTGAATGCCAAGCGTCGTTGATGCGATGACTTCCTCGACCGAACGCACGACGCCGTTGGTGGTATAGACTGTGCAACTGGCATCATAGGTATCGTAGATGCGACCGACGGCGCGGTCCGTCCAAATCTGTTCAGTGATGCGGATAATGTAATCGACGATGTCGGTGAAGTCGTCTTCAAACCCCGCCATCGGCTGCGTGCGGACCCCCGACGGCACAAGAAGTTCAGCTGTATCACGTTGCCGGATGCGCGTGACAGAGGGGCGTTCGGGAAGCACGAACGGGAGGCCTTCATGTTTCATCGTCACCAACATCCTCGCTGTTCAGGCAAAAAAAAGACCCGAGGTTGTTTTGGAAACAACCCCGGGTTACCCCCCCCTATAAATCAGTATTTATACCCGAGCTTGATGCCGTATGTGCGTGGCGCGGCATAACTGCCACTGAACCCACCGCCGCTCGCCACGGTCACCCGCCCGATTGTCGCCTCATTTTCTAGGTTTTCAACAAAGGCCTGCACCGAAAGCCGTGCATCCGCCGAACGATAAGTCAGGCGTAATTCCGTCTTTGTGTAAGCTTTTTGCAGATAGTTCGGAAACGCCCGCGACAACAGGTAGCTGCCCGAATACAGTGTCTGAACTTCGGGCGTTATCGTCCCCGCTTCACCCAGGTCGAACTCATAAGCGAGGCCGAACTGTGCTGTAATGTCCGGCGTGTTCTGAACGCGGGTCGGCGTGTTGTAACCGAGTGCGGTGAACTGTGGCACACCACCGACGACAATTTGCACGCCGTTCGCGTCCTTGATCGGCGCAAACAATTCGGGGTTGCTAACGGGGTTGGGCAGGATGCCACCAAGGTAACCCAACCCCACCTCGGGCCTAGTCGTGCAGGTGCCGCCTGGTGCGACGATACCGCAAATGCCGCTCTGGCCTACTGACACACCGAACGGCTGGTCGCGGGCGTGCAAATAGTTCAACGCTGCATTGAGCTTCAATTTCGGGACCGGATAGGCAACAATCGACAGGTCGACACCCGGCGATTTGTTCTTGGCGCCATTGCTCAGTAACGTAATGACACTGTTGGGAACGAGCGGGTTGGGGAAGCTCGTCTGAACCTGCAAGTCCGAGTAGACGTTGTAGAACGCCGCCAGATTGACCTGAAGTTTCCGGTCGAGGAATGTACCCTTCATCCCCGCTTCGAACGCCTGAACACTTTCGGTGTTATAAGGTGGCAGCGGCTGGCCAGCCGTATTCGAAATCGGCGAATAGCTGAAGCCGCCCGAGTGTTTACCCGTCGAATAGCTGGCATAAAGCATCACATCGTCACTGACTTTGTAATCAGCGGCCAAACGATAGGTGAAATATTTGAACGTCTTTTGGCCGCAGCGCGTTGTCAACGCATTGGCAACAGCCGCCGCGGTCGCTGTTGAGGAGGGATCCGCTGCCGTCACGCCATCACAGGTCCGGTTGAAATCAGTCGATGGTTTGTAGACGAGATAACCTCCACCAAGCGCAAGACCAGGGGTCGAAAGCGCCGACCGCAAGTCCTTCTTGTCGATCGTGTAGCGCAGACCACCCGTCACGGTCAGACGATCGTTAAATGTATAGGACAGCTGCCCATAGGCTGCGTAACTGACGTTCTTTGCCCACGATAGCGGGTTGAACGCGTCACTCGCGTTGGGCGTGATATAAGCTGTTGTCGGTGGGTTGACCACGGCCCCGCCCGAGCTTGGCAATGCCGTGAAGTTGCTGCCAAAATACAGCGGATACCCGCCTGTTCCCGGCGCATTGGCAAGCGCCCCTGCTGTTGAATAACCGCGGATACGTTCGGACAGGAAGCCGTCCGGCACTTCATCGTTCAGATAATAGCCACCGACGGTGTAGCTCAACGGGCCTTCACCGATTGACTGGATTTGCAGTTCCTGACTGAATGCCTTGTTCTTGGTCAGGAAGTAACCGATCCCGTAATTTGCTGGCGTACCGTCGTTGTCGGTGCTGCGGACAGCATCAAAGTCGTTGTAGCCCGTGATCGAGCGCAACCGGATCGTGTCGCCAATATCATAGTTGATGACTGCCGAAATCTGCGTTGACTTTATCCGCTGCTTCGAAGGTGCATCATTGAGCACGGTGTAAGGTCCGAGCACGGGATAACCGAGATCAACGGGGACACCATTGAGCGTTGCGTCAACAATGCCGTCGCGGAACGTCGCAAAGGGGAAGAACTGCCCCTGAAACGTGCGGCCATTGAAACCGTTGGGGAACGTAAATGTGGCACCACCAATGATCAGCGTGCCGCCTGGGGCCGTAACGAGCTTGGGATCAACGAACTGGCCAATTGCCTTGGCGTTGAATGTGCCGTTGCCCCTGCTGTTATCACTCCAATGCGAACCGCGCAGAATGATTTCAAGGCCACTGCCCGGAGGTGCGATACGCAATGCACCGCGTAGATAATATTGATTCTTGTCGTCCTGATCGGCGAAACTGGGGCGGGTTGCGCTTTTGATGAACCCGTCACGCTTCTCGGCGTAGCCGGCTAGGCGCACGGCAATGCCTTCGCTGAACGGCACGTTGACATAACCATCGACCATTGCGCGCCGATACGAACCAAGCGTCAACGATACGCCGCCTTCGAGCCGGTCGCTAGGCTTGGCCGTCGAGATGGCGATGTTGCCGCCATAGCTGTTGCGGCCATAAAGCGTGCCTTGCGGACCTTTTTGGACTTCGACGCGCTCGAGATCGACAAACGGCACACTCGTTTGCGAGGTGCGCGACTGGTAGATTTCGTCGATGTAGAAACCAACGCGCGGATCGGCGTTGCCTTGGATCGATTCAGTCGTAATCCCGCGGATGGCAGGGCGGGGGTCAGCCCCTGAACGACCAAGACGAAGACCCGGTACAAGCTGCTCGAGACGCGAGGCTTCGGTGACATCGTTGTTTTTAAGCGTGTCGCGACCAAGCGCAACAATCGAAAGGGGCACATCCTGCAGCGACTCTTCACGGCGCTGCGCCGTCACGACGATGTCTTGAACGCCCCCTTGGTCCTCGGCAGCCGGCGTCGCTGTGCGTTGCGCAACGACAGGGCTCGCAATCGAGAGTGCTGAGACTGCTACGGCTGCGAGCATCGTGCTGCGGAGCCTCTCTGCGTTCAGTGACATTGTAATCTCCCCAGATAACTGCTTTTTGCATTTTCATATTTATTTGGAATCCATCAAATTGCAAGCGCCATCATCGCGTATATCCCCGCTGCAGCGACACCGCTCGGTTGCGTCGAGCGAGAATGGCGACCTTTTAATGCATCCCCTTGCACTATGGCAAAAAATTTGAACGAGAATATGTGGTCCAATATGTTTTGAAAAAGTTGTCGCTTACGCCTTATCGAAGCACGTTTGAGTAAAACTCAAAAGTGGGCGATCCACACCCGTTAGCGTTAATATTCCCGAATACGCTGCATGCGTCCCAGCACGTCAAGCCCCTGAAGCGCAAGATAATGCAGCATGTCGATAAATATCCAGTTTTCGGCAAGTTTACCGTCCTGAACACGATAAAGATCGACGACACGCATCTCCGACGGTCCGGGCCCCTTGGTCATGCCGAGGTAACCACCAGAGTTGAACACAGTCAGGTTTGCCCAGCCGAAAAAACCCCCGAAATTACCTTCAGCCATGCGGCACAGATGTCCGTTAAACTTGTATCCCGTATGAAGCCCGTCGCTAAATGGTTCAGAATGCTGCTTTAGATAGCGAGCAATCGTGTAACTTGCGCCGATTCCGGCTGGACCCCACCAGATCATATCGTCGTGCCAGACTCGTTCCAGTCGCTCGCTTTCAGTGATGCCGAGTTCGTGCGACTTTGGATTTTTCAGGAGCGCGTTGATCGCCGCGAGGGAACGCTCGGCCATTGCGGGATCCTGTTTCTCGTGCATCACCCCATCGTGCGTCATCGGACCGGGCTGGACGAGATGCGCCCCAGTCTGCGGAGGTAGCGGGAACTGCCCCGCTTGAGACATCAGGTGGAGCAGATCGACAAACATCGCGGTCTCGACGATACGCTCGTTCTCGACCCGATTAAACTCGACAAAGCGCAGCATCACAATTTTGCCAGTCGGCAAAATTCCAAGCCACGGCTTATCGAACAGCGCCATAAGATGACCCATCTGCACGACCCAGCGCCCCTTAAAACCGTCGATCTCGTTCAGGCCGGCCATGAAAATATCGGCGCGGCGCTGAACACGCGTCATTGCAGCGAGGAATGGCATCCAGAACACATCGGCAACTGCCTTTGCGCCAAACTGCTCATTGAACGGGTGCATGCCGCGCCAGTGCCAATCCGGTGCGGTATAGCGTGTGAGTATATCCGCGACAGTGGCGGGCGTCGCGCGTGCCAGATCGGTATGAAAGTCACAGATTAGCCGTTTTTCAGCCTGAAAGTCGTACACCAAAATCCCTTTGCCACAGTTTGTCCGCTAGCGCTATGCAAGCCCTTGCAATAACTAGTCTTTGCCTAGATCTTGTGCACGACGCAAGCAGCGATGGTGTAGCGAGTTCATTATCTACCCTCACATTATCCAACTCTAGAAACCTGCGTGGTTAGAGAACCTTATAAAGCACTATTGAATTTGTGCATTCGTTGCCGACAAAGCATTTGAAGGATAACACTTTCATGATGATCACATTTGCGCCTATCGATTTCAATCGTCTGGACCGGAGGCATAACCTATGAGCGGCACTGGTCGGCGATCGCGAGCCAACAGTAGCGACGGTAAGAAAGAGGCGAGCCGTCGGCTGACATCTGAGGACGTTGCGCGTGTAGCTGGCGTTTCAGCATCGGCGGTTTCGCGAGCCTTTACACCTGGTGCGAGCGTTGCGCCTGAAAAGCGAGCCCACATTCTCCAGGCGGCGCGCGCGATTGGCTATCGCCCTAATGTGATGGCCCGTGCCGTCGCCACCCGGCGCTCCAACGTCGTGGGACTTATTTTGTTTAATCAAACGAACCGCCACCATCCCGGTGTCCTTTTGGCTCTATCGCAAGCCTTTTCGATAATCGGCGTACGCGTGATGCTCTTCTTGCTCGAAGATATGGGGGAAATCGGCGCCGTTACCGACCATATCTTGTCGTATCAGCTTGATGGCGTCATCGCGGCCGCCCCAATTCCTCGGGAACACCTCGAGCACCTTGCAACGGCAGGTGTCCCGCTGCTCTTCTATAATCGACCGGGTGAGGACGGGGTCGCGTCGGTCAGCTGCGACCATCATGCCTCGGGCGTGCTGATCGCGCGACATGTTTTAGCATCAGGCGCGCGAAAGATTGCGCTCATCCGGTCCTATGCTGAAGCTTTTGTGGGAAACGAACGGATGCGCGGCGTCGAGGAAGAGCTTGCTCAACAGGGCGCAAAAGTGGTTACCGAATACCGTGGCGACTTCGACTATGACCGCGGCGTCGCCGCTGTCATCGAATGGGCTGCGCGCGGGATCAATGATTACGATGCGATCATTGCGGCCAACGACATGATGGCGATCGGTGCTAAAGACGCACTGGTCCATAAGCTCGGCAAGCGCGTGCCTGAGGATGTCGCTGTCGCCGGCTTCGACGGCGTCGAGGCATCGCGCTGGCTCAGCCACGGTATCGCATCAGTCGATCAGCCGATCGAACATATGGCGAAGGCCGCGGTCGAGATGATGGCCTTGCGCATCGAGAATGAGCATCTGCCTGCCGAGCGCAGGTTGTTTCCCGGCCGATTGCAGCGCGGAACTTCTGTCGCAGGTTAAATTTCGCTATTGAGCGCAGAGCTTTGCAAGGGCTTGCAAATAAATCAAGATTGCTCGAAAGGGCCTGTGTCGATTGCGTCCGAGCAAAAGGATTGCATTCGATGCCTGCACTTTGGAATCTGTGATGGCAGAAGGTTGGCGCAAGTTCGAGAAACGGCAGGCTGTTCGTGCGATTGATGTCGCAAAAGCGGCTGGTGTTTCACAGTCGGCGGTGTCCCGCGTTTTTTGCGATGGAAGCGTGGCGCCTAAGCGCCGCGATAAAATTTTAACAGTCGCTAAGGCGCTAGGCTATCGTCCCGATGCGATGGCGCGTTCGATTATCACCCGCCGATCGGGTATCGTCGCCATTCTGGTATGCGAAAACACTAATCGCGAGTGCCCCGATGTACTCACGACACTTTGCAGTGCAATAACGACCCAAAAAATGCGGGCGATGGTTTTTGTCGTGGGCTCAACGCAGGACGTCGACGAAGCTGTCGAACAGGCGTTGGCCTACCGTGTCGATGGTGTCGTCGCTTTGACCGATATTGCAGCCGAACATGCTAAAGCTCTCTCGGAACTTGGGACAATCCTTGTTCTCTACAATCGCGAGATCGAAGGCGTGGCAGCAAATTGGATCGGTTGTGACCATGAGCATGACGGTGAAATGTTGGCGCGGCATTTCATTGCTGATGGCGCGACCACCTTGTGGATATTGGAGGGGCCGCAGATATCGTCGCTCGCTACTCAACGTCTTGTCGGGCTGTATCGGGGCTTGACGGCATCTCCGGCACGGATTTCGGTTAAGCGCGATCTTTGTGATTTTTCATCCGAAAGCGCATTTAACGCCGTCGCTCGCCGTTTGGCCGCCGGAGAAGACGAGCCAGATGCCGTTGTTGCTCTCGACGCCCTGATGTTCAGGGGCGTAGCTGAAGCTTTTCGCGCAGCCGATACCCCCGCGCGTTGCAAAATCGCCATCGGTGGGTTTGCCGGTTCAGCAATTTCTTTTCTACCGGACTTTGATGTTATTATTATCACGCAACCAAACGAACGATTAGCGACGGAAGCGATTGAGATAATTGTTGCTCGCTTAAAGTGTGACAGCAACGCGTTGGAACGGCGAACAGCTGCGTCCAGTTTGTTGGTCCATCAGCGTAGCTCGTACCGCTTCGCTTGCTCAGTAGCCGACAGCGCGGAAGCTGACATGGGCGGTCGTGATCGACCCTGTCGTTGTGCATAGCAATGACGGAAAAAGGGTCGGCTTTACTGATCAATCTTGCCTTGCCTTTCGACGATTTCAGTGAGTAACAATCTGATGCAATGGCAAAGTAGCCGATGGTTTGGTCACAGCAAAATGTGATTTGCGCGAAAGCCGGGCACCAGAAGGTACTTAACATGCTCGTTTCACGACGAATTTTTATTGGTGGATTAATTTCATTGCCGGTGACCGCGATGGCGCAAACGACGTCACGCGCAGGGCAACTGGTTGCAGCGGCGCGGCGGCAGGTTGGGGTGACGGTCAGCTATGATCCCGCTTACTTACGGTTGGCGTTTCCGCTTGGTGATGTGCCGCGTCGCAAAGGCGTATGCACTGACGTTCTGATTCGTGCCTATCGCGATGCGTTCGGCGCGGACCTGCAGGCGCTGGTTAATGCCGATATGCGCCGTGCCTTTGATGCTTATCCAAAGCGCTGGGGCCTTGTGCGGCCCGACAGTAATATTGACCATCGCCGCGTGCCCAATCTCCAGACGTTCTGGTCGCGAAAAGGGGCGCGGCTCCCGCTGACCGGCAACCCCGTCGATTGGGTGCCGGGGGACATCTTCACAAGCATGATCGACGGTCGCCTGCCGCATACCGGCATTGTGTCGGACCGGCGCGGGGCAGGGGGGCGCCCGCTCGTCATCCACAACATCGGTCGCGGCACGCAGGAAGAAGATGTGCTCTTTGCTTACCCCCTGACGGGCCATTATCGCTGGACATGAAAAACCCCGGCACGTCGCCATGCCGGGGTTCTGCCGATCCGTTGAAGGAATTAGCGGATTAAAACGTCTTGCGGATTGTCACGCCGTACGTGCGTGGCTGGTTCGGGTAGCCGCTGTAGCTTGCTGGTTCGGGGAAACCCTGACCGACCGTTGGGAAGGTCGCCAGCAAGGCGTTGTCATTCGTCAGGTTGCGAACCCAGCCCATCACCTCGAGCTTGGCTTCACTGTCTTCGAAACCGATGCTCAGGTTGACGTTGCTTTGCCCGTAAGTTGCCAAATTCGCGGGCGTCGTTTCCGACAGGTAAGTGTTGCTGGTGTAATCGAACTCTCCACGGACATAGGCGCCAAGCGTTTCGGTCAGGTTGTGGTTGATCGTCGCCGAAACCGACCCGCTCCATTCAGGCACGCCTGCTGGCCGTGACCCCGTCAGGTCGCGCGACGGCTTCAGCACCCCTTGCGCATTCCGGGGGCAACGAACAGTATCGTAGGAGAAGCACGGGGCTGCGGTAAACGAGTCATATTTCCCGTCGAGGTAAGTCACCGCACCAGTCAGCGCGAGCCAAGGGGCAGGGCGATAGGCCGCGTCGATTTCGAAGCCCTTCACCGACTGCTTCCCGGCGTTGACCAGCGCGTAGCCAAGGCCGGTAAAACCGTTCGACTGGAAGCCTTTAATTTCCTGCTTGAAGACGGCGAGGTTGAAGAAGCCGCCGCGGAACTTGGCTTTCAAGCCCGCTTCGTAGACGGTCACTTCTTCGGGCGCGGCAGAGCGGCCAACACCGTTATTCGCGGGGCGGCTGTCCGACGACAGGTTGACGGCAGTCGCCTTCCAGCCGGTCGAATAGCTGACATAAGCGTTGACGATGTCGAAATCATACGCGACCCGCGCGGCATAGGTGACCTTGCTACCGCTGAAGATGCCTGATTCATTGGCGTTGGGGAAATTGACCGGGCCAGCAATGTTGTTGCCGTTCGCGTCGGGATCGGGATAGAAGAACTGGACACCCGTCAGGTTGAAGGGATTGACTAGCGCTGGCGACGCAGGACAAGGTGCGCTCCCCGGTCCGGGTAGCCGCGAACCCAATTTGCCGCCAAACAATCCGGTCGGCAGAAATGCATTGGTTGGCACAAACCCCTTTTGCAACAGGCAACCCACCAGCGGCGCGACCGATGGCGTTGCCAGCGGAATAAACCCGAGTCCGGGAATATTATCAAGGTCTAGCGCCGAGAATGGATCGTTCAAAACAACGTTTGACGTCGCAGCCTTGCGGTCGTGCAAATAGGCGAGACCTCCCGTCACGGTCAGCCGCTCGGTGACCTTGAAATCGGCTTGTCCGAACAGTGAATAGGATTGCTGTTTCAGTTTGTAGGCGTCGGAAATGCCCTGACCTGGCTGGAAATATGTTCGCCCGGGGATGATCGACGGATTGGTGACGTTCTGCAACGCTTCGAGCGTGGTGACTAGGTTGCTGGACAATGCATTGGCGAAGGCGCGTGTGTCGGCACCGTAGCGGATTTCACGCGCCGTATCGACTTTTTCGTCCTGAAAAAACCCACCGACGAGCCAGCTGAACGGTCCGTCATTGTCAGATGCAAGGCGGAGTTCCTGCGTGAAGGTCGAAATCTCGTTCGCCGTCTTATTTGTGATAAGATCGGCACCAGTGAAATCGACGTCCTGATTCGACTGATTCACTTGGTTTCGATAGGCGGTAATCGACGTCAACTTGGCAAAGCCGAGGTTCCAGTCGATCTGACCCGATAACCCCTTGCCGACAAGGCGGTTCTGCGGGTTGGCGTCAAACACGATGTTGCGGCTGAAAATGTTGGACGTGTTTGAGATCGGTTTGCCAAGGACACCGCCAATTGCCAAAGTCGCCGGTCCGTTGCGAAGCCCTGTCACGCCGCAGCATTGTTCGTTTATGATGTTGTAATCGCCGATCAAGCGGAGCGAGAAATCTGCCGATGGCTGGAACAAAATGTCAGCGCGGAGCGACCAGCGGTTGCGGTTATTCGAGCTGCCTTTGGTTGTCGTGTTATAGAAATAGCCTTCGCGGGAGTTTACGCTGCCCGACAGACGAAACGCGAGCGAGTCCGAGATTGGCCCCGTGATGGTCGCTTTCGGATTGATCAGGCCATAGTTGCCAAGGCTGATCTCGGCCTTGCCACCCCAGTCGAACTGCGGCTTTTTTGTGACGATGCTGATCGCACCCGCCGACACGTTCTTGCCGAACAGCGTCGATTGCGGCCCGCGCAACACTTCAATGCGTTCGATTTCGGGGAGATCGTCGAGGGCGGCGGAGGTGCGCGCGCGGTAAACGCCATCGATGAAAACGCCGACCGAGCTTTCGATGCCGTCATTGCCATTGCCGTTGCCAAAGCCGCGAATAATGAAGTTGGTCTGGCCGGTGGCGTTAAGCTGCGACACCTTGAGCGACGGCACGACCGACTGCAGGTCGATCAGGTCGCGGATCTGCGCCTTTTCGACGGTTTCGGCGCCTGTCACCGAAACCGAAATCGGGACATTTTGCAGCGTCTGTTCACGCTTGGTGGCCGTGACGATAATTTCGTCGGCATCGGCCACTTCGCTTTCGGCGGGCTGCGGTGCGACCTGCGCGTAGGCGGGATGCGCCATTGTGACAGCAAGTACTGACGTACCGATAAGGTGGATTCTACGCATAATATGCTCCCCTGAATAAATACCGGCTTTGCGGCGAATAGCGCTTGTGACGCTGGTTAACGCCTATGTGCGTCCGCTTAACGCGAGCGTCAATGAAAGAATCGGCGAAAATCTGCCGAGTTTCAAACTGCCACCTATTGCGCACCGCACCATTGTGGCTTGCCGTAGCGGCAATGATCCAGTGTCCAAATCCTTTGACAGTTTTCGGTTGCAACAGGGCGCAGTCGGCGTAGGGCAAGATATGGCTGATCATCATCACTCCATCGAACCCTCTCCCGAGAAACAGAAACTCGCTGTGCCGCAAGAAGTGCAGGACGCTGTCCGCACGATTTTGCGCTGGTCTGGCGACGATCCCGACCGCGAAGGACTGCGCGATACACCAGCACGCGTGGGCCGTGCGTGGCGCGAGTATTGCGAGGGGTATGCCGAAGACCCCGGCTATCATCTGTCGCGCACGTTTCAGGAAGTCGGCGGCTATAACGAACTCGTGCTGCTGAAAGATATTCCGTTCCAGTCGCATTGTGAGCATCACATGGCGCCTATCGTGGGGAAGGCGTCGATTGCGTATATGCCCAAGGACCGCGTGGTCGGCATTTCGAAACTGGCGCGCGTGCTGAATGGCTATTCGCGGCGTTTGCAGGTTCAGGAACGTCTGACGGCGGAAGTTGCCAACTGCATCTGGGAAAACCTCAATCCGCAGGGCGTCGCCGTCGTCATCGAAGCGCAGCACGGCTGCATGACGGGCCGCGGCGTCCGCACGCATGGCGTCGGCATGACGACAAGCCGGTTGATGGGGTGTTTTCTGGATGACCACCGCAGCCGCAAGGAAGTGCTCGGGCTGATGGGGTATTGAGCGGCGCGGCATGAATTAGCGGACGCTAATTCAAGACTCGCGCCGCGACCGGACGGCGGTGCGCAGCAACCGACCGACCGACGAAGTGGCTTCGCCACTTCGGGTAGATGGATTAACGTCTGAATTGTTGGGGGGAGCGGAACGGCAGGTTTTAAGGCGTGAGATTGCGAAAGCGGACATTAAGGGACAGACCATCCTTTCGAATGACCTGCCCCTTTTTCTTAGAAAATGCCCATATAATTTGAGCTTTATCCCGCCGCGATGTGCGCGCCGATCTGTTCATTCGTCATGGGCTGGCCATCGAAATTATAGGGTCCGTCGACGGCGTGGACGACATTGATGAAGACTTTGTCCTTTGGCAGTGTGCCCCCTGAGATATCGTGCAGTATGTCAGTCGCTTCGCGGCAGTAACCGGCCTGCACGGCAGGGTCGGAGAACGCAAAGGCGGGGACTTTCCATTCGACGACGGCGATTGCGGTGACATTCATGCCGCTGAAGCTCGTGCCCTTGGGCAGGATATGCACCGATCCGACGACGTTGCGGGTAATAACGGCATTGTCGGTCAAGCCATGCCATTTGATCATCGCGTCGCCCAATTTGGCGAATGCGATATTTTCAGTGCCTGCAGGCAGGACACCTTCGGTCAGTGACAGCGTAAGTGGCATCGGGACTCTCCTTCATCATGAGCATGATAGGCTTGCTCAGTGCCACAGATCGTAATATAACGACCGTGATGTTTCATTTAGATAGCGGTCGCTATGCTGTCAATCGTAAAATAACGACCACGATGTAAAGGGTGCCATGCGCTACGCAGCTGACCATAAAACTAATACGCGGGCTCGAATCGTTGACGCTATTGGCCGCGGCTTCCGTGCGCGCGGCTATGGCGGAATCGGGGTTGATGGCCTCGCCAAAGAAGCGGGCGTTACGTCGGGCGCTTTCTACGGCCATTTCCCGTCGAAACAGGATGCGTTTCAGGAAGCAGTGTTGGTCGGTCTCGACGAACTTGCCGAGGCCATCGTTAAGCTACGCGGCGAGCATGGCGATGGCTGGCGCGCCGTCTTCATCGATTACTATCTTGGCCACAAGCGGACCTGCGATCTCGACACGAGCTGCGCGCTGCAAAGCCTGACACCCGATGTGCAGCGCTCATCACCAGCGATGAAAACGGCATTCGGGCTGCGCGCTGCCAGCGTAGCGCAGGCCGTTGCTGATGGTCTCCTGGGCGATACCGAGGCACAGCGTTGGGGGAAAGCATGGGCGTTGCTCTCGATTCTGACGGGTGCGGTCACCCTGGCGCGGTCGGTGGCCGATGAGGACGTCGCCACTGCAATCGCGCAATCCGCGCGCTTCGCTGCTTTGGCGGCGTGTCAATGAGCCGTCCGCCACTGCCCCCATTCGATCTGCAAACTGCAACGCAAAAAGTGCGTATGGCCGAAGACGGGTGGAACGGTCGCGACCCGGCCAAGGTGGCGCTTGCCTATACGCCCGACAGCCGCTGGCGAAACCGCAGCGACTTCTTGACAGGGCGCGCCGAGATCGAAGCCTTCCTCACGCGCAAATGGATGCGCGAGCACGAATACCGACTGATCAAGGAACTCTGGGCGTTCACGGGCAACCGCATTGCGGTGCGCTTCGTTTATGAATGGCATGACGACGCGGGTCAGTGGTTTCGCAGCTATGGCAATGAGAACTGGCTGTTCCATGCCGATGGCCTGATGGCCGAGCGCCATGCCAGCATCAATGACGTCGCCATCGAAGCCGGGGATCGACTGTTCCACTGGCCGCAAGGTGTTCGTCCTTGCGATCATCCCGCCCTCTTTGACCTTGGGATTTAGCGACATACCTTCACAAGCTGCTTCGCGCCAAAAATCACATTTACAAAAGGCAGCTTTTGGCGACGCCAATTGATCCAATCTATGTCCGAAAACTTGTCGGGAGCGGACGTTAATCACACGTGTTCGTCTTGCGGCTGACGCCGCCAACAACAGCGGAATATCGTTCATCAATCGAAACACTTATGGCGAACCTGCCGCTGACGCCCCAGCCGCCTGCTCTAACAGCTCGTTTTTCTATCGCTTCCCTTTTCCGGTCCGTGCAACCTCGTACAAGAAGTCGGCGAACAGAGTGGCCTGCTGGTCGAAGCCCAGCACCTTGGGATTGCTGCTTTCGATCAAGAGCCATTCATCGGGTGCATGAGCGCCGCCGCCGCGACCAACCCCGAACTGTCCCGCTGCCATTCCCAGCGGAGGGCCGGTAAAGACGACACCGGGCCAGCTGCCCGCCGAGCGCGCCGACATGGTCTGCGAGATTTTCGCTGACATAAGCGTCGCCTGCTCGGCCTTAATCAGCGCGCTATTCTCGTCGGTCTGCGTTGGACCGTAGCCCCCGCTGACCTTCACCTCGATGTCGCCAAAGCCGCGCTTTGCCAGGTGTGCCTTAAGCTTGGCTACGACCTCATCCTTGGTCATGTCAGGAACCAGCCGCAGATCAATCTTCGCTTCGGCGCGGCCCGGGAG
This sequence comes from Sphingomonas sp., assembly GCA_031417655.1. Classification (GTDB taxonomy): domain Bacteria; phylum Pseudomonadota; class Alphaproteobacteria; order Sphingomonadales; family Sphingomonadaceae; genus Sphingomonas_O. The sequence goes on along the minus strand of JANOVZ010000018.1, from coordinate 76,382 downwards.
CACGGTTTTTCCACCCGGTCCCATATAGCCGCTAACCAGCCCCTGGATATTGACTGTCGGCTGCGACGCCAGGCGGTATGAAGAGGTCAGATAATCCTCTCCGGCAAACCATTGCTTGATGCCGAGGACCTTCTTGTCATCAGTTTCGTTCGATGCGGCAACATCGGCAGCGATCAATTGCTTCTGGCGCGCGGTCAGCGGCTTCACATTCTCAAACCAGCCGTCAATCGCTGGGGTATGGCCGTCGTCGGCAACGAGCGTGTTCAGCGCCTTGATAAGGTGCCAGGCCGGACTGTCGACATTGGCCATCAGGCTGGAGTGGATGTCCTTCGTTGGCCCCTTGCTCCACTTCTCGCCACTGGAAATCAACTGCAGTTCGACCGCGCCTTTCGCGCCGAGCAGCAAGGTCACCTGCCCATCGACGGACTGACCAGCGGAAGGAATGACAACGCCAACCGCCTTCGCCAATGCAGCGCGAACGTCGGGATTATTGATGACTTGCGGAAAATTAGGGGAAGCAATTTCCTCCTCGCCCTCAGCCACAAGTACGAGGTTGACCGGCAACGTTACACCCGATGTTTTGAACGCGCGCAAGGCAGTTAGAAAAGCGGTCTCCGGACCCTTCTGATTGACCGCGCCTCGCCCGACGAGGACCTTGCCTTCCCCCGGACGGTCGACGAGCCGCCCTTCCAGCGGCGGCGACGACCATTCGGCGGGGTCATAATGCTTCACGTCGTACATAAAGTAGAGCGCTAGCGTGTTCTTCGCGCCTGCATCCAACGTGGCGAAGACGCCCGGAACGCCACTGGTCGGAATGACTTTAGCCTGCTGAAAGCCTGCGTCGAGCGCAAGCTGACGCATGTATTCAGCACCTTCCTTATGGTTGATTCCCATATTGGCGATCGTCGGAAGCTTGATCCAGGCGCGCAGTCGTTCAACCGCATCATTGTGATCGGCGCGGATTGCTGCGGCAACCTTGGCTCGGCCAGGATCATTGGGAGCGGCTCGCGCTGGAAGGCTCGCTATAGCGAACGCAATCGCGGTCGTTCCCGCAAGTACAAATTTGTCTCTCATGGTCTTTCTGTGCCCCTTTTCACGACAAACTATGGCACGGAGGCAAGAGTGCGCAAGTTGCAACTTTCAGTGGTCTGGCAGCGCGAATTTCGCCAATGCAGTAAAGCTCGCGCGAATTCGGATGCTGGCGGGCGACGGCGAGAAGCACTGCGAGCTTTGTAGCGGCGAAATCCCGGAAGCGCGGCGAAAGGCGTTGTCGGGCGCACGCACCTGAATTAAATTCTTCATCGCCCCCCGACCGTTGAGCCATTTCAGCAAAATCTGGCGCGCCTCGGTCATGATCTCGAACGGCACAGACCACTTGGTCTTCTTTTGCATGACCGTCGCGTGGGTTCTGATCGCCCCGCCGACGTCCCTTGAAGATGATCACAGCGTCGAATTTGGTCAAGACTTTCCGTGCCCCAACAGCGCCTCAACAATCGCAGGGGTGCCAAAGAATACTCCCGCAACCTTTGTGACCAAGCGGGTCGGTTGGAAAGCAGAGCACGCAAATGGATCAACGATTTAGTCCGTCGATCACCACATAAATGGACCCGCGAGCTAGGCCCGCTGCACCACTATAATGGCCCTCCGCGATCGATACCGGCAAGCGCTGATCAAGCATAACCTCTTCTGTCATGGATACCGAAAGGTTGTGTTTGGTGGAGCCTGCCGTCCTGATTGTCGCGGTCAGCCGCGAAGCTGCGTTGCCGGCGATGCTGGACAGCTTTTGCGGGGAACTATGCGCGACATTGCGAGAAAAAATAGGGATCAGGCTCGCTGCAGACACGCCGCTGGCTTTTGAAAATATCGGAGCTTTCAAGTCAACCACCGATAACCTCGTCGTCGCGGTGGTTGGCGATTCGAAAACGCTCCCCGCTGCGCTCGCGCGGGTGAAAATGGTGATTGATGGTGCCGCGCATATCGCTGTCGAGTTCGACAAGGGCACTGCGCAACTGAACCTGTCCAACGCCTCGCTCAACGATATCGCGCGGCTGATATGCAATGTCGCAGAATCACTACTCGATTCCGGAAATGCGCCCAAGGCGGCTTCGCAAAGCGCCAAGGTTATAGCAATCGGACCGGGAGTGCGCAGCGGGGACTCAGGGCGCAGTCCATCCAACGATGCCGACGCCAGAGAAGCAAGGCCGCAAAACAACCTGCCTTCGACCGAGACGACCAACCAGCTTGCTTCCGCCAGCTGGACTACCGCACTCGATTGGGCAGACGCTGCCATAGGCGCGCTGACTGACATTCTTTCCGATGCAAGGCAGGAAGGCAGCGGCATTTACGGGCTCGACTGGCACGACCTGCTCGCCTCGGTCGAGCGGTTGGCGGGTATAGCCGACGCGCCGTTTGAAAAGGCGGCCGAGCGCTATCAGCGGGTTCAGGTGATGCTGATGCATGCGTCGGCTGCACATACCCCAATCGTGCGGACGGCAAATTTGTTGGGGCTGGAAGATATCGCGATCAAGTTGCTGATTCTGGTTGCCGCACCCGAACTCGATATGCGCTTTCAGCGACTGTACGGGGCGCTGAACGACGATATGGGTCGGCGGCATGTGACGATGGGGCTGGCCTGCGCGATCATCGCCGCTTCCACGGCAAAAAAGACACCCAAATCGATCCGGGCGGCTATCGCGCAGCTGGACCGGCTGCGCGCGCTGCGGCTGATCGACGGCGTCGGCCAGACGCTCGCTGCCGCCGACGAGCCGCTGCGCATCGACCCGCATGTTCTCGACTGGCTGGTAGCCGGTCGTACCGATTTGCTGCTGCGCGCCCCGGCGCTTTCGGCCATCGTTGGCAAAACGCAGGATGAAGCCGCACGACTGATTCCCGAACAGCGCCAGCAGCGCCTGCGCGCAGCGGTGCAGCCGCGATCATGGCGCCATGGCGACCCTGATCAATATGCAGCGGTCATCCTGACCGGCTCCGATCCGGGCTGGTTGCGCACCGAAGCGCGCAGCGTTGGCGGAGCGCATTTGTTTGTTTCAGCGCCACCGGCCGAGGCCCATGCCGATGTTGTCGACAAGTCGGCGATAGAGGCAGTCCGCGCCGCTGCATTGCTAAATTTCCGGCTGGTCGCTGATCTGTCCGCCGACAATGGCAGTTTCTGGCGAGCATTGGCAAAGTTGGTGCAGCATTTGCCGCTGCAACCCTATTTGCTGGCCGAGAACCCGGCGGCCCTGTTGCAATCCAGCAGCCTGCCGCTTGCTGTCGTTGCATTGCCGCCGGTTACAAGCGGCGACCGCGCCGAGGCCATCGCCTCAATCGTGGGCAGCGAGTCCCCCGGCGATGCCAGCTCTCTCGCCGCGCGCATTGCAAGCCGTTTCAACCTTCCGCTTGATCGGATGGCGGGGGTGATCCCGCTTGTTCGCGCCGAGGCAGGCAAGGCACAGCGCGGAAGCCCCGGCGACAGCGAATGGCATGCGGCCTTCCGCAGCCTTGCCTGTTCCGAGCTGCCGGCACTGGCAAACCGTGTGCCACCGCGTGCCGCCAGCGAAGGCGAGAGCCCGCTCGACCGGGTGGTGTTGCCCAAGCTGCAACGGTCACAGCTGGAAACGGTGCTGCAGCATGTTCGCGTCGGCGACAAGGTATTGAACGACTGGAACTATGGCGCGCAATTCGATGCGCGCGGGGTGTCTGCGCTATTCGCGGGTGAAAGCGGCACCGGCAAGACTACGGCAGCCCACGCTATCGCTTCCGCACTTGATACCGATCTGTATGTCATCGACCTCGCCAAGATAGTGAGCAAGTATATTGGCGAGACCGAAAAGAATCTGGACATCGCCTTTGTCGAGGCCGAGCGGGCAAGCGCGGTGCTACTCTTTGACGAGGCCGACGCACTGTTCGGCAAGCGCAGTAAGGTCAGCGACGCGCACGATCGCTATGCCAATATTGAAGTCGCCTATCTGTTGCAGCGGATGGAGCTGTTTAGCGGCCTGGCGATCCTGACCACCAATCACCCTCGCAACATCGATTCTGCTTTTGGCAGGCGCATGCGGTTCACCATCGAATTCCCTTTCCCGGAAACTGCCGACCGGCTGCAGATATGGGAACGCGCGCTGCCCGAAGGATCGCCGCAACGCGCGGCAGGCATCGATTTCACCGGGGCGGCGCGCAAGCTGGAGTTGAACGGCGGCAGTATCCGGCAGATCATGCTCCATGCCTTGATGGCAGCCGCCGATACCGGCGATGGAAAGGTGCTGCCCGAACATTTGCAGGACGCGACCAAGACCGAACTGCGTCGTCTCGCCAAGTTTGACCGGATCGACCTGGTCGACACGTTGTTCACACGCGAAGCCGTGATGAGGGCCGCCTGATGCCGATCCAGGCCGTCACCGAGACGATCCGCGATCTGCTCAACGCAGCATTGCACGAAGGCATGGGCGCGCCGCTGGGGACATTTTCGGTCTATGTCGGCCCGCCCGACGCCGATCAGGACGAGGATGAGCTGATCCTGTTCCCGATGCGGATCACGCCAAGCGCCGAAACTCGCAATGCAGAACGTGTCCGACGTTTTCCGACCGTTCTGGACCCTCCGCGACGGCTCGACATGGCGGTACCCATCGACCTGCATTATCTGGTGACTGCCGGTTCACCGCAGAACACAACGGCGGCAAACGGGCTGCGGCGGCTGAGCCATGCCATCCGCGCCATAGAAACGGCCTCGCCGATTTCGGTGCCGTCGGCCTTCCAGGAGGCGGTATGGCTATCGCTCGAACCGCTTTCGTCCGACGAGCTCTCGCGCATCTGGGGGCTATTCCCCAACTTCAACTGCCGGACATCTTTCATCTTCCGCGCGTCGCCGATCTGGATCGATCCGCTACGCATCCCCGATCCGGCGCAACCAGTGATTAGCGACGCCAATGCCTTCGGCCCGATGGAGGACGTTTAGCCATGCGTCCCACCGTCCTGATGGAAGCGATCGAACGCAAGGTGGTGCTTGCGATCGAATTGCTCGATCCGGTCACCGGGCTGGCGGTGACCGAGGATATTGTGCCTGTGATCGCCGGACTGGCTCCACCCAAGGCAACGGCCTCCAACCGCTTCGTCTGGCGCGCTGACGGACCGCCGCAGCCGCGGCAAGTCGATATCGGGTTGAGCATCAAAAACCCGCAATATGAACCGCCTGCGGCACCGTTGCGGTTCAACGTGCCCGCGAACGATGGCACGGTCTTGCCGCCAGCCTTGTTACGGCAGGCATCGCTACGGACGACGGCCCTGTACCGGCCGCCGGAGGGAACAATGGCGGTTATCGGCACCTTGCGCGAAGGTGGCGGATCGAAAGTGCCAATCGCCGGTGCTGAAGTCACCATCGAAATCAGCCACAGCGGCGGCACCGGCCAACATCAGAGCAGCCATGTCGCCATCACCGGCGACAATGGTGACTTCATTGCCGTGCTGACCGGGCTGACCGACGAAGTGCCCGATTCCGAACCGGGTTCACCCGGCGCAATCGCGGGATGGCTTCGCGTCCGGACGCCATCGGGAATCAAGCTGCGCTCGATCAATCCGCCGCTCCGTCCGGGTCGCATCAGCACGCTCAGCAGCCCTGTGAATTGGCAACCCGACCCGCCCTAACCGCCACTCCGACCTATGCAAATGACAGGAGATGAACGATGGCAGACGAAAAAGCAGAAGACGATACCGCCCAAGTTGGCCAGAAACCGGAGCAGCCTCCGGCCCCGTCCGCAAATCCCACAGACGACGAAGCAAAGCCCAACGACACGTTGTTCGATCTGGAGCTTGCCGAAATTACCAGCGCCGAGCTGAAACCGGTCAACGCAGCCTATGTCGACCTGATTTCTTCCGACACCGACAAAGCGAAAGCCCGCGAAAAAGCGCGATCCGAATATGCCGACGCGATGAAGGCCAGTGGCGAGCTCAAAAAGCTGTACGAAATCGCCGACAACAAATTTGTCGAACTGGCCAAGGACATCGAAAAATCTCCGCGCGGCGTCGATCTCCTCAAAGCGTGGTGCGCGAATTTGGACGAAACCGATCCAGACAAACCGTTTCACAAGATACGCGGCCTAATCGCACGACAATCAGCATTGGAGGCTCGCTTTGCAACCGAAGCCAGTCACTACCGCTTTGCCGACGTTATTTACAAAAAAGCCGAAGCCGAACGGATCGGCAAAAACTATGCAGAATGGCTCGTGCCGACAACTGCGATTAAGGCGCGGATCGACGGATATCTGGCCGACATCGGCAAGATCAATGCCGCGCTTGACGCCATCGACGCGGGCGAAAAGTCAGATTGGCCAATTTATCAATTCTGGTTTGTCGTCGCACCCAAGCATCTGCAATTGCGCGCTAAGACCGTCAACCAACACAATACGCCGGGCTTCGACCTGATCAACGGCGCCCTGACGGGCGATATTGGCCGCCGGGTCAAGACGCTGCTGGCCGGGTCCGACCGCAATGACGGATCGATTTATCTCGTCGATCCCGACGACTATTTGGCCAAGCGGGAAGCCATTCTGGAGAAATGGCGGGGCGCGTTGGAGGCCTATGCCCGCGCCGTTGCCGACAACAAGTTCCGGCCGGACGAACCCGCCAAGCTGCAACAGCGCATCAAGGATCTTGCCGATGGCGAGGCCGCAGCCGTGAAGGCGCTGCTCGGCGCCTGAAACCCATTATCAGACAACGGAGGCTGACATGCCCGAATATCTAGCACCAGGCGTATTCATCGAAGAAATCGAACGTGGTCCGCGGCCCGTAGAGGGCGTCAGCACCAGCACCGCTGCCTTTCTGGGCGAAACCGAACGCGGACCTACGCGCCCGCGACTGGTTACCAGCATCAACGATTATCGCCGCAATTTCGGCGGCGCCTTCGGTCCCGACAAATATCTTCCATATGGAGTCACCGGCTTCTTCGAAAACGGCGGCCGTCGGGCGTTCATTTGTCGCCTTGTCGGGGCAGGTGCTGTGGAGGCAGCTCTCTCCGTCGGCGGCATCGATTTCGAAGCGAGCGGTCCCGGGCTTTGGGGCAACCGCGCATTGATCAAACTGTCCGAAGGGTCGTCGACGATCGGCACCGGCAGACCACCGACAACCTTCCGCCTGCAAGTCGCCTATTGGGAAAAGGATCCGCCTAGCGGAAATTTCCCCGATCCTTTCGACCCGGCACAGAATAATGTGCTGCCGCGCCCGACGCTGGTCGAGGACTTCGACGATCTGGAATTTGTCGATGACAAATCGTCGGATTTCTACTCGAAGCGGCTGACCGACAACAGTTCGTTGATCCGCTTGACGCAGGCAGCACCCGGTCCGCTCGGCGCATTGCCGCAGGCCGCTTTGACCCCGTTGGCGGGGGGCGTTGATGGCGGTGTGTTGACCGCGACCGAGTTTACTGGCGACAATATCGACAGCAATTTGCGCACCGGCCTTGCTGCGCTTGACCTTGACGAGTTCCGGGAAGTCGCGCTGGTCGCAGCACCCGGCGTTTCGGACGTCCAGATTTCGAAGCTGGTCTACGAACATTGCGAGCGCAACCGCTTCCGCTTCGCCGTATTCGATTGCGCCAAGGGTTTGGGCAATGCGGGGACAATCGATCCGCGCACCAACATGACGACGCAATTCGCTGCCTATTATTACCCCTGGGTTTATACGAGCGATCTCAGGACCGGCGCGAAAAAGCTGATCCCGCCGAGCGGGCATGTGCTGGGGCTCTACGCGCGCACCGACATCGAACGCGGGGTATGGAAGGCGCCCGCCAACGATGCGTTGCGCGGTGTCTTCGACTTGGAATATTACGTCGATACCGGCACGCAGGAGGTGCTCAACCCACGCGGCGTTAACGCCATCCGCCGTTTCCCGGCGCGCGGCATCCGCGTCTGGGGTGCGCGCACGCTGAGCGACAATGGCCTTTGGAAATATGTCAGCGTGCGTAGATTGTTCATTTTTCTCGAGAATTCGATCTACGTAAACACGCAATGGGTGGTTTTCGAGCCCAATGACGACAAGTTGTGGGAGCGGGTGAAAGACACCATTCGGCTGTTCCTGCGCACCCAGTGGCGCAACGGCGCGCTAATGGGCCGCACCGAAGACGAAGCCTTCACAATCACTTGCGACCGGTCAACCATGACCCAGGACGACATCCTGAATGGCAGGCTGATCTGTGAAATCGGCATCGCGCCGGTGCGTCCTGCCGAATTTGTCATCTTCCGCATCTTCCAGAGCACCGCCGAAGCACCAAACTGAGGCTGAAAGGAGTATATCATGGCACGCGACGATCCATTCAGGAATTTCCGGTTTCGCATCGAAATCAACGGCGTGGTCGAAGCGCATTTCAGCGAAGTCGCCATCGGCGAAACCACCACCGAGGCCATCGACTATCGCGAAGGCACCGAGCCGACCCATGTCCGCAAGCTGCCCGGGCTGACCAAGTTTGGCAACATCACGCTCAAACGCGGGGTCACCGATTCCCAGGCCATCTACAATTGGCACAAGCAAATCATGGAAGGCAAAATCGGCGAGAACCGAAAGAGCGTGGCGATCATCGTCATCGACGAGGCAGGTGGCGACCGCGCGCGCTTTGTCATCTCCGAGGCGTGGCCGACCAAATATGACCCCAGTGATCTCAACGGCAAGGGCAACGAAGTATTCATCGAGGTGCTCGAGCTGGTGAACGAGGGCATCGAGCGTCGCGCCTGAAGGAGGTAAACGAAAAATGGACAGGACATCGACACCCGCTTTCCGGACGGAAATCGAATTCCAACTGCCGCTTGGCTATCTCGACGAAAGCGGGGTGCGTCACCGCAAAGGCGTGATGCGCTTCGCTACCGCTGCCGACGAGATTTTGCCGATGCGCGATCCGCGTGTACAAGCAAACCCCGCCTATTTAAGCATCATCATCCTCGCCCGGGTGATCATGCGGTTGGGCAGCCTTTCCGATATCGACACGCAGACGATTGAGCGGCTGTTCACGGTGGATTTCGAACATTTGCGCAGGCTGTACGAGCAGATCAACGGCGGCGATGAACCAGAAATAGCTGCACCAATGATGCCCATGGCACCGAATGGTGCCTTGACCAACGGTATGGGGGCGAACGGCTATGCGGTCGGGGGTCCGCCATTGCCGGGGGAAACATGATGGCCAGCCCCGTGGCCAATCTGTACGGGGAAATGGCGTTCATTGCGCATCATTTCCATTGGAGCAGCGAAACGCTGATGACGATGGAGCATGCCGAACGCCGTCGCTGGTGCCACGAAATTTCCACGATCAACCGCTCGCTCAATGGCCAGGCGGAAAATCTGTTCGCGGAGTTCTGAACGCATGGCGCAGCGCGACCCCTATTCCGGTTTCCGTTTCGTGGTCGAGATTGCTGGCCTGCAACAGGCGGCCTGCTCAAAAGTGCGCGGGCTTAATCGCGAGACGCGGGTCGAATCCTTCCGCGAGGGCGGCGTCAATGATTTCGAACGAAAGCTGATGACGGTGACGACCTATCCCAACCTGGCGCTCGACCGCGGGCTTGCCGATCCCAAATTATGGGAGTGGCACCAGCAGGTGATTGAGGGCCGTGTGCTGCGGATGCCGATCACGATCACACTGCGCGACAGCAACAACAAAGATATCTGGGGCTGGCTGGTCAACAGCGCTTTTCCGGTAAAATGGGCGGCTTCCGATTTCGATGCTGCGTCCGGGCAAGTGGTGACCGAAAGCATCGAATTTGCGCATCACGGCTTTTTGCGGCGCCCGTTGAGCTTAGGGCTTTGACTGAAAGGCGCGCCTTGAAGCTGCGTTGCGGCACTGTTGGCCAAGTCGCACTGTTCGGCGCGCTCGGCATGCCGAAGCTATCGCTGTTCTGGCGAAAAAGGCTGCAGCCGCAGCAGCATGTCCATGTCCGGCAAGGCTCGCTGATCCGTCATGGCTGGACCATCGGCTTCAATCCGAAAATCGTAGTGTTGCAAAACCACCATCATGTGGCTGCCGGTGCAACTCGGATCGATCAGGTTTTTGCGGTGACTGGGCGCGGTAGCTTTGATCTGCAATCACACCGGGTCACCACCAAGCTGATGCGTGAAACGGTATTTGTGGACCGTCATGTTGTTCGCAAGGCAGAGAAGAGCCCGAATACCGACCGCAACTCTCATTCCAGGCCGACCAGGCGGAACACCGACCTGCCGATGATGCAGTATCGACGCAAAGCCCGTCCACGCCTTGTGCCAGCCGAACAGCAAAATTCTGATTTACCGCAGACTGTGCTCGCGTCGCCGCGAGGACGCGCTTACCGGAAAGAATCAGCATTGGCGACGGTGTCACCGAACGCTCCTGCGCAAAATGCCGCCGTCTCCAACCGCCTCGCGTGGGCGCGTCAACGGACAGGCCACCCGATCACGGTGCTAAGCGCCGAACAAAGGGCATCGCGCCAAAACGCCGCCATATTCCAGTCGGCACGAGTTGCGCGTTTGACGCCTTCGCCGCCCCCGATGCGGCAGAATTTCGCAAAAGCGGTTGACATGGCGATGCCCAAAAACACCAACAAGCGCTGGGCTGGTGCTGCTCAGATGGGGCCTCTGAACCGACGCCCGACGGCCGAGCAGGTTTGGCTCAAGCCAACCGAAAGTCAAAACCGGCTGGTCGAGATTTCGCCCGACGGGGAATTTGCCCAGCCTATGGTGGCGAAGGCACCGCGTGCCCAAATCTTTGCACCCGCTCCTTCAACAGTTCAAACCGCTTCGCAATCACCGCTGCCAGACATGAACCGGCTGGTCGATGAGGTCATCCGCCGGATCGATCGCGTGTCCCGTGACGAGCGGCTGAGACGGGGAGTCTAGCCATGCTCGGGCTCAAACTGGAAAAGGCATATATCGAGATACTCGAAGGTTCGCGCGCGGGCACCAAGGTGCCAGTGCTGTTCAACCCGACCGAGTACAGCATGGAGCGCGCCAACGCCTATAAATCGACGCCGGTTCCCGGCCTTGGTGCACCGCTGATCCAGTTTATCAATGGCGACGCGACCACGTTGTCGATGGATTTGTTTATCGACGACTACACCGATCCGCCCGGAATGGTGCAATTGGGCCCGGACATTGCCGGAAGCTTTTCCGGGGCACCCAAAAGCGCCGAAGAACGCATCAAGGAAATTGTCGGCCTGCTCGACATGGACCGCGCCTTACACGCGCCGCCGCCCGTTAGATTTGTCTGGGGACCGCTGCGTTTCGATGCAGTGCTGGAAAAGGTGGGTCGCAAAATCACGCTGTTCCATGCGACCGGCAAGCCCGCGCGCGCGACGTTGTCGGTCGCCTTCCGCGAATACCGGCCGCTGTCGCGGCAGATGGATGATCCGCGCCGGGAATCGGCAGACAAGACAAAGCGCCGCCAAATCCGCGCAGCCGAGAATATCTGGAGCATTGCATATCGTGAATTTCGTGACGTCCGCGCCTGGCGGCACATCGCTGCAGCCAGCGATGTCGATGATCCGCGATCATTGAAACCAGGCGATTGGGTCAAGGTTCCGCCTGTGGAGGACATCGATGCTGTCTCCCGCCCGAACTGATGCGCGTCACCAGCTGTACGTCCCCTCGGCCTCGATCGAGCTGGGTGCGCGCGGCCAGGATTTGCTGCATGCGCACGGGCTTGCTGTAACCCAGGTTGAAGTCGACCTGCAGTTGAGCGTTGCCGCCCAGTTCAAATTCACCATCCCCAACACATTCGATGCCGATAGCGGTGAGTTTTTGACCGCCAGACGCCGTCCGGTGCTCGATCTGCTGAAGCTGGGCACGCGCGTGTGGATCAGGATGGGTTATGGCGACAGGGCGGGACAGAAACTGCTGCTCTCCGGCTTCATCACGAGCGTCGCCACCGGCTTTTCGGAAGGGGGATCACCCGAACTGGAAGTTACAGGGCAAGACGCGCTGTACCAACTTACACTGGGAACGCGCGAACATCGGATCGAACAGAAAAGCATCCGCGACGCAGTGGCCAAGGTCGTTGCAGAAAATGGCATGTCGCTCCGTTTCGAAGGTGAACCACCATCGAACGTCACGCTTGATTCGAATATGCAGTCGGACCTCGATTTCTTGCGCAAGCTAGCTGAGAGTTTTTCTGCCCCCGACAAGAAATGGGACTTTTTCGCACGTGCTTCCGATGCCGCCGACGAACTCTATTTTCGCCCGCGCAGCACCAATGCGACCGAGATTGGAACGCTGAAGTGGGGGGTGGATTTGCTGAGTTTTAAGCCCGAAGCCAATTTGGGTGGCCAGGTAAGCAAGGTAGAGGTGTATGGCTGGGATGAAACTTCGAAAAAGGAGTTTTTGGGCACGGCGACGCCCGACAACAGCCAGCCCGGTACCAACGGCAAGGCAAGGCCGGCAGCCGCAGCGCAGCTTGGCTTTACGCGCCGCGAGGTTGTCTACAAATTTCGGATGCCGACAAAATCCCAGCAGGAAGCCAACGACCGTGCTGCAGCCGAGCTTGCCAAAATCGTCAATAGCTATGTAAAGGGTGAAGGCGAAACCTTTGGTTTTCCGCAACTACTGCCTGATACGCGCCTGAAGATTGAGGGGCTGGGGGCGAAATTTTCGCGCAGCTACTACGTCACCAAAACCGTCCATCGCTATGACGCTGCGGGGTATCGCACGCGCTTCTCGGTCGAGGAGTCGCACGCATGACCATAATGATGGCCTCTGACAGCAAGCATGAGGCAGGCGGGCTTATCGCTGGCGTGGCCACCGCCACCGTCACCCGTAACGACGACCCCGAAGGCCTTGCACGGGTGAAGCTCAACTTCTACTGGCGCGGCCCGCAATTCGAGACCGACTGGGTGCGCAGTGTCGCACCGATGGCGGGCAAGGATCGTGGCCATATCTATATCCCCGAAGTCGGCGACGAAGTGCTGGTGGCATTCGACCGCGACGATATCCGCTACCCCTATGTGCTCGGCGGGCTTTGGAGCCGCAACGATTCGCCACCCGAAAAGAACGCCAGCGGCAAGAATGACATCAGGCTGATCAAGACGCGCAAGGGCCATTTGCTGAAGTTCGATGACGGCACCAAAGGGCAGATCCTGATCGAGCTGAACGATGGCAAGAAAATCCTGATCGACGATGACGGCATCAAGATCGACGATAAGTCGAACAAGATCACACTCGATGCCAAGGCAGGCTCGGTCACCATCGAAGCGACGACGACGATAAAGCTGAAGGCCCCGCGTATTAGCATAGAGGCACAAACCTCTCTGAAGCTCGACGGCGGCGGTGCTCTCGACGCCAAAGCCGGTTTGGTGAAGATCAACTGATGAGCAAACCAGCAGCCCGGATCGGCGATGCAACCGCCCACGGAAAGCCGCTGAGCCCCGGTCCGGGTGCTACCACCGTGCTGATCGGCGGACGTCCAGCGTGGCGGGCTGTGACCGACATGCACGTCTGTCCGCTTTCCGACGGACCCAAGCCGCACGTTGGCGGGGTGGTGGCTATGGGTAGCACGACAGTGCTGATCGCCGGCTTTCCCGTTGCGCGCATGGGCGATCAGGTGGTTGAAGTCGGCTCGCCCAACCCCATCGTCGCAGGCGAGCCAACCGTGCTGATTGGAGGGTGACGATGGACCAAAACGAACATCGCGATTTTCTGGGTGTCGGCTGGGCCTTTCCCGTCCGCATTGATCCGATGCGCGGCGATATTGCATTATCACGCTATGATCGCGACGTGCGCGAGGCGATCCGGATCATCCTGGAAACAGCGCCTGGCGAACGAGTGATGCGTCCCGATTTTGGCTGCGGCATTCACAATCTGACCTTCGAAGAAATTAACCAGACCATATTGTTCGCGGTGGAAAATACGATCCGCGAAGCGCTGATCACCTATGAGCCGCGGATCGAACTGCTGGCCGTCGACATTGACCCGCGGGATGCGCTTGAGGGTTATCTCTACATCTCGATCACTTACCGCCTGCGCCGGACCAACCAGGAAGACAATCTGGTCTATCCCTTTTACTTTAACGAAAGCATGGCTCGGTGAACGCGCCGCCCAAACTCGATGGTCGGCTGGCGGCGAATCTGGAGGCCGAGCTGCGGCGCACCGCAATCGCGCTGCGTGGCGAGGATGCAGGCGCGATGCCCGTTGGCGAAATCGAGCGCGCAATCTATGCGGTGGCAGCGCGGATCGGTGAAGAAGTCACCACCCGGCTGGACAAGGCGCCGGGCAAGCAGGCGGACAATTTCTACGAAGCCGCAGGGCTTGGCCGCGACGCCGCGCGCGCCGCGACACTGCCGGTTGCATTCAAGCTCACCGATACCAGCGTGCAATCCGTCTCGGCCCCGGCTGGCACGCAGTTGCTCGCCAACGCCAGCGAGCCGGTGATCTTTGAAACGCAGACGCGCATTGATCTTGCCCCCGGTCGGATCGAGGCCATTCGCGCCGTCGATGCGGAGCGTGACAAAGTGCTCGTTTCTCCAACTGCGACGCTTGCGCCTGTCCTGCCGCCCGAGCCGCCGCTTCCGCGTAGGCTGATGGCATTGGCGGGGGCAGGCGATGTAAAAATGCAGTTGAACCCCGCTTCGGGCCTGAAAGAAGGTGCCATCCTTGCCTTCGGATCAGGCGCGCAAGCGCTGCACTACAAGCTGGCCAAGGTTGAAGGCGACGTGATCACCATTGATCCGCCACTTGAGACCGCATTTCAGGAAAATACGCCGGTCACCGAAGTCCTCTGCTTTGCCCCCTTCAACGCCTCGAGCCGCGATTACCAGCAGCACAATCTGTACCTTGCCCATGCGACATTGCTGGATACCGAATCGGCGGTTTCGATCCGCATCGGCGGTGCGCCGCTGCCACAGGGCGCGGAATGGCAATGGTGGGGCAACGAAAGCGAAGAAGAGCCGCCTGCCTGGCACGATCTGGAAGCGCAGCCGGGTGGTGATGATCTCACCAAGCCCAAAGGAAAACCGCAAAAAACCAAAATCAACGGGCAGGAAAGCTTCTGGATCCGCGCGACGCTGAACGGCAAGTCGAGCGGCGCGGAAAGGGCCGAAAATGTAACCCTCGCTCTCGTTGGCGAGGATTGCGAGACTGTTGGGGAAAATAGCGGGCCTTGTGTGATCAAGAACCCGGTCGAATATGATGCTGTTGCCGCGAACATCCCGGCAGTGGTCAACAAGCCCTTCCATCCCTTCGGCCGCGAGCCGCGCCTATATGATGCATTCTATATCGGCTCGAAAGAAGCATTCCCCAAAATCGGCGCCAAGGTGGCGATGGATTTCGCCTTTGGCGGCGCGTCGCTGGGACCGATGGCAGCCGTCGTCGATGGGCAGGCGCTGGAACTGTTCGGCGTGGGTACCGACGGACTGCTCTATCGGGCGCAGGTGAGTGGGACCAGCGGGACGTTGCTGTCGGTGCCGCGTGATGGCGATGGAGCGCTCTCTGCGCAGGCACCCCTCGCGGTCATGACGGTCACTCGCACTGTCTATGTCGCTGTTGCGGGAAGCGGCAAGATCGACGTTGCAGCCCTTCAACTGGGTGGATTGCTCACCCCCGACCAGGTGACATGGAAGAGCTTCAACGTCGCGGTCACGGCAACGCCCGACACATGGACGTTGGCTCCGCAAATCCGGGAAAGCAAGCCTGGCTTCGTTCTCTTCGCCGACGGTAAGTTGTTCCGCTGCCCGCTCGACGGCGACAGCGCGATACCAATCGAGATTCGGCCTGATGCGCTGGACCCCGAAAGCGTGGCGCTTCCCGTGCTCGCAATGGCGGCGATCAAGAACACCAACAGCCTTCTTGTCGTGACGCAAAGGGAAGTGGGCGATCCCGAACTGCTGTTCCACCGCATCGGCGCCGGACCATTGGAAGATACGATCTTCGACCTTGGCGAACCCGATGATATTCCGCTGCAAAAACTGGCGGCTTGGTCAAAAGCCGCTCTTGATGAGCCGGTATATTTGGCCGGCACCGACGAGCGCGGCCTTCGGCTTCATTCGATAAGCAGCAGTGGCGACAGCATGACGCGCCAGTTTACCGACGACGATGGCGCGCCGCATTCGCTTGTTTTCGTCAGTTCCGCCCAGACACCCAACGCCAGGCCATCGCTTCTGATGGCCAGCCCAGGCCCTGACGGCCGCAGCGAAATCCAGTGGCTGGTACCCAGCGGCAGCGGCTATGTGCGCGTTGCCGATCAGGGCGACGGAGCCGATTTGGCTGCGAAAGCGACGCTGGTTGCAGTCGAAGGCTGGATCGCCGCGCCGCACGCCGATGTCGGGATTCTGGCCCGTCCGCTTGCCGATCCGACCGGGGTGGAACGGCTGAACTTCAACGTGCCGGTCCACGAAATCATGTTGCCCGCGCAAGCAAGTCTGCCTGCGAAAGTTTTCGCCTTTGGCGACAATGCCAATGCGGACCAGCCGGTATTCTATGCCTTCGAGGAGGAGCAGAACGCCGAGCCCGCGCGTAAGGTGGTAAGGCTGCCGATCTCCAGTTTCGATCCGCAGGGCGTCCCCATTACCGACTTGCCCGATCATTTCGCCGAGCATCTGACGCCGCTGATCTTAGATCGCCATGGCGGTTGTGAAATCCAGCCCAACAGTAGCAACACCGATTGGAAAATACTTCGTTCCAACGGAACCTTCATGGAATGGGCGGCCTTGGCGGATCGAAAATATGTTTCCGTACCTTTCAGTTCGACCGTGACTGGTGCTGACGATGCGATTTTCCTGCTTGAGCCTAAAAGCGTTGGCAGCCATAAGAATCGCTGGAAAATACCCGACAATTTTCCAGCCCTGACCGTTCCTCCAGACTGCCGGTTGTTAACCGTTGCAACCGCGCTGCAAAATCGGTTGTTCGATGCTGTCCAATTCGATGGCGGCTACAGTTCCTATTATTCACAGATCCGCTCGCAACGTACTTTGCGGCCCGTGCGCAATTCCGGCTATGTCATGCAGGATTGGATTTTGCATGCCGGTATAGCCTGGTTGCTGGTCCCCGAAGGATCGATCCTCCATCCTGAACCGAACAGTCACCAGCTCCAGCTGACCATCGACCCGCCATCCTGGTTGCGCATCGGCCCCGATGCCCCCGCGAACCCCGCGCTCTCCTGGGAATATTGGAATGGCAACTCATGGTGGGCGCTAGATACCGGCAATGTCGGTAACGACAATGACAAGTTCGGCGACGGCACCGGCCATTTCCAGACCAATGGCTGCATCCGCTTCACTGTGCCGCCCGATATCAAGCAAACTGAAGTGTCCGGCAAGCCCGGCCACTGGATTCGCGCCCGGCTGATCGGTGGCGACTATGGCGAGGCAAGGATTTCAATCATCACTACGCCCGATGGCAACGGCGGCACCAAGCAGGAAACAAAGCGCGATACCTCCGTCATTCGCGCGCCCTACATTGTCAATCTCGACATCGGTTATTGCGCCAGCGATCCGATGTTGCCCGAAATCATCTACGCCGAAGACAGTTTGAGCTTTGTCGACCAGACCAGCGCCAATGAGGCAGGCCTGCCCTTCGACTTTTTCGTGCCGCTGTCCAAAACGATGAACCCGCCGGACATTGAACGCGACGCTGCCCAAAAAGCAGCGAAGGAGGGCGACTGCGATGACCCATGCGCCAGCGACAAAGTCGCCGAACCAAACTTGTGCGACGAACCGGGGGCCTATGATAGTTGCGACAGCCCGTGCGTCTGGACACCCGGTGACCCGCGTCCGAAAGCCATAGCAGCCAGCGGTTTTGTCCGCGGCGTGATGCTGGGGTTCGACAAGCGTTTCAGCGGCGACACTATTTCAATCTATGTCATGGCCGAACCAACGGGTTCGCCGGTCCGCCTGAAAGCCGATATCTATGCCGATGGCCGGTTCCGCCCTGTCCAAGTGGTTTCGGACGGCAGCTACGGGCTGACCGAGCCGGGATTGCTGACGCTGGCCATCCCCAAGGCACCCGAAAAGAGCAATTTACTCGGCGACACATCGCACTGGTTGCGGCTCTGGCCGGAAACCGATGCCTCGACATGGTCGCCGCGCATTTGCGGACTATTCCTCAACGGCGCGCTGACCCGCTCGGTCGAAACGCGGACGATGGAACGGCTGGGTGCATCGAACGGCACTGCCGGGCAACTGTTCCAGCTGGCCGAAGCGCCGGTCGATCCGGCAAGCCTCGTGCTGCGCGTGCGCGAAATATTGGGTCAGCAGGAACGCGAAGGGCTCGTTATCAAAACCTATCCCAACGGCCCTCCGGGTGATTGGGTGCTGTGGAAAGCAACCGCTGATCTTTCGAGCGACGGCAAGCCCGCTCGAACTTTTGCACTTGATGCGCATGGCGGCACGTTGCGCTTTGGCGACGGCGACGATGGATTAATTCCGCCCCTTGGTGCGGAGCTGGTCGCGGAGCGTTATGCCGGGGTCAAAGGCAGCGTCGCGAACAGAGTGAAGGCCGGCTCCAAACCCACTTTGCTGGCGTCGCTCGTTGGCGTCGATTCCGTGCTGGCGCTCGACTTTGCGGCCGGTGGTAGCAATACCGAGGCAGCACCGCAGGCCCGCCGTCGCGCGTCGGCAAAACTGCGGCATGGCGACCGGATATTGACTGTTGCCGATCTGGCCGATTTCGTCTCCGCGCTTGCACCGGATATCGCCCAGGTGCGCGTGATCTCCTCAGCGCGGACGACCAAGGTAGTGGTCGCGCTGACCGGGCACGATCCACGGCCACTGCCGGCCAAGCTGCGCGGCATAAAGCGCAACATAGAAAGCGTCAGCGGCTACGGCCTGCGGTGTCCGGACGGGCTGGATGTCGTTGGCCCGCGACTCTTGCCGCTTGGCCTGACAATCGAGCTTGACCCTTCATCTACGGATAGTTTTGCCGATGCCATCGAGGACGCGAAGCGACAGCTGACAGCCTTTTTCGATGCAGCCACCGGCGGACATGACGGACGCGGCTGGCGGATGGGACAATTGCCTGTTGCGCAGGACATTGCCGCCGCGCTGATGCCCATCGCCGACCTTGCTTTCCCTGCCGCAATCGCACTGCGCCGCACCGACCGCGCCACAGGTGTCGGAGATGAATTGCCCGAACGCATTCCCAAGGATGTGCTGGTTCGCCTCGATCTTCAAGCCGTTCTCTTTGAGCGGGCGGCGGAGGTGGCAGCATGATCCCGCTCGCCGAACCGCTTGACACCATCGATTTCGACCGGCTGGTCGAAACCGCGCTGAGCCGCCTTCCCAACCTGGCAAAGGAATGGACGGACTATAATTACAGCGATCCAGGGATCACACTGGTCGAAATGCTTGCCTGGGTCGCGGATAGCCAGATATACTCGATCGGTCGCAATCGGCTCGACGAACGTATGGCTATGGCAAGGTTGCTCGGCGACCAGCCGCGATATGCCGTCCCCGCGCGGGGAACGCTTTACCCGGCGGATGCGATATCGCTTCCTTTCCACATCAAAAAAGGCACGCGGGTGACCGGGGTCGGAGCGGTCGTGCCGAGCGTGCAGGCCGCTGAGATGGTCCATGTTTGGCCCGTGGCAATCGATGCGCTGATCGCCCGGTCAACGGACGGCGCCCGCGACGTGACCGACATCAACGCCCAGCCGGGCGCCAGCTTCGCCGCCTTCGGCCAGCCGCCTTGCGCCGATGCAGTGCTGGATATCATCATCGAGGGCCAGTTTCCGGCGGACGATCAGCGGCTGTCGCTCGGTTTCCAGCTGGCCGTCGAAAGCGAGGCGACCGCCGAAGAATTGAGCGATATCGAAATTACCTATGTCGAGGGCGATGATCTCGCGCCCGTCAAGATTGCCTGTGACGACACCAAGGGCCTGCAACGCAGTGGCGCGATGCTGCTTGCCTTCAAGCCCCATAACGGCACGCGCCATGTCTTCCGCATTGCCAACCGGGGCAGTGCCCTTCTCCCGAAGATCAGGCAAATCCTGCCCAATGCGGTCCCTGTGATCCAGCAGTTGAAGATTACCGTCGATGACCGCACCGCAACCGAACTGCCCAACCAGACATTCGAGATCGACCCCGCCGCCTATTTCTCGAGTGACGAACCCACCGCAGACGGAGTCTGGCGGCTGAGCGGTGACAGCCCCGTTTGCGTGCACGTGACCGAGGGCGGTGACCGGATCGATTTTGAGTGCCTAGCCGTCAATGCATCGATCGACGATGCTCAACCAGACCAGCGCTGCTTCACCGCAATCGACACCAGCGACGGCGGACCAATCGAAATCGGTTTTGGTAACGGTATCAACGGCGAACAGCCGCTGGAATTTGCAAGCGTGGCAATCGATTTGACGCTGAGCGCCGGCGCGCGCGGCAATGTACTCAGCAGCCTGAACTGGAAATTCGCCGGGCAAGGTGTGCTGTGGCGGAACATATTGCCGGTCGCCGGCGGCGAAAATCCCGACACCGTCGCAACGATGCTGCAGCGGATGAAACGCAAGCTGCGCGACGAAAGGACACTGGCCACACCCGCGCAAATCGAAGCGGCGGCAAAGGCGCTGCCGCTGGCATACGGAATCAATCGCGCCTCGCTGATCGAGGGTTGGCAACCGGCCCGCAAACGCCCTGACAGCGCCGCAACGCGCACGTTGGTTGTCAGCCGCCGCGATGCAGGCAGTGAAACCGCAAGCTGGCTGGCTGCGATCCAGACGGCACTGCGCAGCCGACTGGCGCTGGGCGAACGGCTGTTCGTGGTCGCCCCCGACTGGCGGGCCATGCGCATCAAGGTTTCGGCGCGAGCAGCTCGCGGAATGGCAGCAGCCGAAATCCAGAAAGCGATTGCGGACGAACTGGCGGAAAGGCTCAACCCCGATGGCCGATATGGCGCAATATGGCCGTTAAGTCGCACCGTGACGCGCATGGCGGTAGAAGGGTGGCTGCGCAGGCTGCCCGGAATCGAGGCCATCGATGATGTCGAGTTGCAAGATGCCTCCGAAGCGCCACTTTCTGATGCGGGACCCAAATTTGCGCGCAATTCGCTCCCGAAATGGCTGCCGGTGGCAGGCGATATCGTCGTCAGGTTAGGCAGAGAGCGGACATGAGCGACGGCAAAAGCTATTTCTTCGCTTCGGCAAAGCATTGGGCTAGCGCCAGCATCGCGGCGTTGTCAACCAAGCTGACAATCGACGCGGCCCAAAATGCGGGACCCGTCGACCCGCAACTGACCGACGCCCGGCTGTTTGCGATCATGCCCGACAAGTCGATTACATTAATCGATTGCCATGGCACCTTGCGCCGCGACGATAATGGCTATGCCAAATTCGCCGCACCGCTGCGATTGCTCGTCGACAAGGACCGGCTGTGGGTGCTCGACGATTGCAATGCGGGGAGCTTGTTCCTGCTCGATGGGCACAGTTTCCATATCCTTGAGCGACTCTCGCTCCCCGGATTGATCGACGCCGCGCCCGATGGCGAAGGCGGGTTATGGCTGCTCGCCGGGCAAAGCCTGTTCCGCCGATCACGCTGCGACCAGAAGCCGGTAAAGATCATCAACCTGCCCGGACCGGCCAGGGCAATCGCTGCAGAAAGCGGCCGTGTTGCCTGGCTCAACGCCGCTGGCGACCAGCTATACTTCTTTGATCATAAAAGCGGGATTACGCACCGGCAGGACCTTCAAAGCCTCGATCCGATGATGTGTACCGGAGAGGGCGTGGCATTAGCAGGCGGTAACGGGCTAGCGATTGTCACATGGACCGCCAGTGGCGAACCGCAGACCGGGATTGGCGGCTATTTGAGCTTCGATATTAAGGGCGAGCTGCTCGTCCGTGGCAATTTCGAACCACAGGCATTGCCACAACCTCTGGCACTGCCTTTCGCGCTGGCCGCCGACGACCGCGACATCGTCTTTCTGGTCAAGCTGGAAGGCTGCGTGACCATGAGCCGGGTAGAAGGCGCGGCGCGGCGCGGCGGCGAACGGCGCCTACTCCCCACGCTGAAACTATCGCGACCGGGAAGCAACTGGCACCGCGCCACCCTGACCGGGATCGTGCCCGACGACGCAACGCTCTCGCTGCGCTGGGCGGCGAGCGACGACAAGAGTCTCCGCCTGCTTGTCGAAAACACCCTGGCCAACCAACAGGCATTACTGACGGATCGGCTGGCAACGGTCGATGCGCTGCTCGGCCCCCTATGGTCGAGCCCGATCATCTATGGCGGAGAGGGCGACGCGCATGGCTTTGCGTTGCCGCTCTGTGGCGCACGGCAAGCCTATCTGTGGATCGATATCCAGCTGCTTAGCCCGGCGAGCGCCAATGCGCCGCAACTGCATAGCCTGCGCGTCGTGCACGATACCGACGGGCTGATGCAGCATCTGCCGATGATCTACCGCGATGACAGCGACTTGCGCCAAGGCCGACGTACGGCCTTTGACGGCAGCACACGCCCGCTGGTCGACGATACGATGCGGCGGCTGGTGGCCGTGCTTGAAACCGGCATCGACGGCATCGACCGCAGCATCGCGGGGCTGGCCGAACGGCTCGACCCGCAAGCGACCGAAGCAAAATGGCTCGCCGATCTGGCGCGGATGCTCGGCCTGCCCTTTCATGAAGCGCTAAGCGAGCAGATGCGACGCGACCTGCTTGGCGTTGCCAACAAAATACTCGCGCAGCGCGGCACACGCGCGGGGCTATTAACCATGCTTACGGCGCTTTTTCCCGGTCGGTTGATCAAAGTACGCGACCGCACCAATCAGCTGGTGCCGATCATATTGGGCAGCGATCGCATCGCGGGCAATGCCTTGCCCCGACTGCTGACCGGCGCATCGGTCCGCATCCCCAAACTGAACGCGCGGCTGGTCCTTGGCCGCACCGCACTTTGCCCGACCACCGCATGCGATGACGCAGAGATCAGTCCGGGGCCGCAGGTGCTAGTGGAAATCCCGGCCACCCCCGGCGAGCAACAGCGGCTGCGCACGGCAATCGAGCAAATGATTGAGGATATGGTGCCCGCAGGGGTGCGGGCGGTGGTGCGCTGGCTGCCATTTGGTCGGTTGGCACAAGTTACCGAAGATGCGCTTGCCGTCCTGCCGTCAGGGGGGGCGATGGTGCTCGATGGTGGGCTTCCGCTGGGCAGCAGCCCGCTTGCAGGCCGGACAAAACCCGGAAAATCTATCGGAGACGCGCTGTCGATGCCGCACCCGCTAGCATGACGGCAACTAAAGGAGGTGCATATGAGTTGCGATGAAAAAGGCCCGGTGACTGCCACCGATTGCGATCCTTGCAGCACCGCAGTGCGCAACCGCTGGTTCCGCGGCAAGATGGTCACAGCAGCCGATTATGAGCTGGAGCAGCGCTACATGATCCGGCGGCGGCGGATGATAAACCAGTCCGCATTCGGTTTCGGTATCGTTTCGGGCTTCGAAGTCGAGGTCGAGGGAGAGGGAGAGGGCGTCGCGGTATCGGAGGGCGTGGCGTTTGATCGCTATGGCCGTGAGCTGTTCGCCTGCAAGCGGGTTGCCTTGAAAAAGCCCGACGATGTGCTCTGGCTGGAGCCAGGCAAATGCGGACTGTCGGTTGGCAAACCTCCGTCCGAACCGGGCGAATATGTCCTGTCCGCCCACTATGCGGAGCGCGATGTCAATGGTGTGCGCATCGGCAATGATTGCGGCGACGATGATTGTGTGCCCAACCATGTCTGCGAAACAGTGGTCTATTCACTGCGACACGTCTGCACCGGTAACGTCCCGTTGCGGGTAGCCGAATGCAAAGCACAGGACCCGAAGGGCAATGCCAAGCCGGACGCCGTCGAATACCGTCCATGGGTCGCAAATCCATATGATGATCGCGGCCTGGGCAATCTTTGCCGATGCAACCACAAGTATGAAGACGGTCGTTGTTGTTGCGATCCATGCTGCGTCCCGGAGCTTGCGCGCTGGAAGGGCCTGCGGCTTGAATTCAACGCTGGAATTCCGTTGGCCATTATCGCTGTGAAGCATGATGATTGCGGCCATGCGGTGCTGGACGAAGTCACCCAAATCATTCACGCCTGCCAATTGACACGCATTCAGGATTTGGGCTGGCGAAACTGGCATGAACGGCCCGACCTTGTGATTTCGTTCGAGAGTTTTGCGCGTATGTTTGTCGCGCCGCTAAATAGCCAAGCCCAGCAAATGCAGAATGATGATGTTGTGCAGAGTGCTCAGCGCAGGCGCAGGGATCGTCAGGCAATAACCTCGGAAAAACCTGCGAGCAGGCCACCAGTGGCAACGAAGTTCTGGGTCTGCTTTTCAGCGCCGGTGCAAATCAGGTCCATCACACGCGATGTTGTTTCCATGACACTGATCCAGCGCGACAACAATGAGGAGGTTGGCGAGGTCCTTGATGTGCCCATCGCCGGCATATGTTGCGGCAAAAGACTGGCCAACGATCCGGACGGCACCACGCGCGGCTTTTACTTCTTTGTCCATCACCGTTTCTGGAGGGGCGAAATCGACCCCGAATCGGCGTCAGGATTCGAGACAGAGACCCAGGTTCAGCTTCGCATCGACGGAAATGCGATTGTCGACTGGAAAGGACGTTCGATCGACGGGGATTCGTCCGGACGGCGCTTGCCGACCGGGAATCGCAGTTGTGGCGGCACCTGCCTGTCGTCTTGGCGCGTGGCGCCGCAAGGAAGCGACCTGCCGCCGCACGGCGAGATTCCGGATGAAACCGGGACCAAGCCAAAATACGAACCCGATGACACCAATAGGGCCCCGAAAGCGGCCAGCTAAGGAGATCCATCATGTCCCAGAAATGCAACTGTCACGGTAACGCCAATGGCAAATATGCGCAGACCGTCATCGGTGTCCTCGAGCGCCCGATTTACGCCCCCGGGCTTGTGCTGCACGATAGCGATCTGACCGCTGCGGTCGACTACACCCAGTCGCTTAACCGGATGCTGTTCAAGCATCTGTTCGGCTGCGGTGTCGTCTGCGGACTGGAGGTAAAGGCAAGCGAGCATTGCGGGCTCAAGATCGAGGTCAGCGACGGGCTTGCTCTCGATGGTTGCGGCGACGCGGTCCACCTGGCCAAGCCAGTAAGCTTCACCTTCGACGAACGTGAAACCGAAACGATGAAAAAGGAGCAAAAAACCTTCTGGGTGGTCCTGTGTGGCAAGGAAAAGCTCTGCGCGCCCCGCGCGCTGGTGTGCGATGCTGACGATTTCGACAGTACTAACCAGATGACCCGCGCGCGCGCGATGGCCGAAGTATCGCTGGTCTTTAAAAAGCCCGAATGCATTTGTGCTTGGCAGGAGGTGACCGAAGTCGAGTATAAAGACGACCAAGCATCAAACCGGTGCGTGCACCCCTATCCATTCGACTGCGCGGAGGATTGCGGTTGCGGTTCGGCATGCAGTTGCGGTTGCTGCGTGCTGCTTGGCGAAGTCAGCTTTGGTGCCAAGGGACCGGTTGCCCAGCATCTTAACGTGCGCAGGATCGCCAAACCGCAATTGATGAGGGATACGGTGCGTTGTCCCAAAGAGGCGATCACGCCGTCGGAACGGCCGGTTCCGCCGCCACCGCAGGAGCCTGTCCCCGCCGAGCCAGCACCACCGCCGCCGCAAGTTGCCCTGACGCCGAAACATGAGGAAGTATTCAAACAGGCCATGGCCGCAATCATGCCGGAGGCCGAGGCCAGAGCGAAGGCGGGCGGTTTGGACAGTGTAATCACTGGCAACTATCTGAAGGTTGTAGGGTCTGCCATTCGGAAGGCGATAAAGGAAGGTGTTGATCCGGCTGTGGCTGCCCGGAATGTGGGGCTAAGCGGATAGCTTCCCGCCAGCACCATGAACCCGACCGCAAAAATCGCCCAATCTGCGGGGCCTGCCCCTGCTAGAGCGCCGCCAGCCAAAGCGGCTGCCAAGACCTCTGGCGCGGCTGCGATGCGGCGGCAATTGGGCAATGCCGGGATGCGCGCGGCAATCGGCCAGCAAAAGGACAAGGGTGAGGCGCCGGGGAAGAAAGGCGCCGCGAAAGGTGGGGGCAAGCCTGACCTGAAACTGGTTGCGGGTAAGGACAAGACGGGGGGCGGCGCGGCAGCAGCGGCGCCAGGCACCGATCAGGCGGCAGGTGGCAAGGAAAAGGCTGCACCCACCGCAGTCGCCATGCATATGCCCGAGCCACCCGATCAGGTGTCGCCTGCAACGATGAAGCGGATCGCAGGGACCAAGGCGCGCGCCGGAGATACGGCAGCTTCCCAGGGAACGCTGCCTCCCGCCGACAAGCAAGTGGACGATGCGCGTGGTGCAGTGGTCCCGCCCGAAGCCGAACGCACGGCGAAGGCGCAGGAGCAGCTCATTGCCGAAATGAACGCAGCACCCAGCCCCGAAATCGAGAAGCTATGCGAGCGTATCCGCGAGGTCATACGCAACAAACGCCCGCCCGACGAGGATGCGCTTGCCGCTGCCGAACCCTCTAAAGAGGCAATGGATGCCGGCAATCAGCTGAATTCGACGGTAAAGGATGAAACCGGCAAGGTCCAGGATAATTATGGCGACCTCAACAAGTCGCCAGCGGTGCCAGCCGCCCCTGACAGCCCCGGACTGAATCCACAGCCGCCTGCGGCCTCCACCGCCCCAGTCAATGCCACCGCCGCAACTCCCGACGCGGTGGCGCCGCAAAACGTGTCGCTCGACAAAGACACCGCTGACAGCAAAGCGAAAATCGAAAAGGCGGGCATGGAAAAACCCGCGGCCCAACTGATCCAAAACGGCCCGATTGCCGAAGCGCGCGAAGCGCAGGGCGAACTCAACCAGACTGCGCAGGAAAGCCCGGCGCAGGTGCTCGCCAAGCAAAAGGAAACGCTGGGCGCGGCAAAGGCCGACATGACGGCACTCGGTGCCGACGCGCTCGCCGCCCTCTCGGCCTCGCGCACCGCAGGCGTGCAAAGGGCTGAGGGTCAAAAGGGCGGCATGGTGTTGTCCGAAGACCAGATGCGCACCAACGCCGGCATGGAAGCAAAGGCCGCCTTCACTGCGGCGCAAACCGCCGTCGAAGGTCTGCTGAAAAGCTTGCCTGATAAAGCGATGGCCGAGTGGGACGCCGGCAAAGCCATGTTTGTCAGCGCGTTCAAAGCCGACCTCAAAATCGTCGAAGACCGGGTCAAGGAACGTCATTCGGGGGTCGGCGGATGGTTTGTCGGAATTTGGGACGCGGTCACCGGCCTGCCCGGCTGGGCTGAGGAAGCCTACTCAAAAGCGGAAACGCGCTTTGCCGACAGCGTGATCGCAAAAATCCGCGAAATATCCACCAAGGTCAATGCAATTATTCTGGCGTGCGAGAAAATCATCACCGACGCCCGCGCCAAGATCAACGGCATATATGACAAACTCCCCGCCTCGCTGCAGGGCTGGGCTGCGGGCGAGCAGGCAAAATTCCAGTCGCAGCTCGATAAATTGCAGCAACAGGCGACATCGACGCGCGACAATTTCAACAAGGGCCTGGTGCAGCAGGCGGCCAGCGCGGTCGATGAAGTGCGCGCCGAAATTGCCGAACTGCGCAAAAAGGCAGGCGGGCTGATCGGGCGGATCGTCGCCGCCATCGACCGCTTCCTAGACGATCCGATCAAGTTCATCATCGACGGCCTGCTCGAACTGGTGGGCATCCCGCCCGCAGCCTTCTGGGCGCTGGTGGCCAAGATCAAGAAAGTCGCTGCCGACATCGCCGACGACCCCGAAGGCTTCGCCAACAATTTGCTGAAAGGATTGGGACAGGGTTTCACACAGTTTTTTGACAATTTCGGATCGCACCTGATCAAGGGCTTCCTCACTTGGCTGCTCGGCGACCTGAAGGGGGTGCAAATCCCCAAGGACGTCTCGCTGAAAAGCATCGCCACTTTCTTCCTGCAACTGATGGGGATTACCTGGCCCAACATCCGCGAAATCCTGTCACGCAAGATCGGCCCGAAGAACATGGCGCTGATCGAAAAGGCTTACTCCATCCTCTCGCAGCTGATCGAAAAGGGCCCCGAAGGCATTTACGAGATGATCAAGGAGAAGCTCGACCCGCAAGCGATTGTCGATCAGGTCATCGAAATGGCGGTCGAATATATGGTCACCGCAATCGCCAAAAATGTCGCCGCGCGGCTGCTGTTGCTGTTCAACCCCGTCGGCGCAATCGCTCAAGCGATCGAAGCGATTTACCGCGTGCTCAAATGGGTGTTCCAGAACGCCGCGCGGATATTCAGGCTGATCGAGGCGGTTGTGAACGGGCTCGCTGATATCGTCGCCGGCAATGTCGGCGGCTTTGCCAATGCCGTGGAGAAAGCGCTGGGTATGCTGATCGCGCCTGTGATCGGCTTCATCGCCGATTACTGCAACTTGGGCGACCTGCCGCAGGTGGTGGCGAAGCAGATCAAAAGCTTCCAGAAAATGGTGCTCGGCTTTGTGGAAAAAGCGATCGACTGGATTATCGACAAGGGCAAGGCGCTGCTGGCGGCTGTTGGGATTGGCGGGAAGAAGGATGAGAAGAAGAAGGACGCACAAGGAGATGATGCGGAAACGGTGGGCAAGACAGTGCCGTTCAGCGCCGATGGCGAGGAACACTCCCTCTGGATCGAAGTTCAAGGGGACAATGCAACCGTGATGGTTGCGAGCGTGAAACAGAAGCTGATCGATTTCCTGAATGGTGACAGGGTCAAAACCGCAATTGAGCAAGATGATTCTGGCACATTGAAGTCATTGGTCGCAAAAGTTCGGAACGGGTTAAAGCCTGTGGACGTGAAGGCAGACAACATCGTCAGAAAGATGCACGATATCCGCAAGCAGACGGAAGCATCCGGTGGCTCGGCGGCGAACCTCGATGCGGACAAGAAGGCGGTCGAAAGCTCCGAAGACGAGCTGGCCAATGATCTGGCGAAAGTTTTCGAGCTGGTCGGAGGCAAGGGATTGAAAATCAGCGAGGTTATCGGCTTGCCAGTTGATCCCCTTGCGGAGGAACCGAAGGGTTACCGCTTCTACGAGCCTGCCTTAAGGAAACGGTATCGTGAACTGCGACGGCAGCAGGGTTTCGGCGAAAAGAAAGGGTTCCCGCGTGTCTGGATCGACAAGGTGGGCGTCATCTCCAAGGTCGAAGGTCCGCACCGTTACGACCTAGATCTGGTGGAACGTTATGAAATAGCCGTTGCAGAAGCCGAGGCGAAAAATGGAGGGGGCTTGGATGGTTCTCCCCGGTCGCCTATTGCCAATTTGGAAAGCCGTTGGTTGCGAAACGACAGCGAGAACGATGCGCCCGCTCGCGGTCATCGTGAAGCCATGGAAGCTATCATCCTTGCCAACAACGGTCTAGGAAAGCTGACTGGCATTGAAGTATCGATAGCAGGTGCGCGTGCCGACTACATAGTCAAAGAAGGCAGTGTTGAACGCCTAGTGGAGGTCAAGGCATTCAAAAAGCTGGAGTTCGGTGAGGGAACGTCAGCAAGGACAAAATTGCGCAACCAAATCCGCGCCTATGTGAATGAGGCTGCGGGACGGACCCGAATTGCCAAGACAGGCGCCTATGTATGTGAAGTCGTAATTCAATTCCGTACGTCACCCGAAGACAAAGAAACATTACGCGATCTTGTGGATTATGAGGTAGCTAACGCATTACGACGTAAGCCGCCCATTACTATAAACTATGAAGGATTGGATTGAGCCATGGCTGCGTCGGTGCAAGCTGAAATTCTGTTCGCAGGAACCGCGAACGAAAAAGTGATGGCCGAAATTATGCGCCAAGTTCGAGCAGGACTGCTCAGCCAAGGCATGCGCTACTTTCTACCAAACGACGCTGATCGTGAACAAAGCGACTACGACTTGGCGCAAAAGGCCATCATGCTTGAAGACGACATCTCACCATATTTGATGATGCTGGAACCACGCTTCAACCAGCGCGAGCAGTACCATTTTGTGACCATTCTGTCCGGATCGGACTTGGAGGAAAATGAGATTGAGGTGGAGTGGGGCCGACTTTGCCGTCGATTACATGAAGTCACCGATGCTGTGGCCCCCTGCGCGGCGATTGCCTGGGCGACACCAACGGGCGATGAGAAAGCGCTAGGATCGAAAAACCTTGCGCTAGGCGAGCTGCCTCTAGAGCTTGGCATATGGAGTTATCTATCGGAGAAGATATTGAATCAAGCAGCCATGGATGCGCTTAACCGGATTAGAAGCGCCCAAATAATCAGTTCACGCCATGGTGTCTTCGTGCAACTGGGCGCTAGGCCTGGAGAGCCATTCGAAGGGGTCCAAAGTGACCTTCGAGATAGCCCGATTTTCCGACTTTTCGACCCCATGCTGGATCGATCATCGTGACCCCCACCCAAACGCTCTACCACACCCCCAACCGCGCCCGTTGGTTCCTAGTCCCCGCCGATGAGGAAGGCCCGTCCGGCACGCTCGCGGTGCATGACCTGGAACGCCGCGTCGCGCAATTCCACCCTTTATGGCTGGCTCGCTACAAAATTCCCGAGGCCGAGGCGCTAAAGCTCGCGCGCGGCGAGCTGGGGGAGACGCTGGATGCCCTGCGCACCGGGATTGACGAGACGCTCGCGGGCTTTCGCGCGAAGATCGATGCTATGAAGCAGGTGCAGGTGGCTGACGGCAGCCCCTATACGGCGGATTCGGTACCGGCGTTGCTTGCACTCATCGGCTCGCTGCCGGGGCTGGTGGGCAAGGGGCTGTCAGGCGACAAGGAGCGGCTGGATAACGCCAAAGCCAGTGCGAAGGAAACCGAAACGCGGTTGAAAGCGGCGGGCATCGACATAGAAGGACGACTGAGCGATTTTCCCGAACGGCTGGCAGCGCTACGCGCGGAGCTGAAGCAGCAGAAAAGTTGCTAACTCGCCTGGCGGAATGACCGCTCATCCCAGATATCGTCGCGCGCGCGGCGCATCAGCTGGAACCGGCTGTTTAGCCGCAATTTGCCCAGCACCGCATGGACATGATGCTTCACCGTCGATTCGCTCAGCGCCAGTTGCCCGGCAATTTCCTTGTTCGATAGGCCGTTGCTGACCAGATCGGCGACATGGCGCTCGCGCGGGGTCAGTCCATCGGCTGGGGCGGCGCTGCGGCAGTGGCCATCGAACAACCCGCGCATCATTCCGGCAGCAATCTCTGGCGGACAGCAAAGCCGACCGCAAAGCACATCGCGGATCCGCACATCGAACTGCTCCATGCCGTCATCGCGGCCAATATAGCCCGAAAAACCGGCATGGCCGAAAGCGACGATATCCCGACCGTCCTCACGTACGCCCAGCGCCAGCAATGGTATATCCGGATAGTCGACATGAAAGTCGCGCACAGGTTTGAGCGCGATCGCAGAGGACGCATCGAAAATCGCCACCTGAAACGCTGCATCCCTAACACAGAGCGCCTGCCGCAGCGCTGCCAGATCGGCAAATATTGTCGGCTGAAACTCACTGGCACTGCGTAGTAGTGCCGCGACAACGCCCTCACCCACAAGCCGGACCGGCGTGATGATCGCAATGTCCATGGGTGCTCCACCAATGCAGCGCCGTCTGGGCTAGAGACGGTCGCCGACCAAATAACATGAAAGATGGTTGAATATGGGTTTTAGCGACTCCGAGGACGGAGAAGACTATACATGCGGGAGGCTGTCAATCTAAATAACCGTTAGTGATATCAGCCCAAGGCGGTACTCACCTTATCTTTAAGCGTGGCAACTCGGCCGGTTTTTGTCTGAGTGCCAGAAATGAGGAAAGAACTATGCTGCGGTACAGTGACCAATGAATGACGCAGTAATTGAGCAGAAAGGGACTCGCCTCCTGCCGACATGCTTCCCGCCGCAACGTGATGTTTCAATATAATATGATCGGGCGCTGCAATATCTTGTGCGGCAAACTGCACAGCATATTCCTATTCTTAGCTCTTTACTGACTCGCGAAGAAAATTGCACGTATGTCCGCTCACCACCACCCTCACGGCACAATAGC
Source organism: Sphingomonas sp. (assembly GCA_031417655.1). Classification (GTDB taxonomy): domain Bacteria; phylum Pseudomonadota; class Alphaproteobacteria; order Sphingomonadales; family Sphingomonadaceae; genus Sphingomonas_O. The sequence goes on along the minus strand of JANOVZ010000018.1, from coordinate 44,494 downwards.
GGACTGTCAGGATCGTCCAACCAAGGCGCCGAAAAAGGAATCGCTGAAAGCCAGGTTCAGGACCGCTAAAAAAGCCAAGCCTACTTCGCTTTAACAACGTGCTCGCCTATTAAAATAGAGCTGCCGACCATCGCACTGCCCCACGATATCAAGGCGCTTGCCGATAAAACAGGACGCGACCAGCAGGCACCAATTGCTCGATCAGATGAAAATCGGCGACGTTGCGCGATAAAAGCGTAAGCCCATTTTCGCATGTCTGCAGGTAAAGCATGGCGTCGTTGAGCAAAGGCTCGCGGTCGGTCTTTGTCAGCCCTTTCAACCGAGCGATCAGACCGCTCACGATTCCCGCTTCTGCGCCTGTCTGAATGCTGGGTGCGGTCAGGCGGTGGGGCGGGATCGCGTTGATCGTTGCGTCGATCTTGGCCAGCACCGACTTTGTCCCGCTGTAATTGGGGTCCAACCAACCGAAGAGATGCACAAGTTCGGCAACCACGACCGAAGAATGGTTGAGTTGCCGGACGCGGAGCAGTTGGCCGAGTTCAGGCGGTGCCCGTCCCTGAAGGAGGTCAATATAGACGGTCGTGTCGGGTAGTAGACCCGGTCCCGCTGATGCCTGCTCGCCAACAAAATTCAGCTCGTTGTCGGTACGCCGAATGAGCGCTGACGTTCGCTTCTGCGGTTTGAGCCGCCGAAGGGCGGACGAGAGATCAAAGCTCAAGTTCGATCGATCTGCTGACGCTTCCTAAGCCCACCGCTTTGCCGAAGCAGTTCTCAAGCGGCGCGATAGCGCAATGAAACGACTCGGCCGTCGCCTATCGGCGCGCCTGATCAAGCGTCAAATCATCAATGAACGTTTCAGTCGGTCGTCCGCATATATTGATAAACCGTTTCGCGGCTGATCCCGAAAGCGCGCGCAAGCGATGCCTTCGCGTTGTCGCTCGCGGATCAAGGCGCGCTCGAAATCGGCGAACGCGCCCATGACGGAAAGCATGAGATTGGTCATCGGTGAATCCTCGCCGGTGAACAGCTTGCCGACCGTTGCGCCATCGAGCTGGCGCTCAGGGTTTTGGTCAAAGCTGCTGCGCCCAAGATAACCGATCTGTCGACCCTGCATGATCCCACCTGCGACCAAAGTGTCAGGAAGAGGCCCGAAACCTTTGCTTTCATATGTCAATTAATTGAGATAACATTCTAATCTGAAGCAGTCTCGCTGAAGCGCCGGACGTAAGGTTGGGGTATGCTTCTATCAGACAGTCCCTTTGCAAGACGATGCGGCCCCAGTTCGCCCAGCCCGGACATCTTTTCTACGAAAGCATTCTACATTCGCTGGTGGACAATGCGACATTATCAGCGCCCGAGGCAGTCACGGTCATAGAAGTCTCCAAAGAAGTGAAAGCCGAACTGGCCGCAAGTACAGGCGATCCTGAAAGGTGATTGCAGAAATCGCTTACGTTGCTGTCGGCGATCAAAATTAGTTTCCAGACAAACGTAAATTAGCGTCAGAGCGTAATCATTTTTGTGCGCGGCCAGAATCTTGACACATGTTAGCCCGCCGCCAATTTTTTCGATTAGCCCCGATATACCGGATGTGACCCGGCGGCGTCCGCCCTCCCAACGCTGTCTTTTCGGTAACGCCCGGCTTGCCCCAAGCCGGGCGTGCTTTTTCTACCACTCGGGCCATTTTTACTTGCGGTGTCGGGGCGGCAGCGGAATGCCAACAGGGATTATATGCATAAAATGTCTATTTCTCAGTCTAGCCGTAAGCGTTGCTGCACTTACAGCATGGCTCGCGCAGGCCATCTCGCTTTTACCGCCGCGAACTTCGCGGCGTTTGCAGTCGATGGATTTGTAAGTGTCGCTGATTCCGATGTTGCTGGCTTCTTCACCGCAGCATTCAATCCTCCATCGTCCACGAAAACAACAGGACGGGGCTTGCTTGGCGTGACGTTGCAAACAAATTTTGGGACAAACGGCTTGGTCGATAACGTGATTAGCGCGACCTACATCTTCCGGACAAATGCCATCGCATATACACAGGGCACCTTTGGCGTGATCGATGGATCAACCTATTCGGGGCTCGCCTTTGCGCCATTGAGTGCGATTCCGGAACCCGCATCTTGGGGAATGATGTTTCTTGGATTCGCAGTGGTTGGCAGCGCGCTCCGTCGCCGCAACGCTCCTAATGCCTACTCCTTTTAGTTGACGTCGTTGTTTCAGCGTCATGGTCGAAACACGGGAGCGATTGGTGCCAATATAGCATTTTTATAAATCTCTTTTGGACGTTGAAGCCATGTGCCGAGTGGACCCGTATCTAATGAAATTTTAACCGACAGCGCGCGCTGACTACCACGCAAAATATCAGACAAGAGGCATCCAAGATCAACCGAAGTTGGCGAGGAACAAACCTTAGTTAGGCAAGTTTCGCTGCCGTAACCAAACGCTTTGTTGGACCAACGATTAGTATTGACCGTGAGCACAAAAGGGGAAGAAAAATGAAGGATTGGCGTGGAGGTGCAATTGTTTCAGTAGCGGGCGTAATTGCGTCTATTCACGCAGTTCCGGCTCTGGCACAATCGATCCAGGCAGTGCGTGGCGGCAATACGCTGGTTACGGTCAACACCGGGGCACCGGGCACGGTTACCCGCTCGACTGTTGTTACGGGCCTTGGTGCCGGACAGACAATTTCAGCTATCGACTATCGTCCTGCCGCGCCTCGTATTCTTTATGCTATTAGCAATGTTGGTCAGATTTACACGTTCAATAGCCGGACCGGCGTTGCAACCGCTGGGGGTACGCCGCCGCTGCCAACGATTTCGGGGGTTGGCTTCGACTTTAATCCCACCGTTGATCGTCTGAGAATTGTGAACCAGGCCGGTCAGAAGGTCGGCGCCAGTCCCGATACTGGGGCGCTTGCCGCAACCGATGGCGCGCATGGCAACTGGGGCCATGAATTCCTTGACCGCGCGCAGTTCATCACGGCAGGGTTCATTAATCCCGGACTTTCGACAACGCCGTTCAGCTTCGTCGCGACGCCGCTCGACACCGATTATTACAGTGCTGGCGCGACGATCAACATTGCGGGCAACGATCCGCTATTGATCGTCGCCGATTATAATGTCCAGCTCGACAAGGACCGCCAGCTGCACGCCTTCATGGTCGGGGGGCGCCTTGCATTCTGATAAGGGTTCTCGACTACGCAATCCGGGCGTCGCATCGGCCATAGCGACGGTCGCTGTGCATGTCGGTTTGTTCGGACTGCTGCTCGTTCCGGATCGCGCCGAAACACAATCAGTAACGTCGGTCTTGAGGATTTTCGACGTCAACATAAAGGCAGCGGATACGAAACCTGAACCACCGAAAACGCCGCAGCCCAGCCCTGTCAAACCGACGCCACCGCAACCGATTGTCGTGCCGCCGCCTGAAATCGCGGTCCCTAATGTCAGCACGATAGCCGTCGCGATGCTGGATCAAACACAAAATGCGGCAAATGGCGGCGCGTGCGACTTGACAGCGCCGGTTCAGGCGGCGTTGCAGTCTAGCGAAGCCGTGCTCGCCAGCCTTCCCTTGATACCGCCTGATAAGCGCTCGGTCGCCAATGCGATCATGGTCTGGAAGGTTGCATGGCTGGTTGATGATCAGCGACTGGACGCGACAGCTGTTGCCGCGATCCAGAGCGTTGTCGCCGAAACGGTTGCGGCCGCTACGCCCGAATGCCGCCTGCAACCTCAAGCCGGACCGCGACTGCTATTGCTGTCGGGAACCGGCGACACCGTCGTGCTCGCTGTCGGATCCGGCCAATGGCGCTGGCAGGACGTTCTTGACACTGCGGAACCCGATATGACCGGCGCTAACTTGCACGATGCGGTCCCGCCAATGGCAATATTTGCGAGTATGGATCGTGCATCTATTGCCCGCCGATGAACGTAACTCTCCCGGGCATGGCAACGCTCGCCGAATCCCGGGGAATGCACTCGAAGAGCGAACAGGAGAATGGTAATGTCATATTTGGGTAAACTTGCACTGACGACAGCGACAGGCGTGCTGTGCCTATCAATGCCGGCCTTCGCTTCGAGCCACCGTGAGGCGCCTGCCATTACGGAGTCGCCAAAAGTAGACAATACCGACGTTTACGCGTTCCGCAGCTATGAGCCGGGCCGCGACGCCTATGTCACGCTGATTGCCAATTTCCAGCCGGGCGAAAACCCGGGCGATGGACCCAACTATTATTCGATGGATCCCGACGCGCTGTATGAAATGCATATCGACAGCAATGGCGATGCCAAGGAAGATATCACGTACCAGTTCAAGTTCACCAACACGCTCACGGGCGGCACCGGTGCGACAATTTCCGTTGGTGGTAAAACGCTGCCAATTGCGTTGCGTCATGTGGGCCCGATCTCTGCACCCGACGATGCCAATCTGGGTGAACGCGAAAGTTATACGCTCACCGTCATCACCGGCGACCGACGGAGCGGGACGCGCGCGAGCGTGACCAATGCTGGCGGCGGCGGATCAACCTTCATCAAGCCGTTCGACAACGCCGGTAACAAGTCGGTTCCAAACTACGCTGCTTACGCCAACCAGTTTATCTACAACGTCAACATCCCCGGATGCTCGACCCCTGCAAAGGTGTTTGCCGGACAGCGTGCCGAATACTTTGCAGTCAATCTCGGGCCAGTATTCGACCTTGTGAACTTTGTGCCGATTCAAGGCGCGCCTGATGCAACTTATAGTAGCCCAGCCTTTGGACCATTCCCCGGCGGCATCACGCAAAGTCAGGACAATCAGGAACTGATCGGCAAAAAGAATGTCACCAGTCTAGCGCTCGAGGTTCCCATTGCCTGTGTCAAAGGTGCTGGCAACGGCGTCATTGGCGTCTGGAGCACGGCCAGTCTGCCGCAAGCGCGGATTCTTCGCACGTCGCCAACGCATTCGACGCCTGATCGTCAGGGCGGTGCCTATACGCAGGTCTCGCGTCTCGGCATGCCGCTGGTCAACGAACTCGTCATCGGCCTACCATCGAAAGACCTGTTTAACGCCGTAAAGCCTACGGCTGATGCAGCGTTGGCCGACTTCGTCACAAATCCCACATTCCCGGCAATCTTGAACGTGCTTTTTCGTAGTCCGGTCAATTCCACATTGGGAACTAACATTGCCGACCTTGCGCCCAATAACTTCCCGCGCAACGATCTGGTCGCAACTTTCCTGACGGGTATCAAGACACTCAACCAGCAAGCGACGGTAACGCCTTCGGAAATGATCAGGTTGAATACCGCAGTCGCGGCGACGCCGCAGGCCACACAGAATCCGCTGGGCGTCGTGGCTGACGATCTTGCCGGTTTTCCCAATGGTCGTCGCCCAGGTGATGACACGGTCGATATCGTCCTGCGGGTGGCGATGGGGCGCCTCTGTCATCCCGTGCCGATCGGCGGTGTCCAGACCGATCTCGGCCTGTGCACACCGGCCAATGCACCGACCGGGCTTGTCGCCTATACCGACGGCGCCCCCAGCCGCGCGACAAACATCCTGGGGACGTTCCCCTATTTAAATCCGCCGCTGCGTGGTGCTCCGCGTCCGCAAGATCGCCCGTAAAAAGGATACAAATGATGCAATATTCAACCAAACTGAAAGTGGGAACGGCGCTGCTCCTCCCGCTGGCGATGGCGGCCTGCAGCGACCGCAATGATAACGCAACGGCGACCCCCCCGCCGAGCCCACCGCCGCCGGGCGCCTCTATCCAGAGCCAGATCGGTTCGAGCTTTGCAACCTTCTTCGACGCGAGCACTACGAGCGATCCGAAGGATCCGGTGGCGAGCGATGTGCCGCCGCTCAGTTTGACGACTGAGCCCATCGCCAATTAGGGCCGTGCGTAAGCGGTAGCGAACACTCGCTACCGCTTACGCAAGTTCATCGGGTGCCGAAAGTCAGGCTCGAGAAAGTTGTGACATAATCCACAGAGGCGTTACCTTTGGCCACCTCGGCCCAGATTACGTTGAACTGCCACGCGCCATGTTTCGGAATAACAAATGTCGCTCGTCCGGACTTGTCAGTCCGTATCATCTTGATGGGTGTCGCATCGGCATCGAGATTGTTCAACTTAACCAGAGCGTCAGCCAGAGGTTGGCGGTTGTAAAGGACGCGGATCACAAGTGGTTCGCCAGCGTTCAGGAGGAGCGGATGCCTTTCAGGGACGATTTCAAGCGACAAGCCGATCGGGCGGGTCACCCTTGCAACGTCGGTCGGATCGATGGGACCGATCTGTACAATCGCCTTTCCTCGCCGACTGTAACTCTCCCGGCCGTTGGATCGTTGCGTTGCCATGGCATCGCGATGCGCAGCAATAGGCGTCAGCCCCTCAGCGGCGACATAATCATTAAAACGCAGGAACGGCAGGTCGCTGATCGAAGGACGAGACTGGAACGCAAAAACATAACTTCCGGGCTTTTTAAGCGGAACGGCCGCATCGAAGCGCGGGCCCTGCAGGGTCAGGTTCGGCTTACGATCAAGAAGACCGTCTGGCCCCGACGACCGGAACTGGACGACCCGGTCGCTGCCCAGACCCCATCGTTCGCGCGCTGCACCGTGGCCGACATAGATCAGCATCGGGACGGCACCGGGCGCCATCATAATGAAGCGGACAGGCTGCAACCAGAAATCATGGGCAACAACCGGCGTTGCGATCAGCACGCCCGCGCAAAGTCCGATCAGTCGGCGCATCAAAATATCTCCATTTTGCAAAACCACAGGGCAAGCTATCGTTCATTAACTCAGCAAGCTACGTTTGGGGTCCGGTTTGAGATGCGAGCCTATTCGCTGAAGTCAGGATCATGAAAACCAGGATCCGTAAAGCGGGCATTTATGCGACGGTCCTTTTGGTTTTTGGCGGCGCGCAGCCCGCATGGGCGCATTCCAATCCGTTTCTGGCGGGCGGCTTACTGGCCGGACTCGAGCATCCACTTTCGGGACCGGATCATCTGCTTGCAATGGTCGCCGTCGGACTGTGGGGGGCTTTTCTCGGCCGTCCGCTCATCATATTGCTACCAGTCATTTTCCCAACGGTGATGGCTATCGGTGGCGCGCTGGGGATGATCGGCACGCCAGTGCCACCTGTCGAAATCGGGATAGCGGTTTCGGTTCTGACGCTGGGTACCGCGATTGCGCTGGGTTGGCGCGCGCCAGTCTGGCCGGCATCAATTATAGTTGCTATGTTTGCAATCTTTCACGGCTACGCACATGGAGCCGAATTGCCTTCGATGGCAGACCCGATCGCCTTCAGCCTCGGGTTCGTCGTTGCAACGGGATCGCTACACGTTGCAGGCATCGCCATCGGTCTAATCGCCCAGCGGCCGGGCGGCGTGATGGCAATACGCGGTATCGGGGTCGCGATTGCGATTGCTGGTGTTTATTATCTCTCACGAGCGACGGGCTTGCGCGCATGAGGGACAGCATGGTTCCGGCGTCAATGGTTTTTGCTGCGCTCGGTCTGATGTTGTCATTCGTGCCGCGCAGAACGGCTGTTGCATGTATCGCTCTGGCAATTGTGCTGGCATTGGCAGCTAGCCGGTTACAATTCGGGGCGATAACCAACAATGTTGAAAAACTGCTATGTTGGGCTGTGATTATGGTGCTGGCTATCGTGACCTATTGGCCAGCCCGAATGGCGTTTCTGATTACCGCGGCCATTGCCGCGGCAGCAGGTCTTGTCGCGGGAACCGCTATTCCGGCCGCCGGTCCGCTGTCGACGATATGGCAGCCAATTCTTGCTGTGTCGGTTATTTTACCTGCCGCGTTCACCATTGAGCGCGGTTATGCTGTGGCTCCGCGTGTCGTTGTGAGCTGGCTCGTCGCTGTTTCGGTGCTGGCGGCGTTGTTGCCATATGTTGTAGCACACCCGGGATATGTTCCCGACCATCGGGGCTGATCATTGGGTCGACCGGAGTTGAGTCTGCAAATTCACTCGGAACATGTCGTTGCGACGCGGGTTTTTCGACGATGCAAATTCAACCAAGTTTCGACCAAGACCATATTCTCAGCCAGCAGTTTCGCCAGTTCGTTCAATCGCCCGGTTTTCCGTGCGTTGGCGCAAAGGCAGCGTTGGCCCGCGAGCAAATGGACTTTGTCGTCTGCCGACAAATTTCGTCGGCGTGGGACGATTGGCAATGCCCGTATCATCGACGCGCGGCGTGATCACGATCGCACCCCGAACCGGGACGGCTTTCGAGCTAAGCTCGGGACAACGCCTTGCAGTTATCGACCCCATGGGCAGACAAGTCGCTGACCTGTTAGCATTCAACAAAAATGACGTTCGCGAAGTCATCTCGTCGGGCCGAACGCTTGATTACGCGAGTCGTATCTATTTGACGACCGGCGATCTGCTTTATTCCAACCGTAGTAATGTCATGCTGACAATCGAACGTGACGACGTCGGGCGGCACGATTTCCTGCTGACGCCGTGTTCAGAAGCGACTTTCAGGATACTATATCACGATCCGGCGCCGCATCACGGCTGCTTTGGAAATCTGGTGTCGGCCTTGGCACCTTGGGGCGTCACTTCCGACATGATTCCGGTTGCCTTCAACTGTTTCATGAACGTGCCCGTCGATGCCGCGACAGGTGCGTTCACGGTCGAGCCCCCGTTAAGCAAATCGGGTGACCGGATCGTCTTTCGGGCGGAAATGGACTTGGTGATCGGGCTGACGGCGTGTTCTGCACCGCTGTCCAACGGTGGCACGTTCAAGCCGATCGACTGTGAGATCATATGAAGAAGCAGCTTCGGTATGTCGACGATCAAGGTCCGGGAATCGCCCGCCAAAGGTTGGGCAAGAAATGGGTTTATATCGATGCCAAGGGTCGTGCGGTCGAACACCATGCCGATCTGACGCGGCTCAACGGCATAGCCTTACCGCCCGCGTATCGCGACGCGTGGTTTTGTCCCTATGCCGATGGTCATATCCAAGCCGTTGGCTGGGATGCGAAGGGGCGAAAGCAATATCGCTATCATCCGGAATTCATTTCGGCGCGAGATGCTGACAAATACGCCCGATGTGTCGAGTTCGGGCAGGCACTTTCCAAAATACGCAAAGCTGTTGAACATGATCTGGCAAAGCGCGCGGTTGATCGCCAAACTGTGGTCGCAGCTGTGGTCCGACTTCTTGACCGTGGCCAAGTGCGCATCGGCAACGAAACCTATGCGCGCAGTAACAAGAGCTACGGTGCAACGACGCTGCGAAAGCGCCACGCCCGCGTTACTGGCGCCAAGGTTATGCTCGATTACGTCGGCAAATCCGGGAAAGTTCAAATCGTGCGAATCGAGGATCACCGACTGGCGCGGGTCGTCCGTCGGTGCCTCGACGAGTCTGACGCGCGACTATTCGAATATGCTGATGCCGACGGCGCTCGCCGTGCGATTACGTCATCCGACGTCAACCAATATCTCCGTGATGTGTCCGGTGCAGAATTTACCGCGAAGCATTTTCGGACATGGGGCGCCAGCGTGATTGCACTCGATGTCGTGATGGCTTCCGACGCGCCGGTCACGATAAAGGCGCTCATGGAACCGGTGGCCGCAGCGCTCGGCAATACACCGGCAATCGCGCGTAAATCCTATGTCCACCCCGCCGTTATCCGTTTGATCGACACGCCGAAGCAAATTGAGAAATTGAAGAAAACTGTTCCGCGCGCAACACAAGGGCTTGGCAGCACAGAACGCGCGCTGATAAAAATGCTACAGAGCCGTTGGGCGGGTAAGCGTTGAAGCGCATAATCAGCGCAATTTGAAATTCCTAAAAGTGAATTATTAAGACGACGAGGAATGAGGCAAATGGCTCGACATAATCAGCGGTCGAATGGCAGTATATTTTCATTGAGCCTCGATGCGTGGTCACTCTATCTCGACGTATCGACCGTCATTGGTCTACGAATGATGAAAGTGGCAGCGGGCGGTTCGAGTGCGGATCGAGAGATAGCGCTGATGATCAACGAAAAGGTTCAGTCGGCAATCGAGCTGCAAATTGATGGCGTGACCGGACGCCTAGGCGTCACGCCAGCAAGCGCAGCGAAAAAAGTCATCCGTCATTACAAACGAAAAGTCGGCGCCAATAAAAGGAGGCTTGCTGGGTAACATCGCGCAGCCAGATCGTGGCGATCCTTGCGAACTTGTGACGAGATTTGCGAAACGCCGAATGTGGGGCCGACGGTACTCGATAAATCTGCCCCCTAACGTGGCCTCAAATTTCCGGCACTGCCGTCCGGCGAGAGCGGGGTACCGCACTTGCAATACCCCGCTCTTATTTATGACGTCGCCTGCAAGCTGTGCTTCAGATCGCGCATTTGATCGTGACCCTGCTTCACGGACGTATAGCAGTCTTTAATCAACGTCTTGGTTCCGGGGGAAAGATCGTTGTCGGCCATCGCTTTTTCGTAGAGCGCCTTGATTACGTCTTCGCCACGTTCCACTTCGCTGACGATTGCTTCGTCGTCTTTCCCGGTTACGATCTCTTTGAGACCCATGAAAGCGCGGTGCGCACCGGCGAGCATCGATCCGTCATCTTCGGGACTGCCGCCCAACCGCGTGACTTCGGCTTTCAGCTTTTCTGCAACTTGAGCGCGTTCGTTGGCACGGTCGGTAAACATCGCGGCGAATCTGCCCGCATCGGCGTCTTCGCTGGCAGCGCGGTAGCCATCGACGCTGTCGATTGTCGTCGTAATCAGTCCGCTTAGTGTACGAATGTCGTAATGCATATCGGTCATATCAAAATTCCTGCGATGCTCGGGGGTGGAGCCTGAATGAACCAGACATCACCCGATTGGTGCCCAGGTGCTGCAAAAAAATGCGGCAAGTTGGTGGATTTGGCACGATGCAAAGGAAACACCTAGCCGCCCTTTGGTTTTTCGAATATCATGTAAAGAAGGGTATTTTGATGTCGATGACAGCCGTGGCGCTCAACTGTACGTTAAAATCGGTCGGGGAAAGTTCGACCGATGCAATGATCGCTGTTCTCAAAAATGCGTTGACGAAATACGATGTCGTGCTGACTGAAACAATTGTTCGGCCCATATAGTGAACCTTCCATTTCGCGCCATTGTCGGCGCCAGCGTTTGCAAGACTGGGTGTTGACATGGACGACTTGATCGACTGTAGAGGAGGCCCAAACCCACGATTTGTCAACGAGACGGATACACATGTGTTCGTAAATCCCATCTTTGTCCCAGTCGAAAAAGGCGAGCGCACACCGATCCTGTGGCTCGGGATGGGGCATTGCGACGGTAAGACTGCGTTTCGCGCGGTCGATGCTATCCGCATTCATCCACGGCAGGTCAATCACTCGCACGCGTAAGGCCTGACGATTTGCACTCATCACGACGCTGGAACAACCGATCCCCGACTTACCGCGACCGCCGAACTTGTAGGGCACCCCTATTAGGCGCAGCAATGCACGTTCGAATGTAACCTCGAGCCGCGCGATTTGGCGACGGGCAGTGACGGGAACGTCTGGTTACTATCCGGTCGCGCCAATGAAAAAGGGTATGTGATTGAACGAATGGTCGATCTTGGGACACGAGAAACGGATCAACCGGACCCACCTCTGCACGCGGTATCCATTGCCGCTGCCAGCGTTAGCTTAATGTGTTAGAAGCCAGAAGGGCTCAACGCAGCGCAAATAAACGATGGAGAAATCTTCCGAGCCTTGTCTATTTCGGTCGTCTCGCTAGTCTTGGGCTAATTGCGGTCTGGCTTTACGTCTCCAACTCGCGTTTTGTTCGGGAATGCATAATCGGGCCTTACACAGGGTCTTGCACAGGAACCTTCTTTGACTAACGTTTTTGCCGATTTGCTGGTAGTTTTCGATCTTGATGGAACGCTGGTGGACACGGCGCCAGACCTGTTACGCGCTCTCAATCACGTGCTGGCTGAGGAAAACTTGCCGCCGGTGGCGCTGGAGGCGGTGCGCCATCTGATGGGGCAAGGCGCCGCCGCTCTGTTGGCCCACGGGCATATAGTGGCCGGCCGAAATTGGCAGGCGCAGGACCAATCGCACTGTGTAGAAAGGCTAATTGACCATTATCGCGCGAATATCGCTATGGAAAGCGATCTCTTTCCGGGGGCAGGTGTCGTTCTCGACGATCTTGAGCGGCGCGGCGCCCGCGTTGCGATCTGTACCAATAAGCCGACTCATCTGGCGCGCCTCTTGCTCAAAGAATTGGGTATTGATTCCCGCTTTTCCGCAATTGTCGGGAGTGACTTGGGGCAGCCGCGAAAACCCGATCCGAGACATTTGTTGCGTACAATTGAATGTGCGGGGCATCGTGCGGGACGAACCGTGATGGTTGGGGATAGCCTGAACGACGTAAAGGCTGCGCGGGGTTGCGGCATCCCGTGCGTCGTCATGCGTTTCGGCTATCTTGATTTTCCGGTCGAGGAGATGGGCGCCGATGCGATTATCGATGGCTATGACCAACTGTTAAATGCTATCGCAGACTTAATTGGCGACATGAAAGTGTCAGATACCACGTTGGGCAAATTGACCGGTAAGCCTTGAGAGCACCACGGGCGCCGCATGCTTGTATCATGCCGGCCCATGTTTGCCTCACCATTAGCTTTTTTCGAACAAGACGATCTCCGCCAGTAACCAAGAGCGAATGCACCCGGTGACGTGTTCGAGCCCAACGAAGCGTGCTGGATTACGAATTTCGCGTGATGGCGCAACCGCAGCCAACGCCAACGTACCATCTACCAAAGTAATGCAAGAGTAAAGGTGCCAAGTTTCGGACGGCTGCGGGTAAAACAGATAAGCGGGTTAGTCATCCGATGTGCCGAGAGGGTTTGCACCAACAATATATACGACATACGATTACGACACAGGTATTTTGGTCAGCAGTAAGGTCACGGCGGATCGGTTCTTCGCAAATTATCTCTGTATCGACGCGGGCTTTACCCATACGATTAGCCTTCGTCACCCTGCAAGGGATCGGTGCTATATCTCAAATGCGTACCATCGATTTGCAAACTTTACCGTCGCTACATCCTGATAAGTCGTACTGACGGGCGGCTTTGCTGGTGCGATCGGACTGTCGTCTCGCGAGCTTGTCATAGACCAACTGGAACAATCACTTCGTCCGCTGCATTCACGTCGTGGGATCGAGGTGATGATTTCCTTAGGGCGAGCCGACGGGACCGAAAATCTTCGCGGTATGGCAATTTATCTGTCGGCTCTGAACAAGTGCGATTGAATGCCGCCCAGCCAAATAAAAAGGATAATTTGGCAGCTCTCGACCGCGCTACCGTTGAGTTGCCTGGTTGGATTGCGCATGGATGGCCGCTCGCCGCGGTAGCGCTGCTGATGCTTTCGCTTGCCGCCGCCCTGATGTTGCCTTGGCATGAGAAGCTGCGCGTACCGCTGACGATTCAATTTGGTTCTCAGCTGCTTAGCGTGGTTCCTCCGCAAAAGGGCATAACGGCGGTGGGGGTCGTGCCGCCCGCCGCAAGCGATGACGTCCGTCCGGCACATAAGCGATCGGGTGCTCAGCGAAGCTGTAATCGCGACGAGTCTTATCTGCGACGATCAATGAGTCTAGCGGTGCTGCTTGGCCACCTGTGCACAATAATGGATTGCAATCGGGCGATAATGAACTGCCCAGATAGTCATTGGATATTCGACCCGACGCCCGACGTTGCGGATTATTGCAATTTCATAGAATTATACGGCGGAAATTTCCCTTGCTCTCTGGCTCCGGCAAGGCACGCTACATTGCATCAAGCGTCGAAAATGCTCTGGGGGTCGTAGCACGGCCCCGAAGCATTGGATCGCTTTCTACAGCTAAAGAAGCATGATACCACGATTTTTTAAATGTTCGCTGGATGAAGAACTGATATGTACATTCTGGGATTCATGAGCGGAACCTCGTTGGACGGGGTGGACGCCGCCGCACTTCACACGGATGGAGAAAACGTGTCAGGGTTTGGTCCTGCCGTGCTGGAACCCTATAAAGACGCCGAGCTCTCAGCTATTTTGGAAGCGACTGACGATGCCCTCGCATGGCAGGGTATCGGTACACAACCCGGTTCCTTCAATGTCGCGGGTCGCATGGTAATTGAAGCTCATGTCCGCGCTGTTGAACTGCTGCCGTCCGACCAACAGGGCGACGGTCCGAGCTTTGACCTTGCCGGATATCACGGACAGACGGTTCTGCACCGACCCGACCGCAAGCTGACAGTTCAAATTGGCAATCCGTTAGATCTGGCAGAAGCGCTGGGTCTTCCGGTGATCGCCGATATGCGGCAGGCTGATCTTGCGGCAGGCGGAGAGGGCGCGCCACTTGTACCGCTGTATCATCGTGCGCTGGCCCGAATGATTGATGCGCCGTTACCGACCGTCTTCCTAAATATCGGCGGTGTTGCCAACCTCACTTGGATTGGTGAAGATGGCGCGTTGCAGGCGCTTGATACTGGTCCGGGAAACGGTCTTATCGACCTTTTGGTGCAAGCGCGCGGGCTCGGTCGTTACGACAAAGACGGAAGGCTTGCTGCAGTTGGCAGCCCCGATTGCGCGTTAGTAGCGCAATATTTGAAGTCAGACTATTTCACGAGGAACGGACCCAAATCGCTGGACAGGTTCGATTTCTCGCTCGAACCGCTCTCGCAGCTGGGCGATGCCGACGCGGTTGCGACGCTTGTCGAATTCACCGCCCACGCCGTGGCTCATTCTGCGAAGACATTGCCGGCTGCGCCATCATGCTGGCATGTTTGCGGGGGCGGGCGTCACAATCCCGTACTGATGCGCGTGCTGAGCGAAAGGCTGGGCAGGCCATGCATATCGGTGGACGACAACGGTTTGCGGGGCGACTTCATCGAAGCCGAAGCGATGGCCTATCTTGCTGCGCGATCAATTCGGGGATTGCCATTGACCTTTCCGGAAACGACCGGTGTGGCGACTCCGATGACGGGCGGCGTACGCTATGATCCGCCAATAGCGTCAGTCTAGCAGAAGGTTTTTGTTTGCGGGAAGCGGCTGCAAGGTTCACAAATGGCCGAGTTCGTTTAGGATGTCCTCATAACTGTCCTGCCATTCGCAGTCGGGATCGACCAGCTGATGTTTGCGATAGCGTAGCTTCCGGGCATCGCCATTGACGCTGGAAAAATGCATTATACGCAGCCTTGTGCGGCGCCAATTTTCTAGCCAAATTTCGTTCGGTACCGGTTCGAAATGCAGCTTTTCGGTCGGCAAAGCAAAGCCATCGCGATAAGCGAACAGGCGATATACTCAAAGGCGGCACTGGTCGAACTGACCGCCATCACCGATCGTTCGCAGCACTTCCAACCCATAAGCGGTATCCGGTTCGGCGGCGTCACTAGAAAGGTGAGTAAACGCTGGTCATTGCCCATGGGCAGCAATTCGTCGATGTCGATCCACGACACCCAGCGCACCGGAAAGTCAACACAAGCGGCAAGCTGGCGGCGACGGTTTTCAGCATCATCCCAGCCTGTAATCTCGGGATGTTTCGGATTGGTAAGAAGCCGCCTCACGCGCGGGCGCGCACGGATGAGCTCTCGAGTATCATCAGTGCTTTCGTCATCGAGCGCAATTACATTTGCATTGAGGCGGTCCAGACAGGCGAAAAAGGGGTCCAAAAAAGCGGCACCGTTGCGCACATGAACAAGACAGAAAATCCCGCCATCGCTACCCGTCGACAAAGTCATCGTCTCCCAATGCCGCAGCCACAAGCTTTTGCGTGGCGATCAACTGCGGATTGCCAAAATCGGCACCGGGATTAGGCAGTTTACCGCCATTTGTTTGGTGGTCGAGAAAGCCGCTTGAAATGAGGCACGTCGTCAACCGCCGCATCGCATCGCCCATCAAGCCGAGCGCGGCCCCGCCAATGCCCGTACCGGCGAACCGCGACTGGCGTATATCCGCGTAGATAACATGCGCCGCCCACTCGGACTCACGCAGCTCCGCGTTATAACTCCGCTCGCTGCCGGGTTGGCTGGCGTGTTTTTCATTCATATCGATGCCAAGAGCAGCAAGCAGATTCGCGAGTGCAGACGTAACCTCTTCGTCGGGTGTTTGAACTGTCGACACCCAGCCTGGCTTGTTCTTCACAGTCTCCTGTAGAGCGGCCATGGCCATTCTTGTCCGCACTGGATCGAGTGATGCCGCGACGCGGGGATAGAGAAGCAGTGCGCGCTCTCGCGTTTCAAGCCACAGCATATCGAGGACGTTAAAGCGCGCTTCTTCCGATTGTGCCATCCTCGAAAGCGCCCGGCAGGCTATCGCTGTATCGCTGTAGTCGAAAGGATCGGCTGGCAATTTGCGCTCCGTGAAATGAATGCAGTCGGGCCGCACGGCCATTTGTGTATAGCTTTCGCCATGCGAGAAAAGTAAATGTTATGCCTGATGCTGACAATATTATTCGGGCGACGGGACTTGGCAGATGCCCAGACGGAGGCTCCACGCTTCGAGAGCAACACTGAAGCGCGATGGCCATTGTTGTGTGATATGCTCCGCTCCGGCTGACGAGGTGCTGTATGTGTTCTGTGAGCGCCTGTGAGACAAGGACCCCAATAATTTGATTACCTTGTGCCTCGTGCATAAGTAGGATGCACTGACGACGCGGCTTGATGTGGAGGACATTGTTGACCGCTGCAGGTATTGGCGAGCGGTCCTTGCCGCCCCAGCTTCACGCAGTTGAGCGGTATGAGAGGTAGGGCAACGTTCTAATTTCTGATGGCCGCCGCGCGCGCAGAGAATTATTTTTCCATGAAGAAGCGAGAGACTGGCTGGAAGGGCGCGGCTGTTACACCGCACCCTTTCGTAATTGTTCTTTGGTCATGCTTCGATGCGCTTGGCAAAACGTCCGCGGGCGACGAGGCCGGCGGCAGCAAGGCCGAAGAGGACGACCATCGGTGGTGCGGGAACGTCCGTCGGGTCGCCGCTGCTGCCCCCGCTTGAGCTGCCATTCGATGACGAGCTGGTGCTAGAGCTGGTTGAGGAACTGGTCGAAGAACTCGTTGATGACGATGTCGAACCGCCGCTGGTGCTTGTCGATGATGTTGACGATACACCGCCCGTTGATGTGCTGGTCGATGATCCCCCGGTTGACGTCGAAGACCCGCCCGTCGATGTGCTGGTCGATGACCCACCGGTTGATGTAGACGAGCCGCCGGTACTCGTTGACGAGCCACCCGTGCTGGTCGATGATCCGCCGGTTGATGAACCGCCCGTCGAACTGGTCGAGGACACGCCGCCGGACGTGCTCGAAACGCCACCGGTCGAAGTGGACGAACCGCCCGATGTGCTGCTCACGCCGCCGGTTGATGTCGAACTGCCGCCCGACCCACCGCTGGTGCTGCTGACGCCACCTGTCGACGTCGAGCTACCGCCCGAACCGCCTGATGAGGTCGACGACGAACTGCCGCCCGACCCACCGCTTGACGTGGAGCCGCCGCTGCTGGTCGACGAAACGACAATACCACCGCCGCCGCTGCCGCCGCCGAAGAAGCCACCTGCGAATACGCCGCCGCCATAACCCCCATAGCCGCCCGAACCGCCGATCACGACGGGATAACCGCCGCCTTGGCCACCCTGCGACTGTGCATATGCCGAATCAACGGGACCCATGGGGGGCAGTGGCGTTGCGATCATGCCACCGCCGCGCGATCCACCGCTGCGGGTGACTGTCGTCACAGTTCGACCACCACCCATTCCGCCGGCGGCGCAGGCATATTGCGTCGAAACGCGCCGGATGCGTTTCACAAGGCGCTTACCCTTCACGGCGCGGTGAGCATAAGCAACGGGTTTGCGCACCTTGGCTTTGACCTTGTGAACCTTTGCATGGTGCACTCGTGGCTGTTGGGCCACGTGCATCGCCCCACCGCCCATTACCGCGCCGCCGCATGCGCAGGCGCAAAGTTTTGCAAGAGCCATTTTTACTGACATAACACCACATCCCGTTTACTCGGACCGACCATCGGGCGTTGCCCATTGGCGATCTCGTTCATTCACCGTGCAGACAAAATCTGGGCATGCAAGCCGATTAACCCATTTTTTAGGGTGTTCGGTCGACTTTGTGACCGCTGCGCAACAAGTTTTTCGGTTAATGTTCCATTTAGGGGCTATTTTGAAAGCGGCTTGCGATGAAACGAGCGCGCTTGTGCCGCTTTCGGGGCATGGCTATAGGCGCGCCATGGCGCATCGAAGAACCTGCAAAACAGCAGGAATTCGAAGCATATAGGAGAGAGCAATGGCCACTCTGGCGGAGCAAATGGAGCCCGATGACGACCATGCGACGGCATCTATGAAAGCAGCAGGTGGCGATTATCGTCCCTCGGCGGACGAAGCGTTTATGGGCGAGCGCCAGCTTGCTTATTTTCGCGCAAAGCTGGTGGCGTGGAAAGAATCACTGCTCCGCGAGGGGCAGGATACGCTGACGACACTGCAGAACGAGCCGTTGCGCGAACCCGACGTTAATGATCGTGCGTCAAGTGAGACGGATTGGTCCATTGAGCTCAGAACGCGTGACCGGCAGCGCAAGTTGATTAGTAAGATTGACGCGGCGTTGCGTCGGATCGAAGACGGTGACTATGGCTATTGCGAAGTGACCGGTGAGCCGATTTCGCTGGGCCGACTCGAAGCGCGACCGATCGCGACGATGACGCTCGAAGCGCAGGAAAAGCACGAGCGACAGGAAAAAGTGTCGCGCGACGAATGATGTTTACCATTCGGTGAGTGTTGGTGGCGTATGCCCGCCTTCAACGAAACTTTTGGTCGCACATCGCTCATGACTACCGAATCGATTGCCAAGAAGCGCCAAGGTGCGCGCGACAGCCTTTTCCTCACGACCGAGGTCACTGTCGAGGGTGCGCGTGGTCCCGTGACGGTACGGGTGCGAAATCTTTCGCCTGGCGGGATGATGATTGATGGCAATCCCATTTTTCATAAAGGTGCTGCTGTTTCGGCGGATTTGCGTGGGATCGGGCTAGTTTCGGGTAAAATTGCGTGGATCGTCGAAGACCGTGCGGGCGTCTCTTTCGATGACGAAATCGACCCAAAAGAAGCGCGTGCGCCCGTTGCGTCGGCAAAGCCAAAAATATTATTCACGCCAACCGTTGATCGATCACGGCGTCCGGGGCTGAAAATCCGCTGATTTAGTAGACAAGGCCGCTGATAGCCTCTTTGATTTTCAGCTTTTGTTTCTTCAGTGTCGCGAGCATCGACATATTGGGCAGGGGGCGGGCGATTTCGTCTGCGATGCGGCGATCAATCCCGGAATGTTTGGCCTGAAGTGCGGCGATATGCGCGCTGTCCATGCGACGTGGCTCCTTGTTGCTCCGGATAAGAGTGAACCATTGTTCTGGTTAAAAGTCTCCCCCTTTTTTGATCAGTTTTCGATAGGGTGTGGACGCAAGGGGCAGTTGAAGCGCTTGAGCCTGTGCGATACGGATCACTCTTATGGAACCGCGTGAACTCGAGGCAAAGTTGAACAATTTGCTGACTGAACATCGCGACCTCGACTCGGCGATTGATGCCTTGATTATCGGCGGCTGCACTGATCAAGTTCAGGTGGCGCGGCTCAAAAAACGCAAACTGCGCCTGAAGGACGAGATTGCGATGGTGCAGGATCAATTGGTTCCCGACATCATTGCCTGACCCGAATTGGGCCGAATTGCGAAATATTGGCGATTTCCGTGCAGCCGTTCCTGTGGCAGAGAGAGCAGATGTTGGCCCGCCGCCTCGTTGACGGTCTCTATGTAGAGACGATGCTGCTTGCTGATGAGGCGCGCAGTTATTTTGATTCGTTGGGCCGGGTGGCGCGCGATGCACTAAGCCCATTGGACCGGGTGGTCTTTTCCTGCGAGTCACTAAAGGTGACGACTCGGCTGATGCATGTGATTGCTTGGTTATTGACACAACGCGCGCTCGACGCGGGTGAAATTGCGCGCGACACCGCGCTGCATTCGTCACGGCGATTGGGTGATCCCGTGATGAGCGATGACATCGCAGTGGCAAAATTGCCGGGCGAAGCGCAAATTCTGGTTGCGGCAAGCATTGATCTTTATCGCCGCGTCGAGCGGCTCGATAATGGCCTCGACGAGGGCGAACCAGCGCCGAGCCCCGCGCGCTCGCTTCTCAGCAAACTCGAACGGGCGTTTTAGGCTTGGCGTTGACCGGACTTGATATTCTCGTTTTGCTGACAGTGGGGCTTGGTGCTGCGCTCGGTTTTTCGCGCGGGTTCGTCAACGAATCGGTGTCGCTGGCCGCTTGGATTTTGGCGGTTCTTGCAGTGAAGGCGCTGCACACGGCGGTTAGTGCGATGCTCGTCGGCGCAGTTGGTACCGAGTCGGGCGCAGCGGTGCTTGGTTTCGCACTCATCTTTGGCGTCACATTTCTGGCCGTGAAGATGGCGGGCAAGGCGCTGGGCAATAGCACCAAGGGTTCGCTGCTGGGGCCGTTTGATCGTGTGCTTGGCTTGGCATTCGGTGCGTTGAAAGGATTGATCGGTGCGACTCTTGTTTTCCTGTTCATCTCGCTGGTGCATGACACCATCTATGGCGGCACTGCGCTGCGGCCTAAATGGATGACGGAGTCGCGGACGTATCCGTTGCTTCGCGCCAGCTCGGCAGCCGTTGTTAATTTCGTTGAAAAGCGCCGTGCCCAATGAACGCACCGCTTTATAATATCGAGATATTGCGGCTTGCCGCGTCCGTGGCGGATCGGCCGCGGCTTGAAAAACCGGATGCGACCGTCGAGCGGCGGTCACCGACGTGCGGCAGCCGGGTGATTGTTGATGTGACACTCGATCGCGACGGCCGCGTTGCGACTTATGGGCAGGAAGTTCGTGCCTGTGCGCTGGGGCAGGCGTCGGCGGTGCTGATGGGCCAACATATTGTCGGACGCACCGCAGCTGAGGTTTCATGCGCTGCAGTGAAGTTGCGCGACTTTCTGGCTGGAACTCGCGACGATCCGGGTGATTGGCCCGGGCTTGCGGTGTTCGCGCCGGCACGACCGCATAGTGCTCGGCATCCATCGATCCTGTTGGCGTTTGACGCCGCTGCAGAGGCCGCACACAACGCTGCTTCATGAGTGCATCGATTCTCCGTGAAGGCGTTATCCTGCTTGGCGCGGGTTTGCTTTTCGTAACGATTTTCCGGCGCTTCGGCCTTGGGGCGGTGCTGGGTTATCTGCTCGCGGGTGTGGTCATCGGGCCTTATGGCCTTGGCTTGATCGGCGGGGCTGAATCGAAACTTGGAGCGGCCGAACTCGGTATCGCTTTACTGCTGTTTCTCGTTGGCCTTGAACTCAATCCAGCGCGGCTTTGGCGGTTGAAGCGCGATATTTTCGGGCTTGGATTGTTGCAGGTTATTGTTTGCGGCCTCGCGATTGCCGCGCTGATCGGGCTGGCTACGACATTTACGTGGGGCGCAGCGATTGCGCTCGGCCTGCCACTGGCGCTGTCGTCCACCGCACAGGTTCTGCCAAGTCTCAAGTCATCGGGCCGCATTAACACACCTTTTGGCGAGCGTGCATTTTCAGTACTACTGTTTCAAGATCTGGCGATCGTGCCGCTCGTCACGATCATTGCTGTCTTGTCGCGCGCGCCCGCTGACCCCTCCGCACCGCCAGGGTGGATGATGGGGCTTTATACGCTGGGCGCTGTCGTTGGGCTCGTGTTGGCGGGGCGATTCATCATTGGACCGCTGTTGCGCCTGATCGGGCGATTGGGCGAGCAAGAGCTGTTCATTGTCGTCGGCTTGTTCACTGTTTTTGCAGCGGCGGCAGTGATGGAAACGCTGCACCTGTCGACCGCTTTGGGGGCATTCATTGCGGGCGTGATGCTTGCTGATTCGCCCTATCGGCATGAAATCGAAGCCGATATCGAGCCGTTCCGTGCTGTCCTCCTCGGCCTGTTTTTCATGGCGGTCGGTATGGTCGTCGATGTGAATGCGGTACTCGCCAATCCGATGTTTGTGGTCGGAATGGCGGCGGCGCTGGTCTTTATAAAAACCGCGATCATTTTTGGTCTGGCCAAATTTTTCGGCATGGATACGCGGCCTGCATTCGGGCTTGGGCTGCTGCTCAGCCAAGGGGGCGAGTTCGGTTTTGTCCTGTTCGCGCAAGCGCAAGACGCGCTGCTGATCGATCCGAGCGCAGCCAGTCTGTTCGGCGCAGTCGTGACTCTGTCGATGGCGACAACGCCGTTCCTACTGATGATTGCGCGGCAGTTTGAATATGCGCCTGAGAAGGGAGGCACGCCTGAGGGTCCCGAAGCGGCAGCAAATACCAGCGCAATCATTGTCGGCTATGGCCGCTTTGGGCAGACAGTTTCACAAATGCTGCTCGCAGATGGAATTTCGGTAACGCTGATTGACGTGAAACCTGCGCAGATCGAGCGGACCGCAGAATTTGGGGTGAAAGTTTATTATGGCGATGGTCGCCGCATTGACCTGTTGCGAACGGCAGGCGCCGAGCAGGCGTCGCTGATTCTGTATTGCACTGATGATCCCACGCTGGGACCGAAGGAGCTCGAGCCGATATTGACGACTTTCCCGCAAGCTGCAGTCCTTGTCCGCGCGTTCGACCGACGACAGATGATTGCGCTGGCCCCGCTCGACCTAACCGCGAGCATTCGCGAAGTTTTCGAATCAGCCGTGCTGATGGGGATTGAAGCGCTCAAGGTACTCACCGTCGCTGATGATCGCATCGCCGAAATCGAAGGCGAATATCGTCGTCGCGACCTCGAGCGGCTGGCAGCGCAGGGAGTCAGCGGCGATTTGCATTCGATGCAGGATATGATGTTTCGTGGCGAACGGTTCGAGGTCAAGCGTGAAGCGTGATCCGCTTGTCATTATTGCGGCGTTGTTGGCGGCGCTGGCCGTCGCTGCCGGTGCGTTCGGTGCCCACAGCGCTAACGAGGACGCGGCGGCATGGCTGCGTACGGGGGCGGCGTATCAGCTACCCCATGCAGTGGCAGCGATAGCTGTGTCACGGTTTAACCGGCGGGTGTCGTGGGCGTTGCTTGTGGGCGGTGTGATTTTTGCGGGAACGCTTTATGCAATGGCGTTTGGCGCACCGCGCTGGTTTGGAGCAATAACGCCGGTGGGCGGGGTAACGCTGATTGGCGCATGGTTATTTCTGGCGTTTTCCCACCGTCACTGACCGGCATTTGTCCGAACAGTAAATCACATTGTCCCAATCGCGTGCCCATTTTTTGCGCCATGTGAAAGGGCGGGCGCAAACCGGGCAGGTCTTGGTCGGCAAGTTTGATTTGGCGATGCCATTCGGCATTATTGGTCGCCGTCAAGGAACGCGGCAACGTCGTTGAGCGCAACGTCGCGTTCAAGATACGTCTGGCCGATGCCACGCGTCAGGAGGAAGGGGACGCTGCCGCAATCGCGTTTTTTGTCATGTGTCATGTGCGCGGCGAGCGTCGCACCGGTGGCGTTGGTGGCGGGACGCGCGCCTGTTGGCAGGCCAACGGCGGCAAGATGCGCATCGACACGCGTCGAGTCGGCAGCCGGACAAAGCCCGCGCGCAACCGAGTACCGAAACGCAATCGCCATCCCTGCCGCAACACCTTCGCCATGAAGCAAGCGATCCGAAAAGCCCGTTTCGGCTTCGAGCGCATGACCAAATGTGTGGCCGAGATTGAGCAATGCGCGGGTGCCCGTTGTTTCGCGTTCGTCGGCGCCGACGATTCGAGCTTTCGACGTAACGCTTGTGGCAATGGCATGGATACGGGCATCGCTGTCGCCAGCAATCAGCGCTGCGCCATGCGCTTCGCACCAGACGAAAAATTCGGGATCGTCGATCAGGCCGTATTTGACCACTTCGGCATAGCCAGCGCGGAGCTCCCTGATTGGTAAGGTATCGAGCGTCGCGGGGTCGATCAGGACGAGGGCGGGCTGATAAAAGGCGCCGACAAGATTTTTGCCCGCCCGGGTGTTGATCGCGGTCTTGCCACCAACCGATGAATCGACTTGAGCGAGAAGCGTTGTCGGTATCTGCGCGACCGTGCAGCCGCGCTTGACGATGGCGGCTGCAAAGCCAGTAAGGTCGCCAATAACACCGCCGCCGAGGGCGACAATTACTTCGTTGCGTTCGATTTCGAAACCAAGCAGCTGGTCGCAAAGCGATTCGAGTTGCGCCCAGTTTTTGGTGCTTTCGCCGGGTGGCAGGATGATGCTCTCGACCGTCAGCCCTGCCGCCGTCGCCGATGCCACGAGCGTCGCCAGATGCAACGGCGCGACGTTGGCGTCGGTGACGACAATGACCCGCCCCGTCTTACTAAACGGTTTCAGATGAGCCCCGGCATGCGTCAGCGAACCGTTGTTGATGAAGATGTCGTAGCTGCGGTCGCTTAGCCCTACTGTAATCCGGGTCATCCGATCAGTTTCCCTACAATGGCGTCCACAGTCAGGTCATGGGGATGCATCTGGCTTTTTACGTGGACCGGCGCGAGCGCATAGACGGGATTGCGCAGGGCGGCGAGCTCGCCGAGCACGACGTGCGCATCCTTGCCACGTAGCAGCGGGCGGTCGTCGCGCCGAGACACGCGATTTGCCAGCGTATTGATATCGGCGTCGAGCCACACAGCCGTCGCACGGTCGAGAATAAGCGCACGCGTCGCTTCGTTCATGAAAGCACCGCCGCCTGTCGCAATCACTTTGGGAACACCGTCGATGAGCCGAGTGATAACACGTCGCTCGCCGTCGCGAAAATGCGCTTCACCGAACCGATCAAAAATTTCAGCCACGGACAGCCCAGCCGCGATTTCGATTTCATGATCAGCATCGACAAATGGCAAGCTTAACCGCGCGCCCAAGCGCCGCCCGACGGTCGTCTTGCCGACGCCCATCAATCCGATGAGAACAATCGGTCGCATCGTTGCGGGATGGGAACGGTTGTGGGCAGTCATGACGGCGGGGGCTATACAGCGGCGGTGGCAATCGGGCAAAGAGCACGACGCAGATAATCTGCGGAGTCAGGAACGCGCACACATGACACGAATTCTAGTTTGGGTATTGGTGGTTGCGGCGTTGGTTGGCGGTGCGATCTGGTTGTCGCGGATTGATGCGAGCAAGCCGATGACACGTGTGGAAAAGATGGTCCCTGCCAGTGCACGCCCCCGCTAAACGCCTTGGCATGGTGCTTGTCGCCGGATGCGCGTTGATCGCACTTTATCCGGCATTGGCGCAGAAAAACCCGCAATCGATTCTCCCGCCCGGTTTCGGAGAGCCCGATCCGCCATCCGCGCCAAAAGCATCGCCAAGGCCTTCGGATGATCGCCCGACGCGTCCGCCCGTCAGTCGCGATCCGGACGATGTGCCTGAACTGACGCTGCGTCCTCCGGTGCAGTCAACCGTACCGAGGGGCACCGAAGACGTCGCATCCGACGAAAGCGGCCTTAGTAACAGCAGCGACAATGCCAACGTCGCGGTAGCCCCACCACAGGATTTACCACCACAGGCGCGCCGGTCGCTGGATCAGGTCGGATTGCTTCCAGTAGAAGATGGCGGCTTCGGCGCGGGCGCCTTTGGCGATGCTGAGGGTCGTTATTTAACGACGATGATGGCGCGGACGAAAGCACCGGTCGCGTCGCGCTGGGTATCGATCCTATTGCGGCGCGCGCTGCTCTCGCAAAGCAGCATTCCTACCAATAGTAACGGTGCGGACTGGGTCGCGCATCGCGCTTGGCTGCTGGTGCGGATGGGCGAAGCGGAAAATGCGCGAGCACTGGTGCAGCGCGTTGATGCGGACAATTATACGCCGTGGCTGTATGAAGTCGCAATGCAATCGGCACTTGCAAGTGCGGACCCGGCGTCGATGTGTGGCATTGCCGATGATGCGGCGGCGCAAGGGCCAGCACCAGCGTGGCAACTGGCGCGTGCAATGTGTGCCGGGCTTTCAGGCGAAAGCGGCACGGCAAGTTCGCTCGTTGCTCAAGCACGCAACGGCAGGAATGCCAATCGCGCGCGCGGTATTGATGTTTTGCTCGCCGAAAAAGTTGTGGGGGCAGGGACGAATACCCGGCGGGCAATCACGATCCAGTGGGACGATGTTCAGAAGCTGACAGCGTGGCGCTTTGGTTTGGCCGCAGCAGTCGGTGTGCAGATTCCCACGCCATTGTTTTCCACTGTGGGACCGCAGGTTCAGGCTTGGGCCGCGCGCGCGCCGTTGAGCGAACCTGGTGGACGGACGGGCTTTGCGGACCGCGCGGCGACGCTGGGCGTTTTTTCAAATTCGGCGCTCGTCGATCTTTATGGCGCGATTTATGACGCAGCGGACCCGGCGGATCGTGGTGGCACCGTCGCAAACGATCTTCGCGATGCCTATTCGGGAAATCCGGCGGCGCGGTTGGTCGCGCTTCGCAAATTGTGGAAGCCCACGGGCGACCCCTATCAGCTTTATGCGCGGCAAATTCTGACGGCGCGGGCTTCGGCAATGATTTCGCCCGACACCGCGACCGGTGCAGGCGATGTCAATGCGTTAGTCGCCGCGATGATGTCGAGCGGATTGGACTTTCAAGCCGCCCGCTGGGCCAGTGTCGCTGAAAGCGGCAGTCTGGGTTGGGGGATGATCGCGGTCGGTGCGCCTCGATCTGCAATATCGGTCAGCGCGGGCGATGTGCGTGGCTTTGGCGATGGTAATAACATTCGTGCGCAATTCTTTTTTGCCGGGCTTGCTGGACTGGGACGTCTGCCTCAGGATGAACTTGAGGGTCTTGCTGAATCACTTGCGGTTCCCATTGGGCGACAAAGCTCGTGGACGCGCGCGCTAGATCAGGCGGTTGCCGGACGCCAACAAGGGACAGTCGCGTTGCTTTGTGGCGTGGGGATGCAGACCAAAGGTTGGGCCTATGTCCCGCCTGCGCATCTTTTCCGAATTGTCAGTGCGCTGCGCCGCGTTGGCCTTGAGCCCGAGGCGCGCATGATTGCTGCTGAGGCGCTCGCCCGGTCGTGAGCGAAGATGCGCCGCTGATCAAGGCTTTCCTCGCGATGCTGGCGGCGGAAACAGGGGCTGCACGGAATACGTTGAGTGCCTATCGCTCTGACCTGGCACTGTCTTCGGAATTTCTGGGTGGTCGATTTAGCGCCGCAGGGCCAGTCGAAATCACGCGGCTGTCTGCGGAGTGGCAAGCGCTGGCGCGGGCAAGTGTCGCGCGCAAAGCGGCATCATGCCGCCGGTTTTTCGGCTTTTTGGTCGATGAAGGGCATCGCGCCGATGACCCCTCGCATGCTTTGCCGCGACCCGGCACAGAGCGTCGTTTGCCGCGCACCCTTGACCATGCGGACATCGACCGGTTGTTTGCGGTGTTGGCGGATCGGATCGAGCGTAACGCGGCGCGACCGGCAGATTTGCGGCTTTTGGCTTTGGTCGAGCTACTTTATGGCTCAGGCCTTCGTGCTACCGAGCTGGTGTCGCTGGATATTCGGGCAATCGCGATGGACCGGCCTTTTACGATTTTGAAAGGAAAAGGCGGGCGTGAGCGATTGGTTCCCGTATCGGCCCGCGCACGCCAAGCCGTGGCGGCGTGGATGGTCGTGCGGACGGGCGCGGGGCCGTGGCTGTTTCCCTCAGGCAAAGCACATTTGAGCCGCGTGCGCTTATTCCAGCTACTCCGTAACCTTGCGATCGAGGCGGGTATCCCGTCCGACCGGATCAGCCCGCACGTTTTGCGTCACGCCTTTGCAACGCATCTGCTTGCGGGCGGCGCGGACCTGCGCGCGTTGCAGACGATGCTGGGCCATGCCGACATCGCGACAACCGAAATCTACACGCATGTCGAGACGGCACGGCTCGTCGAACTGGTCACGACGCGGCACCCGCTCGTTGACGTCAAGAGCCCCGCGACCTAGGCGATGTGGCAATGACTGCTTATCTCGATTTCGAAAAACCCGTCGCCGAATTGCGCTCGCGCGTGACCGAATTGCGTGACGCCAGCGATGGCACCGAGATTTCCGACGAGATCATTCGCACTGAAGCGCGCGCCGACAAGTTGCTGCGCGATACTTATGCGCGGTTGACCCCGTGGCAGAAAACGCAAGTTGCGCGCCACCCCGAGCGTCCCCATTTCGGCGATTATGTCGCGGCGATGGTTACTGATTTCATGCCACTTGCCGGTGATCGGGCTTTTGGAGACGATCAGGCAATTCTTGGTGGTTTTGCGCGATTGGACGGTCGTCGGGTGATGGTAATCGGCCATGAAAAGGGCAATGATACCGCTAGCCGCCTTCGCCATAACTTCGGCATGGGTAAGCCCGAGGGGTATCGCAAAGCTATCCGCCTGATGCGGCTGGCGGATAAGTTTGGTGTGCCTGTTGTTACCCTCGTCGACACATCGGGTGCGTTTCCAGGCGTTCAAGCCGAAGAGCGCGGGCAGGCCGAAGCGATTGCGCGGTCGACCGAACAATGCCTTTCGCTCGGCGTGCCGATGATCGCGGCGATTGTCGGCGAGGGCGGATCGGGCGGTGCGATTGCACTGGCGGCGGGCAACCAAGTGCTTATGTTCGAACACGCGGTCTATTCAGTGATTTCGCCCGAAGGGTGCGCGTCGATCCTTTGGCGCAGTGGGGATCGTGCGGCGGACGCTGCGGAAGCGATGAAGGTCACGGCGGAGGATTTGAAGCGCCTTGGCGTGATCGATGTGATTGTACCCGAACCCGTGGGGGGTGCGCAGCGCGATCCGGCGGGAGCAGCGGCGGCGCTTTCAACTGCGATTGGTAAGGCGCTTGATGCACTTTTGGGCAAGGATGCCGGTGCGCTGCGCCAGCAACGCCGCGATAAATTCCTCGCGATGGGTGGCTTATAAGCAGCTTGGTTCGACCTTCTCGCTGTGGCATAAAGCCAATTAGAGATAAGGAGTTGGGTGATGCGTAAATCAGTGCTCGGGGCAACGGCGTTTCTGTTGGCAACGGCATGGCCGGTCACGGTCGGTTACGCTCAATCGACCGCGCCACAGTCGATTTCGGCAGCGGACAAGGCGACGGGGGCGAAGGCGCATCCCGAACTGTTATCTGAATTTGGTGGGCTCTATGCGGGGTCGCAAGCCGATTATGTTCGGCGTGTCGGGCAGAAGATATCAGTCCAGTCAGGCTTGTCGAATGCGCAGTCCGATTTTACCGTTTCGCTGCTCAATTCGCCCGCAAACAACGCATTCGCGATTCCCGGCGGCTATGTTTATGTGACGCGGCAGTTGCTCGGGCTGATGAATGACGAAGCTGAATTGGCATCGGTTCTGGGCCATGAAACAGGCCATGTCGTCGCGCGCCATTCGCAGCGCCGGCAGAGTGCAGCAACGCGCAACACCGTGCTTGGTGCGCTTGGACAGCTGGGTGTCGGGCTGTTGCTCGGCGGCAATTCACAAATTGGGCAGTTGTTGAGCAAAGGGATCGGCACGGGTGCACAGGCGCTGACGCTAAAATTCTCACGCGGTCAGGAATATGAAGCTGACGACCTCGGCGTCGCCTATCTTGCAAAGGCCGGTTATGACCCGATGGCGTCGTCGACGATGCTGGCGTCGCTTGCGGCGCAATCTGCACTTGATGCCCGATCACGTGGGCAGGAGGGGCGTTCGACGCCGACATGGGCAAGCACGCACCCCGATCCGGCAAGCCGCGTGACGAGAGCGGCTCAGAAAGCCGCAGAAACCAACGTCAAATCGGGCGTGCGCAATCGCGATGCTTTTCTTAACGCGCTCAATGGCACATTGTATGATGATGACCCCAAGCAGGGCGTTGTCGATGGACAAATCTTTCGCCATCCCGAACTGCGGTTGATGTTTACGGTGCCCAATGGCTTTGCGATGTCGAATGGGGCGCAAGCCGTGACCATCAGTGGCAGTGGCGCACAGGCGCAGTTCACCGGAGCCGCTTATAATGGCAATCTTCGCACCTATATCGCAGCGGCGTTTACGGCGGTTTCGGGCGGACAGGGGTCGCTGTCGTCGGGTGAGGTGCAGACGACGCAAATCAACGGCATCAATTCGGCTTATTCGACCGCGCAAGCCAACACGCAATCGGGGCAGGTCGATGTGACCATCTTCGCCTATGCGTTCGACACGGATCGTGCCTATCATTTCGTGATTATCGCGCCCGTGGGGCAGGGCGTCGGGCCGTTCTCCAGCCTTGTGCAGTCAGTACGGCGGATGACTGTGGCTGAAGCGGCAGCGGTCAAGCTGCGGATGATCCAAGTTGTTACGGTAAAGTCGGGCGACACGGTTGCGTCGCTATCGTCGCGAATGGCCTACTCGAGTCTTCAAACGGAGCGTTTTCTGACGCTTAACGCACTACCGACCGGCACCGCACTGCGGCCCGGCCAGCGAGTAAAAATTGTCGTCTACGGCTAAAAACGGATCAAGTCGCTTTCAGATTACTCGACACGTTGTTGAACGTCGTCGTCAGCTTTCCACCGACCCGTGTCATCGCGGTAATGGCCGCAATTGCGATCAGTGTCGCGATCAAACCATATTCAATCGCCGTCGCGCCCTTCGAATCGCGAATGACCTGCATCATGTCGCGAATGTTGTGAAGCAAATGGTGCATGTCCCTACTCCATTTAAATTAACGTACTTACAAGAAAGGCGGCAGACAAAGCCTGCCGCCCGACTTGTTTAGTAATGTGATGGCCTTGTAAAACAGGCCATCAAATCAGGTAGCCTTCAGGTTGCTTGAGACGTTGTTGAACGTCGTGGTCAACTTGTTACCAACCGAAGTCATTGCCGTAATCGCAGCAATCGCGATCAGCGTGGCGATCAAGCCGTATTCAATGGCCGTGGCACCCTTTTCGTTGCGCATGAATTTGCGAAGAATCTTCATTTCCGGTCTCCTGTTAAATCTGTCTACCCGGTTGATTAGAACCCCCAATCAACAACTCTCGAACTAAGGGGCGACTATTGAAAAAGTCTTAACGCGTATTGTTTTTTTTATGTGTTGACGACGCGGCTTGCGACATTGTTCCACATGTTGATTGTCGAACTTGCAGCGTTGCTGACCGCGAGCACGATCGCGATGAAAATGAGCGCGACGATGAGGCCGTATTCAACAGCGGTCGCACCTCGTTTGTCCCGCGCCAAGGCGCGTAAAAGTCCCAACATCGCTTGTCCCCAGTCCCGATGTGCCGATAAAGGCCTCTTGGCTTAGGACTGCGGGGGTTAAGAAAATCCTAAAATTCGATGAATCGAAGCTCTTGCTGGTCGTCGCGGCAGCACTAATCGACTCACGCGGTCAGGTGCTGGTTCAACAACGCCCGCTGGGTAAGAGCATGGCAGGGTTGTGGGAGTTTCCGGGCGGCAAAATCGAAGTTGGTGAGACACCCGAGATCGCGCTTATCCGGGAATTGCATGAAGAGCTTGGCATTATTGCTAACGCGCTGGCGCCGCTTGCCTTTGCGAGCGAAACGCTGGGGCAGCGGCATTTACTGATGCTGCTTTATGAATGCCGCCATTGGGTCGGCGTCCCTCAGGCAATTCACGCCAGCGCGGTGCAATGGGTTGGTCCTGCGGCGCTTCATGAACTGCCAATGCCGCCTGCGGATTTGCCGCTGATCGCGTCAATCGAGCGAGCGGCGCGACGCGTCAGCGAGTGAGACTTTGCCGCTGCCACGCCGTGCAGGACGAGGCTGATCGGGGGCGGGGGCCCACGCTGTGAGCGTGATGAAGCTGAGTGTTTCGTGCGTGCGGCCAGTTTCGTCAGCTTGCGCGGTGAACGCCGCGTCAACCGCAGCAAGCCAGGTGCGCGTGACCGAATAACGCAGTCTAAGTACATTTGTCGCAGCACCTTGGCGCAGATCGGTCAGCAGCCGACCAAGACTTGAATAAGCAACGTCCATGGTATCGAGATCGGCAACTGGTAACGCGAACCCGGCGCGCATCAGCAGATCACCCGCCGAACGAACATCGACTTGTGGGTGAAAACGAGCGATGGCTTTATCGCCATCGGCTCGGGCGATGGCCAGGCGCAGTGTTGTAAGGCTGGGCGCGCCCGCGAAGTTGGCCAGCATCAATCCATCGGGCTTGAGCGCCCGCCGCATCAGGATAAGCGCACCGGGAAGGTCGGCAACCGTATCAAGTGTTCCAGACGACAGGATCAGATCATAATGTGCATTACCAACGTCGAGGCAATCTTCCTCGCCTGAATAAACGTCATAAGCGATGCCACGCGCCTTCAATCCGTCGACGAGTAAAGGCGCGCGGCCAATGATTAAGGCCTGCGTAAAATCGCGCCGCACCATATCAAGCCGTTCAAAAAGACCGGCTGTCAGCGTTTCAGCGAAAAAGCCGCCGCTGTTTGCGCGTCCGCGCCGTACTTGCCGGGCATGTCGGTCAAAGATTTCAGGCACGTTCATGTTTATGGCTTGTGCCGATGATCGGGAGGCTCGACAACTGTGGTGTGCGGTTGATTGCCCCTGTTCTCGATTTCGTGCTGCCGCCGCGCTGTCCGGGGTGCGCCGCGATTGTCGAGCAGGATCACCGGTTTTGTGCGGGTTGCTGGGCGCAGCTGACGTTTCTGACGGGCGCGGGATGCGCGCATTGTTCGCGTCCGCTTGGCGCGCAAGATGGTTTGATATGCGCAAACTGTATGGCGCAGCCGCCCCATTATGATGCGGTAATCGCCGCTGTGGCATATGGTGATATCGCCAAGCGCGTGGTGCTTCGCCTGAAATATGCGCGGCGTCCCGGGCTTGCGCGGACGATAGCGGCTGTCCTGTCGGATCGATTACCGCAGAGGGCAACCTTAATTCCGGTGCCGCTGCACCGATGGCGGTTGTGGTCACGCGGGTTCAACCAGAGTGTTGCGATTGCCCACGCGCTCCAGACTAGGACGGCGTTGCCCTGTTCGGTGACGTCATTGCGACGAACGCGAGCAACGCCGTCGCTGCGGGGGTTGGGGCTGTCTCAACGCCGCAATGCGGTGCGTGGCGCATTTGATGTTGTCGGACGGTTCGATGGCCAGCATGTTTTGTTGGTCGACGATGTTCTGACTACAGGGGCAACAGCCAACGCGTGCGCGAAGGCGCTTAAGAAAGCGGGCGCAGCGCGCGTGACGCTGGTGTGCTGGGCGCGGGTCGTTCACGATGATTGACAAGAGCGCGGGCTGATCGCACCTACCGCCCATGCCAAAGATCGAAATTTATACTAAATTCATGTGCCCCTATTGCGCGCGGGCGATGGCATTGCTGAATCGCAAAGGTGCGGCGTTTGACGAGCATGATATCACGATGGGCGGCCCTAACAGCGCCGTGATGCTGGAGCGGTCGGGCGGCCAATCAACCGTCCCACAGATATTCATCGGCGCGCATCATGTCGGCGGATCGGATGACCTTGCGGCGCTCGAGGCGGCGGGCGAACTCGACGCGCTGCTGGCGGGCTGATGCGGATCGCGCTGTTGCAGATGACGTCGGGGATTGATCCGGCGGTGAATGCAGCGACAATGGTTGCCGCAGTCGCCGAAGCGGCAGCGGGTGGCGCGGTGATGCTGTTCACGCCCGAAATGTCGGGGCTGGTGGACCGTGACCGAGGGCGGGCAAAGGCTTCAGTGCGACGGGAAGCCGACGATATTGTTCTCGCTGCCGTCCGCGATGCGGCCCAGGCGCATGGACTTTGGGTGCATATCGGCTCGCTTGCTATTGATTCGGGGCGCGCGGACGCGAAATTTGCCAACCGGGCGTTCGTGATCGATCCAGCGGGTCAGGTGGTCGCGCGCTATGACAAGATACACTTGTTCGACGTGGACTTACCCAACGGGCAAAGCTGGCGCGAGTCGGGTGCCTATGTCAGCGGCGATGGCCCAGTTATCGTAGAGAGTTCCTTGGGCAAGCTTGGGTTGTCCATCTGTTACGATCTGCGTTTTCCTGCGCTTTATGCCGCTTATAGTGCGGCGGGGGCGACAGTATTGGCGATACCCGCCGCGTTTACCGTGCCGACCGGTAAGGCGCACTGGCACATATTGATGCAGGCGCGGGCGATCGAGAATGCCTGCTTTGTTGTGGCGGCAGCGCAAACAGGACGTCATGCCGACGGCCGCGACACCTATGGCCATTCGCTCGTGGTGGGGCCGTGGGGTGACGTGCTGCTCGATATGGGCACCGAGGTAGGGCTTGGCTTTTGCGATATTGATCCCGCGCAAGTGGATGACGTTCGAACCCGAATTCCCGTCATCACGCACCGGCGATCAATAACTTACTGATCCAGAAAACTACGCATCTTGCGTGACCGGCTCGGGTGCTTCAGCTTGCGCAATGCTTTCGCCTCGATCTGACGGATGCGTTCGCGGGTCACGCTGAACTGCTGGCCGACTTCCTCAAGCGTATGATCGGTGTTCATACCGATACCGAAGCGCATGCGCAGGACGCGTTCTTCGCGCGGGGTAAGCGAGGCGAGGACCCGGGTGACAGTTTCTTTCAGGTTCGCCTGAATCGCCGCATCCACTGGGATGACGGCATTCTTGTCTTCGATAAAATCGCCGAGATGCGAGTCTTCCTCGTCGCCGATGGGCGTTTCCAGGCTGATTGGTTCCTTGGCGATTTTCATCACCTTGCGCACTTTTTCGAGCGGCATCGACAGGCGCTCGGCCATTTCTTCGGGCGTGGGCTCGCGGCCCTGTTCGTGGAGGAACTGACGGCTGGTGCGCACCAGCTTGTTGATCGTTTCGATCATGTGCACCGGAATGCGGATCGTCCGCGCCTGATCGGCAATGCTGCGCGTGATCGCTTGGCGGATCCACCACGTCGCATAGGTGCTGAATTTATACCCACGGCGATACTCGAATTTGTCGACGGCTTTCATCAGGCCGATGTTGCCTTCCTGAATAAGATCAAGGAATTGCAGACCGCGGTTGGTGTATTTCTTGGCGATGGAAATGACGAGGCGCAGGTTGGCTTCGACCATTTCCTTCTTGGCGATACGCGCCTCGCGTTCAGCCTTTTGGACGGTGTTGACGATGCGGCGGAACTCGCTGAGCGACATGCCGGTCGCTTGGCTGATTTCCGAAATCTCGACGCGGATACGGTCGACCGCGTCGGCTTCGTTTTCGACGAAAGCGGCCCATTTCTTGTCGAGCCCCTTAACGCTGGCCAACCACGTCTCGTCGAGCTCGCGGTTAATATAGCTATCGAGGAACGCCTTGCGCGGGACCTTGTGGCGCTCGGCAAGACGTAGCATCTGGCCGCCCAATGCTGTCAGGCGGCGGTTAAAAGCATAAAGCTGATCCACGAGATATTCGATCTTGGCGCCGTGAAACTGGACGCTTTCGACTTCGGCGGTCAGCTCTTCGCGCAGCTTGTGATATTTCTTTTCGTCGCCAGCAGGGAAATCATTGCCGACGCCCAGTGCATCAATGCGTGCTTGCTGAACCTTCGAGAATTTCTTGTAAAGTGCGGTAATCGAAGCGAACTTTTCAAGCGCCATTGGCTTGAGTGTCTCTTCCATCTGCGCGAGGCTGAGCGTGTTGTCTTCTTCCTCATCATCGGACGGGCGCGGGGCGCGGCGTTCAGTCAGCGCTTCCTCGTCATGTTCATCTTCGGAAACGGGGGCGACTTCCTCGACTTCCTCTTCTTCTTTGAAAGACACACCAGCGGTTTTCGCGCTGATCTCACCATTTTCGTCTTCGGCGTCGTCGCTCATCGCTTCGGGCGCCGGATCCTTGTTGAGCATCGCGTCAAGATCGATGATTTCGCGCAGCTGCATCGTCCCCTCGTTGAGCGCGTTCGACCAGCTGATAATCGCGTGAAACGTGATCGGCGATTCGCACAGGCCCAGAATCATCGTGTCACGACCGGCCTCAATGCGCTTGGCAATCGCGATTTCGCCTTCGCGGCTGAGCAGTTCGACCGCGCCCATTTCGCGCAAATACATGCGAACGGGATCGTCAGTGCGGTCGGTCGTCTTGGTGACCTTTTCGGCGACATGGCCAGTGCCATCGTCGGTCGCGTCGACCGCCGCAATTTCTTCCTCGTCTTCCTTGGGATCGTCGCCGTCTTCGCCAGCTTCATCGTTTTCGACGACGTTGACACCCATTTCGTTGAGCGATGACATGACGTCTTCAATCTGGTCAGTCGACATTTCGCCGACGACAGCGTTCAGGTCGTCGACGGTGATATACCCACGCTTTTTGGCACGTGCGACCATCTTTTTGATGTCGGCGTCGTTCAGATCGATCAGCGGTGCATCGCCTGAATCAATGTCAGTTTCGGGCGAATCCGCCTCAATTGTTTTTGCCATCTAAGTCTTTGTTCCTAAATCTATGCGCTTACGTCGTCGCTCATTGCGTGAGCGAGTTTTTCGCTCAAATCACGCTTCGCCGCCCATAAGCGTTGCAACTCTGCAAAAGCTTCAAACCCCTCTTCGCCGGGCCGGTTCATCTTGGCTACGGCTTCGTCAATTCCAGCTTGAATCGCTGGCTCATCTGACAATGATTCTAACACTGCCATTAGGTCCGCTTGCGCTTTATTTCTATCGACATTTTCGCGCACGAACGAGAATGCCAATGGCCGCCGTTTGTCGAGGCTGGCTAAAGCAGGCGCTAACCCCTCCTCCAGTAATATGGTGTTTAGCTTTTCTGGATCAAGCGGATGCACAATCAACACCGCCTCGAGCATGGCCAGACAGATTTGGCGGAAATCACGACGGAGAAAAAGTGTATGAAAATGGGCGATTATTTCAGCATAAGGACCAATAAGATCTGGAAAGCGCCTCAAACCCGCGAGGACTGCGGGAGCAAAGCTCACCTTGACGATGCCGTGCTCAGCAATAGACAACATCATTTCCGGTATTCGCTTACCCTGGCGCTGGGCCCCAAAACCACGATCCCGATAAGAGTTTGATTCACCCGTTTTATACATGGCGTCGATACGCTGATCGAAGTCGGCAAGATAGAATGATCTAATGTCTTCGTTGACGATGGTTTTAGCGTGAAGCCTTAATTGGCGTCCAAAGAGTGATCGGTTTTCAGGTGTATCGAAGCGGGCCAGCTCCAGCTCGGTGTTCCAAATGAATTCAACGAGAGATTCAGCCTGACCGATAATCTTGTTGAAGGCATCGACCCCGGAATTTTGGATCAAATCATCAGGGTCTTGACCGCTCGGGAGCCGCACAAGTTCGAGGCTCTTGCCATAGTCGAGCGTTGGCAATGCCCGAAGCGCGGCGCGCATCCCCGCTTTCTGCCCTGCGCCGTCACCATCGAAACACAGGATTGGCACGTCAACAAGCCGCCACATCCGCTCGATCTGGGCTTCGGTCAGCGCGGTGCCAAGAGGTGCTACGACTTCGTGTATTCCAGCGCCGGCGAGGGCGATCGCATCCATATAGCCTTCGACAACGATTAGGCGTCCGGCCTTGCGCGACGCGGCGGCTGCGCGGTCGATATTCCAAAGTGTGCGACCCTTATCGAACAGCGGCGTGTCGGGAGAATTGAGATATTTTGGTTCACCCGCACCGAGGATGCGCCCACCGAACGCAATGCAGCGCCCGCGCGGATCGCGGATCGGGATCATCAGGCGACCACGGAAACGATCATATCGTTCTTTATCTTCGACCGCGATCAGCAAACCCGCCTCAACCAATAACTCTTCGTCATAGCGAGCCAAGGCACGTTTCAATGCGCCACGGCTGTCTGGGGCAAAGCCCAAACCGAATTCCGAAATGAGCTTAGCGGACACATCGCGTTTTTTGAGGTATGCGCGGGCATTTTCACCATCAATTCCATTGAGTTGATTGGTGAAAAACGCCTGCGCTGCCGCCATGACGTCATGTAAACTGCTCTGCCGCTCTTCTCTTTCAGCGGCGCGCGGGTCGGGAGCAGGCATGTCCATGCCTGCGTTGGCGGCGAGTTCTTTCACGGCATCAATGAACGGAAGCCCTTGCTGCTCGGTCAGCCATCTTATGGCATCGCCATGCGCCGAGCAGCCGAAGCAGTGATAAAATCCCTTGTCATCATTAACATAGAACGAGGGAGATTTCTCATTATGAAATGGGCAGCACGCTTTCCATTCGCGTCCGGCGCGCTGCAGCTTCAATGTCTTGCCAATTAGCCCGGACAGAAGTGTGCGCGACCGCAATTCGTCTAGGAATTGGGGCGAAAGGCTCATTAGTTGCCGATATCACTTTGGCAAGTTTTGACAAGCCGTTTACGGCTTAGCTGAGCGATGCCTTCACCAGCGCGCTGGCCTTCGACATATCTAGCTCGCTGGCGTGGCGGTCTTTCAAGGCGGCCATCACTTTGCCCATGTCCTTGACGCCGGTCGCGCCGACTTCGGCCTTGATCGCTTCGATGGCGAGGATGGTTTGTGCCTCGGTAAGCTGTTGCGGCAGGAAGCGTTCGATCACCGCGACTTCGGCGGCTTCCTTCGCGGCGAGTTCGGGGCGGTTGCCGGCGGTGAACATCTCGATCGATTCGCGGCGTTGTTTCACCATTTTCTGGAGGACTTCGACGACGAGGACGTCATCGTCATCAGGGGATTTTCCCGTCCGCGCTTCGATGTCGCGGTTCTTGATGGCCGACTGGATGAGGCGGATCGTGCCCAAAGTGTCGGCGTCGCGCGCTTTCATCGTCGCGATTTGCGCCGCTTGAATATCGTCTCGAATCATCGGTTCTCTCGTCGGGAAACCTCATGCTTAGCCGCATTGCAGTTTCGTTACCAGAATTGACCGCGCGCGACTCGTTGCTTAGGGACCACCGCTTAGCGACATCGCTGCTTTAACCTCTAACGGAGTGCCTTTCCGCATGACCGACGCCGCCCTTGCGACCGGAATTCTTGTGCTGGCCGACGGCACTGTCGTGCGTGGCCGCGGTTTCGGCGCGGAAGGCGCAGCGGTGGGTGAGGTGTGCTTCAACACGTCGATGACGGGTTATCAGGAAATCCTGACTGACCCGTCCTATGCGGCGCAGATCGTGACGTTTACGTTCCCGCACATCGGCAATATCGGCGCGAACGCCGACGACATGGAAGCGACTAACGCGCATGCCGTCGGGTGCATCGTGCGCGAGGACGTGACCGCGCCGTCGAATTTCCGGAGCACCGGCGGGTTTGACCAGTGGCTGCGCGTCAACGGGCGGATCGGGCTGGCAGGGGTGGATACCCGTGCTTTGACGCGGCGCATTCGCGACGTCGGGCCGCCCAATGCGGTGATCGCGCATCGCAAGGACGGGATGTTCGATGTGCCCGAGCTGCTCGTGCTGGCGCGGGAATGGCCGGGGCTGGAGGGCACCGACCTCGCCAAGCCGGTGACGACATTGCAGAGTTATGGCTGGGACAAGGGACTTTGGAGCCTTGGCGAAGTTGACAAAGTTGACACTAGTCTCCTACCGAAGAAAAAAGTTATTGCGATAGATTATGGTATTAAACACAACATCTTAGCTAACATGGTTGACGCCGGATGTCAAGTAA
The DNA here is from genome assembly GCA_031417655.1 of Sphingomonas sp. Lineage (GTDB taxonomy): Bacteria > Pseudomonadota > Alphaproteobacteria > Sphingomonadales > Sphingomonadaceae > Sphingomonas_O. The sequence continues at coordinate 5,117 of JANOVZ010000018.1, read as the reverse complement.
TGGTCGTGCCTGCGACGGCGACTTTCGAGGGCATCATGGCGCACGCGCCCGATGGCCTGTTCCTGTCGAATGGCCCCGGCGATCCGGCGGCGACGGGGGCGTATGCGGTGCCAGTGATCCAGCAATGGCTGGGCACGGGCAAGCCGCTGTTCGGGATATGCCTGGGGCATCAGCTGCTCGGGCTGGCGGTCGGCGCGAAGACCGTGAAGATGCATCAGGGACACCGGGGGGCGAACCATCCGGTCAAGCGATTGAGCGACGGGCGGGTCGAGATTACCAGCATGAACCACGGCTTCGCGGTGGATGCGGAGACGCTGCCAGCGAATGCGAAGGCGACGCATGTGAGTTTGTTCGACGGGTCGAACTGCGGCTTCGAACTGATCGATGCGCCCGCGTTCAGCGTGCAATATCATCCCGAAGCGTCACCGGGGCCGCAGGATAGTCACTATCTGTTCGAGCGGTTTGTGGGGATGATGGGGTGAGGGACGACTATGTCAAATTTGTTCTCGCAGCTTACATGCAATCGTCAGCATTTGACGGACAGGTCGGGAGTGAATTTATATTTGATAATAATTACCAAGATTTAGCTAGGGCGACGATTACGACTGCCTTCGGAAATCAAGACATTTCAGTCGATCCCGAACTTTATGAGGACCAATTCCAAGAGATATTTTCTGCTCTAGTTGATGGAAATGGTGTCGTCTATGAGGGGGACGATTACACTGAACAATGGTTCAAATTTGTTCAGCAAATCAAAAACCGGGTCATTGGTCAAATCATGGGCGCTAACCCCGTGAGTCAGCGGCTTCAGCGGTTGGGGGCGGCCGCTCCTGAGGCGCTAAAGCGAGCGCTGACAAAAATTGTATTTGATGATAGTCTTAAGCACGGTAGCGCGCACGATCTTCCCGACCTGTCTGACCAATTGATCGCCAGTATATCGATCCCCGCCTCAGACCGAGTCGTGAGCTTAAGCCACAATCAAATTGCTGAAGCGGAAGTGCCGGTGTCTGAACTGATTTCGGCATTAGAACAAGATAACGGTGCCCCCGACCAGATCGGCCTCCGTGAACGGCTACTCGGTCAGATCAAAGCGGGACGGGAGCTGATTCGATCCGGTGAATATCGAGCGTATCTGCTCTACGAGGTGCTCGTTCGAGCGTTGGGTGAGTTGATCCAGCGCTACGGTAACCCCACGATTGTAGCACTTGCAAACGCCTTGTTAGGTGCCGTCGTTTCCTTACTGTTGCAGGTTAAGTAATGCCCAATCCCCCTCCCATCCCCTCGATCCTCAACATGGGTGCTTGCTTTACTTCTCCCTCCCCGGCGGAGAGGGTCGGGGAGGGGGAGTGTCGCGGAGCGCCGCGTCCCAATTTTTTGGCTTGGTGCACCCCCACCCGCTCGCGCAGGGCGCGAGTCGTCTCTCCCTTCAGGGGGAGCGGGGGTGGTTCTCAAGTGTCGGGTGCGGTCCACCCCCACCCGCTCGCGCCGGACGCGAGTCGCCTCCCCCTGCAGGGGGAGGTGGGCTAATGGTCCTTGTTGCGGGCGATATTCAGATGGCGGAGGATGTCTTCCAGCACGCCGTTGGTGTTCATCAACACGTCATGGTTCCAGTAGCGGATGACCTGATAGCCGTGCGCTTCGATGATCGCAGTCCGTTCGGCATCGGTGGTGCTGTCGGCATGTTGCCCGCCGTCAAGTTCGATCGCGATGCGCGCCGTCCGTTCGGCAAAGTCGACAACGAAATTGCCGATGGGGAATTGCGTGGTGAATTTGTGTCCGCCGAGTTGTTTGCCGCGCAGGCGCTGCCAGAGGCGGGTTTCGGCGTCGGTCGGCGCGCGGCGCAGCTTTCGGGCGATTGCGGTCAGGCGTTTTTTCGTCATCGTTCGGTTCACCCCCACCCAACCCTCCCCCTCAAGGGGGAGGGCTTTTGCAGTGTGATTGTTCATGCTCCGCACTCCAACTTCCAACATCGGTTGAGCAATGCCCAAACGCACCGACATCTCCTCCGTCCTCATCATCGGCGCTGGTCCCATCGTCATCGGCCAGGCGTGTGGGCGGTGGGTCAGGCGTTCCAGGGATTCACGGTGACTGCTCCTGTCCTCGCCATATGTCCCACATTCCGCGTTACGACTGGCATGTCTGCCGCAATGGCCTGTGCGCAAATCATCAAATCAAAATCGGGTATCGGTTCACCAGAGTCCTCAAGTGCCGCCTTAAGCTTGCCCCAAATCGTCGCTGAGAGAAAATCGGGATGGAGGATGCGGCCCGCAACGCGCAGCACAATATCGTTTCGACTATCCAAGAAACGGGCGCTGCGGATCGGATCGGCCGCTTTAGCAATCCCGAACTCGATTTCTGCGAGGACGAGCGTGGAGAGGTGTAATTCGTCCTCATTGTCGACCAGAAACCCGACAACTTTGGGATCGGGTCGGGGCCGGGTGAGTTCGCCCCAGACGTTCGTGTCAATCAGCACCGAAAACCGCGCGGTTCGCACTCGTCGAGCGTTTCGGCAGCTCGATATCGGCCCCAGCGGCGGTTGCCACCAAATGATCGATAAACTCCTTGCTGCTCATCGCCCGGATGCGCGCAGCATGATCGGCATCGTGCGCCGTTTCATTTTGCCGGGCCAAGGCGACGGGTTCATGGCGAAATGCTTGGGTCACGTCTCGCACGCCGTGAAATGCTGGTTCAGTGGCCGGTTCCGCTCCGATCACCATCTGCCGCAAATGTTCTTCCATCGACCGGCCATGTGCGGCCGCGACTTGGCGAAAACGGTGTTTGGCGTCGTCGGGAACGTTTCGGACGGTGAGCGTTGCCACGGCGAATCTCCTGTAATGCAATCAATGTATGCAATGAAAGCAATGCTGTCAAATGGGTAAGCGGACGGACATAATATCGATCCTCATCATCGGCGCCGGGCCTATCGTCATCGGGCAGGCGTGCGAGTTTGATTATTCGGGGACGCAGGCGGTCAAGGCGCTGAAGGCGGAGGGGTATCGGATCATCCTCGTCAATTCGAACCCTGCGACCATCATGACCGATCCCGAGCTGGCGGATGCGACCTATATCGAGCCGATTACGCCCGAGATTGTCGCGAAGATCATCGCGAAGGAGCGCCCCGACGCGGTGTTGCCGACGATGGGCGGACAGACGGCGCTGAATACCGCGCTCGCGCTGTTCAACGATGGGACGCTGGCGAAATATGGCGTCGAGATGATCGGTGCGGATGCCGAGGCCATCGACAAGGCCGAGGACCGGATCAAGTTTCGCGATGCGATGACCAAGATCGGGCTGGAAAGCGCGCGCTCGGGGATTGCGCATAGTCTTGAAGACGCGCTGCAAATGCTTGAGCGGACGGGCTTGCCGTCGATCATACGGCCGTCGTTCACGATGGGCGGGACCGGCGGAGGGATCGCCTATAACCGCGAGGAATTTATCGGGATCGTGACGGGGGGACTCGACGCGTCGCCGACGACCGAAGTGCTGATCGAGGAATCGCTGCTCGGCTGGAAAGAATATGAGATGGAAGTCGTGCGCGACCGCAACGACAATTGCATCATCATCTGCTCAATCGAGAATATCGATCCGATGGGCGTACATACAGGCGACAGCATCACGGTCGCGCCCGCGCTGACGCTGACCGACAAGGAATATCAGATCATGCGCAACGCATCGATTGCTTGTCTGCGCGAGATCGGGGTGGAGACGGGCGGGTCGAACGTGCAGTTCGCGGTGAACCCTGCCGATGGTCGCCTGATCGTCATCGAAATGAATCCGAGGGTGTCGCGGTCGTCGGCGCTGGCGTCAAAAGCGACGGGCTTTCCGATTGCCAAGGTCGCGGCGTTGCTGGCGGTCGGGTATACTTTGGATGAGGTCCAGAACGACATTACCGGCGCGACGCCGGCGTCTTTCGAGCCGACGATTGACTATGTCGTGACCAAAATTCCGCGCTTTGCCTTCGAGAAGTTCAAGGGCGCCGAGCCGTTGCTGTCGACCGCGATGAAGTCGGTCGGCGAAGTGATGGCCATCGGGAGGAATATCCATGAGTCGTTGCAGAAGGCGCTGCGCGGGCTGGAGACGGGGCTGTCCGGGTTCAATTTCGTCGATGAACTGAAAGGTGCGTCGAAAGATGACCTCATTGCGGCATTGTCGCGGGCTACGCCGGACCGGCTGCTCGTTGCGGCGCAGGCTTTGCGCGAGGGGATGAGTGTTGCCGAGGTGCATGCGGTGGCAAAGTACGATCCGTGGTTTTTGGAGAGGATCGCCGAGATCGTCGCGACGGAGGCCGAAGTTTCGACTAACGGGTTGCCGCGCGACGCCGAGGGGATGCGCCGACTGAAGTCGATGGGGTTCAGCGACAAGCGGTTGGCGTTCCTCGCGCTGCAATCGGCCAATTTGCCGGATCGGGCGATGGCACGCGGGGGCCTCGTGCGCGATGCAGTTGTCGCGATGACGGGGGGCGTGACGGAGGCCGATGTGCGTGCGCTGCGCCACCGGCTGGGTGTGCGGCCGGTGTATAAGCGAATCGATACCTGTGCGGCGGAGTTTGCGGCGAAAACGCCTTATATGTATTCGACCTATGAGGCCCCTTCGTTCGGCGAGCCCGAGTGTGAGGCGGCGCCGTCGGATCGCGAGAAGATCGTCATCCTGGGCGGCGGGCCGAACCGGATCGGGCAGGGGATCGAGTTCGATTATTGCTGCTGCCACGCCTGCTATGCGCTGTCGGATGCGGGCTATGAGACGATCATGGTCAATTGCAATCCGGAGACGGTCTCGACCGATTACGACACGTCGGACCGGCTATATTTCGAGCCGTTGACGGCGGAGGATGTGCTCGAAATCCTGCATGTCGAGCAGAAAAACGGCACGCTGAAAGGCGTGATTGTCCAGTTCGGGGGACAGACGCCGCTCAATCTGGCAAAGGCGCTGAGCGAGGCGGGCATACCGATCCTTGGCACCAGCCCGGCGGCGATTGATCTGGCCGAGGACCGCGAGCAGTTTGCTGCACTGGTCAACAAGCTGGGCCTGAAGCAACCCGAGAATGGCATTGCGCGCAGCCGCGACGAAGCGGTCGCAGTGGCCGAACGGATTGGCTATCCGGTGCTGATGCGACCGTC
>JANOVZ010000017.1:0-1554 GCA_031417655.1 Sphingomonas sp. | reverse complement strand
CTGAGCGCAGCGTCCATGTCGCAACCTGTGATCCTGTGTCCAAATCCAGCATGACGGGGGTTGGTTGCGCCTCTATGCTCTGCGCCAAAACTGGAGCAGATGATAGGAACGCGGCCGCCGCCGAACAAAGATATAAAACCGGGTTCAAATTCTACTCCTGCAAACATGGGCGAACATCAATATTGATGCACCGCCTTGGTGACATAATAGCTATCAAGACCCTCCGGCCCACCTTCGCTGCCAAAGCCTGATTCCTTAACCCCGCCGAATGGCGCGTCGGGTACCGAGATTGCGAAGCTATTCAGGCCCACCATTCCGGTATCGAGCGCATCAGCCACAAGATTGGCCTGCCGCGCGTTTTCGGTGAAGGCGTAGGCTGCCAAGCCAAAGGGCAAGCGGTTGGCTTGCTCGATTGCTTCATCGAACGTCTTGAACGGCCGCATCAGTGCAACCGGGCCAAAGGGTTCGTCTTCCATGATGTCCGCGCTCATGGGCACATCGGCAAGCACCGTTGGCTGGTAGAAATTACCGCCTTGTCCGCGTTCACCGCCGGCTAGAAGCGTTGCGCCCTTTGCGGTTGCATCCGCAACCAGTTTTTCAATGGCGGGCGGGCGGCGGTCGTTGGCGAGCGGGCCCATGATCGTCGATGCGTCGAGGCCGTTGCCGACTTGAACTTTTTTGGTCGCCTCGGCAAAGCCTGCGACAAAACGGTCGTATACGCCTTCCTGCACGTAGAAGCGTGTGGGTGAGATGCAGACCTGCCCGGCGTTCCGGAACTTCGTTGTTGAGGACAGCGCAATCGCCTTATCCAAATCGCAATCGTCAAACACCAGCACCGGTGCGTGGCCGCCCAGTTCCATCGTCGTGCGCTTTACACCGTCGGCGCATAACTTCAGCAAATGCTTGCCCACCGGCACCGATCCAGTGAAGCTGACCTTGCGGATAATCGGCGAGGCAATCAGATGGCGGCTGACCATATCGGGGACGCCGTAAACGAGCTGCGCGACATCGCCCGGAACGCCGCCGTCGATGACGCACTGCATTATTGCGCTGGTGCAGGCGGGGGTTTCTTCGGGCGGCTTGGCGATGATCGAGCATCCCGCCGCAAGCGCCGCAGCCATTTTCTTGCACATCAGGTTGACCGGGAAATTCCACGGGCTGAATGCCGCGACCGGCCCAACCGGCTGTTTCAGCACGAGCGCACGTTGCCCGGTGGGGCGGACGAGGACGCGGCCATAGCTGCGCTTGGCCTCCTCGGCGAAATAGTCGAACTGCGCCGCGCAGGACAGCACTTCGGTGCGCGCCTCGGCCAGCGGCTTGCCCTGTTCGGTGGTCAGCAGCGTCGCGATGTCCTCTGCGCGTTCGCGGATCAGCCCTGCGACCTTGTGCAATATCCCTGCGCGTTCGTTGACGTCGACCTTGCGCCACCGGGCAAAGCCCCTGGCCGTCGCCGCCAGCGCTTCATCCAGATCGGCTGCGGTCGCCATCGGCAATTCGCCCAGCCCGTCGCCGGTCGCAGGGTTTATCACCATGTGGTGGTCACGGCCCTCGCCG
>JANOVZ010000016.1:0-23272 GCA_031417655.1 Sphingomonas sp. | reverse complement strand
TCGGTCGGCTTGAAGATGCGGCCATAATGTTCGTGGTAGCAATTCTGCACCTCGACATCGGCTTGCGTGAAGAAGCGGAAAATCTGCGTGAGCAGGTTGCGCTCATGATCGGTGAGCTTCTGCGCCCAGTCGCGGCAATCCTCGCCCAAGGGCACTTCCTCGGGCATCCAGTGGATCTGTTGCTGGCGTTTCCAGAAATCATAGGCCCAGGGGTATTCGAAGGGCTTATACTGAGTGCGGGCTTCGGTGAGGGACATGGGGGTTGGCCTTTAGTTTGAAAGAGTGAGGTGGTGGGCGATGGCGGTCAGCACACCGTCGAGGTTGTTTGTGACATCGTTGTTCCAGAAGCGGATGACGGTGTAGCCTTCGCTTTCGAGGAAGGCTGTGCGTGCCGCGTCATAGGGGACGGCGTCGGCGTGTTGACTGCCGTCGAGTTCGATAACCAACGTTGCGACATGGCAGGCAAAGTCCGCATAGTAAGGTCCAAAGGGAACCTGCTTGCGAAAATGCGCTTCGGGAAAAGATTCCTTTAGACCATTCCAAAGCATCCACTCTTGCGGAGTTAAGTCACGCCGCAATTTCCGAGCGCGTTCAACGGTTCCGGCTTTCAAAGCGAGTCTTTTCATCTGACCTCCCTCCCCCTTGTGGGGAGGGCTAGGGTGGGGGCCAGCCGCGTCTGCGGCTGAATAGCTTGTTCCCACATTCGCATCATTCCACGCCTTTAGCGCGACAGAGGTCGCGCGCCCCCACCCCGCTCGCTGCGCGAGTCGCCCTCCCCACAAGGGGGAGGGGAAGTTTGCGGACATGTCATCCACGTCGAGCAATTTCCGATGATACCGGAAAACGCTTCCGCAATTCGCCAAAGGTCATATTCGGCTTGCGGCGCAACGCGCGTTCAATCTTACGTCGAAAAGCATCGGATTCCGATTGCCGACGAATCCGATCTTCCTCAGCTTCGCGTGCTATTCGCAATGCCGTGGCACCCGAGCGTTGATCTCGAAGTATCTGCCTGATTTCGCGAATTTCGCTAACGACTTTTCGTATTCCGCTAAACATGACCAAACCCTCGAGAACAGGAACTATTTGCGCTTGGGTTTATCCGGCGCCTGAGTCAAAACTGCGCCTCCAAGAGACTTGATTTCGACTTTCGACAAACTGCCAGGATTGCGCAACGCCTTCGAAGCCAGAGAAGCAGTTTTCGGAGAAGATTTTTCGTTATTTGCCATTGTAATTATCATTTCACTGACACGCCAAGCACTCGTCATAATCCTTTTCGGCGAGTTCGATCACAGGGGCGAGGGCGGTGTTGTCGGCTTCCACGCCGCCTGCGAAACCCGCGCGCTGGATCGACTTGCTGCGGAGGTAGTAGAGCGACTTCACGCCCAGTTCCCAGGCGCGGAAATGGAGCATCAGGAGGTCCCATTTTTCGACGTCGGCGGGGATGAACAGGTTGAGGCTGGTCGCCTGATCGATATAGGGCGTCCGGTCGGCGGCGAGTTCGATCAGCCAGCGCTGGTCGATCTCGAAGCTGGTCTTGTACGTGTCCTTTTCCTCGGTCGAGAGGAAGTCGAGATGCTGGACGCTGCCGCCCTGTTCGAGGATCGAGTTCCACACCGTATCGCTGTTCTTCGATTTCTCGGCGAGCAGTTTTTCGAGATAGGGATTGCGGATCGAGAAGCTGCCCGACAGCGTCTTGTGCGTGTAGATGTTCGCCGGGATCGGTTCGATGCAAGCGCTGGTCCCGCCACAGATGATGCTGATCGACGCGGTCGGCGCAATCGCCATCTTGCAGCTGAACCGCTCCATCACGCCGCGTTCTTCGGCATCGGGGCAGGCGCCGCGTTCGGTGGCAAGCATCATTGACGCTTCATTGGCTTCGCGGCTGATGTGCTTGAAGATTTTAAGGTTCCACGACTTCGCCATCGCCCCTTCAAACGGCAGGTTGCGCGCTTGCAGGAACGAGTGGAAGCCCATGACACCAAGGCCCACCGAGCGTTCGCGGCTGGCGGAGTATTTGGCGCGCGCCATTTCGGGCGGCGCGCGGTCGATATAGTCGGTCAGGACATTGTCGAGGAAGCGCATGATGTCCTCGATGAACTGCTTGTCGCCGTTCCACTCGTCCCAAGTTTCGAGATTGAGCGACGACAAGCAGCAGACCGCCGTGCGGTCATTGCCCAGATGGTCGCGACCCGTGGGCAAAGTAATTTCGCTGCAAAGATTCGAGGTCGAGACCTTGAGGCCCAGTTCGCGGTGGTGGCGCGGCATGGCGCGGTTCACGGTGTCGGCGAAGACGATATAGGGCTCGCCCGTTGCCAGCCGCGTTTCGACGAGCTTCTGGAAGAGGCTGCGCGCATCGACCGTGGCGCGGACACTGCCGTCCTTTGGCGAAAGCAGGTTCCATTCCTCGCCTGCACGGACGGCTTCCATGAAAGCATCAGTCAGGAGGACACCGTGGTGGAGGTTCAGCGCCTTGCGGTTGAAATCGCCCGAGGGTTTGCGGATTTCGAGAAATTCCTCGATCTCCGGGTGCGAGACATCGAGATAACAAGCCGCCGAACCGCGACGCAGCGAGCCCTGGCTGATCGCGAGTGTCAGCGAATCCATGACGCGGACGAACGGGATGATCCCGCTGGTCTTGCCATTGAGGCCAACCGGCTCGCCAATGCCGCGCACCGCGCCCCAATAAGTGCCGATGCCGCCGCCGCGCGACGCGAGCCAGACATTCTCGTTCCAGGTCTCGACAATCCCTTCGAGGCTGTCGGGCACCGAGTTTAGATAGCAGGAAATCGGCAAGCCGCGCCCCGTGCCGCCGTTCGACAAGACGGGCGTCGAGGGCATGAACCACAGGCGCGAGATGTAGTCATACAGCCGCTGCGCATGCGGCTGATCGTCGGCATAGGCCGACGCCACGCGCACGAACAGATCCTGATAGCTCTCGCCCGGCAGCAGATAGCGGTCCTTCAGCGTCTCCTTGCCGAAATCGGTGAGCAAGGCGTCACGCGAATGATCGACCTCGACCGCGTAAAGCTGCGCGTTGATTCGCTTCGATTCGCTCACCGGTGTGTCGTCCACTGCCGCACTTGTCACTGCCTCTAATAGGGTGGTTGCCATATCGTTCATCGCCGCTTCGCTGCCCTTAAAATCCATTACGCGCCCCTACTCTCGTTCTTTGTCTGTTCGACTCGGAGGCGAAACCTCCTTGTAGCATTTTCACAGGCCGTGGGGAGCAAATGTTTTTCATCTGTTCCCCGTCACACAGGCCATGAATCGCCCGCGCAGCGGATAATCCGCTTGCCCCGAGTGATACCAGTGCTTGTGTCGCCCCCGACCTTAAGTCGCTACCTATAGTGCCTTAAGTTCAAAATGGTGCAAGGTGGTAAATGTAAATTTTATGACTCGGTTCGTCGTAAATTTGATTCACTTTATCGATACCGCCTGATGCTGCAACGCAGCGACGCGCGGGATTTCTGCTGTTTATGGCAGCGCAAGGGAACGAGCGCGGAACGAAAATAAATATGTGCGCTTTTACGACAAAAGGTTGAGGTCTTCGAGTGTGTCAATATCGGCAAGCATATGGGCGTCGCCCGGAATTAGAGTGGCGTTCCTCAATAACGCGCGCGCGCCAATGTCGCCCGACAGACAGGCCAAGGCCGAAAAAAGACGGCGCGGGAAGAGCGCGGGTGGCATCGGCGTGATGCCAATGGCGGATGCAACAACATCGTTGCTGCCCGCTTTGATAACCCGCTGCAAGTGATCAGCAGTTACACAAGGCATATCGGCGAGGCAGACGAGCATGTGCGTTGCATCGGTTTCCAGCGCGGCTTGTGCCGTCAGCGCGAGCGAATGGCTCTGGCCCGCCGACGGGGTATTGTTGGCGATGAGCTTGAAACCCGCCGCCAACAAAGCCTTGGCGAGCTTGGCATGAGCGGGGTCGTGAACGGCGATCCTATGTTCCGTGTGGAGGCTGGCGAGCGTGCGCGCGGCGTGGAGGCCGAGCATCGTGCCCTGAAAATCGGCCTCAAGCTTATTGCCGCCGAAACGTGTGCCGCGACCGGCCGCGAGGAGCGTAGCGGCGATGATCACCGCAACCCGTCATTCATCACTCGTACCATTCCCGCTGCAATCGAAAGGGCGATTTCGGGCGCGCTGATTGCGTTGATGGCCACGCCCGCTGGTCCTTCGATACGGGTCAGCTGGTCGAAAGCCACGCCTTGTTCGGTCAAGCGGGCGAGCCGCGCGGCGTGCGATGATTTGGAACCCAGCGCAGCAACATAAGCGGCAGAACTGGCGAGTGCGGCCACCAAGGCAGGGTCATCGATCTTGATGTCGTGACTGAGCGTGATGACAGCAGTGCGACTGTCGGGCTTGAGCGCCGCCACGGCGTCGTCGGGCCAGCGGTCGTCGCGCGTAACGCCCGGAAAGCGTTCTTCGGTAAGGAAGCGCGCGCGCGGATCGATGACCGTCACGGCAAAGCCCAATTGCTGCGATATGCCCGCCAGCGCCACCGCAATCTCGACTGCACCGATAATCAATAGCCGTTTGGGCGGGGCATAGATGTTGAGAAACTGACCCTCGCGCCGTTGAATGACGACATCGCTCAGGCCGCTTATCAAATCAGTGCCAATCCGCAGCGTTTCGCCGGCTTGGTTTGCGGCGATGATCTGGTTGAACAGCGCGGGCGCGAATCCGATGGCGCTGACGGGCTGAATTAGCACTGCGATATTCCCGCCACAGGGAAGGCCAACGTCCCACGCCGCGCCATCAGCCACACCATAACGGCGCACAGTCGCAGATGCCCCGCCGATGACTTCGGATGCAATATGGAGGACATCGCCTTCAACGCACCCGCCCGATACCGATCCCATGAATGCGCCGTTTTCGTGGATCAGCATATGCGTGCCGACCGGACAGGGGGCGGACCGCCACGTCTCGATCACGGTCGCCAGCGCCATCGCGGCGCCCGCCCATTCCGTTGCCTTTGCAAGGATTCGGTTATGATCGGCAGCGCCGGTTTGCATGTGAACTGGTCAATCCGTTTTCAATTGAGACGAACTCGTGTAGACCACATCCATCATCAAGAACGCAACGAGGTCGGGCATGTCAATCGCAGCAACCGTCAACGGCAAAGCCGTTTCGTTTAATGCAGAACCCGATACGCCGTTGCTTTGGGCAATCCGCGAGGAATTGGGCCTGACCGGCACGAAATTCGGATGCGGCATCGCGGCGTGCGGCGCGTGCAGTGTGCATGTGAACGGAGAAGTAGCGCGGTCCTGCTCAGTGCCGGTTGGCGATATCGCAGGCAAGGCAATCACGACAATCGAAGGCATTAAGAGCGCGGACGGGACGTTGCACCCGGTGCAGGCGGCGTGGATCGAAGCGCAAGTGCCACAATGCGGCTATTGCCAGTCGGGCCAGATCATGGCCGCCATTGCGCTTCTCAAGAATGGCGCGCCGAGCGATGCGCAGATCGACGAAGCGATGACCAACATCTGCCGCTGTGGCACCTATCCCCGCGTTCGCGCGGCGATCCACGCCGCTGTTAAAGCGTAAGGGAGAGACACGACATGGCCGATAATCCCACGCTCGACATTGCCGAAACACCCGCCGCCCCCGCAAAGCGCAAAGGCGTCAAGCGACGCGCGTTCCTGATCGGTGGTGCCGCCATCGCGGGGGCCGGCGTCTTTGGTGTCCTGTGGACTGACAATAGTTTTCGCAAACGCGCGGTCGACCTGACGGCCAAGGGCGGCGAGGGGTCGTTCATGACCTGGCTTAAAGTCGGGGTTGATGATGTTATCACCATCTATTCGCCGCATATCGATTTCGGTCAGGGTTCGCTCACCGCACTGGCGCAAATGGTTGCCGAGGAACTTGACGCGGATTGGGCAAAGATCAGCGTGGTCAATGCGCCCGCTGATTCCGCCTTTGCCAATCTGGCGCTTGGCCGCAATTTCGCGGGCGAAATGTCGGGACAGACCGGCCTTTTCAATGCGCTGCCTGAATCTTTGATTGGCATGCTGGCACGGTCGATGGATTTGCAGATCACGGGCGGATCGTCAGCGGTGCGCTTCACCGGGCAATACGGCATGCGCGTGGCGGGAGCAGCAGCGCGGCTGGCGCTGGTCGCCGAAGCCGCCAGCCGGATGGGCGTTCCGGCAAGCGAGCTGACGACCGCAAACAGTGTTATCACGCACGCCAAATCGGGCAAGACCTTACGCTATGGCGAGCTTGCCGAAGCCGCGGCGGGCCGTTCGCTCAACAGCAATCCGCCGTTGAAAGCGCGCGCCGATTACAAGTTCATCGGCAAGGATACGCCGCGCCTCGATATCCCTTCGAAAGTCGACGGCAGCGCAGTGTATGGCATCGACATGACGTTGCCCGACATGCGCGTGGCGACGATCATGATGGCGCCGGTGCGCGGCGGGGCGCTTGCTTCGGTCAATCCAGCTCCGGCAATGGCAGTGGCGGGCGTTGAGAAAGTCATCAATCTCGACGGTGCCGTTGTCGTGATCGCCAAAGGCTATTGGCAGGCGCTGAAAGGGGTTCGCGCGCTGGCGCCGAAGTTTACCGATGGCGGGCATGGCGCACTGAGCACCCAGTCGATTTATGATGCGCAGGCCAAGCTTATCGCCGAGGGCAAGGCGCTCGCTGCCACCGCCGGTGGCAAGCTGATGACTGCCGAGTATCGCGCGCCGTTCCTGCATCAGGCGATGATGGAGCCGTTCGCGCTTGTGGCACATGCCAAGGACGGCAAGCTCGACGTCTGGGGCGGGCTGCAAGACCCGCTCGGTGCGCGAACGATCCTGGCCAAAGCGGCGGGACTCGACGTCGATAACGTCATGTTCCACCCGATGATCATGGGCGGCGGCTTTGGGCGACGCTTTCCGCCCTATAGCCAGATCATCGAACAGATCGCCAAGATTGCCGTGCAGGTGCCCTATCCGGTCAAGCTGATCTGGAGCCGTGAACAGGAAGTGTCGCAGGGCGCGTACCGTCCGCAGGTAACGTCGCGGTTGCAAGCGGCGCTGGGCAACGACGGCAAGATTGCGGCCTGGACAGTGGATTATGCGCAAAAGGACGATGGCGGCAAGGAAGCCGGCGTCCCCTACACCATTCCCGTCGTCGATATTCGTCACCATGAATATATCTCGAACCAGGTTAACGCCTATTGGCGGTCGGTCAACGCGAGCCAGCATGGCTTTTTCAACGAGTGCTTCGTCGATGAATTGGCGGCAGCAGCGAGCAAGGACCCGTTCGAATTCCGCCGCGATCATTTGGCGCCCGGATCGCGCCAGCGCATCGCGCTTGAAACCGTTGCCAAGCGCGCAAGCTGGGGCACGCCGCTTCCCGCAGGCACGGGACGCGGGATCGCAATTGTCGAAAGCTTCGGCACGATTGCCGCGCATGTTGTCGAGGCGTCGATGGGCGAAGACGGCAAGCCAAAAGTCGGGAAAGTCTGGGCCGTCGTCGATTGCGGCACAACCGTGAACCCAAAGAATGCTGAGGCGCAAATTCAAGGCGGCATCATTATGGGCCTGTCATCGGCGATTGGCGAGCAGATCACGATCGAAAAAGGCGCGGTGGTTCAAAGCAACTTCGACAACTACCCGGTTCTGAAGATGGCCAACAGCCCGACGGCTATCGATGTCCACTTCATCGAAAGCGGCGCGAAAATGGGCGGTATCGGCGAGCCCGGCCTGCCCCCCGCCACCCCGGCGCTGATCAATGCGTTGTTCGCGGTGACGGGCAAACGGATACGGCAATTGCCGATACTGACGGCGTGAAACTGCCCTCGTTTAACACCTAAAACTCGCCCGCCAGCCCAGCGGTCAGGCCAGTGTCCTTCCCGCCCGAATGCGAGACGCTGGCAGTGAGTGCGAAAGGCGACCCGACGTTCAGACGGTGCGAGAGCGAAGCGCTGAATGCCACTTCGCCGCGATAAACGCCGGTTTTGGCGGCATAGCTGGTTTTGCCGGGCGCTGACGGAAAGGGCGCGTCCGCCATTGCCATTGCTGCGGCAATCCCGCGCCGCGCCTCGCGCCGGTTTACATCGGCCAGATTAAACAGCGTGGCGACCTGATCGTCGATCAGGGCTTGCCCGGCTTGCAGCCCCGCGATCATCGATGACTGCCCTGCAAGGATGGCGCTCGACTGCGCACCTTTGCCGACGGTTCCGCTGTTATCGATCGTCAGGAAGAACTCCGGCCCCGCTTGCGCGGCGTCGGAGGCACCAATGTCGGCGATGGAAATGCTCGTGCCAGCGCTGCCGAGGCGGATTTGGTTGGCGCGGGTGGTTGCTGAATCGATGCCAATCGCGGTTGAGCCAGCGTGCGTGGCGGCGGCCTGAAACCCGACCGCCGTCGCACCGACAGCCTGCGCGCGGGAGAAGGTACCCAGCGCCGTCGCATTTGTAGACGTCGATTGCGACGCATAGCCAAAGGCCAGCGCATTTTCACCACCGGCATAGCTCGCGTTGCCAAAGGCGACTGTGCCAAGGCCATTGGTTTCCGAACTCGCGCCGACCGAGAAGCTGTTGCCGCCGACGGCTTTGGCGTTGGTGCCAATGGCGAGTGACCCGGTGGATTGTGCGTTGGCATTCAGGCCAAGCGCGATGGTGTTGAGCTGGGCAGCGTTGGCGTCCGCACCAATGGCGATTGAGTCCTGACCCGCTGCCGACGCGCCCACTGTGTCGACATCGCCGCCGTCGGCTCCGATAGCAATCGAACGGATACCCGTCGCTTGGGCCGCCGCACCAAAGGCCGTCGCGCCGGTTGCCGACGCGCGCGTCAAAGAGCCGACTGCCGTTGTGAAATCGGCAACCTGTGTTGTCCCCAAAGACGCCTGTGCGCCATGACCCACGGCCGTCGACCCAACGCCGATTGCATGGCTTTCGGTACCAATGGAAACCTGAGCCACCGGGCCACCGACTGAACCGGCTGATGCCATCGTCAGGGTGCCAGCTGTTGCGGCCGTGCCGATCGCGACCGCATTGGCATTGGCAGCGTTGGCACTTGCACCAAAAGCCGTCGAGAAGCCACCTGTGGCTGTCGCGATCGAGCCAAAAGCAATGCCGCGCAGCCCGGTTGCCGACGCATCATAGCCAATCGCAATCGCGCCGAACGCACCTGCGTTGGCACCCAGCGTATCAGCATCACTGCCATCGCCACCGATGGCGACCGAGCCTGATCCAACCGACTGCGCCGCCGTGCCCAGTGCGATGCTGTTGCCGCCGTTTGCGGTTGTCACGGTGCCGCCAACGCCGCCACCAACGGCACCCGATGAGGCGCCGATGGCAATGTTGCCGTTGGTCTGCGTACCGGCGACGTTGGTTGCACCGGCGCCAAAGGCGATGCCGCCATTGCCGGCCCCGACACTGTCGGAGCCAACGGCGATGCTTCGGAAGTTCCGGGCGCTGCTGAAGATGCCGAGCGCCACGCCGAATTGTCCCGCCGATTGGGCGCCATCGCCCACCGAGACGGCTTGGCCCCCGGCACTTGCGCTCCGCCCGATTGCGACGGCGGAATCGGCGGTCGATGTGTCAATGCCAATCGAGATCGCGCCAAGATTACCGGCGGTCGCGCCGACGATACCCGCGTCGCCACCATCGCCACCAATGGCAATCGATCCCCCGCCCGCCGTGTTGGCTTCACCGCCGATCGCAATGCCGTACGATGACGTCGCGCTGCTGCCGCCGCCAATCGATACGGCATAGGTCGCGAGTGCCTGTACACCAAAAGTGCCGCCGCCCGAAGCGGCGCCGAGGGCGATGGCGCTGTCAAATGTCGCGCGGCTCTTTGAGCCAAGCGCGACGGCGTTCAGGCCCGAGGCATTGGCCTGATAGCCGAATGCGCTTGAACCGATGCCCGCACCGACCGAAAGTCCGGCCTCGGAACCGACACTTGTGCTTTGCGAAGCCAAGGCACGGGCCCCTGTTCCGATTGCGGTGCTATCCCCAACGGTGGCTTGCGCGCCATTGCCCACGGCCAAAGAGTCAGTGCCTGATGCGGCGGCGGCGGTACCTATTGCAGTTGAATTGTTCCCCGACGCCGCCGCACTCGTGCCACACGCCAGCCGTGCGATCGAGCCTGAAGTCGCGCCACCATCGGTATCGCCCGCACCAGGTACGCCATCATCGTTAGTGTCGAGCAGGCATTCGGCGGCATGCGCGGGCTGTGCCGTGAACATGGTGATCGCCATCAGGCTGGCGCTGCTTGCGAACAGGATTTTACGGAAATTGGTCATGCCTCTTCTCCCCAACAGGTCTGAGGCCGAAAGAGTATGCGCCGGGCGTTGCCGACTCTCGATCAGCCGGTGGTGCGACCCGCTGAATGGAAGATGGGCTATGCCGATTTGCCCATTAGTGAAATGCACGACGGTTAACGTCAGAACTCTCCCGCAACGCCGACGCGCGCAACGGTGTCTTTGCCGCCCGAATGCGACACGCCGGCGGTCAGCGCGAACGGCGATCCGGTGTTCAGCCGGTGCGACAGCGAGGCACTGAACGCGACTTCGCCGCGATAGATCGCCGAGTTCGCCGTGTAAGCGGTCTTGCCAGGCGCTGACGGGAAGGGAGCTTGTGCTAAGGCTGCCGCTGCGGCAATCCCGCGTCTTGCCTCGCGCCGGTTGAGGTCGGACAGGGTGAACAATTGCGTGACTTGATCGTCGATCAGTGCCTGACCCGACTGGAGGCCGGCGATGGCCGACGATTGCCCAG
This sequence comes from Sphingomonas sp., assembly GCA_031417655.1. Taxonomy (GTDB): domain Bacteria; phylum Pseudomonadota; class Alphaproteobacteria; order Sphingomonadales; family Sphingomonadaceae; genus Sphingomonas_O. The sequence goes on along the minus strand of JANOVZ010000016.1, from coordinate 12,561 downwards.
CAAGGATCGCGCTGGATTGTGCGCCCTTGCCGACGGTGCCGCTGTTGTCGATCGTCAGGAAGAACTCCTGTCCCGCCTGAGCCGCGTCGGACGCGCCGATGTCGGCGATTGAAATGCTCGTGCCGGTCGTGCCGAGACGCACCTGATTGGCGCGGGTGGTTGCCGAATTGACGCCGATGGCGGTTGATCCGCTATGGGTGGCCGCCGCCTGGAACCCTATCGCTGTGGCATTGGTTGCTTGAGCACGGCTGATTGCCCCGAGAGACGTCGTCCCGGAAGCCGTGCCTTGGCTTCCATATCCAAAGGCAAGGGCGTTCTCTGCACCTGCATAGCTTGCATTGCCGAATGCGACCGCACCGATGCCGCCTGTCGCTTCGGAGCCCACGCCGAATGCGGTGGCATTGCCGGTCGACGCACGTGCGCCCAGCCCGACCGCAATCGCATTGGCCTGCGACGCGCTGGCGTCCGCGCCGAGGGCAATGCTGTCCTGACCTGTGGCTGTTGCGCCGATTGTATCGAGATCGGCACCGTCGCCGCCGACGGCGATAGACCGCAAGCCTGTTGCCTTTACCCCGGTCCCTACCGCAATTGCGCTCCCGCCGGTCGCCATTGTCTGATTTGCCTCGCTGCCGCCATTAACCTGCTGAGACGAGCTGCCGATAGCGATATTTCCATTGGTCGAGCCGTTTCCAGTGGTTGCGGAATATCCAACCGCAATCGCGCCGCGGCCAGCCGCTGTCGCAACAAATCCGTTCACCGTGCTGCCGTTGCCGCTCGCGACGCTGCCGCCGCCAGTGGCCGTGCTATATTCGCCACTCGCCACTGTGTTATAGCCGACTGATGTGCTGGTGGTGCCGCTCGCCGTGCCATAATATCCGACCGAAAGTGATTGTACGCCTGTTGATTGGCTACCGGTGCCAAACACGTTGCTGTATGTGCCGCTGGCTTTTGCGGCGCTACCCACGGCCGTCGCCAACTCGCCACTCGCTTCCGTTGCTGCACCGACGGAGATCGCGAAGATGCCGATTGCACGGCTGTTAACGCCCACTGCCACACTCGCGATGCTGCTGGCCACGCTTAGAGTGCCAAGCGCCGTCCCGTTTTCGCCTGTGGCCAGCGCCGCTCTGCCGAGCGCCGTTGAAGCAATGCCCTCCGCCCTCGCCTGACCGCCGACCGCGACGGAGCTTGCAGCGGCGGCACGCGCATTCGAACCAACTGCTGTCGAGTCCGGTGCCAGTGCTGTCGCAGCAAAGCCAATGGCAACCGCTCGCTGACCGCTAGCCAGCGCCGTATTGCCAATCGCAACGTCGTTTTCCTGAAAGGCTGTCGAATCGTAGCCGAGGGCGACGGCACCAGCGCCATTGGCATCCGATGAATAGCCGAGTGCGATGCTGCCGAGTCTCGTCGCTACGCTGCTGCTGCCCAAGGCAACCGAGAGTTGCCCTGTCGCTGCTGCTGAGTCACCAAGTGACGTTGCCGCGAACGAGGTTGCTCGCGCGTTGTTTCCAAGGGCGGTTGCGCTTACGTCGGTAGCATTGGCACTCGCACCAACCGCGGTCGCGCCGTTTGCACCAGCAGTCGATTTCGCACCAATCGCAGTTGCTTGGTTGACGATGACACCAAGTCCGTTGCGTACTGTTGCATTTGCGAAAGCCCCAAAGGCGGCGTTGTTGTTACCCGATGCGCGCGCGTGATCGCCAACGGCGGTGCCTGCTGCATTGGTCGGCAAGGGATCGGTGTTGAGTTCATTGCCGTTCGTATCGACAAGAGCAGCATATCCGACGGCAACACCAAAGGCTGCGCGCGCGGTAGCAAGCCCTACTGCGACGGCCCCTGTCCCCACCGCTTGTCCTCCAACCGAAATAGCATTGTTACCGCCGGAGCCAGCCCCGGTGCCGATTGCAACGGCCCGCGCACCGTTTGCCACTGCGCCCCTGCCACAAGCGACGGCATCGCCGCCCGTAACAACTTGCGTCCCCGGCCCCACGGCGGTTGGATTGGTAGGATCGACGCACACGCGGTCTTCGGCCCAGGCGATCTCTGCCCCCCCCAGCGCTGCGGCAAGCAGGCATCCCTTTGCCGCGCCCGCCATCAGCGCCGCCATTGAAAACGATTTTGCATTTGTCATGATACGCACTCCCGTTAAGTCCGGGATTGCGACATTATGCCAGCAGTTTAGCACTGCTCAAATCCCCACCCGCCGTAAAAGCTAACACCGGATTTGTACAACGCAAGCAGCAGTGGTTAATTCAGATTTCGATCAGTACTTGCGCTTCGCTGCCTTCCTCAAGCCGCTCGGCCTTGCGCACGGCGGCTTTGACGGGGAGCAGGTAGCCGCCGACGTCCTTGCTCGGGAAGAGCGACGTGCGCCAGCTTGTCGCGCCGATGGTGACGCTGACATAAACCGATCCCCATGCCGCCGTGCGCCCAGGGGATGCGGCGCGGATGGCCTCGGCGACGGCACCGTCGATGGTGATGAAGAACCACGACACGGGGCTGGGCGCGCCGTCCTTTGCTTTGCCCTGCCAACGCCAGAGCTTGCCAGTCACATCCCATGTGCCGCCCGCAGGCGCATCACCGCCAAGCTCCTCGCGCAGGAAACGCGCCAGTTCGGCGGGCAGCGCTTGAGCCTCGGCAGTGCTGTGCTTAGGAGCATTCTCATTCACGCATTGGGGCATAGCATGACGACGACAATCTGCGAATCTGACCTGATTGAGAGCGTCGCCGACGCGCTTCAATATATCAGTTACTTCCACCCGATGGTTTTTATCCGTGCGTTGGGCGTCGCTTATGAAGCCGAGCAGGGGCCAGCGGCGAAGGACGCCATCGCCCAAATCCTGACCAACAGCCGGATGTGTGCAGAGGGGCACCGGCCGATCTGTCAGGATACCGGCATCGTGACGGTGTTTGTGAAATGGGGGCAGGATTGCCGCCTGGAATCCAACCGCTCGTTGCAGGAAGTCGTCGATGAAGGCGTTCGCCGCGCTTACCTGTATCCCGAAAACAAGCTGCGCGCGTCGATTGTCGCTGATCCGGCATTCAGCCGCGTCAATACGAAGGACAACACGCCGTCGGTGGTCAACGTCGAGATGGTGCCCGGAGCGACCGTCGAAGTGACCGTCGCGGCGAAGGGCGGTGGATCGGAGAACAAATCCAAATTCGCGATGCTGAACCCCAGCGACAGCATCGTTGACTGGGTGCTCGAACAAATCCCCAAAATGGGCGCGGGCTGGTGTCCGCCGGGTATGCTCGGCATCGGTATTGGCGGGACAGCGGAAAAGGCGATGATACTCGCCAAGGAATCGCTGATGGGCGATATCGACATGGCATCACTGAAGGCGCGCGGGGCCGCGAGCGATACCGAACGCATGCGGATCGAGATTTTTGATCGGGTCAATGCACTCGGCATCGGGGCACAGGGACTGGGCGGGCTGGCCACGATCCTCGACGTTAAGATCGAAAACTGGCCAACGCATGCGGCGTCAAAGCCCGTCGCGATGATCCCCAATTGCGCGGCCACCCGCCATGCGCATTTCACGCTGCGGGGGGACGGGCCGGTGTTTCTCGAACCGCCCAAACTTAGCGAATGGCCCGACGTCAACTGGACGCCCGACAAAGCCGCAATCCGCGTTAATCTCGACACTTTGACGCCCGCGATTGTGGCAAGCTGGAAACCAGGAGATCGTTTGCTCCTTAATGGCAAGATGCTCACTGGTCGCGACGCGGCGCACAAGCGCATTCAGGATATGCTGGCCAAAGGCGAGCCGTTGCCTGTCAGCTTCAAGGGCCGCGTGATCTATTATGTTGGCCCCGTTGATCCGGTCGCGGGCGAAGTCGTCGGCCCCGCCGGTCCCACCACCGCGACGCGGATGGACAAATTTACCGAGATGATGCTCGCTGAAACCGGCCTGATCGCGATGGTCGGCAAGGCCGAACGCGGACCCGCCGGGATCGACGCCATCCGCAAGCACAGGGCAGCTTACCTGATGGCCGTCGGCGGGGCGGCCTACCTTGTCGCGCGCGCGATCAAGGCATCCAAAGTTGTCGGGTTCGAAGACCTCGGCATGGAAGCAATCTACGAATTCACTGTAGAGGATATGCCCGTGACAGTCGCCGTGGATGCGACGGGGGAAAGTGTGCACAAAACCGCGCCGCTGGTCTGGCAGAAGAAGATTGCCGATGAACGGTTGTTGGAGAGGGTGTGAGACCAACGGATGGAAATGGCCGGGCTTCATGCTTCTATCGGCAGAACTTACCCGATAGATAGATCGGCACCAAAGTTATTGGAGCCCCCCATGACCCGCATCGCCAAACTCTTTCACCGCGTCCAGGCCGAGCGCTACCGTCCCAAATTCGCCGAGTTTGAGGCGCTGATCGCCGCAGCAGGTTTTGTTGAACGCAGCCGCAAGGGGAGCCACCGGAGCTTCCGCCATCCCAAAGTCCCCAACATTCTCACTATCCAGCCCAAGGGCAATATGGCGCAGGATTACCAATTGCGGGATTTTCTTGCTATGGTAGCAAAATACCAATTGTGGGCTGACGACGAATGATCAACCATTACCATATTGACGTTTTTTGGTGGCCGGAGGATGGCTGCTGGGTTGCCAACGTCCCTGACCTAGAAGGTTGCAGTGCGCATGGCGACACTCCAGAGGAGGCAGCGCGCGAGGTGTCTGTTGCAATGGAATTGTGGCTTGAAGTTGCTGCCAATCATGGCGATCCGATTCCTCAACCATCTTATCGCCCCGCGAGTTACACTTTGCGCAACGCCGCTTGACCTTCACGCCAACGCGCAGCGCGGGCCTCGCGCGCCTTAATGATTTTGCGCCGCGCGCCGGGCGGATTTATGCTGATGGGCGCAATGCCGATCATGGGCCGAACGCGCGCAGCAATGTATCGGTGCTGTCGCCCTACATACGCCATCGTTTGATCACCGAGGAGGAAGTCGTGGCGGCGGTTCTCGCGCGGCATTCGGGTGCGGTGGCCGAAAAGTTCGTGCAGGAAGTTCTGTGGCGGACGTATTGGAAGGGTTGGCTCGAAATGCGGCCCGATGTGTGGTCGCGCTTTGTGACGGAGCGCGATGCCGTCGAGCGCGGCAACGGCCTAATCAAAGCCGTCGCTGCCGCGGAAGCGGGCACGACCGGGATCGACGGGTTCGACGACTGGGCGCGCGAGCTGACCGAGACCGGCTATCTCCACAATCACGCGCGGATGTGGTTTGCGTCGATCTGGATTTTCACATTGCGCTTGCCGTGGACGCTGGGCGCGGATTTTTTCCTTCGCCATCTGGTCGATGCTGATCCGGCATCGAACACGCTGTCATGGCGCTGGGTCGCGGGATTGCAGACGGCAGGCAAGACCTATCTCGCCACTGCCGACAACATCGCGCGCTATACCGGCGGACGGTTTTCACCCGAAAGGCTGGCGCGCGAGGCGGTGGCGTTGACCGAAGCGCCGATTCCGAAAGCCATGCCGATCAATGCCCCCGCCATTGTTGATCCGCGCACCCCGGCGTTGCTGCTGATAACGGGCGAAGACTTGAACGCGGAGAGCTTGTTTTCCAAGGACACCGCCATTCGCGCTGTCTTTGCGGCACCCGACGCACCGGGTTGGCCATGGGGTGCAAAGGCAGGCGCATTCGTCGCTACTGCAACCGACGATGCGCGCGAACGGGCGGGCAGATATTTCAATTGTTCAACCAGCACGGGCGCATTGGATGCCGATGCGGTTATTGCCGCTGCCAATGCGGCAAAAGCCAAAGCAGTTGTGACGCCTTACGCCCCCGTCGGCCCAGTTGCCGACGCCTTGTCCGCTATCGAGCCCGCGCTGGCCGACGCAGGCCTGCCGCTGATCCGTGTTCGCCGTGACTGGGACAGCGCGTTTTGGCCCTATGCGACAAAGGGATTTTTCCCGTTCAAGGAACGCATCCCGGCGTTGCTGGCGGCGATGGGAATGCGGTTTTGACGGTTATCGCTTGCGCCCAGTGGCAAGCTGTTCCTCGACCAATGTAAACGCCGACTGTTGTCCCTTGGGCGCTTCATCGGGAACAGCCGTCGCGAAAAACGCCACGCCTTGGCCAGCAAAACCGTCGATCCACAGGCCGGAACGCAAGCCATATGCTTCGCCCGCATGCCCCACGCGCGGGTTACCGTCACCGAAAAGATCGTCGCGGCATCCCGCTTGCTTGGTGGCCAGTATCTGAACAGCAAGCGCATAGCGGCAATGAAAGCCCTTTTCAGTGTCGCCGTTGCTGCCATCATAGGTCCAGACCGGCGTGGTGAGCGCGGCCAGTGAGGCGGGCGACAGGAAGCCTTTGCCGTCATTGAGGAACATCTGTCCGATCTTGGCGAGCCCGCGTGCCGAAATCCGCAAGCCGCCTTGGGGCGAAAACAGCGCACCATTGTCGCCGGGGCGGTAGGTGCCGAGGTCACATCCGGGGGTGTCGGTGAACACGGGGCAGGGCGGCTGTTTGCCATGCAAGTCGTCGTTCCGCACGCTGCCGTCGGCATGGTAGAGAACGACGGCGCGCGCGACTTGCGTGTCGCGGCATGTCGGCCAATTGAAGCAAGCCTCAATGTCGAGGGGCTTCAGGACGATCCGTTGCATCAGAGTATCGAACCGCTCACCAGTTACCTTCTCCATGATGCTGCCGATGATGGGGAAATTAAGGTTTGAATATGTAAAATATCGCCCCGGTGCATGGCCTGCGTCCCATGCCTTCGGGTCCGACAGCGCGGTTTGCACCGTCTTGCCGAGCGGGACGCGGTAATCATTGCCATCGCGCACCCCCGCCGTATGCGACAACAACAGGCGCAGCGTAACCGGCGTATCGGGATAGGCCGGATTGCGCAGCCGCCAGCCAAGATAATCCGATGCGTCACGATCCAAATCAAGTGTGCCGGCCTCGACTAAGCGCATTACGCCAAGCGCAACGACAAGCTTGGTTACGCTTGCGACACGCACTGGATCATCAGCAGTGACGCGGCGCTTTGTGGTCCGGTCGGCGAGGCCGGAAGCGGATACGCTGGTTATGCTTTTGGCATCAAACGCGACACGCACGCGCACTTCGGGTTGGGTGCAGGCGGCGGTCAGGAGAGCGAGGGCAAGAAAAATACAGCGCATGATTTCTATTTTGCGAGATAACGCCTGTCGGTGCAAATCAAAGGTGCACAATTTCAACATCCACGCGTGCCTCTGCAATGTAATTTGCAGCAAGGCGGCGATGGCAGTGCTCGGGTGTCGCCTCGCTGCAAAGCAGGCAGTGGTGATCAAGAGAGTCGAAGTTGATCCGCTTTTCGATTTTCCGCGCATCCAGCAAGTCTAGATAGCGCCGCTCATATTCAGCCCAGCCAAGTTCCTTTTTCCTGTAAGCGACAAGGATTTCGTCCGTTGGCGCGAGCAGTTCCTCCACTGAATAGGCGATGTTACCAATTGCACCAAGGAAGAAGCGAAGGTCAGACTCTTTCGCAAAGCCCGCCAATTGCGACACGCGGTTCAGTCGCGTGTCGCGAACCTGGCGGACCCCCGCGTTTTGCAAACGTCCAAAAAAGTTCGCAGCTTTACTTTTGGTGAAGCCAATCGTGAACAGTTTCATTCGGCAGCGACTTCGGCGCGCCATTCGCGCTCACGATATGCAATGGCGGACGACTGCATTTGATAGGCTTCGACAATCGCGTCGTCTTGATCACCCGGCTTACAAAGCAGCGGCGGTGGCGTCAGGCGGTGGTGGGCCACCAGACGTTCGTCCAACGCATCCTGCGTTTCCGTCGCGCCGTCGGTGTGGATGTGAAGTGTGGATGCACGGAGGTTGTCGAGGCGATTAACCACAAGGATAGTCCGATGGCATTCGATGGGGTCACGTTCCGAACAAACCAAAGCGAGATTTAGCGTCTTGACGCCTTTGTGGACCCGCGCCAAACCTTCATTGAATAGCGCGGTCTGTGCGATTTTTTCGTAAACCGCTTGGCCATCGACATAACAGCGTCGATCACTGGGCCGCGCACCGAGCTTATCGCCGAGGAACACATATTTGACGCCCGCCGCGTTCAAATGCTGCTTGAATGCCGCACGGGTGAAATCAGGCTTGTAGGTTGAATAGGGCGTCGAGCGGACGTCGCAAATAACGTCGATGTTGTAACGCGCAACCAGCGCCAGAAAATTGGCTATTTCAAGGCCCGAATAGCCGAGGGTGTAGAGCTGTCCCATAGTGCGCATTATGCAGGCAATATGATTCCGTTCAACTGCAAGTAGCAGCGTGGCGGATTATGTTCGCCATTGGTGCCCGCCCAAGCGCGGGCAAGACCGAGGCGGAGCGCGACCGGTCCTTTTGCCAGATTGAGGCGGACTTGGAGAGCGGCGGCACCTTTGGCAGTGTTGGGGGTATTTGCGGTTTGAAGTTCGGTGACGGGCAGAAAGTGACGTTTTCCGACATGATCATCGAATACCAGTTTGACTTTGTTGTAAGACAGGTCGGCACGAAGTTTTGAAACAGGCACGATCAGACATCCGAGTGACCGGCATTTTGTGTTTTCAACGACATAGTTTCCACCAACCAAATTTTTTGAAAATAGATCATCAAGGTTTGAATGAGCCGTACTTTTACAAGCCTTATAAAGATCGGCATCTGTCACAACATCTCGGTATACCACCTGACTGATGCGCAAATCTTCTGTTGCGTGGGGATGATTGCCCGACGTTACCGAGGCAGTTTGCACCTCGATGACGCGACCAACTTGGAGTTTTGAAGAAGACACCCATTTGCTCTCCTCCCAATTTGTGCCGTTGGACTGAAGAGGACGAACCATTTGATGGGTGCTAAGGTCAATCCCGGCGACACAAGCCATCCCTTCGCGCATCCGAGTAATTTCGGTAACAAGAATTTTTTGTGCCACCATCCCGTCAGAATACATCTTTTCGGTAGCGTATCAATATTTGAACATAGTAATGCACAATAAAAAAGGGGCCACCTTTCGGCAGCCCCTTTCCTTTGGTCCTCTCCAGAACTTTATATTTAGTCGCGGTCGCCCGTCAGGAACGCGGGGGCGAATTCGGGGGCGGGGCCGTTGTCGTCGTCCGACTTCGCCGCACGACCGCCGCCGTAGCCGCCGCCATCGCCGCGCGGGGGACGATCTCCACCACCGTCACGACGCGGGCCACGATCACCACCACCGCCATCACGACGGGGACCACGATCACCGCCATCACGGCGCGGACCGCGATCCGGACGATCGCCACGCGGACGCTCCTCGCGGGGCGGACGCGTGTCTTCGAGTTCGGCACCGGTTTCCTGATCGACAACGCGCATCGACAGGCGAACTTTGCCGCGCGGGTCGATTTCGAGAACCTTGACCTTCACGGCCTGGCCTTCGCTCAGCACGTCGGTGACTTTTTCGGTGCGTTCGTTGCGGATTTCGCTGACGTGGACGAGGCCGTCCTTGCCGCCCATGAAGTTCACGAACGCACCGAAATCGACCATGTTAACGACCTTGCCGTCATAGACCTTGCCGACTTCGGCTTCCTCAACGATGCCCGAAATCCACTTGCGGGCGGCTTCGATCTGCGCGGGGTCGGACGAGCTGATCTTGATCAACCCTTCGTCATCGATGTCGACCTTGGCACCCGTCGTCGCGACGATTTCGCGGATGACCTTGCCGCCCGTGCCGATAATGTCGCGGATTTTCGCCTTGTCGATCTGCATCGTTTCGATGCGCGGCGCGAATTCGGACAGTTCGGTGCGGGTTTCGCCCAGTGCCTTGGCCATTTCGCCGAGAATGTGCGTGCGACCTTCGGCAGCTTGCTTCAGCGCCTGCTTCATGATTTCTTCGGTGATGCCGGCGATCTTGATGTCCATCTGCATCGTGGTGATGCCTTCGGACGTGCCCGCAACCTTGAAATCCATGTCGCCAAGATGATCTTCGTCGCCGAGGATGTCGCTGATGACCGCGAATTCCTTGCCTTCGAGGATCAGGCCCATCGCGATGCCCGACACCGGGCGCTTCAACGGCACACCGGCATCCATCATCGACAGCGAACCACCGCAGACTGTGGCCATCGACGAGGAGCCGTTGCTCTCCGTAATGTCGCTGAGCACGCGGATCGTGTAAGGAAAGTCTTCCTTCGACGGCAGCACAGGGTGCAGCGCACGCCAGGCGAGCTTGCCGTGGCCGACTTCGCGACGCCCGGGGGCACCGAAGCGACCGACTTCACCGACCGAATAGGGCGGGAAGTTATAGTGCAGCATGAAGTTCGAATAGCTCAGGCCATTGAGACCGTCGATCATCTGCTCGGCGTCCTTGGTGCCCAGCGTGGTCGTGCAGATCGACTGCGTTTCGCCGCGCGTGAACAGCGCCGACCCGTGCGTGCGCGGCAGGAAGCCGACGATCGCGTCGATGGGGCGGATCTGCGTCGTGGTGCGCCCATCGATGCGCGCGCCATCCTTCAGGATCGCGGTGCGGACGATTTCAGCTTCGAGCTTCTTCATCAGCTTGCCCGCGGCCATCTGGTCCTGCGGCGCAGCATCGGCAAAGGCTTCCTTGCCCTTCGCGCGTGCTTCGTTGAGCAGATTCGAACGCTTCGACTTGTCAGTGACTTTGTAGGCGGCGGCAATGTCTTTGCCGATCAGCTTCTTGAGCTTGTCCTTGGCGGCAGACAAATCAGCCTGCGGGGCCATTGCCCACGGCTCCTTGGCAGCTTGTTCGGCGAGATTGATGATTGCCTTGATCACTGTCTGAATACCGCGATGCGCGAACATGACGGCGCCGAGCATGACGTCTTCCGAAAGTTCTTTCGCTTCGGATTCGACCATCATGACGGCGTCATGCGTTCCGGCAACAACGAGGTCGAGGTCGCCAGCAGCAACCTGTTCGTCGGTCGGGTTGAGGATATACTCGCCTTCGACATAGCCGACGCGGGCTGCCGCGATGGGGCCCATGAAGGGAACACCGCTGAGCGTCAGCGCAGCCGAGGCTGCGACCATCGCGAGCACGTCGGGCTCGTTGACGCCGTCATACGACATGACCTGACAGATGACGTTGATTTCGTTATAGAAACCTTCGGGGAACAGCGGACGGATCGGACGGTCGATGAGCCGCGAAACCAAAGTTTCCTTTTCGGTCGCGCCGCGTTCGCGCTTGAAGAAGCCACCGGGAATGCGCCCTGCGGACGAATATTTTTCCTGATAGTGAACGGTCAGCGGGAAGAAGTCCTGACCCTCTTTCACGCTACGTGCGGCGGTTACGGCGCAGAGGACAACGGTTTCGCCCAAAGTCGCCATCACGGCGCCGTCGGCCTGGCGGGCAACGCGGCCCGTTTCGAGCTTGAGGGTTTGTCCGCCCCACTCGATTTCGACTGTTTTCATATTGAACATGGTTTTTCCTTCAGACCCGCGAGCCACATGCTGCGGGGGCCAATAAGGCAGACATCCGGTCTGCGAGCGGTGCGGGCGCTAATGGCCCTATCGCGCCCCGCTGAATTGCGGGACAGAATTGTGCTCCTGCGAAAGCAGGAGCCTTGGAGGCGGGATAGCAGTTCGCGCTTCCCGGGCTCCTGCTTTCGCAGGAGCACATTGATTTTACTTGCGAAGCCCAAGCTTCGAAATGAGATCGGTGTAGCGGCCAACGTCTTCGCGCTTCAGATAATCGAGCAGCGTGCGACGCTTGTTGACCAGCATGAGCAAGCCGCGACGCGAATGGTTGTCCTTCTTGTGCGTCTTGAAATGCTCAGTGAGATTGAGGATGCGCGTCGTGATGATCGCGACCTGCACTTCGGGCGATCCGGTATCGTTCGCGCCCTGTGCATATTCGGCGATGACTTCGGTTTTACGTTCAGCGGTAATCGTCATGTATTCTCTTTCACGACATCGGGTTACAGATTGAAACCGCGCACGACCCGAATTTCTCCGGCGATGACCTCAACCAGCGCGACGGGCGTTTCGCCGTCTTTCGCCAGATGGAGACCGTCGTGTGCGGCAATCCCGACCAAGACCCGCCCCTGTCGGAGCAGCCCTGCTTGATCGGGGCTGACGGATAGAGCCGGGATGTCGTCCAGCCCCGCCGTCAAGGGCAGGCATATGTCTTCAAGGCGCTGCGACTTAGACTTTTCGAAGAGGAAGTCCAGCGAAATCGCTTGGGGCAGCGTGAACGGCCCGGCCTTGGTGCGGTGCAGCATGGTGACGTGGCCGACCGTGTTCAGGGCGTAAGCGATGTCGCGGGCGAGGGCGCGGATATAGGTGCCTTTTGAGACATGGGCGGTGAGGGTGATGGAGGAAAGAGCCACCCCCAACCCCTCCAGCAAGGGCTGAAGGGGAGCCGGAGTGCACTGCGAACTCCCCTCCACGCCTTCGTGGAGGGGCTGGGGGTGGTTCTTGCTCACTTCCAGCGAATGCACCGTCACCGACCTTGTGGCCAGAACAACCGTCTCGCCTTTCCGCGCCAGATCGTAAGCGCGCTGCCCATCGACTTTGAGCGCCGAATAGGCGGGCGGCATCTGCTGGATCGGCCCTGTAAACTGCGGCAACACCGCCTCCACCTGCGCCAATGTTGGCCGCACGGCACTCTCTGCAAT
>JANOVZ010000015.1:0-1735 GCA_031417655.1 Sphingomonas sp. | reverse complement strand
CGCGGCAGAAATGCTGGCCGAGGTTGAGAAAGCACTGCCAGCCGATGTCGCGATCATGGTTGCCGCTGTTGCCGATTGGCGCGCCGCCGACTTGCCCGAGCAAAAAATAAAGAAGGACGGCGCGGCTATCCCGCCGTTGCTGCTCGCCGAAAATGCCGACATCCTCGCGACGCTCGCCAAGCACGCGCAGCGCCCGAAACTGTTGATCGGCTTTGCGGCGGAGACCGAGAAATTGATTGAAAATGCGCAGGCCAAGCTTGCAAAAAAAGGCTGTGACTGGATCGTTGCTAACGATGTATCGGGCGACGTTATGGGCGGCGCGAACAATGCGTTCCACATCGTCACCAAAGACGGCGTCGAAAGCTGGCCCGACAGCCCCAAAGACGTGATCGCGCGTAAATTGATGGAGAAAATTTCCGATGTCGTCTGAACCCGTTTCGGTGCAGGTCAAACGCCTGAACAATGGCGCGGGCCTACCGATGCCAGGCTATGCCAGCGACGGCGCGGCGGGGATGGATGTGTCCGCGGCCGAGGGCCTGACGCTGAAAGTCGGCAAGCGGCATGCCGTTGCGACCGGTCTGTCATTCGCCATCCCGCACGGTTTTGAAGTACAGGTCCGCCCGCGTTCGGGCCTTGCGCTGAAACACGGCATCACCTGTTTGAACACCCCCGGCACAATCGACAGCGACTATCGCGGCGAAGTGAAAGTCATCCTCGCCAATCTGGGCGACGAAGATTTCGTTATCCAACGCGGCGACCGGATTGCGCAATTGGTGGTGGCGGCGGTCACGCATGCTGCGATGGTTGAGGTTGAGACGCTAGATGATACCGCGCGCGGAGCCCGCGGCTTTGGTTCGACTGGGGTATGAAAGTCCCCCGCATCGTCATCCTGAACTTGTTTCAGGACAACGAACTACCGTTGCCTGTTATCCTTGAACGCCAGTCACCAAAGGTGAAACAAGTTCAGGATGACGAATCCTAGAGGGTGGGCCTCAATGATCAACAACTAGACCGATACGCCCGTCACATTGTGCTGCGCGACATTGGCGGCTCGGGGCAAGCAAAGTTGCTCGACAGCCATGTGTTGCTGATCGGTGCGGGCGGCATCGGTTGCCCTGCGATCCAGTATCTCGCAGCCGCTGGGGTTGGCACGATTAGCGTCGTTGACGATGATGAAGTCAGCCTGTCCAACCTGCAACGGCAAGTGCTGTATGGCGAAGCACAGATCGGGATGGCAAAGGTCGATGCGGCGGCGGCGGCGGTTGTGAAACTTAATCCCGATGTTCAGTTTCATGCTTTGAAACAGCGTATTATGGAAGATACTTCGCTCGAAATCCTGAACGGCGTCGATGTCGTTATCGACGGCAGCGATAATTTCTACACCCGCCTAATCGTCAACGACCTGTGCCTAGCGGCGCGCGTGCCTTTGGTCAGTTCTGCCATTGGTCAGTTCCACGGACAGATTGGCACCTTTACCGGATGGCTGCCAGATGCCCCCTGCTATCGCTGTTTTGTTGGCGACGCGCATGACCCCGATGATTGCGATGATTGCGCAACACAAGGCGTGCTCGGCGCAATGTGCGGCCTGATGGGTAGCTTTGCCGCGATGGAGGCGATCCGGTATTTGACCGGATTTGGCGATGAGGTGGTTGGGAAGTTGCACCTATTCGACGGACTGAAACCGGCGCTGCGCACAATTAAGCTGCCGAAGGATATGGAGTGTACGAGTTGCGGG
>JANOVZ010000014.1:0-10569 GCA_031417655.1 Sphingomonas sp. | reverse complement strand
AAAACTGGCGCGCACATTGCTACCGTCGGTTATCCGTTCGACCCAGTGCAAGACCGTGATCGGCATCGAGGATTTGAAAGTCGGCCAGTCGGGCGATGTCGCGTTCCATGACTGGGCAAAAATTCTGTCGGTCGAAATGGCCGATCCGGCGGCAACGGCGGCGGGGGCCGATTTCAAGCGCACCGACACCGCCTGCATCATCTACACCAGTGGCACCGGCGGCTCCCCGCGCGGCGTGCGCCAGCATCACGGGATGATCCTGCACAATGTCGAAGGGTGCATCGACATTTTCATCCATGATTTCGGCTGGGGCGACGAAGTGTTCCTGTCGTTTTTGCCGCTGAGTCACGCCTATGAACATTCGGCGGGTCAGTTTTTGCCGATCGGCCTTGGCGGTCAGATTTACTATTCCGAAGGGCTGGAAAAGCTCGCCGCGAATATCGAGGAAGTGCGCCCGACTGTGATGGTCGTTGTCCCGCGCCTGTTCGAAGTGCTGCGCGCGCGGATATTGAAGACCATCGAAAAGCAGGGTGGGATCGGGCCGAAACTACTCCGCCGTGCGCTGTCGCTGGGGGCTAAAGATCTCGGCAAGGGGATACCGTTCTGGGACAAACCGGTCGATTTCTTTATCAAGCGCACGCTGCGCCCGGCGGTTCAGAAAAAATTCGGCGGGCGGATGAAAGCACTTGTCGCGGGCGGTGCGCCACTCAATCCCGACATCGGCCTGTTTTTCCACGCGCTCGGCTTGCCGCTGATGCAGGGCTATGGCCAGACCGAATCCGGCCCTGTCATTTCCTGTAACCGCCCCAGCGCGGGCATTAAGATGGACACGGTCGGCCCGCCGCTGATCAATACCGAGGTGAAGATTGCGCCAGATGGCGAAATCCTTGTGCGCGGTGAACTGGTTATGCAGGGATACTGGAACAATGACGCGGAAACGGCACGCGTGCTGGTGGACGGTTGGCTGCATACCGGCGACATCGGGCATCTCGATGACAAGGGCCGCGTGGTCATCACCGACCGCAAGAAAGATCTGATCGTCAACGACAAGGGCGACAATGTCGCGCCGCAAAAGATCGAAGGGATGTTGACGCTGCAGCCCGAAATCATTCAGGCGATGGTCGTGGGCGACAAGCGACCGCATCTTGTTGGCCTTGTCGTGCCCGATCCCGAATGGCTGATGGAATGGGCGGTGGCCAATGACGAAAAGCCCGATTGCAAGCGCCTTGCCGACAATCCCGCATTCCAACGCGCGCTGATGGCAGCGGTTGACCGTGTGAATGCCGAAGTGTCAGTCACCGAAAAAGTGCGGCGCATTGTCGTCACGCCCGATGCGTTCACGGTCGATAACGAGATGCTCACACCGTCAATGAAAATCCGACGGCACAAGATCAAAGAAGTTTACGGCGAGCGGCTGGATGCTTTGTATAAAGCGTAGTGTCGTTGCGAGCGCAGCGAAGCGATCCAGCCGTGCGATCTGGATTGCTTTGCTGCGCTCGCAATGACGGAACTTATCCTTTTGGTTTGGAATAAGGCGTAAAACTGCGCACCGAACATGCCCCGCCCTGAAACCCGCTTGTCCGGTCAACGAGGCGGATTAGGTCGCCACGGCAGAGCTGCGATCCAAAAACATTTTGCACCAATATGTAATCGTTACTCCCGCGCGCCGACCCACAACCGGGCGCATCGGCGAGCCAGTATTTGTTGCGGCCGGTGCGATAAAGAATCGCATCGCGGAAAATTTCATTACCAGATGCCTGATCAAGCGGGATGCAGCTTTGCGATTTGCCCGCGACTTTTCCCTCGAGCGCAGCGGTCAGCTTTGGGTCGGTCCCTTGCGCTGTCTCAGTCATCGTTGCGCAGCCTGTTAGCAGCGCCAGTGGCAGGATTATCCGGATCATAATCGCGTCTCCTATCCTCGAAAACTATCTTTCGCCGCGCGCCGTTCGGCCAGTTCGGCAACGCTCGCCGCCCGCATGAACGGGTTGGTTGCTCGTTCCAACTCAATCGTTGTCGGCACGGTCGGCTCGCCTTTTAACCGCGCTACATCGACATCAGCCATACGCGCGATTAACGCAGCATTGCCGGGTTCGGCCGTCAGCGCATAGCGTCCGTTCGATTGCGTATATTCATGCGCGCAATAGATGACGGTGTT
The DNA here is from genome assembly GCA_031417655.1 of Sphingomonas sp. Taxonomy (GTDB): domain Bacteria; phylum Pseudomonadota; class Alphaproteobacteria; order Sphingomonadales; family Sphingomonadaceae; genus Sphingomonas_O. The sequence continues at coordinate 8,414 of JANOVZ010000014.1, read as the reverse complement.
GTCGGGCAACGCTTCGAATTTGCGCATATTGTCAAACATTTGTGCGGCTGTGCCTTCGAACAAGCGCCCGCAGCCCATCGCGAAAAGCGTATCGCCGACAAACGCGATCCCCTCATAATCGAAATGAAATGCGATGTGTCCGGCGGTGTGTGCGGGCACGTCGATGACATGCGCTTTGGTTGTCCCCAGTGTGACGACATCACCGCCGCGTACTTGCACATCAAGCGTCGGGATGCGTTCGGACTCCGCCGCTGGCCCTATGATCGTGCAGCCCGTCGCCGCCTTGATCGCCGCATTCCCGCCCGTGTGGTCGGGGTGCCAATGCGTGTTCCAGATTTGCGTGATCTTCCAGCCGAGTTCAGCGGCTTTTTCGAGCACGGGATCGGCCACAGCGGGGTCGACGACCATCACCTCGCCCGAAGTATTTTCGCGGACAAGCCAAATGTAATTGTCCGTCAGCACGGGGAGGCGGACGACTTCTAGGTTCACGCTACCATTTCCCCACATTCGCCATCGATGCCCACGGCTCCTGCGGCGGTAAACGGTCGCCCGCCTGAAGCAATTCAATCGAAATATTATCCGGGCTGCGCACGAACGCCATATGACCGTCGCGCGGCGGGCGGTTGATCGTGACGCCGCCGTCCATCAGCCGCTGGCAGCTGTCGTAGATATTGTCGACGCGATAGGCGAGATGGCCGAAATTGCGCCCTTCACTGTATCCGCTCTCATCCCAATTATGCGTGAGTTCGACTTGCGCGTCCTCATCGCCCGGCGCGGCAAGGAAGATTAGCGTGAAGCGACCCTGCTCGCTGTTAAAGCGTTTGAGCTCCTTCAAGCCGAGCAGGTCGAAAAAGGCGACGGTCGCGGTGGGGTCCGACACGCGGATCATGGTGTGAAGATATTTCATTCAACCCATATAGGGTCAACGCGGCAGTCTCGCCAGCGACTCTGTCGCTGCCTTGGCCGACGGACTGTTCGGCGACAGCTTTATCGCTGCTTCCCATGCCGTGCGCGCCGCATCGCCACGCCCCGACAGAATGGCAATGTTGCCGGCTTCGAGCGCAACCGAAGCGTCGTCGGGGGATCGTGTTGCGGCTTGTTCAATGTCCGCCTGCGCGCGCGGCAGATCATTCATTTTCCTTGCCAATGTCGCTGACAGCAGCCAGCCGAGGGGGTCGGCCGGTACATGCTTTGCGACCAGATCGAGATCGGCCCGAGCGCCTTTCATATCGCCCAGTGCCACCCGCGCCCGCGCCCGATCCAGATGCACTTCACCGAGCGCCTCACCGGTCAGTTGCCCGCGCGCCAAGGCGCCATCAAAATAGGCAGCTGCCTTCGCCGGATCATTCCCCGCAAGCGCGGCATTGCCCGCCTGTACCCACAAAAATGCAGCACGCCCGTCGGCATTGATGTCCGCCTCGCGCGCAGCGGCCTCAAAAGCAGCCGCAGCGGGCAGCCAGCGCTTTTGCGTAACATAAGCCAGCCCCTCGCACTGCCGCGCCAGCACGCCGCCGCCTGCGATGCGCCAAGTGCTCGCTTCATCAATTGCGCTAACCGGGTTGCTTTCGGCAAGCATCGCGCAAGCCTCGAAACGCGTCGGCTCGGCAGCAAGGAGAAGGAGGGCAATCATTCAAAAACTCCGTTTGGGCTGAGCCTGTCGAAGCCTTGCCCTTTTTTTCTTCATCACGCCCAAAGAAGGGCAACCCTTCGACAAGCTCAGGGCAAGCGCTTGAGCAAAGTTTCAACCGTCGCAATCAGCAAGGCAATATCCTGATCGCGGGACAACCGATGGTTGCCATCCTTTATCAGCGTCACCTGCACATCGTCTGAACAGAGACGCGCGGCGAGTTGCATCGAAATGTCCCACGGCACATCGGCGTCGCGCTGGCCGTGGAGCAAGCGAACGGGGCAGGTGATCGGGATGTCGTCCGTTAATTGCCGGTTGGCCGCGCCTGATTTCCAGAACACGGAATACGTCGGCATGGGGTTGTCATAGTCGGAAGGCTGGTCGATGCGCCCGTCGACTTCAATTTTGCGCTTCTCTTCGGATGTGTAGCCCCAATCGGTGAAATCGGGCGCAGCGGCAATCCCAACGATCCCCTTTACATGCTCGCCGAGCACGCGGGCGACGAGCAACATTAGCCAGGCGCCCATCGACGACCCGACCAGCACGACCGGCCCTTCGATCTGTTCGATGGCCAGCAGCACATCGTCCCGCCAGACTTCAAGCGTGCCATCCTCAAACCGCCCGCCGCTCGCCCCACAACCCGAATAATCGAGGCGAAGCATCGCGCGACCCTGTGCAGCTGCCCATGCTTCGAGCGCGAGTGCTTTAGTGCCCTGCATGTCGGACATGTAGCCGGGCAGGAAAACGAGTGTCGGCCCACGACCGCGCAACCACTCCAACGCGATGCGGACGCCGTCAACCCGCGTCAGATCATCCATTCGACGGTGTTCATCTCAGTAATCGCATCACGCTTGGCACTGCGTTTTTCGACGAGGATGGCGTGGAGTTTGCGCACGGTATCGCTTCCTGATGTTTGACAAATGTTCGGAAAAAAGCCGTGCAGCACGGCCTTGACGCCTCCAACGATCATCACCGCGCCAAAGCCGGTGGCGACGCCGAAATGCTCGCGATACGTCTCGCCGACAGTTTTTGGGTGATCGAGAAAAATACGGTTTATCATGAGGTGGCTCCATGATGGTGCGATGACGGGGCATGCAGCGTATCGATGCTGTCGAGTGGCTCGGGCTTTTCGAGCGCGCCTTCCCATTTGGCGACAACTGCAGTGGCGACCGCATTGCCGACTACATTCGTGCCAGTCCGCCCCATATCGAGGAACTGGTCAACGGCCAGGATCAGCACCAGTCCCGCTTCGGGCAACCCGAATTGCGCCATCGTCCCCGCAATAACCACCAGCGAGGCGCGCGGCACGGCGGCCATGCCCTTTGAAGTCAGCATCAGCGTGAGCAGCATCGTGATCTCCTGCCCGATGGTCAGGTCAATTCCGTAAAGCTGCGCAATGAAGATCGACGCGAACGTCATATACATCATCGATCCATCGAGATTGAACGAATAGCCGAGCGGCAGGACGAAGCTCGAAATCCGGTTGGGCACGCCGAACTTGTCAAGCGCCTCCAGCGTGCGCGGATAGGCCGCTTCGGACGACGCCGTCGAAAAAGCGAGCAGGATCGGATCGCGGATATATTTAATCAGCTGGACAATGCGCGGGCCGATAACGACGAACCCCGCGAAAATCAGGACCAGCCACAGGATACCGAGACCGAGATAGAAACTGCCGATAAACTTGCCGAAAGTCAGCAGGATTTCGAGGCCGTTGACCGAAATCGCCTTGGCCATTGCCGCGAAAACCGCGACGGGCGACACACGCATGACGTAGTTGGTGACGACCAGCATGACTTCGACAAGCGCATCAATGCCCCTGACAATGGGTCTGGCTTTCTCGCCGACCGCCGTCATCGCAACGCCGAAAAAGACGGAGAAGATGACAATCTGAAGCATAGTCGTATTCGACATCGCTTCGAAAATCGATTTGGGGACCATTTCGGTGATCGTCTGAAACATGTCGGCATGTTTGGCATCGATGCCCGAGTTGCCAACCGCCTTGGCCAGATCGAGGCCCGAATTCACGCCGGGCTGGAGTGTGTTGACCAGAACCATCCCGAGCGTCAGCGAAACGAGCGTGGCGCCGATAAACCACGCCATCGTCTTCGCGCCGACCCGACCGAGCGATGCCGTGTCGCCCATGTGGACAATCCCCGCGACGAGCGTGGCGAACACCAGCGGCGCGACGATCATCTTGATCAGCCGCAGAAAGATGTCGGTGATCATCTTGAAATATTTATTGGCTTCGGTGATCGCATCCGCCGACATCGTGCCGTGCATGACCGCGCCGACAATGATGCCGAGCACAAGCCCAATCATGATGTAAAGTGTCAGCTTCTTAGCCATGTGCGCTCCCTTTCCGCTACTCTAGCCGGTCAAGAAGGCTTTGCGCAAACAGCGACAGCGTATCGTCGCGCGCGCCCATAACAATGATGCGGTCGCCGGGTCGGGCAAGCTCGATGAGGCGGGTACCGCAGTCTTCGCGGACGGGGATGTGTTCGGCTTGCGCGCCAACCATGCTGACCAGCGTATCCGCGCCGACGCTGCGGTCGACGGTGCCACCGAAATAGGCGGGGTCGCTGATCAACAGGCGGTCTTCAGGCTTCATATTGGCAATGAAACTATCGGCCAGTTCGCGGCCCATTTGTTTGAGCGGGCCATAGCCATGCGGCTGGAAATAGATGAGCAAGCGACCCTGAAAAGCGTGAAGTGCGGATAAAGTTGCGGCGATCTTGTCGGGGTTGTGACCGAAATCGTCGATTATCATTATGCCATTTGCGGTGCCTACGGTTTCCATGCGGCGTTTCAGGCCCGTGAAACTTGCGATTGCTGCAACAGCGTCCTCAAGCCGGATTCCGACCCGTAGCACTGTCCCGATTGCCGCGAGGGCGTTTGAGACGTTGTGACGCCCCGGGACAGCGAGACGGGCCGCGCAGGCGATTTTTGAGGGGTGGTGGGTGACGGTGAAGGTCACGCCGTCGGGATGTTCAGTGATGTTGGTGGCTTGGAGAGTGGCTTTGCTAGAAATGCCAAAGGTCATACAAAAATCCGCTCGGGCTGAGCTTGTCGAAGCCTTGTCCTTGTTCTCGCGCAGTGTGCCAGAGAAGAACAACCCTTCGACAAGCTCAGGGCGAACGGGTTCTGGAAAGAGCGCCAGAGCCTCCGCATTGTCCGCATTGACCACTGCCGACCCCGCTCTATCTAGGAAACTCCCAAACAATTCCCGCAATTCCTCCATCGATTTGTGATCGACCGCGACATTGTTGAGCACAGCAACCGTCGGATGATACAGCGCGATCGATCCGTCGCTTTCATCAACTTCGCTGACAAACATACGCTCGGAACCAACCCGCGAACCGCTGCCGTAGTTTTTCATCACGGCACCGTTCATGATCGTCGGATTATGGCCTGTCTGGTCGAGTATCCAGCCAATCATCCCCGTCACAGTCGACTTGCCGCTCGTCCCGCCAACGCCAATGCTGACCGGTGCCGCGTTGAACAGTTCGGCCAGCAACTCCGCTCGCGTTACCCGCGCGCAGTCCAGTTCGGTTGCACGGATAATGTCGGGAACGGTTGCCTCTACCGCTGCCGAGGCGACGACAATCTGATCATCTGACACCAAGCCGCTTCCATCCTGCGGATACAATCCGATGCCTCGCGCCGCCAGTGCTTCAAACTTCGCGCCCAGCCGCCCCTGATCGAGTGAGCGGTCCGAACCGGCGACCGTGCACCCCTGCGCCGCCACAATTTCAGCGAGCGGCAACATGCCCGAACCGCCAATGCCAACGAAGAAATAGGATTTTGTCATTTTCGCGCTATCATCAATTCGTCGAAGGGGAGCAAGCCGTGAAGATTGCCGTTGTCGCACCAGCCAATATGTTGCCTGCCGATGTGCCGCAGAAAGTCATCACACTGGCGCAGGTAAGGTTCGGTGACAAAGCGCCCGAGATTGTCTTTCACCCGCAATGTTTCCTGTCATCGGGCCATTTCGCAGGGTCGGACAAGGCACGCGAGGATGCGCTGGTCGACGTCGCCAATGACCCCAAAGTCGATGCCGTTTGGTTCGCACGCGGTGGTTACGGATCGAACCGCATCGCCGAGGGCGCGATTGCGCGGATGGGGCCAGCCGCGAAGAAAAAACCGTTTCTCGGTTACAGCGACAACGGGTTCATTCTCGCGGGGTTGCTGGCAAAGGGGATTGGCGAGCCCGTCCATGCGCCAATGCCGATCGACATCAACAAACCCGGTGGCGATGATGCCGTCGCGCGGACGCTTGAATGGTTGATCCTGCGCGGCGAACCCCGCTTGCGCTATTATTTCGGCGAGCTGCCCTATGATGCAGGCGGCGGCAAATATGCGGCATTCAACTTGATGGTGCTGTGCCAATTGCTCGGCACGCCATTGCAGCCCGATTTAACCGGTCGCACGCTGATGATCGAAGAAGTCGACGAAGCGCTTTACGCCATCGACCGCTGTTTTTTCCAAATCACTTCAAACCCCGCGATCCATAAAGCCGCAGGGATCATGCTCGGGCGCTGTGCCCCGATCACGCCCAACAACCCCGATTTCGGCATGGACGAGGAAGCGATCGCCAAGCACTGGTGCGAGCTGTCGGGTCTTCCCTATCTCGGCCGCGCCGACATCGGCCATGATGTGGCGAACAAGGTCGTGCCGTTTGGTTAGGCCGCGATCGGCTCGCGGCCCAGCAATGCGCTGAGCCGTTCGACGGTAACGCCGTCAAGGTCGGGCAGCACTGCAGACGCCCCATCGAAACTGCCGCCGACCCACAATTTGCCGGGTACGACAAATGTCGCAATCCCCGCCGCCAAAGCTGCGGCCATGCTTGGAGCACTATCCTCGATGGCAATCACTTCACTCGAATCGAGCCCAAGCTTTTCGAGCGCCGCCAAGTAAATGGCGGGCGAAGGCTTCACACCGTCGGCATCTTCGCCCGACAATATCACATCAAATTGATTTCGAATCGCGGGACGCATTGCCGCAAACATCGCATCGATGTTGGCGCGCGACGTGGTGGAAGCAAACGCAACCGACAGTCCTGCTTGCTTTGCATCCGCAATCAATGTCTCGACACCGCGGTTGAGTGGCAGGCCGTCGCGCGTCATCATCTCTTGAAAGTTGCTGCTTTTTGTCGCGTGCAAGGCGGCGACTGCGCTATCGTCAAGCTCAATCCCCCGCGCGGCGGCGTGGGTCCGGATGCGCGATTGCCCGCCCACAACCGCCTGCGAACCCGCGACCAATCCACGGTAAGTCACTTCATCCCAGACAATATCGTGCCCGGCGTCGGCGAAGGCCTGATTAAACGCCTGCCGCTGCATCTCCGATGTTTCGGTCAGCGTGCCGATGGCGCCGAAGATCACTGCTTTCAGAAACGCCATCACTAATCCTTTTGGAAACTCCGGCGAGGATAACCCGTTTCCGCCCATTGGGTTTCATCGGTTCGTCGCCCTTGCCGCATTTGAATGAGGGCGGCATATGCGCGCACTATGTCAGTTATGCTAAAAATAAGTCTGCCCGACGGTTCGGTGCGCGAAGTGGCCCCCGGCACGACGCCTGCCGATATTGCCGCGAGCATTGGCCCGGGGCTTGCCAAGGCCGCCATCGCGGCGCGGGTCGATGGCGAAGTCCGCGACATTATGCGCCCGCTTGAGAATGATGCGACACTGGCGCTGATTACGGCACGTGATGAGGCCGATGCGCTTGAACTGGCGCGGCATGACTTTGCGCATGTGCTTGCCGAAGCGGTGCAAAACCTGTTTCCCGGCACGCAGATTACGTTCGGACCGTCGACCGATGACGGCTTCTATTATGACTTCGCGCCGAAGGAACGGCAGTTTACCGAAGAAGACTTGCCCGCCATCGAGGCGGAAATGCGGGCCATCATTGGCCGCGACGAAAAGCTCGTGCGCGAAGTGTGGAGCCGAACCGACCTGATCTCGAAATGGCAGGCCGAAGGTGAGACATTCAAGGCCGAATGGGCCGCGGGCTTGCCTGAGGGTGAGGAACTGACAGTCTATCGGGCCGGTAACTGGCTCGACATGTGCCGCGGCCCGCATCTCGCTTCGACGGGCAAGCTCGACCCGCAGGCGTTCAAGCTGACGCGGGTGTCGGGAGCATACTGGCGCGGTGATCAGGCCAACGCGATGCTCAGCCGAATCTACGGCACCGGCTGGCTGAACAAAAAACAGCTCGACGCGCATCTGGTCCGGCTCGAGGAAGCCGCCAAGCGTGACCACCGACGCATCGGCCAAGACCTGGACTTGTTCCATCTGCAATCCGAAGCACAAGGCTCGGTTTTTTGGCACCCCAATGGCTACGTCATTTATCGCGCATTGGAAGATTACATGCGTCGCGCAATTCACGGTGCGGGCTATCAGGAGATCAAGACCCCACAGCTGATGGATGTCCGACAATGGGAGCAGTCGGGCCATTGGGGGAAATATGCTGAAAACATGTTCGCCGTGCCGGACATCGTCCCCGATGGCGAAAGCGGCGCGCCGACGGTGGCCCCCGATGCCAATTGGATGGCTATGAAGCCTATGAATTGCCCTGCGCATATCATGGTTTTTCGTCAGGGCATCAAAAGCTACCGTGACCTGCCGTTGCGTTTCTATGAAAATGGCTGTTGTCACCGCAATGAAGCGCATGGGGCGTTGCATGGCATCATGCGCGTTCGACAATTTACGCAGGACGACGCGCATATTTTTTGCCGCGATGATCAGGTTGTCGATGAAGTCGGTGCTTTTTGTGCGCTCATTGATCGGATCTA
>JANOVZ010000013.1:0-9721 GCA_031417655.1 Sphingomonas sp. | reverse complement strand
GCCATGTGGACGCGCAGCTGATGCGTGCGCCCGGTGAAGGGTTGCAGCTCGACCCACGCCGCGACATTGCCTGCGCGCTGGACCACCCTGTATCGCGTCCGCGCGGGGCTGCCTTCTTTCTCGTCGACGTGCATTTTCTCGCCGCCGGTGCCGGGTTGCTTGGCGATGGGCAGCTCGATCATGCCGTCATGGATGTCCGGCACGCCGACGATGATTGCCCAATAGACTTTGCGCGCGGTGCGGCTGGAAAAGGCGGTGGCAAAATGCGCAGCAGCGCGGGGGGTGCGCGCGACGAGGAGGGCACCCGATGTGTCCTTGTCGAGGCGGTGGACAAGCTTGGGCCGCCCCTTGCCTTCATAGGTCAACGCGTCGAGCAGCCGGTCGACATGATCGACGGTGCCCGACCCCCCTTGTGTCGCGAGGCCGGGGGGTTTGTTGAGCACCAGCCCGGCATTGTCCTTATAAATGACGAGGCTCTGGGCAAACGCGGTTTCGTCTTCGCTCAGGTTCGAGACGGCACGCTTCGGACGCTCTGCCGCCACCTTCGCCATGCCCGGTTCGGCAGGCGGCACGCGGATGATCTGGCCCGTGATGATCCGGTCCCCCGGCGTCGCCCGTGCGCCGTCAACGCGGAGCTGCCCAGTCCGCGCCCAGCGTGAGACGATGTTAAAACTGGCATCGGGCAAATGTCGCTTGAACCAGCGGTCAAGCCGGATACCGTCGTCGTCGGCGGCAACGGTAAACTGGCGGACAGTATCGGTCACCGCTGTGTAATCCACAGACCAAGTCCGGTCAGCAACACCGCGCCGACAACGCTCGCCGTCACATAGAGCGCCGCCGTTGGATAGTGCCCGCGCTCGATCATGCCCCAGCTTTCAAGCCCAAAGGCAGAAAAAGTCGTAAACCCGCCGAGCACCCCGACGCCCGCAAACAACCGCCAACTCTCACTATCGCGTGCCAATGTTCCGATCAGCAGCCCCATCGCCAGCCCGCCGATCAGATTGACCGCGAGCGTCGCCCACGACGATGCCAGCACCAAACTTATCAAATATCGCGCACCGGCGCCGAGCGCGCCGCCGATCATCACAGGAACCAAACCAGTCATCGCGCGCGCCTTAGCCCGAACGGGGCAACGCCGCTACCCTCGCATCAGGTAACGATCAAACACCGCCCGCCTTCACCCAATCATCAATTTTCTTTTCCAGCACCGTCAGTGGCAGCGCGCCGGTCATCAGCACTTGGGCGTGGAATTTTCGGATGTCGAACTTCGGCCCCAGTGCCTTTTCGGCTTTTGCGCGCAGGCGCTGGATGGTCATCGCGCCGATCTTGTAGGCCAGCGCTTGTGACGGGATCGCGATGTAGCGTTCGACTTCGGCAGTCGCGTCGGTTTTGCCCATGTCACTGTTCGCCAGCATATAGGCAATCGATTGGTCGCGTCCCCAGCCTTTCGAATGCAACCCAGTATCGACGACCAATCGCATCGCACGAAGCATTTCGTCCGACAGCGTACCAAATCGCTGATAGGGATCTTTGTAGAACCCCATCTTGTAGCCCAGCGTTTCGGCATACAGCGCCCAACCCTCGACATATGCCGTGTTGCCGCCAAAGCGCATGAAGGGCGGCAATTCAGCATTTTCCTGGGCAAGGCTGATCTGGAAATGATGCCCCGGCGCGCCTTCATGCAAGTAAAGTGTCGTCATCCCCGGAGTCGTCCGCGAGGGTAGGTCATAGGCGTTGAAGTAGAAAACGCCGGGGCGTTTGGCGTCGGGTGTGCCTTGTTCATAGGACCCGCCGGCTTCGAACTTCTCGCGGAATGGCTCATAGGGGCGAATTTCAAGCTTGGTCTTGGGCAGAGTCGAAAAATAGGTACCGATAGCCGCATCGACCTTTTTGCCGATCGCATAATAGCCCGCGGTCAATGCATCGCGCGATGTGGGTTTCAGCTTGGGATCCGTGCGGAGCTTTTCGAAAAACTCGTTGAGCGTTCCCTTGAACCCGACTTCGGTTTTGACTCCTTCCATTGCGGTACGGATGCGCGCGACTTCGCTTAGGCCAAGCTTATGGATCGCATCGGGCTTGAGCGGCAACGTTGTCGTGCTCTCAATCAGCTGTTGATAAAGGATCGCGCCGCCCTTCATCCCGCTCAGGCCAACTTCCTCACGCGCTACGACGAGATATTCATCGGCAAGGAAAGCGCGCAGCCGACGATAAGACGGGAAGATGCCGTCAGCGATGGCAGCCCGATATTCGCTGGGGATGCGCGCTTTGTCTGCCGCGCTAAACGCTTCGGGGATCGCCTTGGCAGGCGCGAAATAGGGTGACTCTTCGGGGGTCTGTTTCAACTGTGCATCGAGTTGATCGATGACATTGCGGATGGTCAGCTTGGTTTCAACGACGCCCGTCACCATCCCTTCGCGGAACCGACCAATCGAACGGTCGATCAGCTCAACAAACTGTTTGTGGCGTTTTAGGTTGTTGTCATAATCGACAACGGTCTTGAATGGTGCGGCGCCCTTCCCGCTGGCAAATGTCGGATAGAAAGTGTGAAAGCCGAAAAAATGGTTGATTGGTCGCACTTTGGTAAGCGTGAGGATTTCGGGCGTCAGCCCTTTGAGGGCGTCAAGCGTCTGCGCTTCGAACACGTCATAGGCAATCCGATCGGTCGCACTGAGGCTGGCACGCGGAATGGCGCGCAAAGCCTTCAGGTCCGACTCGCCCGCCGTGCGGTCAGCGTTGAAAGACGCTTCAGTGCCGATATCGCCGAGGCGGTCAGCATAGCGCAAATCGCCACGGAACAGCGCGCTTAGTGGATTGCGCTTAAGCGACGCTTCGTCGCTATCGACGAAGAGTTTGCGGAGCTGCTGAGCAGTCGTGAGCGCCGTCGGTGCGGTTTGCGCGATCGCAACAGTGGGAACCGTCAGGATCGGAGCCGCGAGGGCAAGAGCGAGAGCAAGCGAGCGCATAAGGGAGAAGCCTCTGTATTGACCGAATAATACGGTTGTCTGGCATGGAGAACTGAGGGGCGTCAAGCGCTCTTGGATTTGGCTGTAACTCCTGTAACATGAACGGCGTGGGTGCAGTAGCGAGGGGAAAATTAATGATAGTGAGATTCGGCGCAACGGTGATTGCGGGCCTGATGATGACGACGCCAGCCTATGCGCTTGGCCTTGGTGATCTCGCCAAAGTTGTGCTCGGTAACGGCGCGACCGTCCAAAAGGCAGCGGATACGTGCCCCAACAAAGTAACGCTTGCCCCGGCGGAAACGCTGGCGCTCTCGCTTGCAAGGCAAGCTGCCCAAAATGCGTTGCCTGGCGAACAGTTCTTGATGCTCGACACCGCCGCCAATTCGCAGGCCGTGACGGCATCACAAGCGCCAGGGTTTTGCACACAAACGGCCAAACGAAAGAGCGTCTTGATTGATGCAGTCAAGAAAGCCGGACAGCGACTGATCACTGCGCGCGTGCTCGGTCTTTAACTGAAACCTAAAGGCGTTTAAGTATCGGGGAACCGAGAGGATCAGCCGATGCCGCGCGCCGACACATTTCCTGCCAATCCGCACTGGCTCCCGCTGGCGCAAGGCCAAGCCGTTGATTATGTCCCCGGCACCGACGGTTGGCCACTCGTCGGCACAACCTTGCTGCAGTTGGCCGATCCGCACGGATTTACAAAACGGATGGTGGCAAAATATGGGCTAATTTATCGCACGCACAGCTTTGGCGGTCGTTACGTACAATTGCTCGGTGCAGACGCGAACGAGCTCGTCCTTTTCGACAAGGACAAGGTGTTTTCATCCGAGCAAGGGTGGGGTCCGATGCTCAACCAGCTGTTCCCCGGCGGGCTGATGCTGATTGATGGCGACAAGCACCGCGCTGATCGCCGCATCCTCTCCGTGGCATTCAAACCTGAACCAATGCGGATGTATGCCGATGCGCTGAATACTGGGATCAAGGCGCGGATGGCGAGCTGGTCGGGCAAGCCAATCAAATTCTATCCGGCGATCAAGGCGCTAACGCTCGACCTCGCCGCGACATCGTTCCTCGGCATTCCGTTCGGCCCCGAAGCAGTGAAGATCAACAAGGCTTTTGTTGACATGGTGCAAGCAACCGTGACGCCAATTCGGCTGCCAATTCCGGGCACGCCGATGGCACGCGGCGTGGCGGGGCGGAAGTATCTGCTTGATTATTTCGGCTCCGAAGTGCCGAAGCGCCGCGCTGGCAATGCGAATGACATGTTCAGCCAGATTTGCCGGACGACCAATGACGACGGCAGCTATTTGAGCGACCCCGCCATTGTCGATCACATGAATTTCTTGATGATGGCCGCGCATGACACGATCACGTCTTCGGTCACGTCGATGGTCATGCTGCTCGGGCAAAACCCCAAATGGCAGGACAAGTTGCGCGCCGAAATGGAGGGGCTCGGCGTTAACGGCGACGACTTGCCCTATGACCGGCTCGGTGAAATGACGCTGACCGAAATGGCGTTTAAGGAATCGCTGCGCTTTATGGCGCCCGTGCCGTCGCTGCCGCGTCGTGCCTTGAAAGCTTTTTCGTTCGGGGGCTATGATTTTCCGGTTGGCACGTTCGTGGGTATCCAACCCGCTTATGCTCATCACATGCCCGAATATTGGCCCGACCCTGAGACATTCGATCCGATGCGCTTCACGCCCGAAGCAGCGAAGGGACGTCATAAATATGCCTGGGTGCCGTTCGGCGGTGGCGCGCATATGTGCTTGGGTCTCCACTTTGCTTATATGCAGACAAAAATCTTAATGTGGCATTTGTTGCGCAAGCACCGCATCGACTTGGCGGAGCGTAGCGGCAAGAAATGGCAGGCATGGCCGATCCCCAAGCCGCGCGACGGTCTGCCGCTGACGATCACCGCGATCTGATGCGGTCGCTTGCCCTGCTTATGGCATTGTCAGCATGCGGAATTGCAAAACCCGATGCTGCAGTTAACGAAACGGATCCGGCGATCACCGATGCGTTGTCCGATCCGATCATGGCCGACCCTCGGCTGGAGCTTCAGCATGGTGGCGGTTCGGTAGCGGTGCCCACGGATGTCGAGGCGGGGACTCCAACGCAAACTCTCGGGCAGGTTGCGGCGCTGCGGCTACGCGATCCGGCATTCAAGGGCTGCGATCCTAAGATCGACTATGCCTTTGCGTGGATGGCGCGGCTCCCCGCTGACCTCGCTTTGCCCGAGACGGCGAAGGTCAGCGAAGCAGCGGGCAGCAACGCCGCCACCTGCAAGCTGCGCATCGTGCGTTACGCGATTGCCCGGCCTGTCGCAGAAGTCGAAGCATTTTACCGCAAGCGGGGTTTCAACCTTTCAGGACGTGACGGCACGATCTCGGGCATGCGTGCAAAGGATGGCGCAGCCTTTTGGGTCTCGATTGCGGCTGTCAAATCGAGAACTCATGTCGACTTTGTCACCAATCGCGGCGGGTGAGCGTGCCTCGTTCGCCTACGCCGGATAACGTCAGTTCGGGTACCGCGACCCCGTATCAATGCTGGTTTGATCCCGAGGATAACGGTCTTGCCCTGCTGCGCGCTCAGGATGTCCAACGTAATCGTGACAACGGTCAACTCAGTGAGCATGCCCTCCTGCAATATACGTTCGTGGCGCATAGTGGCGAGGAGGCGATGGCAATCCACGCGTTACGTCAAGGCTGGGCACCTTATGTGCCGATGGGTGACGCCGCCCCGTGCCCGACCTGCGGCGCGACCTATTATCCGCTTGGCTATGGCGATTGCTGGCGATGCGGCCATATTGGCTAGCGTGCGCGGCCGTAGACCATTGCTTATCGTCGAATCGCAACCTGTGGCTTGGTCCAACGCATCGCGTTCCGGTCGTGAACGAAGGCACCCAGCCTTGCCGCGACAATGCGCCGCGCCACTGTCGACAGCGCAATAGGATGTTGCTCACCAGGATCCTTTGTCAGATCATAGGCAAACGGCTGATCCTCGAGGCTCGACAGGATATATTTCATATGGCCTTCGCGATAACCGGCCATGCGCCCGGCGGACAAAGCCGTGAAATAGACGCGCGACTTTCGGTCTTCGGCGAATAAGCTTTGTCCCTGCCAGTCGGCGGGCGTGGGCAAACCAAGCAGCCCGGTGATTGTCGGCGCAAGATCAATCGTGCTGCCCAGCGTATCGACGACCACATCCTTGGCCAGCGACGGTGCGCTAATCAGCAGCGGAATGCGGACCTGTTCATCGTGCAATGAAGTGCCGTGATAAAAGAGCCCATGTTCGCCAAAGGCTTCGCCGTGATCCGCCACCAAAATGATCACTGTGTTGTCGATCAGCTGGCGTGCTTCGAGTGAACGCAGCACTTTACCAATGGCGGCATCGGTATCGCGGAGCGATTCGGCGTGGCGCTCAGCGGATCGCCCTTGGGTCCCGTCAAGGGGTTGCCGGTTGATGAAATAGGGGGTGTGCGGATTGGTGAACCAAACCCACAGAAAGAACGGGGATGATGGCACGGCTGCAACCCAGCGCGCCGCAGCATTTGCAATGCAATCATCGCCACTTGTCGTGTAAATTGCGCGCAGGGCAGCGTCATCGGGGCCACATTTTATACTGTAGCTATCTTCTATCTTTGAGAATCCGCGATCTTTCAAAAAAGCGTTTACGCCATCATAGGCAATTTCACCCGAGAGGTAATGCGCGCTGGTATAGCCGTTTGCCGCCAGCAAGGCGGGAAGCGTCGCCACGTCGCGATCCGTCCACTGCTTGACACTGTTCGCCAAGGGCTCGTTCGAGGCATAGACCGACCCGAGCATGACCCCGAGCGCTTCGGTCGAACTCGGATAATTCGTGTAGAAGTCATCAATAGCAATGCTGCGCCGGTAAAGCTGCGCCAGATTTGGATGCCGATCCGCATGCTTCAGAACATATTCGCGCGACATTCGCTTCAGGGGCACGCTGTCGATGGTAATCAGGACGATATTCATACCCTTGCAGCAGGCAACAACAGCGGGATGTGGCGCTGCGAGCCAATCTCTTGTGCCGATTTTCGCCTCAGCCGCTGGATCGACGCCCGCTTCGCCTGCCAGCAATTGTTCCGTCACAGACGGGAACAGAACGCTTTTGATGGCACCAGCTATCGGGCTGCGCGTCTTGTATGTTCGCGAAAAGCTGTCAGCAGGCGCGGGCAGTGCGGCGCTCATACCACCCGTCGTTAATGCGATCACAGCGGCAAGGATCGTATAGGTCCGGATTTGTCCCCTGATTATCCGGTGAATGAAAAGCGCGACGAGCGGCGCGCCGATCAGACATCCGATGATCAGGATGACTTTGCTCCGCGTCATGATGCTGCTCAGGATTGCAAATATCGTGCTGCTGTTGCTCGGATTGACATCGCCGAACCAGTTGAGATCAAGGACCGCGCCGATTGAATGAATGCTGATCACGTTCGATGTGATGATGGCGATAAACGCAAAATAGAGGATGGCAAAAATGCTGTCGATGATCGTTCGTCGCCTGCCCATCCCGCGCCCGCCCGCTGCACACGCAAACCAATGCAGGCAGATCAGCACAAGCAACACGCAATAATCCTGAAAGGTCGATGCCAGCGCCAGCCAGAAATCGCGCATCGTCCAAAATGTTGCCATCGTCGGCGGAAACCAGATGGCGAGGCGACACATGATCACGGCAAAAACCGCACTGAGCGCAAGCGCACTGCTGGCATTCGCTGCGACCTGTGATGCATAATTAGGGGAGTGGGCGAAACGCAGCGATTCGTCGGTCATTCGGGCAAAGAACTCGTGGGCGATAAGTGGACTTGGGTATCCGTAGCCCCGGAAATGCGCGCCGTCGCCCGATAAATCTGGCTGCTGTCCGGCTAAACGCGATCAGCGATGTCAGCGCGGTGATGCGGATCAACGCACCCTTGAAAGCGCGGTGCGACATGCCCAAATTATTCGGACAGGCCGGGCCCCTCTGATCGTTGCGCGTGCGGCGATGATGTCGGACTGCTTAACCCAGAGGAGTTCATCATGACCAATGCCGCCGTCGGAATGCCGTGTCCCGTGTGCAAGGTGCCGCTGACCATGAGCGAGCGCCAGGGCGTCGAGATCGATTACTGCCCGCAGTGCCGCGGCGTGTGGCTTGATCGCGGCGAGCTCGACAAGATCATCGAACGCAGCGCGAACGAGAACGCGCCCCCGCCCGTCGCGGCACCGCCGCCCCAACAAATGGCCCCGCCACCCTCAGGCTATGCCAACCCCAGCTATGGCTATGCCCAGCCGTCCAAATATCCTTATGGGAAGCGTAAGAAGTCGTTCCTTGAGGATTTGTTTGATTAGGGGCGCGGGGTGACGGACCGGCGTGGCGCAGTTTGGCCACCGCCCGCCATCTTCAAAAGTTAGTCAAAAGTTAGTCCAAGGAGTCCTGATAATCCGCCAAATTCGGCCTTGACGCTGCGTTGGCGCGTTTGGCCTGTGCCAAGGAGCGTTCGAGCGCGACATTCACCGGTTCGGCGGTAAAATCATAATCTTCGCCGAAGGCTTCTTGGCGGTAATGACGGGGCAATTCACCGTCGAGAATATCTGCAACCTGCATCGCGCAGACCGGGTCATTGTGCGGGGCCATCAATTGCGGCGCGGCGGGCATCGCGGGTTCGAGCCGCGCCATGGCGTCGGGCAGTGACGGCGCGAGCGGGGCCGCCGGCTCATTCGCCAGCCGCGCGTCATGGTTGGCAAAGCGGTAACGCTCGGGCTGGTGCGCGCGCAGGAGAAACATCAGCAGCCGGTCATTATAGCGACGGCGCGGCTCCATGGGATCGCCGTTCGCGTCATACTCGATTTTCTCCGCAACGCCGTTGAGCGCACGTTCGAAGGCGACATCGACGAGCCGCATCGACGCTTGCTGGATCGCGGCATCCCACGCCGCCGCGAAATTCTCGCCACCCGGTGAACGGCGCAGGCGGTAACAGGATTGTTCGGACATGCCGGTCATCCGCGCTGCGTCCTTCACCGATCCTGTGTCAGCAAGCCGGGCAATGAAATCGCGCTGCCGCTCGGGCGACCAGCCATCGGCGCGGCGTTTGCGAAGGACGGGCACCCACTGATAGTCAGCCGGATCAAAGCCGTGGGCGTCAATCTCGGCTTCGATTTCGGCAGGGGTCGGGTTGTGATCCGAAGCGGCGATCAGCGACGTCGAGGGTTTCGGAGCGGGGGTTTCCGGATCTTCGAATCCGGGCGGGAAAGGTGATTTTGTCATGAACCTATTTGGAACATAACGGGGGCGTGTAGGAAAGGGGTTTCTTTGCTGACCTTGACATTGGACAGATTATTGTCCAATGAACTGTGCATGCAAGCCATCAGCTATTCCGAAGCCCGCGAGAATCTCAAATCGGTGATCGACAAAGTTGTCGCCGACCGCGCCCCGATTGCGATCACCCGGCAGCGGGGGGAAGGTGTCGTCATCATTTCCGAGAGTGAATGGGCCGGGATGGAGGAAACGCTTTATCTGCTGGCGTCGCCCGCAAATGCGAAGCACCTGATGGACGGTATCAAGGAGCTTGATGCCGGTCGCGGTGAAGTGCACGAGCTAATTTTTCCTTGAACGTTGTTTTTCGGCTGGCCGCTTGGCAAGACTATCTCGGTTGGCAGGCTGAAGACACAAAGACTTTAGCGCGTATCAACGCACTAATGCTTGAATGCCAACGGCATCCGTTTACGGGCATCGGCAAGCCCGAACCATTGAAACGA
>JANOVZ010000012.1:0-3842 GCA_031417655.1 Sphingomonas sp. | reverse complement strand
CATGTGCAACGCCGCTGGTGATGTTCTTGCGCTCGCGGCGCTTGATACGTGCTGGTTCGCGTGCCATCGAAAAATCCTGACTTGAGCCGAAACGGGAAAGAAGGTGCGCTGTGCGCGCTTACTTCTTCTTGCCGGCGATTGGCTTGGCCTTGCCCTTGCGGGTGCGAGCATTGGTGTGCGTGCGCTGGCCGCGAACGGGGAGCCCCTTGCGGTGGCGAAGGCCACGATAGCAGGCGAGATCCATCAGACGCTTGATGTTCATCGCGGTGTTGCGACGAAGATCGCCTTCGACCGTATGATCGGCGTCAATCGTTTCGCGGATTTGCAACACTTCCTGATCGGTCAGATCCTGCACGCGGCGCTGCGCATCGATGCCCAGCTTCGTGGTGATTTCCACGGCCTTGGTATTCCCGATACCGTGGATATAAGTCAGCGCAATGTGAACGCGCTTGTTGGTGGGGATATTGACCCCCGCAATACGTGCCATGAACTTTAATCTCCTCAGCTCCACAGAGTGTCTGGCAAGCCACCCCATATCCAAGCGTCCATTCCCAAAACGCCGAAATGCCGACGCGCGCAGAAACGCTCGCCGGATGCCGTTGGTTCGGAATTGGATCGCGATACGGAGCGCAGCCGCAGGTGTCAAGCGAGTCGCTCGCACATCTGCTTCGTCACCATCGTCGGCGGTTATACGCACATTTCGTTTCAAAACAGGACATGTGCATGTTAACATGTATTTAACGAAGCGTGAGAATCGACTTTGTCGGGTAAATATGTGAACAATCTTGGATCATAATATAAGTTGCGTCACTCAGTCACTTTAACAGGGGTTTTTAGAGATGAAGCGTTTTGCGTTCGCCGCTGCTGCGGCCCTTTCGATTTCTGTGCCTGCGGTCAGCAATGCCGCTGTGCTGTTCAATAATGGCGCCGTCGTAAACGGCAGCGGTTTATCAGTCCTCAGCCTGCCCGCCACGACGCTTGGCTTTGGCGCCCAGACGCTCAATAATAACCGCGTGGCTGATAATTTCAGTGTTGCTGGCGCGGGCTGGAATGTCAGCTCGCTTGATTTTTACAGCTATCAGACGAGCGCGGTTGGCTTTACGTTTACGACCGCAACCTGGAGTATCGTTTCGGGCAACGTCAACACGGGCACGATCATCGCATCGGGCACGACAGCCGTGACCAACGGCGGCCTCATGGGTTACCGGGTGACCGACACGACGCTGACCGCCACAAACCGGGCCATCTATCGTCTCAGTGCCGATATACCTGACCTTATCCTGGCGGCGGGCAGCTATTATCTCACATGGTCAATGGATGGCACTGCCGCATCGGGACCTTGGGCACCGCCAGTTGTTGGCTCGCTGGGTACCGGCAACGCGTTCCAGTCGCTTGCTGGCGCGGCGTTTGCGCCGGTGGTCGATGCGGGTGCACAGCAGGGGGCTGATGTGCCGTTTACGATCAACGGCACACTCGTGGGCGTTGCGGCCATTCCTGAACCGGCAACATGGCTGATGATGTTTGCTGGGTTCGGTCTTGTCGGGGTTGGCCTGCGCCGTCGCCGGGCAAATGCAAATATGATAACCGCCTAAGCGAGGACCTATGCACCGTTAGCGCCCCTGAGCATTTACTCGGGGGCGCTATCATTTAGCGTCTCAAAATTTCCTCAATCGCTGCGCTGACATGCGCGATATCGGCCATCCCGTCGATACGCTTTAGCAGTCCGCGCGCTTCATAGATCGGCATGATTGGCGCAGTCTTGCCGCGATATTCGGCCATACGCGTGCGGACAGTTTCGGCGTTGTCGTCGGGGCGGCGCTTGAATTCAGTTGACCCGCATGTATCACAAACCCCCGCGACAGTCGGCAACATGTAACGATCATGATAATTCGCGCCGCATTTGGCGCAACTATAGCGACCGGTGATTCGGTCGACGAGCGCGTCCTCATCGACCCCGAGTTCGATAACATGGTCGAGCGTGCGGCCGCGAGCGGTCAGGATTTCATCAAGCGACACTGCTTGCGCTTGCGTGCGCGGATACCCGTCGAAAATCGCGCCCTGATCGGGCGTCATGCTATCGAGCTTTTCACCGATAAGGCCCGAGACAATATCGTCGGAGACAAGCGCACCGGCTTCCATGACGGCCTTTGCCTGCAAGCCGACGGGTGTGCCGTCCTTGACCGACGCGCGCAGCATGTCGCCGGTCGAAAGCTGGACCATGCCGCGTTCGTCGACCAGGCGCTGCGCCTGCGTGCCTTTGCCTGCGCCCGGCGGGCCCAACAGGATGATGTTCACGGCCCCGTACCCCCTGATTAACGCGCGCGAGCCCCTTTGAGCTTCGCCTTCTTGATAAGATCACCGTATTGATGTGCGAGCAGATGGCTCTGGATCTGCGTGACCGTGTCCATGGTGACGTTGACGACGATGAGCAGGCTCGTGCCGCCGAGCGCGAGCGAGATGCCCATGCGCGCGGTCAGAAATTCGGGGATCAGGCAGATCAGAGTCAGGTACGCCGCCCCGATGACCGTGATGCGCGTCAGGACGTAATCGAGATAAGTCTCGGTGTTCTTGCCGGGACGGATGCCGGGAATGAACCCGCCATGACGCTTCAGATTTTCCGCGGTTTCTTCCGGGTTGAACACGACGGCGGTATAGAAAAACGCAAAGAAGATAATGCCGGCGGCATAGAGCGTCATGTACAGCGGCGACCCATGCTGTAGCGACGTCGTGATCAGCAGGACGAAATCGCCCCACCGGCTTTCGCCGGCAACCTGCTGCCCCGCAAACTGCACGATCGTCAGTGGCATCAGCAGCAGCGACGAGGCAAAGATCGGCGGAATGACGTTGGCGGTGTTGATCTTCAGCGGCAGGAAGCTCTTGTCGCCCTGCATCATGCCGCGCGCGGTCTGGCGTTTGGGATACTGGATCAGCACACGGCGCTGCGCGCGCTCCATGAAACAGATGAACAGGACGAGCGCGAACGCGAATACCGGGACGAGCAGCAAGCCGAAATCAAACCCTTCGGTCCGGGCCTTTTCGAGGAGATTGACGATCGCTTTGGGCAATTGCGACACGATACCCGCCATGATGATGAGCGACACGCCGTTGCCGACACCGCGGCTGGTGATCTGTTCGCCCAGCCACATGAGGAACATGGTGCCGCCAATGAGCGAAATGACGCAGGCGACGCGGAAGATCATGCCGGGTTCGACCACGGCCGACATGCCCGTCGATGCGCCCCAGCCTTCGAGGCCGACGGCGATGAAATAGCCCTGGATCGCGGTCAGGAACACCGTGCCATAGCGGGTATACTGGTTCAGCCGCTTGCGCCCGCTTTCGCCTTCTTTCTTGATGGCGGCGAGTTTGGGCGACAGCGATGTCGACAGCTGGATGACGATCGACGCCGTAATATAAGGCATGACGCCGAGCGCGATGAGGCTCATCCGTTCGAGCGAACCGCCCGAAAACGTGTTGAAAAAGTCGAGCACGCCGCCGCGCGTCGTATCATAGAGCGTCGCCAGTGCGCGCGGATCAACACCGGGCAGTGGGACATGCGACAAAAACCGAAACACGATCAAGGCGCCAATGGTGAACCACAGGCGCTTTTTAAGTTCGGTCGCCTGTCCGAATTTGGACAGGTTGATATTGGTTGCTAAATTATCGGCAGCACTCGCCATGTCGGTATCTAATCCCCGGGGGTTTGCGCCTCATATAGGATGACAGCGGCGGATGTCTATTGATCCATCCTTGCCACACATGCCGTTAAGGCTGAGCTTGTCGAAGCCCTGTCCTTCTTTTTTGCCACGGGCACTCAGAAGGGCAGCCCTTCGACGGGCTCAGGG
>JANOVZ010000011.1:0-11332 GCA_031417655.1 Sphingomonas sp. | reverse complement strand
TCGTTCGAATCCATCGCGCGTTCTTCGATGCGCTGGTTGTCGCGGAACGTGCCTGACTGGCGGAACAGCTGATCGACGAGAGTGGTTTTGCCATGATCGACGTGCGCGATAATGGCCACATTGCGGAGGCTCATGAGTTATCCTGAAATTCGGAAGTAAGCCGCGCGCCTAGTGGATTTTGTGCGTTGCGGCAAGCTCAGCGCGTGCACCCCCGCACAGCAGCCACTTTGCCATCGAGAAAATTCAAAACGGCGGTCTCACCATTGGCCAACGTATACATCCAGTTGTCGATGCCCGAGCCGGCGACATTATCTGGCGGGCCCCATGCTGCGTTGACCTGTGCTTCGGTCACGGTTCCCGAAAACACCAGTTGATCGCAACGGCGATGTTTCGTCGTCCCGAGCGTATCAAGCAATATTTGTTCGCGAGGTGCTGGATCATCTTTCAGGAGCACGGCACGAACCAGCTTATGCGGCGAGATATTACCAAAACTCAGCCATAAAGTCTCGCCGCTGTCGAGCGAATAGCGCGACATTGCCTGATCCGGTCCGAAAGGCAGCGCTTCGCCCCAAGCCGCCGTAATCATATCCTGTGTCGTTTCAGGCGACAGTTTCAGCGCTGATAACATGAGCGGCTTTTGAACTGCGATTGACGGGCTAAACCCATTTGCGGCCACGGCGTTTCCTCCTTCGACTGAACACCCGGATACCACAATCAGGATCGCCGCGAGCAGTGCCAACTTAGTCCGCAATCGTCTTTCCCTCCTGCGATCAGCAGATCAGCGGCTTGGCCCAACCTGTGCGCCCGGCATTACAGCGTAATAACCCACAAACATTGTGTAATTCAATTGCCCCCTCGGACCATCGTCATACACGAAACGGTTTGCCGTCCGCGGATCTAAAATGCGGTTACCCAAACCATCAAGATTGGTCGCTGGCCCGCCCCCGCCTTTGCCGCTCCAACTGCCATCGGCGTCATGGCGATACCAATGATAATCCTGGGTCGCGTCACGGTTATCGACGACGAGTGCGACGATATATGCGCCTTCAGGAGCATTCAACGTCGAAGCTGGCGTGTTGCCAAGCCAAGTTATGCCCTGCGTTTGCCCGTCCGCCGCAATTGCCGCTTGCAAACGCGATATGCTGATCCCGTTGCGATCATAGTAATTCATCGGTGCGTTCGCTCGCTGACCGGGCTGCGGCATGCTACTGCGCGAAACCGACCGATCGTTGACGGCATAAGCGTAGCAGTTATTGAACGCCTGCGTCCGTGTGTTTGCCCCTGTGTTCCACCGCGCGGGATCATAACCGGGTTCCGTCCCCGAAATGCGAACACCGAACCCGTCGGTTCGCGTGCCGTCGGGTCGCGTAATGATTTCAGGCCGCCCGGCAACAACAGCGGTGCGATGATCGCTGGCTCGGCGCAGCTCGCCGACCTGCGTCGGAGACAAGCGTGCTTCGACAGCCCTGCGGACTTGCGCTTGTTCGGTCGGATTTCTGATCTCGGCAATTCTTGCATCAACCCGCGCAATATCGATGGCGCGCCCCGACGTTGCACCCGCAATGATGGCTCTCGCCCGTGCATCAGGCGTCGTCTGCGCGAGCGACTGGCCAGGGGCAAGATAAGCGGGGTTTGGTGATCCAACGGATTGCGCCAAATTTGTCATACGACCCTCCGAGATTTAACCGTTATTTACGGCGATCGCACGCGTCGCGCACTAAACGAATCGTTTAGGCGCACAGGAGGAACACCCCTATGTTTCCCGTGTCACTTGAATAACACACAGTGTCGCGCCTATCTTGTCCGCAACGACAACAGGAATCGACGCGCATGGCCACCCAACTTGCTGAACCTGCCGACCTCGTACTGACAGCGCCCGAGCCGGTTGTGACTGTTTCGCCCGAGAAAGCGAGTGGCCTCGTTCCCCTCGACGATACGCAGCGCACAGCGCTCGAAGCGAAAGCCGATTTGTTCGTCGAGGAACTTGCCGCACAAGACGTCAATTCACCCGAATTCGGCAAACGCGTTGACCAAATCAGCGACATGGGCCGCCGCGAAATCGCCGAAGCTGCAGGGCAATCGAACCGCTTCCTCGACCGCCCCGTCCGCGCGATGGACAAGGAAGGCGGCGTCGGCACCGATCTTGCCGAACTGCGCCGCACGATCGAAGACTTAGACCCCGGCAAGCAGGGCAATCTGCTCGCGCCCAAAAAACTGTTCGGGATCATCCCGTTCGGCAACAAGATGCGCAATTATTTCGATGGTTATAAATCATCGCAGTCGCATATCGCGTCGATCCTGACGCGGCTATCGTCGGGCAAGGATGAATTGCTGAAAGACAACGCGGCGATCTCGGTCGAGCGCCAGTCGCTGTGGGCCGCGATGGGTCGCCTTGAACAGATGATCCATGTGTCGAAAGCCTTGGACGCAAAACTCGAAGCCAAGGCGTTCGAACTCGAAGCGTCGGACCCTGCCAAAGCCAAAGCCATCCGCGAAAGCGCACTGTTCTACGTCCGCCAGCGCACAACTGATTTACTGACGCAAATGGCGGTTACAGTGCAAGGCTATCTCGCACTTGATCTCGTCAAGAAAAACAACGTCGAACTGGTCAAAGGCGTGGACCGCGCTTCGACCACGACTGTGTCGGCACTCCGTACGGCAGTGACGGTGGCCCAGGCGATGACCAACCAGCGACTTGTTCTTGCCCAGATTACCGCGCTCAATACGACGACCGCGAACATCATCGATTCAACGGGAACGTTACTGAAACAGAACACCGCTGCGATCCATGAACAGGCGGCTGGATCGACCATCCCCCTCGACACGCTCAAACGCGCCTTCCAGAATATCTACGACACAATGGACGCCATCGACGTGTTCAAGGCAAAGTCGCTGGTGTCGATGAAAACCACGGTCGACGCGCTGTCGAACGAAGTCGAAAAGTCGAAGGGCTATATCGCCCGTGCCGAAGGCGCATCGCAGGCGCGGCTCAGCGCAAACGAAACTGTCAATCCGTTCGCGCCAGTCTAATGAACAGCACCGACGAAGTTCTTGCCAAAGCCGAAGCGACGCTGACCCGCGTCACGACCCCGCCGAAATATTCGGCACGGGTGCGCGCGGCGCAGCGCCATTCGGCCACGCGAAAGGCAAAGCGAGTGTTTGCGTCCGTCGTCGCGATCTTCATCGCCATGTTTATCATCGGCTTGATTCTGCCCATCGGCACCACCGGCGTCATGGTCGGCGTGCTGCTGATGGTGCTCGCCGCGCTCGGCATCATCATGATGCCCGGCGAACGCTTGCCCGACGCGGCGGCTCTCCCCACGACCGCGCTCGCGCAACTCCCGCTCCGGACCGAAACATGGCTCGCCTCGCAACGCGCGATGCTCCCCGCACCGGCACAAGCGCTCAGCGACGGCATCGGTCTCAAACTCGAAGCACTCGCCCCGCAGCTTCAGACTTTAAACGAAAACGAACCCGCCGCTGCCGAAATCCGCCGCCTTATTGCCGATGAACTTCCCGAACTCGTCCGCGGCTACGGTCGCGTCCCCGAAAGCCTTCGCCGCGCGAACACCGACGGGATCATTCCCGAAAAGCAATTGGTGGACGGGTTGTCGGTGGTCGACAGCGAACTAACCCGCATGAGTGAGCAACTCGCGCGCGGCGACCTCGAAAAGCTCGCAACGCAGGGCAAATATCTCGAGTTGAAATATCAGGGCGATCCGTTGAGTTGACGTCCGTCATTGCGAGCTTAGCGAAGCAATCCAGTCGAACAGTGCAATCTGGATTGCCGCGCTTCGCTCGCAATGACGAGATTGTATCTTAACCCGAACACGCTTTGATCGCCCCCGGCTCGGGGCGTGCACCGACCGGCTCGAACGCTGCCAGATACCCCCCCGCCGACGGCATCCGGTAAAAATCCACCAACTTATAGCCGACCGCCGCAAACTCGCACCGCAGCAACTTGGGCGGTGTCCCATGCTGGTTCGTCGACCTGTCCGCATCAACTACAATCACCCGCCCTCCCGCTTTTGTCGCAGGACGCAGGTTCCACAGGAACGCATAGGGCGAAGCGATTTCGTGATACATGTGCACGAGGAACACTCGGTCGAAACTGTTGGCGGGCAAGCCGGGATCATCGGGCGTTCCGAGTTTGACTGTTACGGCTTCAAGCTTGTCGCGCTCGACGCGGTCCGCGAGTTTGTCGCGCACTTCGGGCACAATATCCTGCGCCAATACGCGGCCCTTGGCCCCCACGCGCGCAGCCAGGCGAATCGTATAATAGCCTTCGCCCGCCCCGATATCCGCCACGGTCATGCCCGGCTTCACGCCCGCACGGTCCATAACACCTGTTGATTCACCCGCTTTGTCGCGGCTGTCTTCGTCCGACCAGCGTGCTGACACGATCGCCGCAACGGGGCGTGCGGCGGCCGGAAATACCGACGGCATAGGTTCCCGCGCCGCCGTGCCGCTGTTGCAGGCGGTCAGGAGGAGCATCGACAGAAGGACCGAACCAGCCAGAAAAGTGTCAGACACTTTTTCTGCCCGATGCCGCCGACTAAGGCTATCGTCACAAAAAGTGTCTGACACTTTTCTGGCTGTGCCCCCAATCAATCAACATCCTCCACAACGACCTTCTCACCCGTCACGCGCTGCGACAAGGCCGCTGCCATAAACCGGTCAAGATCGCCATCGAGCACGTCACTCGGTGAACTCGAAACCACGCCAGTGCGCAAGTCCTTCACCATCTGATACGGCTGCATGACGTAGGACCGGATCTGGTGCCCCCAGCCAATGTCGGTCTTTGACGCGGCGTTCGCATCGGCCTCCGCTTCGCGCTTTTGCAGCTCGTTTTCATACAGGCGTGCGCGAAGCTGGTTCATGGCCTCCGCCTTGTTCTTGTGCTGCGAACGCTGGTTCTGGCACTGCACCACGATGTTGGTCGGGATGTGGGTAATTCTGACAGCGCTATCGGTCGTATTGATGTGCTGCCCGCCCGCGCCTGACGCGCGATACGTATCGATACGCAGGTCGCTCTCGACAATTTCGATGTCGATATTTTCATCGACCACCGGATAGACCCAGACACTGGCAAAACTCGTCTGGCGTTTATCACCACTACCGAACGGGCTGATCCGGACCAGCCGGTGCACGCCGCTCTCAGTCTTGGCATAACCATAGGCGTTTTCGCCCTTGAGCAGATAGGTGACCGACTTGATCCCCGCCTGGTCGCCCGCGTGATAGTCGATGGTCTCGACTTTCATCTTATGCCGCTCGGCCCAGCGCATATACATGCGGCCCAGCATTTCGGCCCAGTCGTTGCTTTCGGTCCCGCCCGCCCCTGCGTTCACTTCGATATAGGTATCGTTGGCATCGGCTTCGCCCGCCAGCAGCGCCGCCACCTTGTCGCGTTCCGCCCTCTCGGCCATCACCGCCAACTGTGCAGCGCCATCATCGACCATGGCTTCGTCGCCTTCGGCTTCAGCCATTTCCATCAGCTCGACGGTGTCATCAAGTTCGGACTGGATCGCGCGCGTCGCGCCAATGGCCTCCTCAAGCCGCCGCCGTTCGCGCATCACAACTTGCGCCGCCTTCGGATCATTCCACAGCGTTGGATTTTCGACCATAGCGTTCAGCTCTTCGAGCCGCGCAAGCGCACGGTCCCAATCGATGAAACGGCGGAGCAGCGCGAGCGCGGCGTTGATCCGATTTATATGAGCCTGCGCTTCGGCACGCATTGATTGTTCCTTAAGTGTTTGTCCCCTTCACGCCTTCGTGGAGGGGTCGGGGGTGGTTCTTTGACGTCGCTCTCGAAGAAGCTCGCTGCGCTCGCGCCCACCCCCGACCCCTCCCGGAAGACCGGGAGGGGAAGGATTTGTTGTTCGTTAGTAAATTCCGCCCTGCTTCTCAAGGAAGTCGCTATCGGGGCGACTCTTGGGCGCGGCTTTGGGTGCCGCTGCTTTGGCTTTGACCATCGGTGCGGCAACATCCTTGCCGATGGAACGCCGCGGTTCGCTTTCGGGCTTGAACGCTTCCCAAATGACAGCGGCCTGCGGATCGCTTTCGCTTGGGAATGCACCGTAAACGCGCTTGCCAGATCGCCGATCAATGCGAACCATGCGGACGCCCGCCGTCGCGCGGAAGGGCTTAACCGGCATCCCTTCCATCGCGGGTTTGGCAAATGCCTTGAAAATCGGCGCTGCAATAACGCCGCCCTGCGCGCCGCCACCCATTGAGCGTGGCTGGTCATAGCCAAGATAAACCCCCGCGACGAGGTCCGCCGACCCGCCCACGAACCACACATTCGTCGGACCAGTGGTCGTGCCGGTCTTGCCGAAAATTGGGCGGTTCAGGTCTTTAAGGACCGTTGCTGTCCCGCGCTGGATCACACCTTCGGTGATGTGCACCATCTGGTACGCCGTCATCGGGTCCATAACCTGCTTTGTCCGCTGCGGTGGGCGCGGCATCGCTTTGCCGTCATATTCGGGCATGTTGCATGTCTCGCAAGGGCGCGTGTCGGCACGGAAAATGACCTTCCCCCGCCTGTCCTGAACAAGATCGACGAGCGACGGCGTCAGCGCACGTCCATTGTTTGCCATGATCGAATAGGCGTTCACCATGCGCTCGACGGTCGTATCACCCGCACCCAGCGCGATCGCGAGCACCGCTGAATAGGGCTTGCCCGGTTCGCTCACGCCCAGATCGGCAGCGAGCTTTACGACATTCTTCATGCCCGTCTGGCTCGCGGCGCGCACCGTCATCAGGTTGCGCGATTGCTCGATCCCCCAGCGCAGCGTCTGCGGCCCTGCCCCACTGGCGCCCCCGAAATTGCGGAAGCATTTTTGTCCGTAACGCGCGCCCTGATAAACGCAGAAAGGGCCGTCGACGATGATTGATGCCGGTGTCATGCCGTGGTCAAGCGCCGACGCATAGGCGATGGGTTTAAACGTCGATCCCGGCTGGCGCAACGCTTGCGTCGCGCGGTTGAACGACTGGATGCGTGCATCGAACCCGCCCTGCATCGCCAGCACTTGGCCGGTATGCGGATTCTCTGCGACCATCCCGCCCGAAATCTCGGGCACGCTGCGCAGGCTCCACGCGCTGCCTTCGGGTGCGACAGCAATCACATCGCCGGGGTTCAGCGTCGTAAAGGCAATCCCGCCACCACGTTTGGGCGTTTGCGCGGCATAAGATGGCAGATTGCCCGTCGTCCCATCGACAAAGCCAATCTGTGCCGCGCCATCACTCTTTTGAATGACCACTGCCGCTTTCCAGTCCTTATACCCGACGCCGATATTCGCCGCTGAAAACGCCTGCTGCCAATTATCAGTGATGTTGACCTTGCCAATCGGTCCGCTCCACCCGCGACCGCGATCAAATCGCAGCAGCCCCTCGCGCAAGGCATTCTGCATAAACCCCTGCAAACGCGGATCGAGTGATGTGCGCACCCAAAGCCCGCCCGAATAAACCGAATAGGGTCCGGCTTTATCCGTCTCGCCGAACTTACCGATCAACTGGCGGCGAACTTCCTCCATGAAATAATCGCCGGCGCTCTCGTCCTTTACCTGCGCCCGTGCGACGGTCACAAACGGCGTGGCAATCGCTGCATCATGATCAGCGCGCGAGATGTAGCCGTTCGACAACATCTGTCCGATAACCCAATTGCGCCGGTCGACCGCGCGACCGGCAAATTTGGCGCGACCATAAGTCTCGGGCGCTTTGGGAAGGATCGCAAGGAACGCCATTTCAGCCAGATTAAGCTCACCGACATCCTTGTCGAAATAGGCCCGCGACGCGGCTTGCACCCCGAACGAATTTCGCCCCAAGGCGATCTGGTTCAAATAGAGCTCGATGATCTGCTCTTTGGTCAGGACGGCTTCGATGCGGTAGGCAAGGATCGCTTCCTTGACCTTGCGCGCGTAACTCGCTTCGTTGCCGATCAATAGATTTTTCGCGACCTGCTGTGTGATCGTCGATGCCCCAACCTTGCGACCCGAACTCGTCAGATTGGTAAACAGCGCACGGATGATGCCCGGATAATCGACCCCACCATGTTCGAAAAATGTCTTGTCCTCCGCCGCGCGATACGCATCGATCAGCTGTTTTGGAAATTCGTTGAACGCCAGTTCGACGCGCCGTTCGCGCGCATAGCTGTGCACTGGCGATCCATCATAAGCACGGACGTTGGTGGGCAACGGCGGCTCATAGGCCAGCAACTGCCGCGCGTCGGGCAAATTGCGCGCAAACAACAGCCAGATGATCAACCAGCCCAGCAGAAACAGCCCGACAAGGATCGCCGCCAACTTCGCCCAGCGATTGGCCCACACCCGCGCGACCCAGCCAAGATCACGCTTAAGGCTCAGTCTCAGATTTTCGGCTTCGGGGGCAGCGGTCATGGCGACGCTCTACCATTTTTTACGCGATGCGAAAGGTGCGGGTGACAAAGTGTAGCGACGCATGATAGCATCCAGCTATGACTGCCATCGACTTCGTCAATCACCATCGCCCGCTCAAGCTGCGCGTCGAGGATTTTTTGGCGCTGAACGACAGCGGCGCCTTTGAAGGATACGGCAAGACCGAATTGCTGCAGGGGGAAATCGTTTACATGAACGCGCAGCATCGCCCGCATGGCCGGGTGAAGATGGACTTGGCCAAAGCGCTCGATCAGGCTCTTGCCGCGATTGGCTCGGACCTGACTGTCATGACAGAAGTCACCGTCAGCGCCCCTCCACACAATGCCCCGGAGCCCGACATCGTCGTCACCAGCGAACCCGACGGCGAAGGTCCGATCCCGCTAGGTTCGGTGCGCCTCATCGTCGAAGTCGCCGACGCCACGCTGCGCACCGACATGGACCTGAAAGCGAAAATCTATGCGTCGCATGGCGTGCCCGAATATTGGGTTGCCGATGTCAATGCGCGGTCAATCGTTCAGATGTCTGCGCCGGTGGGCGATGCCTATAGCCACAGCGCCAACCACGCGTTCGGTCAGACGTTCGAATGCCACAGTATTGCAGGCCTGATCGTCACGACCGAAGATCGTCACGCCTGAGTCAGCGCGATGCAAAGCGCCGCGCGAAATGGACATCGACGGCGCGGCGGATACCTGTTGCGATTGCTGCCTTACCTTGCGCAGACGTGATCCGCTCGACGTCGGCGACATTGGTCAGGTAGCCCACTTCAAGCAAGATCGCCGGTGTGTCCGGCGCTTTCAGCACAGCAAAGCCAGCCATCCGGTGATAATCGCCGCGAAACGGCATTGCAGAGCCTTCGCGTTTCAACAAATCGGCAAAGCGCGCCGAGGCATTCATCGTTTCGCGCTGCGCCAGATCGATGAGGATCGACGACACATCCGCCCCTTCGCCGCGCAAGTTCACACCATTGATGATGTCTGCCTTATTCTCGCGCGCCGCCAGTTGCGCAGCCTTTCTGTCCGATGCGACTTCGGAAAGCGTATAAATTGTTGCCCCGCTCGCTTCGGTCGCGGCCGCCGCATCGGCGTGAACCGAAATAAATAGATCGGCTTTTAATCCGCGCGCGATCTCGGCACGCTCTTGAAGGATCAGGAACCGGTCATCATCACGCGTCAGCGCCACGCGAACGCGTCCCCCTTTTAACAATTCATCACGGATCGCGCGCGCCACGCCCAGCGTGACATCTTTCTCGCGCGTGGCCGTTTGGGGCGAAATCGCACCCGGATCATGCCCGCCGTGCCCCGCATCGATCACCACCAGGGGCCGATCTGATCGACCAAAAATGCGCGGTCGTGGCGGTCCCGCTTGCGGCGGATCAAGCGGGATCGTAATGCTATAGCGGCTGCGCGGCGGCTTGGCAGCGTTGCGTTCAGCCGCACGATAGGCGGGTTCGCTGGTCGGCACATCTGCGCGCGAAACGCTTTGCACGCCCGCGACACCCAACGTCGCCATATCAAGCACAAGCCGCGATTGGCGCGGCCCATCAGCAAGCGCGGGCGACGCTGTTGCAACAATCGCAGCGAGGGTCAGTGCCACAGGCATGACTGCTCCTTGCCGTTCCCGGGGGGTCCGGGTCCAGTGCTTTAACATGATGAACGGGTTTCCCGCTAATTTACCTAGTCTCGCAGCGGGTATGCAGAGTTAACCGTTGTTTCATGGTGTAAACTGAAGGTTAAATTGGCCTTAGGCATGATTTGTTCATGACCAGCACCTACAGAAGCGTGTTGCCGCATCGTGACACTGGTGCTAGCACATATTTTCATCGCCGGAGGGAACCCGTCCGGCGCATGATTATCCGGCTGCGCAGTTCTGCGGCAGTCGATCAGGTTGACGCTCGAATGATTCATGACTGTCCGATTTCTGCTTCTCTGCCCCGACACGGGGCTGGAGCATTTCGGACTGTGTTTTTTCCGGCACCATTGCCCGGACATGATTGTCGCGCAGACACGAACTTTACATCAACCCCGATGAGGCCGGCGCGCGGGTTCGCTGCCATTTCCTCGTCCCCACCAGCGGCGCCACGCCCTTTGAAGCGGCGCGCCCGGAGATTTTATAATGACAATGCGTATGCTTATCGATGCGCGCCACCGGGAAGAAACCCGTGTCGCGGTCGTCAAGGGTAACCGGATCGAAGAATTCGACTTTGAATCCGCCGAACATCAGCAGCTCAAGGGCAATATTTACCTTGCCAAAGTAACCCGCGTCGAACCGTCGCTCCAGGCGGCGTTCATTGATTACGGCGGCGGTCGCCACGGCTTCCTCGCGTTCAGCGAAATCCACCCCGACTATTACCAGATTCCCAAGGAAGATCGCGAAGCGCTCCTCCGCGAGGAAGCCGAACATGCCGCCGAGGAAGAACGCCTGCGCGCCGCCGAGGATCATTTTGATGATGATGATGGCCATCATGATGATGACGGTCATGATGATCGTCCCGAAGAATCCGAGCTGGAGGATGGCGACGAAGCGCCACCCCCGCCGCCGACGACGGCCTCGGGTAACGGGATCGACGAAGGCGCCGCCGAAAATCTGCGCGAAAAGCGGATGAACCTGCGCCGCCGCTACAAGATTCAGGACGTCATTCGCCGCCGTCAGGTTCTGCTGGTGCAGGTCGTCAAGGAAGAACGCGGCAACAAGGGCGCGGCGATGACGACTTATCTGTCGCTTGCCGGTCGCTATTGCGTGCTCATGCCCAACACGTCGCATGGCGGCGGGATCAGCCGCAAGATTTCGAACGGTGCGGACCGCAAACGGTTGAAGGTCATCATGGCCGAGTTGAACCTGCCCAAGACAATGGGCTGCATCGTCCGCACGGCGGGCCTTCAGCGCACCAAAGTCGAAATCCGCCGCGACTTCGATTATCTCGC
>JANOVZ010000010.1:0-30321 GCA_031417655.1 Sphingomonas sp. | reverse complement strand
TGCCCGCACCAGCGACCCAAACAAAAGCCGGATCATATTGACCCATACCAATGCCGAGGTGCGCGACCTCAATATCGCCGCCCGCGAGAAGCTGCGCGAACACGGCGAGCTGGGTGCGGATGTGGACGTGAAAACCGAACGTGGGAGCCGCGACTTTGCCAGCGGCGACCGGTTGATGTTTCTGCGCAACGAGCGCGGCATGGGGGTCAAGAACGGGACGCTTGGCACAGTTGAGCAAGTGACGCCCGGACATATGGCCGTCCGCACCGACGACGGGCGCAGCGTGGCATTCGACCTCAAAGACTATGCCCATATCGATCACGGCTATGCCGCGACCTTCCACAAGTCGCAGGGCGTGACTGTCGATCAGGCGCATATATTGGCGACGCCGGGGATGGATCGACATTCTGCCTATGTTGGCCTCACACGCCACCGCGACGGCGTGCAGCTTCATTATGGCCGCGATGATTTTACCGACCAGAGCAAACTTGTTCGCACCCTGTCGCGTGAGCGATCAAAGGATATGGCGAGCGACTATCCGTTGCCCGATTCCGCCGCTCGCGGCTTTGCCGAGCGGCGCGAGTTCCGGTTTGGCGGAGTTGCCCGCGACATGATCGCCAAGGCGCGGGGGGTATTGGCTGACCCCGACCGGATTGCCGCCTTGCGGGGCCGTCTCGACAAGGTGCTGGGGCGTGAGCCGTCAGCAGAGCCTGACGCGGCGCGCACCGCCGACAAGGAGCCGAGGCAGGATCGCGGCACTGACACCGCAGCGAACCGTCTACGTGCCCGCATGGTCGAACTGGGCAAGCAGGTGCGCAAGGATGATGAGCGGGATCGCGACCGGACAAAGGATCGCGACCTTGACCGTGGAGGGCCAGGACGATGAGCGATACGCCGGACGATCCACTTTTGGGGTTGCTGACCGACATAGCCGAAGGGGTGGCGACGCTTTCCACGCGCATTGACGCCATCGAGACGCGGATGGCCGCGCAGAATGACGCTACCAATGAGGCGCTTGCCACCATCGCCGAAATTGCCACGCGGACATACTACGCCAGCAAGCCGTCCAACGCCTTGCCTGATGATGTCATCAACGCGAATGTCATGGACGCCATGATCGAGCGGTGGCCGAACCAATGGGCAATGACGTTCCCGTCCTCAGAATTTAAGATATTCAACAACCTTGGGACTCTCCGCACCGAAGAGATCGAAGCACTTCTCAGGGCGCGGGCAGTGATTGCTGAAGACGAAACCAACGCGCAACGGCTTCGTCACGCACGGGCGTTGTTTATGTTGAACGAGGAAATGAGCAGGCGGTTCAAGGCCAACGAGCGGAGCCAAGAGCGCGACGCACCGGGTCGAAGCCGATAGCGCAATGACGCGCTGCGCCGCAGGCTTTGGCCTCTTGCGTCGAATAAATTACTGGAAAATTGGAGAATCTTTTCGCCACCAATCGACGGCTACTCCCCAAATTCTTCTACACGAATCCTACACAGGCAAAAAACCGGGGATTTAATTCATTTTTATCAATGGATTAAACAAATCCAAAGATTTGGAGCGGGCGAAGGGATTCGAACCCTCGACCCCGACCTTGGCAAGGTCGTGCTCTACCCCTGAGCTACGCCCGCTCGAGCGTTCTGCCAGCACACGAGGCTGGCGGGTGAGGCGCGGCTGTTAGCAGTGACCTTTCGGATGCGCAATCCCCTTGGCACATCCATCAACAAGCCACATATACGCTTTTCAATCCGTTCGGGCTGAGCCTGTCCAAGCCGTGTCCTTCTTCTGCGCCAACGCACAGCAGAAAGGCAGCCCTTCGACAAGCTCAGGGCAAACGGGTATTGTAGATTGATTGGAGATATCTGTTGGCCACACTTGGCATGAGCGCAACTGATCGCGCCGAAATTGAAGCATTCCGCACCGACGTTATCGAACCGTCGATGACCAGCCTCGTCATCCTCGATTTCTGGGCCGAATGGTGCGGGCCGTGCAAGGCACTGGGGCCGGTGCTGGAGAAAGTCGCAGCAGAATATGCCGCAAAGGGCGTGATCCTCAAGAAAGTCGATGTCGACGCTAACAAGGCTGTCGCCGCGCAGTTCCGTGTGCAATCGATCCCGACGGTCTATGCCGTCTTTCAGGGGCAGCTTGTCGCCGACCTGACGCCTGCCCGCACCGAAAGCCAGTTGAAGACCGCGCTCGACGCCATCCTCAAGCAGGTCCCCGTTCAGGGCGAGGCGCAGGCATTGGAAGCCGAGATCGAGCCGTTGATCGCAATGGGCGAGGAAGTGCTCGCCTCGGGTGATGCCGAGCGCGCGGCCGGGATTTTCAGCCAGATCGTTGATATGGCGCCCGACAACCCTGCTGCCATCGCAGGCCTGATCCGTGCGCTGGTGGCTGCGGGCCGCGTCGAGGAGGGCGAAAGCCTGCTTGCTGCACTCCCGCCCGAACTGGCTAAAGACCCTGCCGTCGAACGTGCGCAATCGGCACTGACGCTCGCGAAGGACGTTAAGCCCGTCGAAGACCTTAGCGGGCTTACAGCGGATGTCGCCGCCAACCCGCAAGATCACGCCAAGCGCTTTGAACTTGCCGGTGGCTTGATGGCAGCGGGCGACCGTGATGGCGCGGCCGATCATTTGCTCGAAATCATCCGTGCCGACCGCGAATGGAATGACAGCGCGGCGAAAGCGCAGTTGCTCAAACTGTTCGATGTCGTCGGCGTCATGGACCCGTGGGTTTCCGCGCAGCGCCGTCGCCTGTCCGCGGTGCTGTTCACATGAGCCAGAAGACGGACACCATCCAGCGCATTTCGATCTTCCCCGTCGGTGGCGCATTGCTGTTTCCGCGCATGCACTTGCCGCTGCACATTTTCGAGCCGCGTTACCGGGCGCTGATCAGCGACGCGATGGCGCGCGACCGGCGCATCGGCATGATCCAACCCAAGCCCGTGCAAGCCGACCGCGATGGCCCGACGCAGCTGTTCGACATCGGCTGCGTCGGCAAGATCGCGCATGTCGAAGCGATGGATGACGGGCGGTATAATATCGTTCTCGAAGGGGTGGCCCGTTTCCGCGTCGTCCGCGAACTCGATGTGACCACGCCTTTCCGCCAGATCGAAGCGAAGATCGAAGCCGACAATGCCGAAGACACGAACCTCGATCTCGCCCGCCGCGCGAGCATCGAACAGGAATCGCGCGCCTTTGCCGAAGCGCAAGGTTACGCCGTCGACTGGGAAGCCGTCTCGCGCCTCGACGACGAAGCTCTTGTCAACGGAATCGCCCAGATCGCACCGTTCGACGCGGCGGCGAAACAGGCGTTGTTGGAAGCGGCGTCTTTGTCGGATCGAGCGGATTTGATCGTGCAGCTCATGCAGTTTTTCGGGCGGCATGGGGGTGAAGAGCGGGTGACGTTGCAGTGATTGATCCGGCGTGAGCGCCACACTGCGGTTTCTGTTCGGCTGCGCGTTTCTATGAGGGCTGTCGTCCATCAGAGCACATGCCCAAACACCGGACGCTGGATCATTTATCGAAGTGCCGGAGAACGGCGTCATAAGTGTGACGATCAATGGGCGATCATTGTCGGGTTACTCCAGTCCTGGAATGCCAAGCAACATCACGATAACCAAAGCTATAGCTCAAAGCATTTTTGGACCAACTGCTGCTCGTTTTGACAATGACGCGAAGGCGCTTCGCGAACTTTCCGCAAGTCTGGGAGTGAGTGGCGACGGCCCAACCAACGTGAAGCGCACAATCGGACCGGTAGTGATTGACGGACAACGGCGGCGAGCTCGGTTGACGGCAACGGGTCAGCTGATCGCTGCATCGGTTGATTGGTTTGAAAAAGATCAATATCGTTTCGGCGACGCTCTGGCTGGCCCACTTGCCCTGCCAACGGAGGTTATCCGATACAGACTTGCCGCTGAGGCGACGGACGACCGACGATTTGTTGTCCCGCTTTCAACGAATAGAAAATGGTGGCTCGCATCCACGGAAATGACTTTTTCCGGTCATCGTATTTTATTTTCTGTTGCACCGCAGCTTGAGCGCAGCGTTGCGAGCGCGGCAGCAGGCGCGGCGATCGTCGCCGAACTTGGGGGTGCTTTTGCCGGATTGCCAGAGCCGCAGGAAATAGCGTTTGGTGTTATCCGTCCGACACGAAAAGTGACACTGAAACGCGCGCTGAAAATCGGTCATCTGTCGCTGGCGTCACTTTATGTTCGCACCAGAGATTATGGCGATGCGTCGTCAATCAACGAACAGGAACCATTCGACGCTTCAGAGTCAACGGGTGAGATTGTCGTGACCGGAAAGAGGCGCAGTCAAAAACCCGACTATTTTGTGTATCTCGGGCGAGATTTCACTCAAAGCTGTTCATCAATTATGTTTGATAAAAGGATCAGCGAGATCGTGTTCTTGTGTAAATGAGCATTGAATGACTTTGGGCGTTCGAAACCATCTTAGATCGTCACCCCCTGCAACAGCTTCGGCACTGTCCCCGATTCCCCGCGCGCTTCGGCCATGAACAGCGATTTCAGCGGCGCGACTTTTTGGACAGCACCTAACCCGAAACGCCGCACGGCGCGTGCCGGCTTGCCCTTAATTGCGAACAGCCGGTTGAGCGTATCGGTCGCGACCGATACCGACAGCGTATCGGTGCTCCGCCACTGCTGATAATGCGCCAAGACCTGCGTGTCACCCAGATCAAGCCCGATCCGCGTGCCTTCAACCAGCACTTCGGTCAGCGCGGCAACATCGCGGAAGCCGAGGTTCAGCCCCTGCCCGGCAATCGGATGAATCCCGTGTGCCGCATCGCCGACCAGCGCCAGCCGCTCGCCCACGATAGTCGCTGCATGATGAAAGCCGAGCGGCCAAGTCGAGCGTGGTGCGGCGGCGGACAAATCGCCAAGGATATTCCCCGTACGCTTCTGCGCCTCGACCGCAAAGGCGTG
This sequence comes from Sphingomonas sp., assembly GCA_031417655.1. Taxonomy (GTDB): domain Bacteria; phylum Pseudomonadota; class Alphaproteobacteria; order Sphingomonadales; family Sphingomonadaceae; genus Sphingomonas_O. Next base: position 25,379 of record JANOVZ010000010.1, on the reverse strand, counting down.
ATCCGACAGCGCCATCACGCCCGCCGCATCTTTCGCATCCACCGTCCACACCAGCGCCGACCTGTTTCCGGGCAGCATCGGCAGCAACGCAAATGGCCCTTCGGGATAGAAAATCTCGTGCGCGACATTGTCGTGCGGGATGCTGTGGTCAAACGCCGAAATGATCGCCGCGCTATCATATTTCCAGTTCGCAATGCGGATGCCCGCCGCTTGCCGAGTCGGCGAATTGCGTCCCTCGGCCGCAACAAGCAGGTCGGCGCGGATCACGCTCCCGTCATCGAGCGCGGCGGTCACGCCCGCTGCGGAGCGCTCCACCGACACCGCCTTCGCGGGTTGTCGCAAATTGATATGCGGAGCCGCCTCCGCCGCCTCACGCAGCACGCGGCGAAGGATAAGGTTCTCGACCATCGTGCCAAGCGCATCATCGGTGGGCGTGAAATCGAGTGCATTTTTGCTCAGCCCGTCACGCACCTCGATCCGCCGGATCGGGCAACCATGCGGACGCAGTTGGTCCGCAATCCCGATCGCCTCCAGCATGCGCCACGACGCCGAAGCAATCGCCGACGCGCGGCCATCGAAGGTGCCGGAGAGGGTCTTTGCGGGGTCAGCAGGATCGACGACGATGGTCGATATGCCATGCTTGTCGAGCGCGAGCGCGAGCGTCAGGCCGACAAGCCCGCCGCCGAGGATTAGGATTTCTGGGTGGTGCATGGACGACGTGTAGCGCTGATCTCAATCAACGTCACTCCTACAGCAATGGTGATCCAAATCAATTTAGCATCAAATTTTTGGTGCTCGGTCCGAAACTATTAGGGCGAAAGCCCTCCATCTTCTCGCCTGTTCCGGTCGCCGAAAGCTGACAGTTCCATCGTTGACGTGATGCGATATTTCTTTGCATCAGCCGATGATATGTTATGAAGAATTGCATACTGTTCAACTAACGGCTTTAATTTGCTGCCGCTCGGACGATAAGCGCAATTTAACCCAATCATAACCATTTCAACATTCGATAGTGTCGCTCTCAATATTCTAATATATGGCTTTTTTTCACTTATTGAGTGCTCATCAATATATTTTAGTATATGATAAAAGAGACGAAAATAGTGGCCGAGGTCGTTCTTGTATTTATCATATAGCTGCAAATAGCTCTTTTCGTGATCTTTTGGCGCACTTTCGTAAAATGACGGGTCCATATATCGATTTATCATAATCTGAAAGGCGTCCGAGCCAGAATAGCTTTCGCCTGCGGTGCCCGTCGGTATGTCAATTTGTCGAACTGTATCTCTAAATAGCGAAATGAGATTAAAAAATGTATTCTCGAAATCTCTCTTATTAGCTCGGTCAGTTTCGTCGCGTGATGTGTTTTTCAGTCTCTCAAGCTCATCGCGCTGCGTCCAATATGCCATAAATGCGCTCACAGCAGCGATAGTAGACATCAAGGAGCTTAACGGTCCGAATGAATCTCCAAACTGCCCGGAGTTAGTGAAATTCCAGTCGCCGCCAATCAGATTGAAACCTCTCCCGCTAAGCAACACGAACGCCCAATAAAATAGAAAAACCCCGGCAGCGGATAAGCTTACAGCTTTCGTGTTTTTGGACATTGATCAACCACTCCCGTTGATAGAAGTCGAGACTCTTTGTAAGCTGCATCATCGCACCGAAACCTGCAAGATGCACTTCGTTCCACAAGGTCCTGTCATTGCGAGCGGAGCGAAGCAATCCAGAACAAGTGGCGCGCTGGATGCTTCGCTGCGCTCGCAATGACGTGACATGCACCTTGCAATCCCACCCCCAGTGCATTACAATGTCATACATGGCCGCAAACGCTCTCGTTCAAACCCGTATCAATGGCGCCGTCAAGGACGAGGCTTCGGCTGTGCTTGCCACGATGGGGCTGACAGTGTCCGACGCTGTGCGCCTGCTCCTCACGCGGGTGGCGCATGACAAGGCGTTGCCGTTCGAGGCGCTGAGACCGAACGCGGAAACGATTGCTGCGATGGAGGAAGCGCGGGCGGGAAACCTCGAAAGCTTTGACAGCATCGAAGCGCTCATGGCCGACCTGAATGAGGACGATTAAGCGGACCGGCAAATTCAAGCGTGACTACAAGCGCGAGCTCAAAGGACCGCATGGCAAAGCTCTTGCGACAGAATTGCCGAAGCTGCTTCGAGAATTGGCTTTTGACCGACCCATGGCCGCTGCTTGGCGCGACCACGCCCTCACCGGCGACTGGAAAGACCATCGCGATTGCCATGTGAAGCCCGATCTCGTCCTGATCTATCGCAAGCCCGACGACGACACGCTCCAACTCGTGCGACTGGGATCGCATTCCGAATTGGGCTTGTAGCGCCCCCCGCCCTTGCATTCTCCCCCCACCTCTGCCATATCGTGCCGCAGCGCAGCGTAGACGACCGTCGTCTCCGCATGGTCGGCCAGCGTGAGTGTCCGTGACTAACGGAACAGGCCAGGCCCCCATGACGCTCCAGCCAAACGGCTTCCCTTTTCACGCGGGTTGTCACCACCCCCGCTTTGTCGGCGCGTGCGAACCCGCATGCGCTTGCCACGCCTATCTGAAAGATTTCTCCATGACCATATTTACCGATCTCGGCCTCTCGCCGCAGATTCTCAGCAGCCTTGCCGCCAAGGGCTATGACACGCCGACGCCGATTCAGGCGCAGGCCATCCCCCCGCTGATCGAGGGCCGCGATTTGTGCGGTATCGCGCAGACCGGCACCGGCAAGACTGCGGCTTTCGCGCGCCCCTCGATCATGCGCCTCGCCGCGAGCGGCAAGATGCGCCCGCCGGGCAGCTGCCGCATGCTCGTCCTGTCGCCGACGCGCGAACTTGCCGCACAGATCGCGCAGTCGTTCGAGGACTATAGCAAAGGTATGCGCCTCACCGTCGGTTGCGTGTTCGGTGGCATGCCGATCGGTCGCCAGATCAAGATGTGCGGTGCAGGGCTTGACGTCCTCGTCGCCACGCCCGGCCGCTTGATCGACCTCATCGAACAGCGTGCGCTTAACCTGCGCCATGTCGAGATCTTCGTCCTCGATGAAGCCGACCAGATGCTCGACCTGGGCTTCATCCATGCGCTCAAACAGATCGACCGCCTGCTCCCGCAAAAGCGCCAGTCGCTGTTTTTCTCGGCGACCATGCCCAAGACGTTTGCCGAACTTGGCGCGCGTTTCCTGACCGATCCGGTGCAGGTTTCGGTCACGCCCATCGCCTCGACCGCCGAGCGCGTCGAGCAATATGTGACCTTCGTGAACGCCGCCGAGAAAATGGCGCTGCTCACCATTGTTTGCCAAAACGAGCCGATCGAGCGTGCGCTGGTCTTCAGCCGCACCAAGCATGGTGCCGACAAGATCGTGAAGAACCTTGCCGCTGCGGGCATCCGGTCGGCGGCGATCCACGGCAACAAGTCACAGAACGCGCGGATGGACGCACTCGATGCCTTCAAAAAGGGTGACATCAAGATCCTGATCGCGACCGACATTGCCGCGCGCGGTATCGACGTTTCGGGGGTCAGTCATGTCTTCAATTTCGATCTGCCCAATGTCGCCGAACAATATGTCCACCGCATCGGCCGCACGGCGCGCGCCGGGGCATCCGGGATCGCAGTCAGCTTCGTTGATGGCGAGGAAAAGGGATTGCTCAAGCAGATCGAACGCCTGACGCGCATCCCGCTGACGCCTGCGCCGTTGCCGCCGAATTTCCAGGAATTGAAAGCGGCCTTGCCCAAGCCCGCCCCCTCGAAAGCGCCTCCCGGACGTGGTTCGAGCGGCCGTCGCGATGCCCCGCGCAGCGACGAGCCAAAGCGCCATTTCCCGCGTCGCCCCGGTGGCGTCGGCGCACACAAATCGGCGGTCCGGCGCACTGGCGGGCGTTAAACTTACGCCCCTCTTGCCACTGCGGTAACTTCATGAAACATGGCGGCAACATTTCCGAATGGAGCCGCCATGAACCGCCTGATCCTCGCCGCTGCCCTGATCGCTACCCCTGCCTTCGCTGACGTGCCCAAACCCGCTGCCATCGTCGCCGACGGTGCGCCAGCGGTGCCGACCGAACTCGCGGCCAAGACCCGGCCCTATATGGAATTCCGCACGGCATCCTTCGCGGGCTGGAACGTCGCCGACAAATCGATGTTGATCAGCACGCGCTTCGGCGATGTCGCGCAGTTGCACAGCGTCGCCGCCCCGATGATGGACCGCCGCCAGATCAGCTTCGAAGCCGAACCCGTGCGCGGCAGCTGGTCGCCGAAAGGCGACGTCCTGGTCGTCAACAAGGACATAGGCGGCAGCGAATTTTTCCAGATCTACACACTAAAGAACGGTCAGCTCACCTTGCTGACCGACGGTAAGAGCCGCAACAATCTCAACGGCTGGAACCAGGACGGCAGCCTCATCGGCTATTCCTCCACCCGCCGCAACGGTACCGACACCGACCTTTATGTCATGGACCCGCGCGACCCGAAATCGGACCGCATGGTCGCGCAAGTGAAGGGCGGCGGGTGGGGCATTGCCGACTTCCTGCCCGACGGTAAAACCGCGATTGTCGGTAATTATGTATCGGTCACAAAGACCAACATGTTTTCGCTCGACCTTGCCAGCGGCACGATGAAACCCATCGGCGACCACAGCAAAGCCATTGCTTACGGCGGCGCACAGTCCGCGCCCGACGGCACACTCTGGGTGACCAGCGACGAAGGATCGGACTTCCAGCGCCTCGGCACACTCGACCCCAAGACCGGCAAATTCACGCCCCGCTCACTCGAAAAGAAATGGGACGTCGACAGCTTCGACATTGCGCCCGACGGCAGCTTCATTGCCTACACCGTCAACGAAGCCGGCATCGACCGCGTCCGCATCATGGACCTGCCCAGCGGCAGTGTCCGTACGGTCGCCCTTCCCGCAGGCGGCGCGGGCGGCCTTGAAATCGCGCCTTGGGGCACGATCGGCCTGACCTACACCTCGGCCAAAAGCGCCGCCGACGCCTATTCGATCGATCCGAAATCGCTGGCCGTCACCCGCTGGACGCAAAGCGAAACCGGCGGTCTCGATGCCGCCGCCAATGTCGAACCCGAATTTATCGAAGTCAAAAGCTTCGACAAGGAACCCGTTTCGGGCTTCCTCTATCGCCCCGACGCGGCCAAATTCCCCGGCAAGCGCCCGCTCGTCATCAGCATCCACGGCGGCCCCGAAGGGCAATCGACGCCCGGATTTCAGGGACGGCGCAATTACCTGCTCAACGAACTCGGCATTGCGGTGTTCTATCCCAATGTCCGCGGCTCGACCGGCTTTGGCAAACGCTTCGTCGGCCTCGACAACGGCCCGTTCAAGCGCGAGGACTCCGTCAAGGACATCAAGGCGTTCCTCGACCGCCTCGAAACCGATCCCGCGCTCGACAAGAGCCGCTTCGCGGTCAACGGCGGCAGCTACGGCGGCTACATGTGCTATGCCAGCGCGATTGCGTATGGCGCGCGGTTGATAGGCGCCTCTTGCGTCGTCGCGATTTCGAACTTCGTGACGTTCCTCGAAAACACGCAAAGCTATCGCCGCGACTTGCGCCGTGTCGAATATGGCGACGAACGCGATGCGAAACAGCGTGCGCAGCTGCTCAAAATCTCGCCGATGACGCGCGTCAGCGAACTCAACATCCCGTTGATGATCGTGACCGGCGGCAACGACCCCCGCGTCCCCGCATCCGAAGCCGACCAGATCGTCAAAGCCATCCGCGCCAAAGGCGGCACGGTCTGGCACCTCCTCGGCCAGAATGAAGGGCACGGGTTCGCAAAGAAAGAAAACCAGGATTATGAATTCTGGACGGGCCTGATGTTCTGGGAAAAAACGCTGCTGGGGGAGTGAGGCGTGGGCAATTACACTCACTCGTCTTCAGTTTGCAACTCATTTTCCAGAATTTGGTCAGCAATGACCTTGGGTAGCTGCGCCAACTTGCGCTCCGCAAAATAGTCGGCAATTCGCTCCAGCAGAAATTCTGAAGTCATTGCGCTGTCGGCAAGTTTTTCAGCAAACCGCCTGCCCCGGTGAAGCGTATCCCATGGTGACCGATACTGCGTTGCCCGCCTGCGACCCGGGTCTTTGTTACCAAACCCGTCAATGGCGCGGTTCCAGACGGGCTTGAACGTCTCGATCAGCATATTCTCGCCGAGCGGTATCCAGATGTCTTCCACCACCAGATGGCGAACAGCAAAATCGGCAAGGGTCAGGTTTTCGACCTCGTCAATCGACGCTGCATGCTGCCGCAGTCTATCGGCCAATGCCCGCCCCGATGTCGCATCGCGAGTGAGCCCTCCCTTGCGACCGCCCTTTGGTATTGCCTTGCCAACATAGATTGGCCGTTCAAACAGACTGTTGGCCGCATCACATTTGATTGCGCTGTAAGCGGTAAACGGCCCCGTGTAGTAAATCGCGTAAATTCCTGCCCCCGATATGCCGTCAGTCATCGACAGCGATATCGGAATACGTCCCAGCAGTTCGATCTCAATCGACCGGGCAAGGTTGAACTTGTCAAGAGGATTATAGGCTTCTGTAGTCATGCCGCTGATCTAAGACGGCGAGCCACATTCTTTCCAATCACGTGGCCAAGTTCGACAGGAACAGCGTTGCCCAACTGACGCATGGATTCGGTCCATGATCCATGAAAGCGATAATCGTCTGGAAATGTTTGTAGGCGAGCGCTCTCGCGAACTGTAAAATAGCGCACCGTTCCATCTGGGCGGCACAACATATTCTCGCCTCCCGGCACGCCGTGAACGCCTGCTTTCAATGTTTTTGCAGGTTCATCAAACGGACTTCCGGTATGGCCCGGGTAGCTTCGGGCACCCGCTTGGAAACGATGATTGGCAGTTCGAGCAGATGCCTCGATGTCGTTCTGAGGGTCAGGGAGATCGCCAATTGCATCACGAACAGTAAGCCACGGCTTGTAGGTCGGTTTTTCAAGCAAGTTCATGCCGCGATTGTGTAATCTGATATCGAGCGCTTGGTCACTGTCCGCAACCCGATGTCGCTCCCAGTAACGATTGGATCGCGCCTGACTCCAAAGTAAGGCGTCGAGGGAATGGGTCTGTTCAGGGAACGACCATTCCACGCCCAAGTCTTCACGAAAACCAACAAACACAACACGTTCTCGGCGTTGCGGAACGCCATAGTCAGCAGCGTTCAAAACGCGATGCACCACGTTGTAACGCAAATCACCATGCCCCTTGCCTGTATGATTTCGCTCGAGCCTGACCAGATGATCAGACCAGTCCTCACCGGCATTACGGGCAACTTCAGGATGCGTGAGTTGGTGGAGTATGTAGGCCAGATAGGTCGCAAAGGTTGCGCGCGTAAGCCCTTTCACATTCTCAAACACAAACGCTTTGGGGCGCGTTTCACGCACAACGCGAACAGCTTCGGACCACATATCGCGCTTATCGTCGTGTCCTTGATGCTTCCCACCCAATGAAAACGGCTGACACGGCGGACCACCGCTAACGAGGTCGATCTTGCCTTCATACGGCGCAAAATTAACTGCGCGCACATCGCCTTGTAAGGGCTCGGGCCAGTGCGCAATCAGCGACTTTGGCGATTGTCTGTTCTCACGGAGAGTGTCGCAACACCACTTGTCCCATTCGACAATTTTCTCGGGTTTGAAGCCAGCCTTTGAGATACCCATTCCCAGCCCACCGGCCCCGGCGAATAGCTCAATTGCTCGCATTCTGGTGTCCCCGTGTGTTCTTTCCTTGTTCTCCCTATCGGCGTTTTTCCAAGCGAGCAATATAAGAGAAGGAAGCCCCCCAAAAACCGCTGTCCTATATTTGCGTCTTGTGCTTAGCTCGACGGATGACGATCCACCTTTCCCCCGCCGCCGCGCCTGGCCGCGCTCGCTCCGAAATCCGCCAGTCGAAAGAAATTTCTGCACCCCTCCATAGTGTCAACTTTGTCAACTTCGCCCGCATTCTCCCGATGCTCCTGTGCGCGATGTTCGTCATGTTTGCCGCGCCCGCGCACGCACAAATCGACCCCGCCACACAGGCCCGCATCGACCGTATCCTCAAGGCCACCCCCCTGATTGACGGTCACAATGACCTGCCTTGGGAAGTGCGCGAAAACCACAAGTTCAGTGTCGAGGGACTGGCGTCTGACAGCAACAAGCTCGAAAAGCCGACGATGACTGACATGGCGCGCCTGCGCAAAGGGCGCGTTGGCGGGCAATTCTGGTCGGTCTGGCTGCCGTCCGAATTCACCGGCGATCGCGCGATCAAGGCAACGCTGGAGGAAATCGACATCGTCAATCGCCTAAACCGCGCCTACCCCAATGATCTTGAAAGCGCCGTTACGGCCGCGGACGTGGTGCGCATCCACAAATCGGGCAAGATCGCGTCGCTAATGGGGGCTGAAGGCGGGCATCAGATCGGAAATTCGATGGCGGCATTGCGCGCCTATCGTGCCGCAGGCGTCGGCTACATGACGCTGACGTGGAACAACAACAACGACTGGGCCGACAGCGGCACCGACGATCCCAAGCACAATGGCCTGACCGCGTTCGGCAAAGCGGTGGTCACCGAAATGAACCGCATCGGCATGATCGTGGACTTGAGCCATGTTTCCGAGGCAACGATGAACGCGGCGCTCGACACGACCAAAGCGCCGGTGATGTTTTCGCACTCGAATGTCCGCGCGTTGAGCGATCATCCGCGCAATGTCCCCGACGCGATCCTGAAACGGCTCCCCGCGAACGGCGGCGTGGTGATGGTCAATGCCTATCCCGGCCACAATGACCCCGCCGTCATCGGCTGGCAGGGTGCCCGCGCCGGTGAGGAAGCCCGTCTGGCCCGCGTTTATCCGGGGCAGGCCGAACGCCGCAAAACGGCACTTGCCACTTGGGACACCGGCAATCCTCGCCCGATCTCACCCATTGGCATCATGGCAAACCATGTCGAGCATATCGTGAAGATGGCGGGGCATGATCATGTCGGCATTGGCGCGGACTTGGACGGCGTGCCCTTCACCAATGTCGGCATGGAGGACGTCGCGGGTTATCCCAATCTCTTCGCCGAACTCATCCGCCGCGGGTGGAGCGATGCCAACCTTGCCAAGCTCGCGGGTGGCAACATCCTGCGCGTGATGCGCGGGGCCGAAGCAACAGCAGCGGCGATGAAGGATGTACCGCCGTCGATGGCGACTGTTGACGGTAAATGACCGATTCCGCACCGCTTCGCGCGACCATCATCCCGGTGACGCCGCTCCAGCAGAATTGCACACTCTTCTGGTGCACGGCCACCATGCGCGGCGCATTCGTCGATCCCGGCGGTGATTTGCCGAAGCTCAAGGCCGCCGCCGCGCAGCATGGCGTCACCATCGAGAAAATCCTGATCACCCACGGCCATATCGACCATTGCGGCGAAGCGGGGACATTGGCCAAAGAACTCGGCGTGCCCATCGAAGGACCGCATGAAGCCGACCGCTTCTGGATCAGCCGCCTCGAAGATGATGGCCGCAGTTACGGCGTTAACGGAAAAATCTTCGAACCCGATCGCTGGCTGACCAATGGCGAACAAGTGACCGTCGGCAATCTTACGCTCGACGTGTATCACTGTCCTGGACACACGCCCGGCCACGTCATCTTCCACCATGCGCCCTCGCATGTCGCAATGGTCGGCGATGTCTTGTTTCAGGGCTCCATCGGCCGCACTGATTTCCCAATGGGCAATCATCAGGATTTGCTTGATGCCATCGTGACGCGGCTCTGGCCGTTGGGTGGCGAAACCAATTTCGTGCCCGGCCACGGCCCCATGTCGACCTTCGCCCACGAACGCGCGACGAACCCCTACGTCGCCGACCGAGTGCTTTCGCTAAGCTGACAAGTCCATTCCGAAGGCATTCAGCGCCACCTGCGTATTTGTTTGACTGTCTCTGAAAGAGACGAAGGAGTGACACATGCGTAACCTTATCGTAGCCGGCCTCATGGCAACATCGCTGCTCCCGGCGGCAGCACAGGCGCAATATATCGACCGTGGCGAAGCGCGCGAGCTGCGCGGCGACCGTGCCGACATTCGCGATGAGCGCCGCGATTTGAACCGCGCCTATGCTTATGGCAACGACCGCGACATCCGTGACGCTCGCCAGGAATATCGTGGCGCCCGCCAAGAATATCGCGAAGACTATCGCGATGCGCGTCGTGATTATGGACGGCGCGATTGGGGTGGCGGCTGGCGAGCACCCCGCGGTTATTACGAACCGCGTCACCACATTCGCGATTGGGATCGTCATGGCTATGCGCGGCCTTATGGCACGCAACGCTGGGTTCGCCACGGTCGCGATGCGCTCTTGATCGACGTCCGCACTGGCTACGTCATTCGCGTCCACCGCAACCGTTTTTGGTAACGTAGCGGTGTCGGCGGCCCGGTAGACTCCCTGCTACCGGGCCGCTTGCCGTTGCATGAAGTGACGGCGGCAAAGCGCCACATAGCGGTCGTTGCCACCGATTTCGGTCTGATTGCCATCGCGCACGGCATTGCCCGACGCATCGACCCGCAAGTTCATCGTTGCCTTGCGCCCGCATTCGCAGATGGCTTTCAGCTCGACCAGATTGTCGGCGAGACCCAGTAAGGCCGCTGAACCTTCAAATAATTCACCCCTGAAATCGGTGCGCAATCCATAAGCTAAAACAGGAATGCCATCCTCATCAGCAATCGCAGCGAGCTGTAAAACTTGGGCGCGCGTTAGGAACTGTGCTTCGTCGACCAAAACGCAATGCGACTTTGGCCCCGCCGCGACACAAGCACGTAGATCAGTGCTCGCATCAAATGGGATTGCCCCGGCATCGAGTCCGATCCGCGACGCGATCCGCCCCGCGCCGACGCGGTCATCAATGGCAGCGGTAAACAGCATCGTCGCCATCCCGCGCTCGGCATAGTTAAATGCCGCTTGGAGCAAGGTCGTCGATTTCCCTGCATTCATCGCGGCATAATAGAAATAGAGTTTGGCCATTAGTTCATACCAATCTGCATGATCGTCACTGGTGTATTTCGACCAGCTGCTGCCGCAATGCTAGCATCGAACGACGCGAACGCCGTCACGGCCTCAACCGCAGCAGACAGATGGATCAGATCGGCAAAGTCCCCCGACAGTTCGTAGCGTTCAAGCGCCCATTCGACCCGATCCCTCCGTTCGACGACGAATGCTCCGGCAGTAAATAGGCTTCTCAACGCCTCTGCAACTTGCTGGCGCTTAAAACCATAACGCGAACGCAGCACCCATTCCGTTTCCATGATCACCGTCAACGACACATAGATTTCGTGCGCGTCGATGAGGTCTTGTGCAATTGCTTGCTGTTTCGGATCATCCCCGACAATGACGCGAAGCAGGATATTCGTATCGACAGCAATCACGCGATTAGTTCGACTCGTCGTGGTAATTGTCGCTGTCTTTTACGCCCATGTCCTTGATCGGCACTACTGGTCCGTCATATTTCGGAACCCGCCTGCGAAATTCTTCCCAGGAAATCTTTGCTCTGACCGGTTGCGGCGGCTCCAGAATTGCGCGCCCGCCTGCTTGCCGGACGACCAGCGTCTGACCTTCTGGCCAGCCAAGTGCATCGCGAACATCTTTTGGAATGACGATCTGCCCTTTCGATGACAATTTCGTGATGGCGTTCATCTAAGTAAGATACGCCTTACTCGTATCGTGTCAACTGTCGCTAAGGTCCTGCACCACCTTTGGCGCGCGTAAGAGCGTGTCGATATGGCTGCCTTCGTCAAAACTCTCGTCGGACAGGAATTTCAGTTTCGCCGCATATTTGTTGTTCACGCGCCGCGCAACTTCGCTTTGCAGGTAGGCTGTGTTGGTGCGCAGCGCCTTGATAACAGCATCCTCGTTCTGACCGAGCAGCGGTTTGACGAACACCGTCGCATGGCGCAGATCGGGTGACATGCGGACTTCCGTCACACTGACGACATGCTTGGCCAGCACATCATCATGCACATCGCCGCGCGCGAGAATGTCTGCCAGGGCATGGCGCACGGATTCGCCAACGCGGAGGAGGCGGACCGAGCGCGTTTCGGATTGATTTTTTAACACAGTGCCGCTATGTCCTTTGAACCACTACGGCGATGTATCAATCATCACCTCCTGAGCCCGGACGTTCCAGCGTTCGGGCTCAATTATTTGGGGTCCAGCGTTCCAGCGCCGGACCCCGCACCAGTTACTTCCGGCTCAGCTCAACGAGCTTTACCATCAGTCCGATCAGCGCAACGACCAAGGTCGCCGCACCGATCACCAGCACCACTACTGTTTCAGTATCAATAATAATCACCTCCTTTCGACCCGTAGTTGCGAGTCGTTGGAAGTGTTAGCAATCGCAATGCGACAACCCCAGCCCTCGACGTTGTAAGTAGGCCACTTACAACGTCCGCTCACGTTCCTCGACTTCAAACGTCTCGAGGAAGTCGCCTGCCTTGATGTCGTTGGTCGCATCGAACGTGACACCGCATTCGAGGCCCGAACGCACTTCGGCGACGTCATCCTTGAAGCGGCGCAGCGAGTTGATCTGGCCGTTGTAGATGATGACATCGGCGCGCGTGATGCGGGCTTTGAGGTTCTTGCGGATCGCGCCTTCGGTAACGAGCAAACCTGCCGCCTTCCCATGCTTGCCCGCCGCAAAGACGTCCTTGATCTCGGCGCGGCCGACGACATGCTCGATCATTTCGGGGCCAAGCTGCCCGGCCATTGCGTTCCGCACCTGATCGGTCAGGTGATAGATCACGTCGAAATACTGGAACTCGACGCGGTCGCGTTTCGCAAGCGCCGCTGCCTTGGTATTCGGACGGACATTGAACCCGATGACCGGTGCGCCCGACGCGGCAGCAAGCTGCACGTCGCTTTCGGTGATCCCGCCAACGCCCGCGCTCAGCACGCGGACCTTGATCAAGTCGGTCGAGATTTTGTTCACCGCATTGACGATTGCTTCGGCAGACCCCTGCACATCAGCTTTGACCACGATGGGATATTCCATCGCCTTGACCGCCGACAGATTGGCGAACAGGTTTTCCATATCGACCGGCGCCGACACCGTGCGCTTTTCGGTGGCGAGGTTGGCACGGTAGAGCGCCACTTCGCGCGCGCGCGCTTCGTTTTCGACGACCGACATCGGATCGCCTGCCGACGGAACGCCCGACAACCCGAGGATTTCGACGGGCATCGAAGGGCCAGCTTCCTTGATCTGCTGGCCCTTGTCATTGATCATCGCGCGAACCTTGCCCGACTGCTGGCCGACGACGACAATGTCACCAACGCGCAGCGTGCCACGGCGGACGAGAATGGTCGCGAGCGAGCCACGCCCCTTGTCGAGCTTGGCTTCGATCACACTGCCTTCGGCAGCACGATCCGGGTTGGCTTTCAGTTCAAGCAATTCAGCCTGAAGCTGGATTTTCTCGATCAGCGTATCGAGGCCGGTTTTCTTGAGCGCCGAGACTTCGACGTCCTGCACATCGCCCGACATTTCCTCAACGACGATTTCATATTGCAGCAACGCCTCACGCACTTTCTGCGGGTTCGCTTCGGGCTTGTCGCTCTTGGTGATCGCAACAATCATCGGTACACCAGCGGCTTTGGTGTGGTTGATCGCTTCGATCGTCTGTGGCTTGATGCTGTCATCCGCAGCCACCACCAGCACGACGACATCAGTGATGTTCGCGCCACGCTTGCGCATGTCGATAAACGCTTCATGGCCCGGCGTGTCGAGGAAGGTGATCTTCGCCCCATCCTTCATCGCCACCTGATAGGCACCGATATGCTGGGTGATCCCGCCTGCCTCACCGCGCACGACGTCGGTCCCGCGCAAGGCATCGAGCAGCGAGGTCTTACCGTGATCGACATGGCCCATGATCGTGACCACAGGAGGGCGTGTTTTCAGCGTGTCCTCGGCATCGATATCGACCGCGACATCGATTTCGACATCACTGTCGGACACGCGGGTCACGTTGTGACCGAAATCGGTGACCAGTAGTTCGGCCGTATCCTGGTCAATGCTGTCGCCCATCGCCGACGGCACGCCCATTTTGAACAGCGCCTTGATCAGGTCGCTGCCGCGTTCGGCCATGCGGTTGGCCAGTTCACCGACCGTGATGCTTTCGGGGATAACGACGTCGCGGATTTGCTTGGCCTGAATCTGGCCACTGCCATGCGCGCGGCGTTCCTTTTCGCGGGCACGCTTGAGCGCAGCAAGCGAACGCGCACGCGCACCTTCCTCATTGCCATCCAGGGCGCGGGTAACCGTCAGCTTGCCTGATTGGCGACGGTCATCGCCCATTTTTCCGCGCGCCGGGCGTGCGGGTTCGGGGCGACGCTCGGGCGCAGGCGCGGCGCGGGTAAAGTGTTTCGCGTCCGCTTGCGCCGCCTGAACTTCGGGTTCAACGACGGGCTTCGGTTTCAGCGCTTCTAATCGCGCTTCTTCTTCAGCAGCGATCCGGGCTTCTTCCTCGGCTTTGCGGTTGTCCTCGGCCCGGCGCTTTTCGTCTTCGCTTGAATCGGTCTTGGCGCGGTCATCGCGACGACGCGATTCCTCAAGCGCATTCATCCGCGCTTCTTCGGCTTCGCGCAGCAGCTTGGTCTGCAATTCCTGACGCGACATCAGGCTGGGTTGCGGCGCAGCGGGTGGGGGCGGGGGCGGGGGCGGCGCCGCGACAACGGGGGCCGCCACTTCAACCTGCGGTTCGGGGGCTATTTCGACGTCGCCCGGACGACCAATCATGCGCCGCTTTTTGACTTCGACGACGACCGTGTTCGACCGGCCGTGGCTAAAGCTCTGCTTGACCTTGCCGGTTTCGACCGTGCGCTTGAGGCTCAGCGGGGCGCGCATGCCCAGTTTCGGTTTTTCGGTATCGCTCATAATCTCGTCTTAAACCCTTTAAACCGTAACAATTGCGCCGCGCGGCCCTGAACCCTGCGAACCCGTTTCGCAAGGCAAACCACTCGGTTGAACGTCGATAAACCCATGCCACCGGTCGATCGCAGCCGCCACACGGGCCGCAGCGCGCGCATCGGTGACCCCGATATGTACCACATTTTCGCGCCCCAGCGCTACCGACAAGATCGTGCGGTCAACGCTAAGTATCAACCCCTGCCTGCCGGACCCCTCGTCATCACTGCCGACACGCCAGGCTTGATCGAGTTTGCGATTGCCATCCAGCGAAGCGTCAGCAGCGTGATAGAGCAAATGCAGCAATCCTTTGCGCGCTGCTTCCTCGATCCGTTCGGAGCCGGTGACGACCGTCGATGCACGTGCTTCCAACCCCAAGCGATCAAGCGCATTGCGCGCCAAAGCGTCCTCAATCCTCTGCGGCAAATCATCGGCGATGATAATGTCGCTCGTCTTATAAGCTCGTGCAAGCGCACCTTTCAGCTTGCCTTTGGCAATCGCCACCTCAAGCACCGAACGCGAAACGCCAATCCACGCGCCACGCCCCGGTGCTTTGGCGCGCACATCGGGCAGCACTTGTCCGTCAGGCGCAAGCGCAAGCCGGATCAGCCCGTTGCGGGACGTACGTTCCCCGCTCAGAACGCAGCGGCGTTCCGACACATGCTCTCCTCCCCTCCGGCCCTTGCTGGAGGGGCCGGGGGTGGCTTCTTCGCGGTCATCTAGAGCATCTGGCGATGGCAAAGAACCACCCCCAGCCCCTCCACGAAGGCGTGAAGGGGAGTCAGATTGCGCTGGTTTCGCCTTTACAGTGTCATTCTGGGGAGTCCGCAAGTGCGTCCTCCTCTTCAAACCAATGCGCGCGAGCGGCCATGATGATCTCATTGCCCTGTGCTTCGGTCAGATTATAGTCGGCGAGAACGCCGCCCTTGGGCTCGTTGGCCGTCGTCACAGCCTTGCGGCGCGGCTCGACACGGCGCTTTTGAATCAGCTCGTCGGTTGCCAGATCGGCAAGATCGTCGAGCGTCTTGATGCCGCCCTTGCCGAGCGTGACAAGCATGGCTTCGTTCAAATGCGGCATTGCGGCCAGCGCATCCTCGACACCCAGCGAACGGCGCAATTCGCGGTTGGCTTCCTCGCGCCGTTCGAGCGCTTCGGTCGCGCGGTTCTGGAGCTCGGCACCCAGTTCGTCGTCGAAACCCTCGATTTCGGCGATTTCCGACACATCGACATAGGCTACTTCCTCGAGGCTGGTGAAGCCTTCGGCGACCAGCAGCTGCGACAGGGTTTCGTCGACGTCGAGTTCCTTCTGGAACAAGTCCGACCGTTCGACAAATTCGCGTTGGCGCTTTTCGCTGGCGTCGGTTTCGGTGAGGATGTCGATGGCCTTGCCCGTCAACTGGCTGGCGAGACGGACGTTCTGCCCGCGACGGCCAATGGCGAGTGACAACTGATCGTCAGGCACCACGACTTCAATGCGGTCTTCTTCTTCGTCGATAACCACGCGGCTGACGTTGGCGGGTTGCAGCGCGTTGACGACAAACGTTGCGGTATCTTCGGACCACGGAATGATGTCGATTTTTTCGCCCTGCATTTCCTGCACGACCGCTTGCACGCGGCTCCCCTTCATGCCGACACAGGCCCCGACCGGGTCAATGCTGCCGTCACGGCTGATCACCCCAATTTTCGCGCGCGACCCTGGGTCACGAGCAGCCGCCATGATCGTGATAATGCCATCATAAATTTCGGGCACTTCCTGCGCGAACAGCTTTTTCATGAAATCAGGATGTGCGCGGGACAACAAAATCTGCGGTCCCCGCGTTTCGCGAACGACTTTAAGGATAAGCGAGCGCACGCGGTCGCCGACGCGAACCACTTCGCGCGGGATTTGCGCATCGCGGCGGATAACGCCTTCGGCGCGCCCTAAGTCGACGACGACATGACCGAATTCGACGCGCTTGACGACGCCGGTGATGATTTCGCCCGCGCGGTCCTTGAATTCTTCATATTGCCGCTCGCGTTCGGCATCGCGGACTTTCTGGAAAATGATCTGTTTCGACGCCTGCGCCTGAATGCGCCCGAATTCGATGGGGGGCAGCGGGTCGACAATATAATCGCCAATCTTGGCACCCGGCTGAAGCTTCTCCGCCGAGGCGACATTCACTTGCTTGTAAAGGTCATCGACCAGCTCGACGACTTCGACGACGCGCCACAACCGCGTTTCACCCGACGTCGTGTCGATCTTTGCACGGATTTCCATTTCCGAACCATAACGCATCTTGGCCGAACGCTGGATCGCATCCTCAAGCGCTTCGATCACGATTTCGCGATCGATCAGCTTTTCCTTTGCAACCGAGTCGGCAATCGCCAGCAGTTCGGCCTTGTTGGCGGTAATCGAAGTCGCCATTCGCTTATCCTTCTTGCAGAATTCTATCGGCACCGTCGGTAGACAGCGGCGCAGTTGCGTTGATCAGTTTGTCGGTAAGAACCAGTTTTGCCGATGCAACAGCTCCGTAGGGAATGCGCATCGCACCGTGTTTTGCGATGACCACGATCGTATCGTCGCCTTCCACACCCTCGAGCCGCGCATCGAACATCTTGCGGCCTTCGATGGGCTCGACAAGTTTCAGCCGTGCTTCGTGCCCGGTCCAGTCATCATAATCGGCAATGCGTGTCAGCGGCCTGTCGATCCCAGGCGATGACACTTCCAGACGATAGGCGTGTTCGATCGGATCCAATTCATCGAAAATTTCCGACAAGCGCCGCGACAGTGTCGCGCAATCGTCGAGCGTCAACTGCCGCGTTTCGGGCCGCTCGGCCATCACCTGCAATGTTGGATCCGACGTCCCGCCGAACATCCCGACGCGCACGAGCCGAAGCCCGAGCGCTTCCGCTTCGGGTTCGATCAGGGCAGTCAGGGCGGCGATGTCAGCCAACAATCTCTCCAAGTAAGTCTCTGCAGCGTCCGGAGCCGGTTGGCTTCGAACCCGAACAAAGTTACCGATGTAAGGAAGCGAATTTCGATATACGCAGTTGTGTATCCATCGGCAAGTCACTTCATGGAGTCCCTGATGATCCGCACCTCGTTTGCTTTCGCTTTAGTACTAAATGGCTGTTCGGCTGGTCCTGCCCCGGCACAACCGGCTCTGCCGTTCGTCGCTACGCCCGTTGCATCGTTCGATGCGCCGTGGGCAATGGCGTTCCTGCCTGGCCGCGGCGTGCCGCTGACCGGTGCAGCACTGATCACCGAAAAAGCGGGGGCGCTCTGGCTCGTCGAGACATCGACTGGCAAGCGGACGGCGATCGCCGGCCTCCCCAAAGTCGATGATGGCGGACAGGGCGGCTTGGGCGATATCATCGTCCATCCCGATTTCGCGGGTAACGGGATGATTTATCTTAGCTGGGTCGAAGCCGGGGATCGGGATACGCGCGGTGCCGTCGTCGGGCGGGGCAAACTGGTGATGGACGGGACGACTGCGCGCATCGAAGGCTTGCAGATCATCTGGCGACAGGAAGCCAAAGTCACGGGGCGCGGCCATTTCGGCCACCGCCTCGCCTTTGGCCCGGACGGCATGCTGTATATCAGTAGCGGCGAGCGTCAGAAGTTCACGCCGGCGCAGGACATGGACAGCAATCTCGGCAAGATCATCCGCCTGACCGACGGCGGTATGGTGCCCAGCGACAATCCCTTTTACGCCCAAGGCCGCATAAGATCGCAGATCTGGAGCTTTGGCCATCGCAACCCGCTTGGCATTGCCTTCGATGCCCAGGGGCGCTTGTGGGAACAGGAAATGGGACCAAAGGGCGGCGATGAGCTAAACGTCGTCATAAAAGCCAAAAACTACGGCTATCCTCTCGTTTCGAACGGCAATCATTATGATGGGCGCGACATTCCCGATCATTCACCAGGGGATGGATTCGAAGCGCCCAAGGTCAGCTGGAACCCCGTGATCTCGCCTGCCGGGCTGATCGTCTATTCAGGGACGATGTTTCCCGCTTGGACAGGCAATATCTTCATCGGCGGCTTGTCATCGCAATCGCTCATCCGCGTCGCAGTTAACGGTGACACGGCCCGCGAGGCCGAACGCTATGCGATGGGCACACGCATCCGCGAAGTCGAACAGGGACCAGATGGCGCACTCTGGCTGCTTGAAGATGGTGGCCGCTTGCTTAAACTAACGCCCAAACCATAGCTTAGCCGCCAGGAGAGCAAGCGCGTGACGACGATAGAGACCGATTACCTGATCATCGGCAGCGGGGCCGTTGGCCTCGCTTTTGCCGATACGCTGCTCGACGAAAGCGACGCCGACCTTGTTATTGTTGATCGCCACGGCAAACCCGGCGGGCATTGGAACGACGCTTATTTGTTCGTCGCGTTACATCAGCCTTCGGCATTTTATGGCGTTAACTCGCAGCCCCTTGGCGCCAATCGCAAGGATGAAATCGGCGTCAACAAGGGGCTATATGAGCTTGCTTCCGGTCCCGAAGTCAGCGGCTATTTCGACGCGGTGATGCGCCAGAAGCTGCTGCCGAGCGGGCGGGTGCGCTATTTCCCGATGGCGGATTACAAAGGTGATGGCCGGTTTACGTCGCTGCTGTCGGGCAAGGAAACACAGGTTGCGATCCGCAAGAAGACGGTCGACGCGACCTATTACGGGACCACGGTCCCCTCGACGCACACCCCCAAATTCAGCGTCGGGGAGGGCATTTCCCTAATCCCGCCCAACGCGCTGCCCAACCTATGGATGGGCAAAGGCACGCCGCCAACGCGCTTCGTCATCGTCGGCGCGGGTAAAACGGCAATGGATGTTGGCGTTTGGCTGCTCGGATCAGGCGCCGATCCTGCTTCGATAAGCTGGATCATGCCGCGCGACTCGTGGCTGCTCAATCGGCTGCGCACGCAACCGGGTATTGAATTCTTCAATGAAACTATCGGTGGCCAAGCCGCGATGATGACGGCGTTTGGGCAAGCCGAGGACGTAAACGACCTGTTTCTAAAACTCGAAGCCGCCGATGTTATGCTCCGCATCTATCCCGACGTACCGCCGACGATGTTTCATTATGCGACAATCTCGACCGGCGAGGTGGCTGAACTCCGCAAAATTACTAATGTCATCCGCAAAGGTCGGGTCCAGAGCATCACGATCGACAGGATCACGCTCGACGGCGGCACCGAACCCGTCGAACCTGGCACCGTCTTTATCGATTGCAGCGCGTCCGCCGTCGAAATTCGCCCTGCCATCCCGATTTTCCAAGGCGATCTGATCACGCCGCAGCTCGTCCGCGTCCCCCAACCGGCGTTCAGCGCCGCGCTGGTTGCTTATATCGAGGCGCATTATGATGATGACGTGGCAAAGAATGCGCTGTGCCGAACCGTGCCTTTCCCCGAAACACTTGAGCATTATCCGATGTGTAATATCGCCAACATGATGAACCAGATGGCATGGGGACAGGACAAACGTTTAAGCAAATGGATCCGCGATTGTCGCCTTGACGGTTTCGGTAAAGTGATCGCCGCGATCAGCCCCGATGATGCCGAAAAACAAGCTGTTCTTGCGTCTTTCCGTGGCAATGCGATGGCAGCGATGAGCAATTTGCAGCGGCTCGCGGCGACTTAGGATCACGACCTGATTTGCCCTGCGTCATCAATGCCGACTGCGTTTGTCAGGCCAGCCAATCTGGCACGCGCTCAGCGCCCATGATCATTGCGGGGGAAATCCGGTCGGCAACCACCGCGTAACGATCACCGTCAACCAGTACTTCGGGCACGAGTGGTCGGCTATTATACGTGCTCGCCATTGTCGCGCCGTAAGCGCCGGCCGTGCGAAACACCGCCAAATCGCCTGGCCCCACTTGTCCGCAATGCCGCGCCATCGCAAAGGTGTCGCCGCTTTCGCACACGGGCCCGACAATGTTCGCTGTCCACGCCTTATGCACTTCGTTGACCGGCGCGAAATGGTGGTATGCATCGTAAAGCGCGGGGCGGGCGAGATCATTCATGGCCGCGTCGACGATGACGAAGGGGTGCGTTACGCCCGGCTTCACGCGGATGACGGTGGTCAGCAAAACGCCCGCATTGCCGACGATAACACGACCAGGCTCGAACATCAGGGTGACGTCCCAGTTCTTCGAGACACGCGCGACCATCGTGCCATAATCCTCGGGCGTTGGCATGACGTCGCTGGGTCGATAGGCGACACCGAGGCCGCCACCAAGATCGACATGGCTAATCACATGGCCCGCTGCGCGTAGATCGGCGACCAGCACACCCATCCGGCGGAAAGCAGTTTCGAGCGGATCAATCGTGGGCAGGGCGCTCCCGATATGCAACGCGACCCCGCGCATGTTCAGTCCCGAAAGGGCCGCCAGACGCGCATAAATGGCGGGCGCATCTTCGATAGCGACACCGAATTTATTCTCCGCCTTGCCGGTCGAAATCTTGGCATGGGTGCCGGCATCGACATCGGGATTGACGCGCAGAACACAGTCCGCTTTCACCCCGCGCGCTTCAGCAATGGCCGAAAACTCTACGCCTTCCTCTTCAGATTCGATGTTGAATTGGCCGATCCCGTGATCAAGGCCTTGTGCCATTTCGACGGCAGTCTTTCCCACGCCTGAAAAGACGATGCGGTGCGGTGCCATCCCTGCTGCCAGTGCGCGCTCTAGCTCGCCGCCCGAAACGACGTCGGCACCCATTCCCGCGTTGGACAGGACACGCAGCACCGCCAGATTCGGATTGGCTTTCACGGCAAACGCGACATCAGTCCGCCCCGCTGGCTTCACCGCGTCCTGAAACACCCGCGCATGCCGCTCCAGCGTGGCGCGCGAATAGACATAGACCGGCGTCCCGACTTCGGCAGCGATCCGGCTCAGCGGCACATCCTCGGCGTGGAGGGTGCCGTTTTTGGTATTGAAATGGTCCATATGATTCTGTCCGTCCTGCTCCCCTCCATCCCTTGCTGGAGGGGTTGGGGGTGGCCCCTTTTCTAATCTCGTAGCAAAAAGTGCCACCCCCGGCCCCTCCACGAAGGCGTGGAAGGGAGAAATATAGTTCTATCCCGTTGGGGGAAGGTCGAATTTGTCGTCGCGGCGCTTTTCGGATTTCAGCAGCAACTCGTCATTGCGTTGCGGGCGTGCTTGATCGTCCGCTGTCATCAGCTGTTCGGGCGTTGGCACCGTTGCAGCAAATTCAGGTTTAGGCGGCAGGCCCGCGCCTTGCTGCGGCTTCAGCACCTGACGCCCGCCACACGCCGACAGGGCAAGGGTTAGGATCAAAGCAACGACAGTCTTCATGGTCAACGTCCCAAAGCAGCGCGCGCGGCTGCGATGGCTTCCTTTACCCGAACCGGCGCGGTTCCGCCATGACTGATGCGGCTTGCCGCAGAGGCATCGACCGAGAGGACATCGTAAATGCCGTCGGTGATTCGTGGGTCGATGGCTTGGAAGGCGTCGAGCGACAGATCAGAGAGGCGACATCCGCGCTCCTCGGCCAGCTTCACCGCACGACCGGTAATGTGATGCGCCTCGCGGAACGGCACATCGGCCTCGCGGACCAGCCAGTCGGCGAGGTCGGTCGCCGTCGAGAAACCAGCCTCGGACAGTGCGCGCATCCGGTCAATCCGGAACGCCAGCGTGGCGATCATCCCGGTCATCGCGGAGAGTGACAGTCCCAGCAGGTCGAACGCTTCGAACACGGGCTCCTTGTCGTCCTGCATGTCCTTGGAATAAGCGAGGGGGAGGCCTTTCATCGTGACCATCAGGCTGGTCATGCAGCCCATGATGCGCCCGCTATGCCCGCGCACCAGCTCGGCGGCATCAGGATTGCGCTTTTGCGGCATGATCGAACTGCCGGTCGACCAGGCATCGGGAAGGGTGACAAAACCGAACGGCTGCGAGGCCCAAATGATGATTTCTTCCGCCAGTCGAGAGAGGTGAAGCGCGCACTGAACGGCGGCGGTCAGGTATTCGATAGCGAAATCGCGGTCGCTTACGCTGTCAAGCGAGTTCGCGGTCGGGCCGTCGAAGCCCAACGCCTTTGCGGTCGCATTACGATCAATCGGGAATCCTGTTCCCGCCAAAGCCGCACTGCCCAGTGGACATTGGTTCAGCCGCGCCCGCGCATCGGCGAAACGGCTGCGGTCGCGGGACAGCATCTCGACATAGGCCATCAGATGATGGCCAAGCGTCACTGGCTGCGCGCTTTGCAGATGCGTGAAGCCGGGCATCACGGCATCGGCATGTTCGGCGGCGCGGGTAAGGAGTGCGTCGGTCAGCTCGACCAGTCCCGCATCAGTCGAGTCGATGGCATCGCGAACCCAAAGGCGGAAATCGGTGGCGACCTGATCATTGCGGCTGCGCGCCGTATGCAGCCTTCCTGCAACTGGCCCGATGAGCGCAGCGAGCTTCGTCTCGGTTGCCATGTGGATGTCTTCAAGCGCCGCATCATCGGGCACCCCGTTCGCCGCATAGTCCGCCGCGACTGCCGCCAGGCCATCGGAAATTGCCTTCGCGTCTGCCGCCGTCAGGATTCCCTGTGCGCCGAGCATTGCGACGTGTGCCTGGCTTCCAGCAATATCCTGTCGCCACATCCGCTTGTCGAATGGCAGCGAGGCATTTATCGCGCGCATGACGGCGTCGGGCCCTTCGCCGAAACGCCCGCCCCACATTGGATTGGAAATCTCCTTGCGCGCGCTAATTGTCCTCGTCCCCGTTTTGATGCTTGCGGCCTGCGATAAGCAGCCAACGCCCACGCCGCAACCCAAGGCTGTCGAAGCGCCGAAGGAAGAGCCTGGGGCGCTGGACATTACGCAACGAGGGAAAGTTGCTCCCGCGACCGTTTTCAACGCGCCCGACGGCAAGCCGGTTACGCTCGCCGCGTTCAAGGGCGAGCCCGTGCTCGTCAACCTGTGGGCGACATGGTGTGGGCCGTGCGTCAAGGAAATGCCTTCGCTCGACCGCCTCGCCAAACGCGGCGCGGGCAAACTGCAGGTCGTTGTCGTCAATCAGACCGACGATGCCGCCGCCATCGCCAAATGGTGGGCGCCGCGCCAGTTCGCGATGCTGCAACCCTATCGTGATGAAAAAGGCAGTTTGGGATTTGATTTCGAAACCGGCGTCCTGCCGACGACCGTGCTTTACGACGCGCAGGGCAAGGAGGTGTGGCGCATCGTTGGCGGCATGGACTGGGATGGACCGCGGGCGAACACGTTGCTGGCCACGGTTCTGGGGTAAGAGGCAATCCACGAAAGCGGCTAATGCATCGAGCGCGGCGGGGCTTCGGTTTTCAGGTCGGCCAGCGCGTCCTTATATTCGGCCTTGTGGCGGTTCCAGCCGATAAGACAGTCGCCATAGGCAATGCCGGCATACGCCAACGCCGCGCCAGCCCATGCGGCCCAATCGGGCGCGCCGAGCCATTGAATTGCAAGGAACAGGAAGATGACCAGCAGGCCAAAGCCGAATGCGGTCGCAGCGGCGGCAAGGGGCGTGTCGGCGGGGGCAGGGGCGATCTCGTCAGCGCGGGCTTTGGCTCGGTCGAAGATGGTCATGGGCGGTCCGAAGTTCTCGAAGTTCTCACGATGAGCCCTACACGGATTTAGGGTGGCGTTGCCAGTGGCGTGGCGCAGGTCGTTTGCTGAATTGGTGTCGGATTTCTTTACGAAGTTGACAAAGTTGACACTATGGAGGCCACCCGAAAAGTGCGGGCGCGTGGGTTTGGGATCGACGGATGGAAAGAGCCGATCGGGAGCCTAGCAACGGTTTTGTGTGTAGGACAGCGGTTTTCTCCAAACGCGCCCCCGTCATTGCGAGTGCAGCGCGGCAACCCAGTGGCACTGCGCGACTGAATTGCTTCGCTGCGCTCGCAATGACAAAAGGGGTCAGCGATCCACACCCGTCACCCCGGCCCCCGAGCCCGGGTTTGGCTTTTCCTTTGGACGGTGGCGAAGGGAGCGGGACCCCGGATCAAGTCCGGGGTGAAGGGGTGGGGTTTTCGTCACATACAGAGCCGTCATGCTGAACTTGTTTACCTTCGGTGGCCTTCGGCTCAGCATCCATCCTGACACGCGACGGATGGTCCCGGCTGGAAAATGGACCCTGAAACGAGTTGAGGGTGGCGTTCGCAATGATGGCGAGCGGGTGTCGCACTCATCCTTCGTGCCTTTGCGCCTTCGTGCGCGTGTGCACATTCATACGAAGGCGCAATGGCACGAAGGGGGAGCCCACGCGCGTCACCCCGGCCCCCGAGCCGGGGTTTGGCTTTTCTTGTTGGCCCGTGGCGAAGGGCGCTGGACCCCGGATCAGGAGCCGGGGGGGGCGGGATGACGGGGTGGGGGTGGCATTGTGTCCTCAGATCTCTCCCAGATCTCTCAAAAGTTGACACTCTCTGCAAGAATCAATTAGCGAAGAAGATCGATATAAGGGCAGTTGTGGGGGATTATTTTGGCACACATACCAGAAGCGTTAG
>JANOVZ010000009.1:0-5037 GCA_031417655.1 Sphingomonas sp. | reverse complement strand
GGTCGGCAACATCGTTGCGGATGTAATCGAGATCGCTGATCACTCTGCCGCCTCCAGCATTTCGCCGCCCGCGCGCTCATTGATCCGCCGTTCGATCTCGGGCCGGAAATGGCGGATCAGCCCCTGAATCGGCCATGCCGCGGCATCGCCCAGTGCACAGATCGTGTGGCCTTCGACTTGTTTGGTCACTTCCTGCAAAAGGTCGATTTCCCCGATGTCAGCATCGCCGGTGCGCAGGCGTTCCATCATGCGCCACATCCAGCCGGTCCCTTCGCGGCAGGGGGTGCACTGACCGCAAGACTCATGCTTGTAGAAGTAAGACAGTCGCGAAATGGCGCGGACGATGTCGGTTGACTTATCCATTACGATAACCGCAGCGGTTCCCAGGCCTGACCCGACCGCTTTCAGCCCGTCGAAGTCCATCGGTGCGTCGATGATCTGCGCGGCGGGCACCAAAGGCACCGACGATCCGCCCGGAATCACCGCCAGCAGATTGTCCCACCCGCCGCGAATACCGCCGCAATGCTTGTCGATCAGCTCGCGAAACGGAATGCCCATCGCATCCTCGACCACGCAGGGTTTGTTCACATGCCCCGAAATCTGGAACAGCTTGGTCCCTTCGTTCTTCGGATTGCCGATGCCCGCAAACCACGCCGCGCCGCGCCGCAAGATCGTCGGAACAACGGCAATGCTCTCGACATTGTTGACCGTCGTTGGGCAGCCATAAAGCCCTGCGCCCGCCGGAAATGGTGGCTTCAGGCGCGGCTGGCCCTTCTTGCCTTCGAGACTTTCCAGCATCGCGGTTTCTTCGCCGCAGATATAGGCGCCCGCGCCACGATGAACGAACACATCGAAATCATAGCCCGATTTGCAGGCATTCTTGCCGATGAGGCCCTTCGCATACGCCTCGGCCACGGCAGCAAACAGCACTTCGGCCTCGCGGATATATTCGCCACGAATGTAGATATAGGCCGCCCGCGCGCGCATCGCGTATCCGGCGATCAGCGCGCCTTCGATCAGCTTGTGCGGATCGTGGCGGATGATCTCGCGGTCCTTGCAGCTGCCGGGTTCGCTCTCGTCGGCATTGATGACAAGGAAGTTCGGTCGCCCTTCGGTCGGCGCTTTGGGCATGAAGCTCCACTTCATCCCCGTCGGGAACCCCGCCCCGCCGCGCCCACGCAGGCCCGATGCCTTGATCGCATCGATGATGCCGTCCTGACCAAGCGCCATCAAAGCCTTCGTGCCATCCCAGTCGCCACGTTTGACAGCGGAAGACAATTGCCACGACTGAAAACCATAAAGGTTCGTGAAGATGCGGTCCCGATCAGCAAGCATAACAAACTCCAAAGCGCCGCAGGCTGACCCCTTCCTCTTCTACTCTTCGTGCCTTCGTGCCTTCGTGTGAAATAACTTTCTTCTTACTGGCATGAGCGAAGAAGAAAGGAAGTGGACTCACACGAAGGCACGAAGACACGAAGGAAGCGGCTTGCGCTGACGCGCGTAGAAAAATCACTTCACCATCTCCAGCAACGTCGTTGGCCCGCCTTCGGGGCAGCTGACCTGTCGCGCGATCTGCGGCCCCGGCGTCACCGGTCGCCCTTCGGCCAGCGCGCTCAGGATTGCTTCCATGCTGTCATAGGTCAGGTCTTCGAAATTATCGTCGTTGATCTGGACCATCGGCGCGTTGACGCACGCGCCGAGGCATTCGACTTCGGTCAGCGTGAACAGGCCGTCCGCCGTCGTCCGCCCCTTCGCCATCCCCCGGTTCGCGCAGGCGGCGAGCACATCGTCGCTTCCGCGCAGCATGCACGGCGTCGTCCCGCACACCTGCACATGATAACGGCCGACGGGGGCCATATTATACATCGTGTAGAAACTGACGACTTCATAGGCGCGCATATAGGGCATGCCGAGTTGCGCGGCGACAAACTCGATGACGGGCACGGGCAGCCAGCCTTGCGTGTTCGTCTCCGCTCCCACCTGCCGCTGGGCAAGGTCGAGCAACGGCATCACTGCCGATTGCTGCCGCCCCGACGGATAGCGCGCGATGATGTTCTTCGCAGTCGCGGCGTTAGCCTTGGTCCCGGCGAACTTGCCCCACCGCGCGCGGGTTTCGGTTTCGTAGGGGATGTGGGGGGTGTCAGCCCTTTCTGTCACACACAAAGTCACGCATGGTTATCTTCCAGCTCACAAAGCCCGCCCAAACTACAAAAAGCAGTATCAATGCCCCCGTGACGATTACCTTCGTTTGCGACATGTACCCAAAGTAGCCCGCTTTCGCCAATTGACCGATCGGCGCAACCAACACAGCAGGAAGCAACAAACTTGCTAGCGCAGCCCGCTCGCGGAGGGTTCGCTTGCGCCCAATCACCGGTCACACTCCCCGAACACGATGTCCATCGCGCCGAGCACGGCGGTCGCATCCGCGAGCATGTGCCCTTTCAACATGAAGTCCATCGCCTGCAGATGGCTGAACGCGGTCGGGCGGATTTTACACCGATAGGGTTTGTTGGTCCCGTCGCTGACCAGATAGACGCCGAATTCACCCTTGGGGCTTTCGGTCGCCACGTAAACTTCGCCAGCGGGGACGTGGAAGCCTTCGGTATACAATTTAAAATGGTGGATCAGCGCTTCCATCGACCGCTTCATTTCGGCGCGCTTGGGCGGCACGACTTTGCGGTCGTCACTTGCAATCGGACCTTCGGGCATGTCCTGCAAACACTGCTTCATGATGCGCGCCGATTGCCGCACTTCCTCGACGCGGCACATGAAGCGATCATAGCAATCGCCGCGCGTGCCCACCGGCACGTCGAAATCCATCTTCGCATAGACATCATAAGGCTGCGACTTGCGCAGATCCCACGCGATGCCCGAGCCGCGGATCATCGGCCCAGAAAAGCCCCAGCGCACCGCATCATCCTTTGTCACGACACCGATGTCGACATTGCGCTGCTTGAAAATACGGTTGTCCGCGACGAGTGAAATCGCGTCCTCGAACAGGCGCGGCAGCCGCGTATCCAGCCAGTCGGCAATATCGGTGAGCAGCTTCAGCGGCACATCCTGGTGCACCCCACCCGGGCGGAGGTAAGCGCTGTGCATCCGCGCGCCCGATGCCCGCTCGAAGAAATTCATGCAGTCTTCGCGGATTTCGAACATCCACAGGTTCGGCGTCATCGCGCCGACGTCCATGACGTGGCTGCCGAGGTTTAGCATGTGATTGGAAATGCGCGTCAATTCGGCAAAGAAAACGCGAAGATATTGCGCGCGCAACGGCACTTCGAGGTCGAGCAGCTTCTCGATGGCGAGCACATAGCTGTGCTCCATGCAGAGCGGCGAACAATAATCGAGCCGATCGAAATAGGGCAACGCTTGAAGATAAGTCTTGTATTCGATCAGCTTTTCAGTGCCGCGGTGCAACAACCCAACATGCGGGTCGCAGCGTTCGACGATCTCGCCGTCGAGCTCCATAACGAGGCGCAGAACGCCGTGTGCGGCGGGATGCTGCGGCCCGAAATTGATCGTGTAATTCTGGATTTCGACGTCGCCGGGCGTTGGATCTGCAGCTGTTGTTTCGGTGGTCAATTGCGCGAGGGTTTCCATCAAACGTCACCCTTCTTCTTGCGCAAGCGCTTCGGCTTCGAAGCTTCGTTCGCCGCCGCCCCCGCCCCTGTCTGCGAAGGCTTGTCGGTCGTTTTCGGCGTCGCACCTACCACGGCAGGGGCGGGAGGCGGCGCGGGCGCGACATATTTCTCGTCACCCGGCAGGATATATTCCGCGCCCTCCCACGGCGACATGAAATCAAATGAACGGAAATCCTGCGCCAATTCCACCGGCTCATAAACCACGCGCTTGGCTTCTTCCGAATAACGCAGCTCGACATAGCCGGTCAGCGGAAAGTCCTTGCGCTGCGGATGCCCGCGAAAGCCGTAATCGGTCAGAATGCGGCGCAGATCGGCATTGCCCGAAAACAACACGCCATACATGTCAAACACTTCGCGCTCGAGCCAGCCCGCGACAGGCCACAGGCCAGTGACTGATGGCACGGCCTGAACCTCATCGGTTAAAACTTTCACCCGAATGCGGTGGTTTTTCGTCAGCGAGAGCAGATGATAAACGACTTCGAACCGCTCGGACCGCTCAGGATAATCAACCCCAGCAATCTCCATCAACTGCTGATAGCCGCATTCATCGCGCAGCGCAGTCAACACCTCAACAATGGCGTCGCGCCTCACTTTCAGCGTGACTTCGCCAACGAGATCGACAGCATCGAGCACAGCTTTGCCGCACGCCTTCGTTGCGCCGGCAATCACGCCCTCATTCGACGCATAGGCAGGGGCGCAGTGCATCAGCGTTGTATCGTGCCGCTGCGGCGGATTTTCCGCTGCAACTGCATGATCCCATAAAGCAACGCCTCGGCGGTCGGCGGACATCCGGGGACGTAAATATCCACCGGCACGATCCGGTCGCACCCGCGCACCACCGAATAGCTGTAATGATAATAGCCGCCGCCGTTGGCGCATGATCCCATCGAAATCACATATTTCGGGTCGGACATCTGGTCGTAAACCTTGCGCAGCGCCGGCGCCATCTTGTTGCACAGCGTCCCCGCCACGATCATTACGTCCGACTGGCGCGGTGACGCGCGCGGGGCAACGCCGAAACGCTCGAGATCGTATCGCGGCATGTTGACATGGATCATCTCGACCGCACAGCACGCCAAGCCGAATGTCATCCACCACAGCGAGCCAGTGCGCGCCCAGTGGAACAGGTCTTCGGTCGATGCGACCAGAAATCCCTTGTCGGTCAGTTCGCCGTTCAGATCGTTGAAAAACCCGTCGTTCTGGATCATCGAACCGGGAGCGCGGGCGAGTTCTACTCCCATTCGAGCGCTCCCTTTTTCCACGCATAAACATAGCCGAGGATCAGTTCGAGCAGGAAGATCATCATCGCGCCCCAGCCGACAATGCCGATGCCGTGCAACGAAACCGCCCACGGAAACAGGAATGCGGCCTCAAGATCAAATATGATGAACAGGAT
>JANOVZ010000008.1:0-6462 GCA_031417655.1 Sphingomonas sp. | reverse complement strand
GGGTGGAATTGCACGCCGAGCATATTGTCACGTCCGATGGCGGCAACACGCCGACCGCCGTGGTCGGTCATCGCAAGAACGTCTGCGGCCTCGGACGCCTCGAACGCATAGCCGTGAAGGAAATAGGCCTCACCATGTGCGATGACGGGATGATCGCGTAATGGTGTGACGTCGTTCCAGCCCATGTGGGGAATCTTGATCACAGATGACGGGGCAATCGCCCTGACATCGCCGCTGATCCAGCCCAGCCCCGCCGTCACGCCATGCTCGTGCCCCGCATCGGCCATCAACTGCATACCGACACAGATTCCAAGAAACGGGCGGCGCTTTTCGATGACGGATTCGGTCAGCGCATCAATCATGCCGGGGATCGCCGACAGCGCCCCCATGCAATGCGCAAAGGCCCCGACGCCGGGCAGGACGATGCGTTTGCCCGCCGTTACTTTGGTGGGGTCCGCTGTAACGCATATGTCGCTCGCCCCCGCCGCTTTCAGCGCATTCAGAACCGATTGGAGATTGCCCGCGCCATAATCGATCAGCGCGACACCACTCACAAAACGCCCTTGGTCGAGGGGATCGAGTCCGCCTTGCGCGGATCAATCTCCACCGCTTGGCGCAAAGCGCGCGCCAGCGCCTTGTAGCAACTTTCGACGATATGGTGATTGTTCTGACCATAGAGGCATTCGACGTGCAGCGTCAGACCTGCGGTCTGCGAGAAACTGTGGAACCAGTGCTCGATCAGCTCGGTGTCCCATTCGCCCAGCCGCGGCGTTGTGAACGCTGCATTCCAGACGAAATAGGGACGCCCCGAGATATCGAGCGCTACCCTCGTTAAAGTCTCGTCCATCGGCGCATAGGCCGAACCGTAACGCACGATGCCGCGTTTATCACCCAGCGCTTTGGCAATCGCTTCGCCAATCGCAAGGCCCGTGTCCTCGGTCGTATGGTGTTGGTCGATATGCAGGTCACCAATTGCCTTCACGTCCAAATCAATCAGCGAATGGCGCGACAATTGTTCGAGCATGTGATCGAGAAAACCGATTCCCGTGCTGACCGTATAAATGCCGGTGCCGTCGAGATTGACGGTGACGTCAATTGAGGTTTCGTTGGTGCTGCGATGAACCGTGCCTGTGCGCATGACGAGTGCCTATAGCTTGCGCACGCGCACGCGCAACGCATCTTGACCGCTTTCGCGCATAGGTTACGGACAAGGAATGAGCGAAACACCGCCCGACAGCTTGATCCCTTATGACGACATCGTCCAAGAAGCGCTGCGCGCTGTGGTTGGCCGCGTGCTGGGCCAGATTCCGCATGACGGGATGCTGCCGGGCGATCATCATTTTTATATCACATTCAAGACGACCGCGCCGGGCGTCGATATTCCGCAGCACCTGATTGCGCGGTTCCCCGATGAAATGACCATCGTGCTGCAGAACAAGTTCTGGGATTTGAAAGTGCATGATGCCGCATTCGAAGTGGGGCTGACGTTCAACGCGATCCCTGCGCGGCTGTTCATCCCGTTTTCCGCGATCACCGGCTTTGTCGATCCGGCGGTCAACTTCGCGCTGCAATTCCAAGTGGCGGGCGATGGTGAGGAACCGGCACTGCACGAAGCCGCCGGAAATGATGCGCCATTCGAACCGGTCGAGGACGGATCGAATGTTGTCGCAGTGGATTTCAAACGGAAAAAGTGACGGGCACCCGCACCGAGACCGACAGTTTCGGCCCCATCGAAGTCCCCGCATCCGCTTACTGGGGGGCACAGACACAGCGCAGCATAGACAATTTCCCGTTCGGTGACCGCGAACGGATGCCGATTCAAATCATCCACGCGCTGGCGCTCGTCAAACAGGCAGCGGCCCGGGTGAACCAGGCGCATGGGTTGGATACCAAGATCGCGGATGCGATTGCGGCAGTAGCAGCGGCAGTCGCGGCAGGCAGCTATGATGATCAATTTCCGCTGGTGATCTGGCAGACGGGCAGCGGCACACAAACCAATATGAACGTCAACGAAGTCATTGCCGGGATCGCCAACGAAAAACTGACGGGCACGCGCGGCGGGAAAGTCCCGGTGCATCCCAATGATCATGTAAATATGAGCCAATCGTCGAACGACAGCTTTCCGACCGCGTTGCATGTCGCGGTGGCCAGGGGCGTCGTCGACCGGCTGCTGCCCGCTTGCGACTTTCTACGCGAAGCGTTGAATGACAAGGCCAAGGCGTGGGCCGACATCATTAAGATCGGGCGAACTCATATGCAGGACGCAACGCCGATCACCTTGGGGCAAGAGTTTTCAGCTTATGCTTACCAGATTGCGATGGCGCGGCTCGGCATCGAAAGCTCGACGGCAGGTGGCATCCATGCGCTTGCACAAGGCGGAACCGCTGTCGGCACCTGCCTGAATGCCCCCGCTGGCTTCGATGTCGATATGGCTGCTGAATTGAGTGCACTCAGCGGATTGTCGTTCCGCGCGGCTGACAACAAGTTCGAGGCGCTGGCGGCATGTGACGCGCTGGTTGAATTGTCGGGTCAGTTCAACACGCTCGCCGTTGCTCTCACCAAAATCGCCAATGACATCCGCCTGCTGGGCAGCGGTCCGCGTGCGGGGATCGGAGAACTTAACCTCCCCGAAAACGAACCCGGCAGCTCGATTATGCCGGGCAAGGTTAACCCGACGCAGTGCGAAATGATGACGATGGTCTGCGCGCAGGTGATTGGCAATCATATGGCCATCACAATCGGCGGGATGCAAGGGCATCTGGAACTGAACGTCTTCAAACCGATGATCGGTGCAAATATGCTGCGCTCGATTGATCTGCTCACCACCGCGATGACAAGTTTTGCCGAACGCTGCATAGACGGGCTGGAGCCGAACCGCGAACGGATTGCCGAACTCGTCGACCGCTCGCTGATGCTTGTCACGGCGCTCGGACCCGAGATCGGTTATGACAATGCGGCCAAGATCGCCAAGCACGCGCATGTCGAGGGGATTACCCTTCGCGAGGCGGCGCTGGGACTGGGGCTGGTCGATGCCGCGACATTCGACCGGCTCGTTGTGGCAAGGGACATGACGGGCAGCGGTTGACGCGCGCGTCACTTTGGGGAAGGAACGGCTATGTCCGCCAATTTCCCGCTTGCCCGCCGTGGCCTGCTCTTCGTTTTGTCATCCCCCTCGGGCGCGGGTAAATCAACGATCGCGCGCAAGTTGCTTGCGTCCGATGACGGCCTGGAAATGTCGGTGTCGGCAACCACGCGCCCGATGCGTCCCGGCGAAGTGGACGGCAAGGATTATCATTTCGTTGATCTTGAGCGGTTTAGGGCAATGGTCGCGGCGGGCGAATTTCTCGAATGGGCGCATGTATTCGGTCACCGTTATGGGACACCGCATGCGCCAGTGGATGCGATTCTGTCGCGCGGTCGCGACGTGTTGTTCGACATCGACTGGCAGGGCGCACAGCAATTGCACCAGCAGGCTGGCGGCGATGTCGTCCGCGTCTTCATCCTGCCGCCGTCGATGGAAGAACTGCATCGCCGCCTTGCAGGCCGCGCGACTGATAGCGCCGAGGTAGTGGAGGCCCGCATGAGCCGGGCCGCATCCGAAATCGCACATTGGGACGGCTATGATTATGTGCTCGTCAACGATGATGTGGATCGCTGCTTCGAGGAAGTGAAAACGATCCTTGCCGCCGAACGGCTGAAGCGCAGCCGCCAGACCAGCCTGATCGGCTTTATCCGCGGACTGACGCGGCCGTCATAACAGCGACAGAAACCGCGCGGCGCTAAGGAAATCCGTGCGCCTCGCATTCCGGGCATCGGTTGCCATCCAGTCCTCGCCCCATAGTTCGGCCTGCCACATTTCATCGAGATGACAGGCATCGAAGGCGGCATCGGCCGTGATCGCATCTTCGGCCAGCATCAGCGCAACCACCAGAGACCCGCCAATCGTGACCAGCGATGAGAGCGCCGTGCGGTGGAAATCGTCATAGGCCGTAACTGCCGCGCCCAGCCGCCGCACCGTTTCTGCCGGTTGCGCGGTGTGGATAATGCCCGACGTTACATTAAACGAGATGTCGAACCGCTTGCGTGCCCAGTCGAGCAACGGATCCCAGACCCCAGCCTCGCGCGCGGCCAGTTCGGGCGGATTTTCGGCGCGGTAACAGAGCAAGTCCGTCTCGCCATAAACGGCGAGTGTTTCGGCATCCGGCGCGCGTTCGATAGCTGAATTAGCGAGCCCGGTGAGCGGCATTTCATGTGGCCTGATGTCGTCACCGACCGCACGCCATTCGTCGGCGACGGCTTCGGCAAGTTGCGGCGTCGGCAGTGTCAGCGTCATCTGCCCCGGTGTTTTGACGAGGCGGTTGTCGAGAAGAACAGTACCATTTTCGACGCTGACGGTGTTCCAGAAGCGTTTCAATTATCCGGCCTTTCGTCATTGCGAGCGTAGCGAAGCAATCCAGCGCGGGACTGGATTGCTTCGCTGCGCTCGCAATGACGGACATAGATCATTTCGGCGTTCGCCACCGTTTTGCTAGGATCAGCGGCACGACCATCACGTCAACTGCCGAGATGAACAGCAGGACCCCGCCAATAATCTCCGCCGGTTCGACAAGGCGCTTAGCAATGATGGCAACGCCCAGAAAGGCCACTGCAACGCCGCCCAAGCGGATAAGGCCAAGCGCGAAAAAGCGGGCGCGGGCGGGGTCTGATTCGGTCATGTCATTTCCAATATTTCGCGCGGGTGATCGATGACGGCATGCGCGCCTGATGCATGCAAGTCTTCGGGCGGATGATAGCCCCATGAAACGCCCATCGCGCGGACGTTGGCAGCGCGGGCCATGAGCATGTCGAAACTGGTGTCGCCGATCATGACCGTGGTTTCGGGCGATGCGCCTGCTTCGACCATCGCGGCTTCAATCATCGACGGGTGCGGTTTTGACGGATGCCGGTCGGCGGTTTGTAGCGTGACGAAGCGATGGGTCAGTTTGTGATATTCAAGGCAGAGCGCAAGGCCGCGATCCGATTTGCCGGTGGCCACGCCAAGCAGCCAGCCATCGGCTTCAAGCGCTGCGATGGCGTTAACGATACCGTCATAAAGCGGTTCCTCGACCATTCCCTTGTCGCGCAGCCGCCAGAAGGCTTGTTTGTAATTCTCGGCCATCATGCGGTGCAGTTTGTTGTCGGCTTCAGGGAGCAGCATCTGCATCGCTTCGATCAGGCTCAGACCGACAACATTCAGCGTCGCCGCGCGCCCCGGCGGATCGAGCCGTGCGCGCGCAAACGCATCATTCATGGCCATCACGATATTGTGCTGGCTATCGACCAGCGTCCCGTCGCAATCGAAAATCGCGAGGCGGTTCAAGTGAGGTCGCGCATCAGTAGCGCTATAGCCCGCTGCCCACGCGCTTCCAGCGTATCAGCAACCCGCGCCCGGACGTCCGCCGACTTGTTCTGTCCCAGCTTTGCAGTGCCGCGCCAGCTGGTGACACGCATTTCAAAGCCGAAAATGCCGCCGAGCATCTTGTCGAACAATCCGTCCGCCATCTTGTCGCGTGTCCATACGGGTTTGGGCGCGAGGCGGATTTCTTGCTGCAAGGACAGGGCATCCGCCTGCGCGATCAGCGTCTCGCGGTCCATTTTTGTAACCATGCCCTGCATTTCGAGCGTCAGGTAATTCCACGTCGGGACTTGATCGTCGATGCCATACCAGTCGGGGCTGATATAGGCATCAGGGCCGTTGACGACGAACAGTGCCTCGGCCCCGTCCAGCCCCCGCGCAATCCCGTTGCCGCGCGCAACGTGGAAGCCGATGCGGTCGTCATCAAGGAAAACAAACGGTACATGCGCGACGCGCGGGCCGTCGGGTGTGGCGGCGAACAGCATGCCGAAACCGATTTCGCGGGCAAAGGCGCGCATTGCGTCGCGGTCTTCCCAACGAAATTTAGGGTTGGGGTGCACTAACGCTTCCTCGTCGGCTTTTTCACCACTGCCTTCTTCTCGCCCCGCGCGCGCCGTTCGCCCTTGCGTTCCTTGCGCGCTGACTTCGCCTTGTTGAGCGCCGCTCGCGCTTTGCCTTCGGGAGTGGCCGAGAATTTGACTTCGTCGAGGACCAGCACGTCGCCGGTTTCGATGTCGAAGCCGAGATCGTCGAGCGTTTCATGGAAATGCGGCGGCAGGTCGGCGGTCACGTCGATGATGTCGCCGTCGGGATGTTCGACGCGGATGCGGCGCGCGTGCAAGTGCATCTTGCGGCTGACGGTGCCGGTCAGAAAGCTTGCCTTTCCGCCATATTTGCCGTCGCCAACAATGGGATGGCCAATCGCCGCCATGTGGACGCGCAGCTGATGCGTGCGCCCGGTGAAGGGTTGCAGCTCGACCCACGCCGCGACATTGCCTGCGCGCTGGACCACCCTGTATCGCGTCCGCGCGGGGCTGCCTTCTTTCTCGTCGACGTGCATTTTCTCG
>JANOVZ010000007.1:0-32428 GCA_031417655.1 Sphingomonas sp. | reverse complement strand
ACTGTTCAAGCCGTTCATCTACGCGCGCCTCGACGCCAAGGGGCTGTCGATGACGCTCAAGCAGGCCAAGAAGTGGGTCGAAAAGGAGCGCAAGGAAGTCTGGGACATCCTCGACGAAGTCATCCGCGAACATCCCGTCATGCTCAACCGCGCGCCGACGCTTCACCGTCTCGGCATTCAGGCGTTCGAACCTGTCCTGATCGAAGGCAAGGCGATCCAGCTTCACCCGCTCGTCTGCTCGGCCTTCAATGCCGACTTCGACGGTGACCAGATGGCTGTGCACGTTCCGCTGAGCCTCGAAGCACAGCTCGAGGCACGCGTCCTGATGATGTCGACGAACAACATCCTGTCGCCCGCGAACGGCAAGCCGATCATCGTCCCCTCGCAGGATATGGTGCTGGGACTCTATTATCTTTCGATGCTGAAGGAAGGCGAGCCCGGCGAAGGCATGCTCATTTCGGACATGGTCGAAGTGCATCAGGCATTGCAGGCAAAAGCTGTGACGCTGCACACCAAGATCATCAGCCGCGTGCCGCAGGTCGATGAAGCTGGCGTCAGCTTCATGAAGCGTTTCGAAACGACGCCCGGCCGCATGCTGCTTGGCGAATGCCTGCCGCAGAACCACAAGGTGCCGTTCGATGTCGTCAACCGCCTGCTGACCAAGAAGGAAGTCGGCGACGTCATCGACATCGTCTATCGCCACGCGGGCCAGAAGGAGACTGTGCTGTTCGCCGATGCGATCATGAGCCTTGGTTTCAAGCACGCGTTCCAGGCGGGTATTTCGTTCGGCAAGGACGACATGATCATCCCCGATTCGAAGATCGCGACTGTCGATGACACCCGCGCGCTCGTGAAGGATTTCGAGCAGCAGTATCAGGACGGCCTGATCACGCAGCAGGAAAAGTACAACAAGGTGATCGACGCGTGGAGCCGTTGCGGCGATCAGGTGGCAAACGCCATGATGGACGAAATCCGCGCCGTGAAGCGGTATGAGGACGGCCCCAACAAGGGTCGCGAAAAGCCGATCAACTCGATCTACATGATGGCACACTCCGGCGCCCGTGGTTCGCAGGCGCAGATCAAGCAGCTGGCCGGGATGCGCGGCCTGATGGCCAAACCGTCGGGCGAGATCATCGAAACGCCGATCATCTCGAACTTCAAGGAAGGCCTGACCGTTCTTGAATATTTCAACTCCACCCACGGTGCCCGCAAGGGTCTGGCGGATACGGCGTTGAAGACGGCGAACTCGGGCTATCTCACGCGCCGCCTCGTCGACGTGTCGCAGGATTGCACGATTGTCGAACTCGATTGCGGCACCGAACGCGCGCTTGAAATGAAGGCAATTGTTCAGGGCGGATCGGTCATTGCATCGCTCGGCGAACGCATCCTCGGTCGCACGACGATGGAAGACATTGTCGATACCAAGACCAACGAAGTGATGATCCCATCGGGAACCTTGCTCGACGAAGCCAACATCCTGACGATCGAAGCGATCGGCACGCAAGCGGTGAAAATCCGCTCGCCGCTGATCTGCGAAAGCGTCGGCGGTGTGTGCGGGGCCTGCTATGGCCGCGACTTGGCTCGAGGAACGCCGGTCAACATCGGTGAAGCCGTCGGCGTCATTGCCGCACAGTCCATCGGTGAGCCGGGCACACAGTTGACCATGCGTACCTTCCACATCGGGGGTGCCGCGCAGTTGAACGAGCAGTCGAATATCGACGCGCTTGCTGATGGGAGCTTCGAATATCGCGACCTGCGCATCATCAAGGACAAGGCCAACCGCCGCGTTTCGTTGTCGCGTCAGGGCGAAATCGCGATTGTCGATGCCGATGGCCGCGAACGTGCCGTGCACCGTATTCCGTATGGCGCTTACCTGCTGTTCGATGACGGGGCGCAAGTGAAGCAGGGCGATCGTCTGGTCGAATGGGATCCGTTCACCATGCCGGTGATTACGGAAACCGGCGGGATCGTGAAGTATCAGGACTTGGTCGAAGGACAGACGCTGATCGAACAGACTGACGAAGCCACGGGTATCGCGCAGAAAGTCGTCACCGAATATCGTCAGGGTCGGACCAAAGAAGATCTGCGTCCGCGCCTGACTCTGCTTGGTGAGGATTCAGCTGACGCCGCGCGTTATATGCTTGCGGTCGGGGCGACGCTTTCGGTCGAGGACGGCGCAACCGTTTTCGGCGGTGACGTTCTCGCTCGTGTCAGCCGTGAAGCGGCCAAGACGCGCGACATCACCGGCGGTCTGCCGCGCGTTGCCGAGCTGTTCGAGGCGCGCAAGCCCAAGGAAAATGCCATCATCGCAAGAGTCAGTGGTCGTGTCGTGTTCGGCAAGGATTACAAGGCCAAGCGCAAGATCGGCATCCAGCCCGAGGATGGCAGCGAAATCGTCGAATATCTGATCCCGAAGTCGAAAGTCATCGACGTTCAGGAAGGCGATTACGTCAAGCGTGGCGACAACCTCATCGGCGGTTCGCCTGATCCGCATGATATTCTCGAAGTGATGGGCATCGAACCCCTCGCCGAATATCTCGTCGCGGAAATTCAGGAAGTCTATCGTCTGCAAGGCGTGAAGATCAACGACAAGCACATCGAAACGATCGTTCGTCAGATGCTGCAGAAAGTTGAAATCACCAATGGTGGCGACACGACACTGCTCGCGGGCGAACAGGTTGACCGGACCGAGATGGATGAGACCAATGCGAAGCTGACCAAGGGCCAGACGCCTGCGGAAGGCAAACCCGTGCTTCTGGGCATCACCAAGGCCAGCTTGCAGACGCGCAGCTTCATCTCGGCGGCGTCGTTCCAGGAAACCACCCGGGTGCTGACCGAAGCCTCGGTTCAGGGCAAGAAGGACACACTGACCGGCTTGAAGGAAAACGTCATCGTTGGGCGCCTGATCCCGGCGGGCACCGGCGCGGGTCTCAACCGCCTGCGTGTGACCGCCACCAGCCGCGATGCTGCGCTACGGGCACAGCAGCGTGACTGGCAGGCATCGTTGATTGCGCCTGCTTCAGCTGCCGAAGAGCATGAGGCCGAATTGCGTCAGCCCGTCGAAGCCGATACCGGCGACGATGCACTGGGCGAAGTGATTTCATCGGGCCATGGCACTGATGCGGACGCCGGCGATTATCTGAACAGCTGATTGCTTTCACTTCGAATGTGACAAAAACCCCGTTGCAGCGATGCGGCGGGGTTTTTTATGTGTCAGTGTGGGACGAAACACTCGTTGCGTTTTTTCTTGATGGAACCTGAATATCTGTTAAGGTCTCGCTAACCAAAAAAATTCGGTCGCAAAAATCAAACTTCCTTGGGAAGTTTGCGAGCATTTTTATGGGGATTAACATCATGACTTTACGCAAAATTCTGCTGACAGGCGCAGCGCTGCTGGGCTTGACCGGTCAAGCGCATGCCGCTTCGTTTTTCTGGGCGATCAATCAGTTTCAGACCATTCAGAAATTGAACGGCGATACCGGCGCCGTCGTTGATTCTTTTGCTGTTCCTTTCGGCAGCGGTTCAGCGGCGTCCATCGCGGTTGTCGGCAACACGGGCTATTACACGCTGTTGGGTAACACCACGATTTATAAGATGGATATGACGTCGCACCTCTCGCTGGGCGTTGCGTTCAACATTGGAGCGACAGCTGGATTTACCAACGGCATCACCACCGATTCCGCCGGTCATCTCTGGTTTGCCGATGGTGGTACTGGCGCACTGAAGGAATTCAACACGGCTGGAACGCTTCTTTCAACGCATACGTTTCCGACGGCCGCCAACGCTTATCGCGACGGATCAGTTGTCTTCGGCAATACGATCATTGCAAACCGTGGCGATCAAAACGGTCCTTATGACAAATACACGATTCCCGGCGGGAACGGCGCGCTGACTCTCACGACATCGGCCTTCATCAATCCTGCAATCAATGGTCAGGGTATTAACGGGTCAAACGGCATCGCGTTCAATGGCGTGAATTTCTACACGTCCGATGAGCAAGCTCATCGTGTGTCGAAATGGGACATTAACGGGAACTTCGTATCGTTCGCCGCGCTTGATCCAAACTCGCGTTATGAAAATTGGACCTTCGCGTCGCAGGATATCATTGTTAACCCTGTGCCAGAACCAGCAACCTGGGGCATGATGCTTGTCGGCTTCGGCATTGTCGGTGGTGCGATGCGCCGTCGTCAACGGACGAGCGTTTCGTTCGGCTAATCATCAAGCGAATTTGACTATTTGAATGGGCCCTCCGGCGCGATCCGGGGGGCCTTTTCATATCCGCCGCCAAAGCTAAACCGCGAGCCGCCCAACAATCGCTTGCTTTTTGTCGGTGTCTGCCCTGCTATTCCGCAACCGGAAACAGGGGTCATGACGCTGGACATCAATCCGCTCTATTCGATCGCCGGTGGACTTGTCGGCATTCTCGTCGGGCTGACGGGTGTCGGTGGCGGATCGTTGATGACGCCCTTGCTTGTTTTGATGTTCGGCTTTCATCCGTCAACGGCTGTCGGCACTGATCTCCTTTTTGCATCGCTGACCAAAACAGTCGGCAGCGCGGTTCATGGCCAGCGCGGCACTGTGGACTGGTCCATCGTCCGCCGTCTTGCCAGCGGCAGCGTTCCGGCGGCGGTCATC
This sequence comes from Sphingomonas sp., assembly GCA_031417655.1. GTDB lineage: Bacteria > Pseudomonadota > Alphaproteobacteria > Sphingomonadales > Sphingomonadaceae > Sphingomonas_O. The sequence continues at coordinate 27,793 of JANOVZ010000007.1, read as the reverse complement.
ACGCTGCTGATCCTCAATGCGCTCGGCAAACCATCCGACACAACCGAACATGTCATCATGAGCATTCTCGGCGTCACGCTCATCTTAACGGGGGTCTCGGTGCTGTTCCGCACACAAATCGTTGTCTGGGCCACCCGTCAATTCGGCACGCGCGACGCCGCGCATCGGGGCGAATCGACAATCCTGCTCGGCGCAATACTCGGCGCGCTCGTCGCGATATCGTCCGTCGGCGCCGGTGCCATCGGCGTCACGGCACTGCTGATCCTATATCCCGGCATACCGGTGGCGAAAATCGTCGGGTCGGACATTGCTCATGCGGTCCCGCTCACGCTTGTTGCAGGGATCGGCCATTGGCTGATCGGGACAGTCGACTTCACTTTGCTCGCCAGCCTGCTTGTCGGCTCGATCCCCGGCATCATTATCGGCAGCTTGATCGGCAGCCGCGCCAGCGACCGGGTGTTAAAGCCGGTGCTGGCAACGGTATTACTCATTGTCGGGGCAAAGCTTCTGCTTTGATGGCCCCGTCGCGCGTTTTCCACAATGACCACCCGATGCCCGCCGCAAGGATTGCAAAGGTGATCGCCAGCGAGACCGGCGGCGGGATTTTCGCAAGACCGAACGCGTCGGCGACAAAAATCTTCGACCCGATAAACACCAGCAACACCGCCAGCGCATATTTAAGATAATGAAAGCGGTGAACCATTGCCGCCAGTGCAAAATAAAGCGCACGAAGCCCCAGGATCGCGAAAATGTTCGACGTATAGACAATGAACGGGTCGGTCGTGATCGCAAAGATCGCGGGAACACTGTCGACCGCGAAGACCAGATCGACAATTTCGATCATGATCAGCGCAAGGAACAGTGGCGTGATGAAAGTCTTGCCATCCGCCTTCACGAAAAACTTCTCGTCGTGCAGACCGTCAGTCACGTTGAACCGTTTGCGCACCCACTTCAAAACCGGATTCGCAGCAACATCATAAACCGCATCCGCCGTCTGCCACATCTTGACCCCGGTAAAGATCAGGAACGCAGCAAAGATGTAAAGCACCCAGCTGAACTGCTCGACCAGCGTCGCGCCCAACCCGATCATGATCGCACGCAGGACAATAACGCCGAGAATGCCCCAGAAAAGCACGCGGTGCTGATACAGCCGCGGCACCGCAAAATAGGTGAAGATCATCGCGATGACAAAGACATTGTCCATCGCAAGCGATTTCTCGATCACAAATCCGGTGACATATTGCATGCCCGCCGTCTCGCCGAGATACCACCAGACCCAACCCCCAAACGCGAGTCCCAGGCTAACGTAGACGGCACTCAGAACGAGGCTTTCGCTGACCGCAATCTCGCGTTGCTTGCGGTGCAGCACCCCCAGATCGAGTGCGAGCAACACAATGACGATGCTGATAAAAGACAGCCACATCCAGACTGGCTTTCCCAGCCAGTCGAGCATCAGATAATCCACGATAGACCCCTTATCCTCCCCTTAGAGAACCACAGTGGCCGGCGGCGGTCGGGGGGCGACCGCCGCCGAACACCCCGTCAGCCAGCGCGCAAAACGTGCCGTGCGGTTCCGTGGAGCCGGTCCTTGATGGCCAGCTTAAGCTTTTTGAGCCGCGTCACGCGGTCGCGGTCGGGCCACCGTGTTTTCAACTCGCGGCGAATTTCAGTTTCCAACCGCGCATGGACCAGCTTTAATCGATACATAATGGGATTCATGAACAGGCACTCCTCGTTTCGATTTGATCGAACGGATGTCCCGATGTTTTGGAAGCGCATACGGACCCAAAGCACCGGGGATCACCCGATGCGGTCCGACATCACGGTTGCTTACAACCGCCAGAGGGGCCCGGCCCGCACACCATAAGAATGGGAAGCCGATGCAATCCTTCAACCCCCGATGCGCAAATATAATTTCGGCTTGCCGCCAATTCCGCGTAATCCACCGCAGATATGCTCAAAGTCGCCAGTTACAATATCCACAAGGGCGTCGGCCTTGATCGCCTGCGCCGTCCCGACCGCATACTCGATGTGCTGTGTGAGCTCGATGCCGACATTATCGCGCTCCAAGAAGCAGACCGAAGGTTCGGCACGCGCGCCTCGGCACTCCCGCCCGAACTCATCTTGGCACACTCGCCCTACATCCCCGTCGAGCTCAACAAACGCGACCACAGCATTGGCTGGCATGGCAACGCGATCCTTGTGCGGAGCGATACCGAAATCCTGACGCATGCGCATATCGAATTGCCAACGCTCGAGCCGCGTGGCGCGGTGATGTCCGAAGTGCGTATTCGCGGCGTGCGGCTCCGCATCGTCGGGATGCACCTCGACTTGTCGGGCCTGTGGCGGCGGCGACAGGCGCGCGCAATCATTGCTGCGCTTGAGGCCCGCCGCCCACTCCCGACGATCCTGATGGGCGACCTCAACGAATGGACGCTCCACGGCGGCTGCCTGCGTGATTTCGCGCATCATTTCCGCATCGCGCCGACGCCGCCGAGCTTTCACACGCGCCAGCCCGTGGCACGGCTCGACCGCATCATGGTCGACAAGTCGCTCCATATCGCTACGTGCGGCGTGCACCACAGCCTGAAATCGCGGCGAGCGAGCGATCATCTGCCGATTTGGGCGCGCATTGATTTCACCTGAAATCTCGGCGAGGGGGGATTGCATGAAGCAGTTCGATGTCGTCATCGTCGGGGCAGGACACGGCGGCGCACAAGCCGCCGTTGTGCTCCGCCAACAAGGCTTCGATGGCACCATCGCGATGATCGGTCGTGAAGCCGAACCGCCCTACGAACGCCCGCCGCTGTCCAAGGAATATCTGGCGCAGGAGAAACCGTTCGAGCGGCTCTACATCCGCCCGCCCGCCTTCTGGGCCGAGCGCGGGATTGAAATGATGTTGTCTTGCGAAGTCACGACGGTCGATCCGGTAGCGCGCCTGCTCACCCTCCGCGATGGCGAGAGCGTTGGTTACGGTGACCTGATCTGGGCCACTGGCGGTGATCCGCGCAAGCTCGACTGCCACGGCCACCACTTGACCGGGATTCATGCCGTGCGCACCCGCGAAGATGTTGATCTCATAATGCGCGAGCTTGACGGCGTTTCGCACGTTGCCGTCGTCGGTGGCGGTTACATCGGCCTTGAAGCCGCCGCCGTCCTCACCAAACTCGGCAAGTCCGTTACGCTCCTCGAAGCGCTTCCTCGCGTCCTCGCGCGGGTCGCCGGACCCGACCTCTCCGCATTCTACGAAGCTGAACACCGCGCGCACGGCGTCGATTTGCGTACCGGCATCGGCGTGGTCTCAATTGAGGGCGAAACCCGCGTCACCGGCGTCCGCCTTGCCGATGACAGCGTGGTTGCCGCCGATCTGGTCATTGTCGGTGTTGGCATCATTCCCGCCGTTGCGCCGCTGATCGCCGCCGGAGCCGAGGGCGGCAATGGTGTGTTGGTGGACGAAAACTGCCGCACCTCACTTCCGCATATCTACGCGATTGGTGATTGCGCCGCTCATGCCAATGGCTTTGCAAAAGGCGCGACGATCCGCCTCGAATCCGTCCAGAATGCCAATGATCAGGCGAGCGTCGCCGCCAAAACAATTTGCGGCCACAACGTTGCCTACACCGCAACCCCGTGGTTCTGGTCGAACCAATATGATCTGAAGCTTCAGACTGTCGGCCTCTCGACCAATCATGACGACGCCATCCTGCGCGGTGACCCCGCCACCCGCAGTTTTTCGGTCGTCTATCTCAAAGCCGGACAAGTCATCGCGCTCGATTGCGTCAATAATGTTCGCGATTATGCGCAAGGGCGAAAGCTCGTGGAAAGCCGCACGGTCGTCACTGCGGCGCAGGTGGCCGATGCGACCAAGCCGTTGAAGGAACTTCTGCCCGCATCGTGACAACGGAGTCATCGCGCGATAGGAAGCCGCCATGCGCATTGACCTCATCCCCGCTGGCGACAACCCGCCCGACAGCATCAACGTCGTCATCGAAGTGCCGATTGGCGGCGAGCCCGTGAAATATGAGCTCGACAAGGCATCGGGCGCGCTGTTCGTTGACCGCATCCTCCACACGTCGATGCGTTATCCCGCCAACTATGGCTTTGTGCCGCATACGCTGGGCGAAGATGGCGATCCGCTCGACGCATTGGTCATTGCCCGGTCGCCGATCATCCCCGGTGCGGTCATCAAGGTTCGCCCGGTCGGTGTGCTGTTGATGGAGGACGACAAGGGCGGCGATGAAAAGCTGATCACTGTGCCCGTCGACACGACATTTCCTTACTATGCCGAAATCGGCGAGCATGACGAATTGCCGCCCATCGTAACGCAACAGATCGAACATTTCTTTGCGCACTACAAAGACTTGGAGCCGGGTAAATGGGCCAAGCTCAATGGCTGGGGCTCCGCTGACGATGCCAAACGCATCATCCTTGAGTGCATCGAACGCGCGAAGCGCCATCCGTAGTTATTGCGACAACGGCCCCTGCACAAAATCCTCGCGCGTGATCGCATAGATCAGGTGGCTGACCATCACGCCCGCCATATCCCAATCGAAGCGACGATCCGTGAGCACGCCGCCGATTTTCTCCATCGCGCGACATGAGCGCAAATTGGTTTCACCGACCAGAAATATGGCGGTGTCAAACTGTGTAAAGGCATGCGCGAGCATGAGCCGTTTGATCGACTGGTTATAACCACCGCCCCAATGGCTGCGGGGTAGAAATGTCCAGCCAATCTCGACCTCGCCTGCCTGACAAACGCGAATGTCGTAACGCGAACTGCCGATGACGTGGTCTGTGGCTCGGTCAATCGCGATCAATCCGCCGTTCGATGCAAGTCCTTCTTCGAAAAAAGTGCGAAAGACGGGCGCCTGCCAGCGATTATGCGCCGGGTGAATGGCCCAGATCAGGGGATCGGACGCCACGGCAAATAAGGCATCCCAATCGCCAGCGACCATTGGTCTTAACAACACGCGGTCATCCGACAATGTCGGCTGCATCGGCGGGATCATCATGCGTTTGCCAGGGCCATCAGCGCCGCCCCGTCCATGCGGAACACCGTCCACTCATCCATCGCCTTGGCCCCCAGCGCTTGGTAAAACGCAATCGACGGTTCGTTCCAGTCAAGCACTGCCCATTCCAGCCGCGCGCACCCGCGCTCCATGGCGAGTTGCGCCAGCCGCGCGAGCAATGCCTTGCCCAAGCCCGAGCCCCTCGCCTCAGGCTCGACAAACAAATCCTCGAGGTAAATCCCGGGCTTGCCCTCGAACGTCGAAAAATTGTGGAAAAACAACGCAAACCCGCGCGCCACGCCGTCGATCTCACCGATCAAGACTTCGGCCATCGGTTTATCACCAAATAAATGACATCCGAGCAAAATGCGATCCAGCACCACCGCGTCGGCAAGCCGCTCATAATCAGCGAGCGCCCGGATAAAACCGATGATCAGATCAAGATCATCAACCAGGGCGGTTCTTATGTTGATTGTCATGCCACGCCCCTAACGCGTGTCGCTATCCGCGGCCAGAGCATGCCGAGTGCCAGACCGGACATCACCAAAGCCGCCGCGATCAGCTTCCAGTCCTGCAGCGGTTCACCCAACAGCCATGCCGACGCGCCCATGCCAAACACCGGGATCATCAATGCCATCGGCGCCACAGTTGCCGCCGGGTATCGCGCGAGCAGCCAGCCCCATACACCATAGCCGAACATCGTATTGCCCACGGCCTGCCATGCAACCACCGCCCAGATCGACGGCCCCGCCGCGCGCACGCCTGCGGTCATGGCCGACCATCCTTCAAAAATTACCGCCAGTGCAAACAATGGCGGAATCGCAAACAAGCTCGCCCAGACAACATAGCCCAACATGTCGATCTTCCCCGCCGCGCGCGACACCATATTCCCACCCGCCCAACCCAGCGCGGCGAACAGCAGTAGCCCGAGCCCCAGCGGCGTAATGCTTCCGTCCGTGTGCTGCAGGATGACCGCCACCCCCGCCACCGCAAGCAACAGCGCCGCAATCTGATACCCCTTCACGCGCTCACCGGTCAGCATCATCGACAGGCCGATGGTGAAGAAAACTTGGCTTTGCATCAGCAGCGACGCGAGCCCCGGCGTCACATCGGCGCGCAACGCCACGAACAAAGCACCAAATTGCCCCGCTCCGATCAGGGCACCATAGGCCGCCAGATTGCCCCAGCTAACGGCCGGTCGCTTCACGAAAAACACCATCGGCAGCAGCACCGCGATAAACCGCAGCGTCGCCAGCGTCAGCGGTGGCAACACGGCCAGCGCGTGCTTTATCACGACAAAATTGGTGCCCCATACGGCCATCACGGCAATCGCCATCACCAGATGCAACGGTGTCAAACTCGTCCGGTTCAAACCGCCGCCTCCAGCCTCGCCAAGTCGGCCCGGTTCCCCCGCGCCGCAATGATGCACCCCGTCACGATCAACACCGTGCCGATCAATGTCGTCCCCGTCACGGCTTCGTCAAAGAAAACCGCCCCCAACATCGCGGCCCAAATAAACGCGGTGTACTCCACCGGCACCAACGCCTGCGCCTCCGCCCGGGCATAGGCCCAGCTGAGCAGGAACAGCGAGATAAAGGCCAGCGCCGCCGACAGCGCGATCAACCACCAGATATGCCCGCTCGGCACCGCGACCCAATCCGGTGCGACTATCAAAAACACCGGCAAAGCCAGCAACAGGAAGAACCCCGCCGTCAGACACTGGAAAAACGCGACTTCCATCGGCGGCGCCAGCAACGCCTGTTGCCGCATCAGGATGATGTTGTAAGCATAGAACACGGCCGACAGGAAAATCGCTGCCACCCCGTCCAGATGGCGCGGCGCCCCGCTGTAATCGTTCACGCGCGCCACGACCATCACCATGACACCGGCCACGCCCAGCACAGAAGCAATGATGCTCCCCCGCCCCACCCGCTCGCCCAGGATGACCGCGGACAGATACAGCGCAATCAACGGCGCAATGAATGAAAGCGCGATGCTCTCAGCCAGCGGCACGCGCGCAATGCCGTAGAAGAATGACACCGCCATGATCGACGCGACAAAGCCGCGCAGCACATGCACGCGTAACCCCGCGCGGCTCGGCCAGTTCTTGCGCGTCAGCATATAAGGCACGACGCCAATCGAAGCGCCGATCACCTGCCGCCACAGCATCGCCGAATAGGCCCCAATCGCAATCGCCACCCCTTTCATCGCCGCATCCATGCCCGAAAACAACGCAATGCCAAGGCACGCGACCGCAAAAGGAATGGCGGCGGAAGCGGAGGATTTCGTCATGAGCGCGGCCGTAGCGGGTGAATGGGGTGGCGTCATCAACATCATGCCGCCCCTTAAGTTCACAACCCGTTCACGCGGGGTTGGCGACACTATTAAAACAGGCATGGCTATCGGAAATTGGGGGCAAGTTATGAGGAAAGCACTGGCTGCATTGATCCTGCCCTTGCTCTTGGGCGCATGCTGGACAGGGCCCGATTTCTATGTCGGTGCGCCCAACGTACGACCAATTCCCGAAGGCAAATATAAAGTCGTCCGGGTGTTTGCGCTCTTTCCCGATGATGAAGCAAGATTGATCAACGAAACGCCGGGTTCGCGGATCAGCCTGTCCTATGACGATCAAAGCAATGTGATTGTTAAAGGCGTTGGAGACCGCGACGATCCGTCAAATGTTCGCCTGGTCACGCTTGATGCTCAGCGCGGGCTTTACATACTGCAAGTCGATCTTGGTGCCGGTGCCATCGCACTCGACGCGTCGGTTTACGGCCTTATCTCGCTGACCGCAGACGGCTATCGCCTTTCCGTTCCGCCCTGCAATGGGGCGCAGCGTTTAACTCCCAGGTCCCCGGTTGTTGTAAAAGGGCTGTTCACCAAAAGGCGATGTTCATTCGCTGATCGCGCTGCCTTTGAAAGCGCAATGCGTGCCTTCGCTGATGATCCGACCAGCTGGACCGAATATCGCCGAGTCAAAGGCTGAGCAAGTTACCAGTCCGGATCGTCCATCCACGGGCTGAAATGTGGCACGTCCGCCGACACTGTGTCCGGATAAATGGCCGCCCGCTTTTCGAGAAAGGATGCAACCCCTTCCTTCGCGTCGCCGCTGCTGCCGCGTGACCAGATCAGGCGGCTGTCGAGGCGGTGGGCGTCCATCGGGTGCGCGGCGCCCATCATCCGCCACATCATGTTGCGCGTGACCGCGACCGAGACCGGAGCGCTTTCCGCCGTTAGTGCCGCTGCAAATGCACGTGCTGCGAGGAGGAGATCATCGGGTGAATGCACGCTGCGCACCAACCCGCCGTTCAGCGCTTCGTCCGCGCCAAACACCCGCCCCGAATAACACCACTCCAGCGCTTGCCCGATCCCGACCAGCCGCGGGAGGAACCAGCTTGACGCCGCTTCGGGTACGATCCCCCTTCTTGCAAACACGAAGCCAAAGCGCGCATTGTCGCTCGCCAGCCGGAAATCCATCGGCAGTTGCATCGTCGCACCAATGCCGACCGCCGCACCGTTGATCGCGCCGATCACCGGTTTCTTGCAGGCGAATATGCGTAAGCTCAGCTTGCCGCCATTGTCGCGCACACCGGGATGGTCATAATCGACCGAACCGTCGGTTTGCACCGGCGATCCCTGTTCAAGTTTATCGGAACGCTTGGCATAATCGAACGTCGCGCCGCCGCCCGCCAGATCGGCACCTGCACAAAACGCTTTGCCCGCGCCCGTCACGATCACCGCACGCACGGCATCGTCAGCATCAGCCATGTCGAACGCCGCGATCATTTCTACCATCATCTGCGGCGTAAAGGCGTTCATCCGCTCCGGTCGGTTGAGCGTCAGCGTGAAGATGCCATCGGCGACATCAGTGATGATCGTTTCAAACATCTTCACGCCGTCAGTCAGGCAAACACGTCAGCGACATTCTCGCCTTTGGGATCGGGACCAAAACGGTTCTCGCCCTTCGTCCCCTCAATACACATGAAGATCAGCATGATGATCCCGCCAATATACGGAATGAACTGGATGAGGATGAACCAGCCTGATTTATCCTGATCATGCAACCGTCGGACAATGACAGCAAGCGACGGAATGAAAATGCCGAGCGCGACCAAGCCAAAAAGCGAAATCGCGATCCAGCCAATCACCGAGATCTGCGGATCACCGCCAGTGCTCATTGCCGCGAAATCAGCACCCATGACGAATAATGTGGCCAGAACCGCATAAACGATGAGGATGAACAGCGCGAACATCCAATATTCCTTGCGCCGCGACCGCCCCGAAAAATCGGCATAGCGGCGCAGCGGCATCAACATCCAGTCCATAAAACGCACTCCCTGTTGCGTGGGTGAAACCCGAACCTAACCGCCATCGACAGGATATGTCCAATCCGGCGCTAAATGCCCTTGGGCCAGCACGTCCGCGTCTCACTGACAATCGTTGCGTTTGCCTTGTATTTAGCCACGAATGCAGCCCAGCCCGCGTCTTGCTTGCCGCGCGGGACATCGGCACTGCCAAGCCGCACCGTCATGACTTCACGTTCCGATGCGACCTGCGCTTTGGCCTTTGCGCTATAGACCATGACCGGTGCTGTGAATTGCGTGACGGGCAATCCCTTTGCCCGATACCAGTTGGCATGATCGCGCGCTGCTTCGCGAAAACCAGCCATGCTGCCCGTCGGCGTGATCTTTGACACGCGCATAATCACAGGCTGTCCGCCGGGGCAAAGGTCCGCGGCTACGGCTGGCGCTGCGATTATCATTGCCACAAAAAACATCAGTAGGTTTCGCATCGCCTGCTCCTTTGCCCTAGGCTTCCAATCAATATTGTTCATGCTATGTTCTACTATCGATTCGCGTCAAGGGAGAAAATCATGCCCACCCTCACCTTCTACACAAATCCCATGTCGCGCGGCCAGATCGCGCGCTGGATGCTCGAGGAAATCGGACAACCTTATGATCAAGTCCTGCTCGAATATGGCACGACGATGAAAGCGCCCGATTATCTTGCGATCAACCCGATGGGCAAAGTCCCCGCAATTAAACATGGCGATGTGGTCGTCACCGAAGCGGCGGCGATCTGCCTGTATCTTGCGGATGCCTTTCCCGAAGCGGGCCTTACCCCCGACCTTGGGCACCGTGCCGATTATTATCGCTGGATGCTTTTCGGTGCGGGGCCGCTCGAACAAGCGATCACGAACAAGGCTTTGGGTTTCACCGTGCCGCCCGAAAAATCGATGATGGCAGGATATGGCAATTTCGAAGCCGCGATGGACGGGCTTGAGGCGGCAGTTGCGGGCAGGCGTTATATCGCGGGCGACCGGTTCAGCGCAGCGGATGTCTATGTCGGGTCACAAGTCGGCTGGGGGCTTGCGTTCGGGAGTATCGACAAACGCCCCGCGTTTGAAGCCTATTGGGCAGGGATATGCGAACGCCCCGCCTATCTGCGCGGCAAGGAAATCGATGACGCGCTGATGCCGAAGAGTAGCTGAAGGGAGAAGAAGGGTTTCACGCAAAGGCGCAAAGAAGAAGAGAAGGCGCAAAGGCAGCGTCGTACACGCGACAGCACACATATTCTCGACCAACTTTTACAGGGGCTGCGCCGCTGTCAGACGCGCCAAACTCTTTGCGCCTTTCCTTCTTCTTCGTGCCTTCGCGTGAATTCTCTTCCTGCTTCGTCCGCCACACAAAAAAGCCCCGGCGGATCGCTCCGCCGGGGCCCTTTCGAACAGCAGTCAACAAATCAGTCGCGCGAGCCCATGAAGCTCAGCAGGAACTGGAACATGTTGATGAAGTCGAGATAGAGCGACAGCGCGCCCATGATCACGGTCTTCCCCACCATGTCGGTACCCGCGACATAGGCATACATCGACTTGATCCGCTGTGTATCATACGCCGTAAGCCCGGCGAAAATCAGCACGCCGAGCGCACTGATCGCAAGACCCATCACGCCCGATTTGAACACGAATGCGTTGAGCAGCATCGCCACGATCAGGCCAACGACACCCATTATCAGGAACGAACCCATCGCCGACAAGTCACGCTTGGTGGTGTAGCCGAACAGGCTCAACCCCGCGAACGCAGCTGCTGTTGCAAAGAATGCCTGAGCAATCGACGTGCCGGTATACACCAAGAAGATCGACGACATCGACAAGCCCATGACCACGGCAAACGCCCAGAACACCGCCTGTGCCGTCGCCGTCGACATCTTGTTAATGCCAAAGCTCAAAGCAAATACAAAGCCGAGCGGCGCGAGCATGATCAGCCATTTCAGCGGCGTGTTCAGCACCTGTGCGGCAAGACCTGAGCTGGCAAACAACATTGCGACAACACCGGTCAGCAACACAGCAGATGCCATGTAGTTGTAAACCGACAACATATAAGACCGCAGACCCGCGTCATAGGCTGCGTCACGGGTACCGACCGAGGCAGCGGCCGCGCCGGCGGTCATACGGGGATCGGACCAATTGGCCATCGAAACATACTCCTCTACCCGGCGACCATCGCCGGACGTTTGCAATATTGGGCGTATTCCCCGCAGTTTCAAGCAAAACACGACATAAACGCCATTGACCGCTTGTCGATTATGCAGGCGTCGATTAGCCAAGGGGCAACGAAAGGGACATTATGACCGAGCAGACCGCGTCGCGCAGCAGCCCGGCTTATGCCAATTATGTCCTCGCCGTTCTCGTTCTCGTTTACATGCTGAACTTCATTGATCGCCAGATTCTGAGTATCCTTGCCGAAGATATCAAACGCGATTTGGGGCTTGATGACGACGACATTGGCTTCCTGTTCGGAACCGCATTTGGCGTCTTCTACTCGCTGTTTGGTATACCGCTGGGGCGGCTGGCCGACAATTGGAACCGCGTCCGGCTGATTACGATCGGGCTTGCGGTCTGGTCGGCAATGACGGCGCTGTCAGGGTTAGCGCGCAGCGGCATGCAGCTTACGTTCGCGCGCATTGGCGTTGGCATCGGCGAAGCGACGGCCAGCCCATGCGCCTATTCGCTGCTCAGCGATTATTTTCCAAAGGAACAACGCGGGCGCGCGCTCGCGATTTATTCGTCGGGACTCTATCTCGGTGGCGGGTTGTCGCTGTTCCTCGGCGGGCTTGTGGTGGCCAATTGGAATCATGCCTATCCCGGCGGCGGGCCGTTCGGGCTGGTCGGATGGCAAGCCGCGTTCATGGCAGTCGGCATTCCCGGGCTCCTGGTGGCGCTATGGGTCTCGACGTTACGCGAACCGTTACGCGGACAAGCCGACGGCATCGTCACGCCAACCTCGCCGACCCCATTTCGCGATTTTGCACAGGAACTGGTCACGATCATTCCGCCGCTGACACTGATCGGCGCATGGCAACGCGGGCCGCGCGCATTCCTGAACAATGTTGCTTTCGCCACTTTCTGCGCGATCGTTGCGTTTGTACTCGTCACCGCAACCGGCAAAATCCCGCAATGGGTCGCGGTCGGCATCGGTGCTTATGCCGTTTTTTCATGGGCAACGTCGTTGCGCGTCCGCGACTATCCGACGTTCAAGCTTATTTGGGGAACACCGGCCTTTCTCTACACCGTCTTGGGCTATGGCCTGATTGCGTTTGTCGCTTACGGCCTTGCGCTTTGGGCCGCGCCTTACGGGGAACGCGTGCTGGGCCAGCCTAAAGCCATTGTCGGGCTGTTCATTGGCGGTGGCGCGGCGGCGGCGGGCTTTATCGGCGTTATCGCCGGCGGCTGGCTCGCGGACCACTGGCGCAAGACGAACCCGGCGGGGCGTGTGCGCGTCATCATGATCGGCGCGCTGGGGCCGATCCTGCCTGTCATCATAGGCTACACGACCGCTAATCCAGTGATCTTCTATATCTGCGCCTTTGCCGCCCAAATGCTCGGCAGTTCCGCGCTCGGTGCCGCCGCTGCGCAATCGCAGGATTTGGTGCTCCCGCGCATGCGCGGCACCGCAACGGCAACTTTCTTTATCAGTACCACCCTCGTCGGCCTTGCGCTCGGGCCTTACATGGCGGGCTATGTCTCTACCGTGACGGGCAGCTTGCAGACCGGTGTGCTGTCACTGCTCGTTGTGTCACCGGTCGCGTTCATCCTGCTGCTGATGGCGTATCGCCGCGTGCCGAATGCCGAAGCCACGATCAAGGAACGGGCCCGCGCGGCGGGGGAACCCGTTTAAGTCGGACGCCCGACGCTGTGATAGGCAAAGCCCAACCGCGTCACGTCCTTGGCGTCATAGACATTGCGCAGATCGACGAGAATCTTCGCGGTCATCAGACTGCCCATCCGCGCCAGATCAAGCGCGCGAAAAGCATCCCATTCGGTCACGATGGCCACCGCATCGGCCCCATCGGCCACGGCATAGGCATCCTTGCACATCGTCACGGCGGGCATCATCGGCGCGGCAAGTTCCATGCCTTCGGGATCATAGGCCTTTACCGCTGCCCCCGCATCGATCAGCGCTTGGACAATCGCCAGCGCCGGGGCATCGCGCATGTCATCGGTGTTCGGTTTAAAGGTCAGACCCAGGATGCCGACAGTCTTTCCGCGCACTTCGCCGCCCATAGCCGCGATGATCTTTCGTCCCATTGCGCGCTTGCGGCTATCGTTGACCGCCGCCGTCGCTTCAACGATCCGCATGGGCACGCTGTGGTCGTCCGCCGTCTTGAGGAGCGCCAGCGTGTCCTTTGGAAAGCATGACCCGCCATAGCCCGGCCCCGCATGCAGGAATTTCGCGCCGATCCGATTATCAAGCCCGATCCCGCGCGACACGTCTTTCACATCCGCGCCCACCGCTTCGCACAAATCCGCGATTTCGTTGATGAACGTGATCTTGGTCGCGAGGAACGCATTGGCCGCATATTTGATCAGTTCCGCCGTGCGCCGTCCGGTGAACATCAACGGCGCCTGTCCTAATGACAGCGGGCGATAAATATCGCGCATGACTTGTTCGGCGCGTGCATCTTCGCAACCAATCACGATCCGGTCGGGCCGCTTGAAATCGCCGATTGCCGCGCCTTCGCGTAGGAATTCGGGATTGGAAACGACAGCGACATCAACACCCGCCGCGACTTCGCGCAGGATGCGCTCCACTTCGTCGCCTGTACCAACGGGCACTGTCGATTTGGTGACCACCACCGTCGGTTTTTTGATCACGGCCGCAATGTCGCGCGCTGCCTGAAATACATAACTCAGGTCTGCATGTCCGTCGCCCCGCCGCGACGGCGTTCCCACCGCGATGAAAATCGCATCGGCATCGACTGCGGCCGCAGCTAGGCTGACGGTGAACGACAGCCGCCCCGCCGCGACATTGCTCCCAACGAGCTCGGCAAGTCCCGGCTCGAAAATCGGCATCTTGCCGCTGAGCAGGGCATCGATCTTTCCCTGATCGAGATCGACGCAGATTACTTCATGGCCGAAATCAGCAAAGCACGCGCCCGAAACAAGGCCGACATAGCCCGCACCGATCATTGCAATTTTCATAACTCGCCTTCGAAGTTCTGGTTTCACATCGCCATAAGTCGCAAGTCCTTGCGCGACCAGCCCCCCTGCCCTTATCGGCGATGGGAATGACGACAATCGCACTCCTGCCCGGTGACGGGATCGGCCCCGAAGTAACGCGCGAGGCCGTGCGGGTTCTCGATACGCTCGGGTTGGGGCTGACCTTCGACCATGCCGATGTTGGTGGCGCAGCCTATCGCAAGCACGGCCACCCGCTACCGCCCGTGACATTGGAAATTGCCCGGAAGTCGAATGCCATCCTGTTCGGCGCGGTCGGTGATTTCACCCTCGACACCCTCCCGCGCGAACTTCGCCCCGAACAAGCCATCCTTGGCCTGCGTCGCGAGCTCGACCTGTTCGCCAATTTCCGCCCCGCGATCGTCTGGCCCGCGCTTGCCGATGCCTCTGCGATGAAGCCCGAAATCGTTGCGGGCCTCGACATCCTCATCATCCGCGAACTCACCGGCGACATTTATTTCGGCACGCCCAAGGGCATCACCGGCGAAAAGGGCAGCCGCGAAGGCTTCGACACCATGCGCTACACGGAAAGCCAGATTGCCCGCGTTGCCCACGTCGCGTTTCAGGCCGCCCGCACGCGTTCGAAACGCGTCACTTCGGTCGACAAAGCCAATGTCCTCGACACGATGCAATTGTGGCGCGAGGTCGTCATAGAAGTGTCCGCCGACTATCCCGATGTTGCGCTTGATCATCTCTATGTCGACAATGCAGCAATGCAGTTGGTCAAAAGCCCCAAGCAGTTCGATGTCATCCTGACCGGCAACATGTTCGGCGACATCCTCTCCGATCAGGCATCGATGCTCACCGGATCGATCGGTATGCTGCCCAGCGCATCGTTAAACGCCGCCAATTTCGGGCTTTACGAACCCATCCACGGTTCGGCCCCCGACATCGCGGGACAGGATATCGCCAACCCGCTCGCCACCATATTGTCAGCCGCGATGATGCTGCGCTTCAGCCTAAACAATCCCGCCGCTGCCTACCACATCGAACGCGCGGTGCAATCTGTTCTCGAAGCCGGCCACCGCACGCGCGATCTCGGCGGCTCGGTCGGCACCCGCGCAATGGGCGATGCGGTTGTCGCCGCTCTCTGAAACGATCCAGCGCGGGATCAACAACCCGCAGTTGATGGAAGCCGCGCTTGCGCTCCACGACAATCGCTTGTCCGATGCCGAACCGCTCCTCCGCGCGCACCTGAAAGCCGATCCGTTCGATGTTGCTGCCATCCGCATGATGGCCGAACTTGCCGGACGCATCGGACGTTACAAGGATGCCGAAAATCTGTTGCGCCGCGCATTGGCACTGGCCCCCGATTTTGGTGCTGCCCGCGCCAATCTCGCGACCTGTCTCTACCGCCAGAACAAACCGGCCGAAGCGATCGCCGAACTCGATCTCGTCCTGATCGATGAACCCGAAAACATCGGCCATTCGAACTTGAAAGCCGCGGCGCTGGGCCGCATCGGCGGGTTCGACGAAGCCATCGAGCTTTATGGACAAGTGCTGCGCGAAGCTCCCAACCAGCCCAAGGTCTGGATGTCCTACGGCCACATGCTCAAGACGGTGGGACGTCAGGCGGACGGAATCGCTGCTTATCGCCGCGCGCTCGATATCCAACCCGGCCTCGGCGAAGTCTGGTGGAGCCTCGCCAACCTGAAAACCGTCAAATTCACCGCTGACGACATTACCGCGATGCAATTGGCGTTGCAGGGCGAGATCAGCGACGAAGACCGCTTCCATCTCGATTTTGCGCTGGGCAAAGCGTTCGAGGATAGCAAAGACCCCGAGACATCCTTCGCCCATTACGCCGCCGGTAACACCCTGCGTCGCACTAAAATTGATTATGATGCCGACGAAACCACCCGCTTCGTCGACGCCTGCATCCGCATCTTCACGCCCGAATTTTTCGCAGAGCGCGCAAGCCAAGGCTGCCCCGCCCCCGATCCTATTTTCATTCTCGGCATGCCGCGCGCCGGGTCGACGCTTGTCGAACAAATTCTGTCGAGCCATTCCCAGGTCGAGGGCACATCCGAGCTACCCGATATTCCCGCGCTCGCCCGCACGCCTGAGTATCCGCTCAATTTGCCGAGCCTGGCCGCCGAAGCTCTCCACAAACTCGGCCAAAGCTACCTCGACCGCACCCGTATCCAGCGCAAGACCGACCGCCCGTTTTTCATCGACAAGCTTCCAAATAACTGGGTCCATGCCGGATTTATCCACCTCGTCTTACCCAACGCCAAAATCATCGACGCGCGCCGCCATCCGCTCGGCTGCTGTTTTTCCAACTTCAAACAACATTTCGCCAAGGGGCAGGCGTTCAGCTACGACCTTACCGACATGGGCCGATATTACGCCGACTATGTCCGCCTGATGGCGCACATCGACCGCGTTCTCCCGAACCGCGTTCACCGGGTCATTTACGAAAATATGGTCGACGACACCGAAGCTGAAACCCGCGCGCTGCTGAGCCATTGCGGTCTCGACTTCGAACCCGCCTGCCTTGAATTTCACAAGACCGAACGCGCCGTCCGCACGGCATCATCCGAGCAAGTCCGCCAGCCGATCTTTCGCGACGGCACCAAAGGGTGGCAGGCATTCGAGCCCTATCTCGATTCTTTGAAAGCCGCGCTTGGCAACATTCTGACGTCTTACCCCGCCGCCCCGCAATAGTGGCAAATCTGCCACGCCTTTTTGCGCAATGCCCGCGCCAAAGCACTTAACCGTTGACCGCGAGTCCCTGGAGTCACAAACTTGTCGCGAACAAAAAATGGGGTCCAAAATGACATCGCGTCGCACACTTACCGCTGCCCTTTTGACCACAACGATGCTCATTGCGTCGCCCACATTCGCGCAAACGGCTCCGGCCGAAGCGGGGGACAGCGGCGACGAAATCATCGTCACCGCGCAAAAGCGTTCGGAAAGCCTGCAAAATGTGCCGTTGAGCATTCTTGCGATCGGGACACAAAAGCTCGACCAGCTTAACGTCACCAATGTCGACAAAGTCGTTCAGTTGCTGCCAAGCGTCAGCATCCAGACCTCGCAGCCGGGATCGACGCGTATCTACATGCGCGGTGTCGCATCGGGTGGAGACGGCAACCACTCGGGTCCGCTGCCATCGGTCGGCGTCTATCTCGACGAACAGCCCGTGACGACCATCGGCGGCACGTTGCCGATCCATTTTTATGACATCGCGCGCGTCGAAAGCCTCGCCGGGCCACAGGGCACGCTCTACGGCGCATCATCACAAGCGGGCACGATCCGCATCATCACCAACAAACCATCGACTGCCGGGTTCGAAGGGCGTGTCGATGGCGAAGTCAACACCGTGGCCAAAGGCGGCGTCGGCGGACGGCTCGAAGGCATGCTGAACTTCCCGCTCAGCAGCAACGCCGCCTTGCGCATGGTCGGCTGGTATCAACGCGACGCCGGTTATATCGACAATGTGCTCGGCACGCGCAAATTCCTGCCAACGGTCGGCGGCATTTCCGCGACCAACACCGCGCTGGTCAAGAAAGATTTCAATACCACCGACGTTTATGGTGGCCGCGCCGCGCTTCAGATCGATCTCGACGATAACTGGACAGTCACGCCGACGGTTTATTATCAGGAACAGCGTACCAAAGGCGTCTTTGGCGCGCAGCCATCGGTCGGCGACCTACAGGTTCAGCGCTTTTTCCCGGACTCATCGAAGGATCGCTTTGCCCAAGCCGCGCTGACCATCGAAGGGAAAATCGGCAATTGGGACTTGACCTATGCCGGTGCCTATCTCGACCGCAAGATCAGAGGAACGGGCGACTACACCGACTATGCCGAAGCCTATGACAGCCTTTACGCGAGCGTCGGGGGTGTTGCGGGTTACTTTTATTTCCAGAACGCAGCGGGCAACACCATCGATTCACGGCAGTTCACGACGAGCGAACCCAGATACCGCAAACTCAGTCAGGAACTGCGCGTGGCATCACCGACCGAAGACCGCTTCCGCGTTGTCGCCGGTTTGTTTTACCAGCGGCAGGTCAATGATATCGACGAGCGGTATATCGTCCCCAATCTCGGCGGACAGGTTTCGGTCAACGGTCTTCCCGGCACCCTGTGGCTGACCAAGCAAAAGCGCGTCGACAAGGATTATGCGATCTTCGGCGAAGCAAGTTTCGACCTCACGCCAACCCTGACGCTAACTGCGGGCGGACGCGGATTCATCTACGATAATTCGCTGATCGGCTTCTTCGGCTTCGGTCGCAATCCGGCAGGCGCGCCATTCAATGCCGCTGGTTCCTCGCGTACCGGTGTGGCCGGATGTTTCACCTCAACGGGCCAAACCTTGCGCGACAATCCGACGGGCACGTTGCTTCCCGCGACGATCGCACCAGCGCCTTGCACAAATCTCGGCGACTTCGACACGGCGACGGGCAAAGTCCGCCCCAAGCAGGCTGATGGCCAGGGCTTTACCCACCGGCTGAACCTGACATGGAAACCCAGCCGCAACTACCTGTTCTACGGAACTTGGTCGCGCGGGTTCCGGCCCGGTGGTATCAACCGCCGTGCAACCGTTGGCCCCTACGCCTCCGATTTCCTG
The DNA here is from genome assembly GCA_031417655.1 of Sphingomonas sp. GTDB lineage: Bacteria > Pseudomonadota > Alphaproteobacteria > Sphingomonadales > Sphingomonadaceae > Sphingomonas_O. The sequence goes on along the minus strand of JANOVZ010000007.1, from coordinate 8,697 downwards.
ACCAATTTTGAATTCGGCTGGAAAACGACGTGGCTCGACGGCAAGCTGCGTTTCAACGGCGCCGCCTATCAACAGGACTGGAAGACATTTCAATTCGCGTTTTTGGGGCAGAACAGCTTCACGCAAATTCAGAATGGGCCCGATGCGCGCATCCGTGGCATCGAAGCCGATTTGAACTTCGTGCCAGCAACGGGACTGACACTGACAGCGGCAGCGGCCTATACGGATGCCAAGACGCGCCAGAATCTATGCGCGATCAACGATCCTACTTATGCCTGCACATTGCCGGGATCAGGCGGGCAGATCAATTATATCCAGACCCGCGCCGGTTCGCGCCTTCCCGTCACGCCCGAATTCAAGATCAGCGGGAGCGCCCGTTATGAATTCGGCGTCGGCACGTCAAAAGCGCATCTTCAAGCATTGGTCGCGCATCAAAGCGGGGCCGCATCGGACGTTCGCCAGAAAGCATTTATCAGCGCGCTCAATGATCAGACCGATCCGCTGCAGATTGCTGATCCGACGAAGTTCTATAATCCGGCGGCACTTCTCGGGCGTATCCAAGGATATACCACCGCAGACTTTGCAGCGGGCCTCGATTTCGGAAACATATCGACCGAGCTGTTCGTCGCCAACGCGTTCGATGAACGCGCCCAGATTTCGCGCGGCACGTCGTGCAGCGTCTGCACCCGCGTCTACGTCAACGTCGTAACCCCGCGAACCATCGGCTTTAGACTAGGCGCGAAATTCTAAAAGAAGTGAGCGGGGGCACCATCCGTCGCCCCCGCAAGCTCGGCCTTCCAATGGCGACGGCGCTGGTCGTCGGTTCCATGGTTGGCTCAGGCGTATTCTTGCTCCCTGCACAGCTCGCGCCGTTCGGCTGGAACAGTGTCGTTGCGTGGGCCATCACCATATCGGGCGCCCTCATGCTGGCGGTCGTCATCAGCCGCCTCACGCGCGCGCTGCCGACCGTGGGGGGTCCGATCGGCATCGTTGGCGATACGCTTGGCCCCTTTGTCGCGACCCTGATCGGCTGGAGTACTTGGGTTTCCTACTGGACTGCCGTGGCGACGCTGGCGATTGCGGCAACGAGTTATCTCAGCATCTTCGTACCCGCCCTCGCGACGTCGCGCATGCTCGCTGCCACAGTCACGATGGCGATTATCGCCATGATCACCCTCCTCAACCTGCGCGGCGCACACGCGGCGGGCGGGTTTCAGCTCGTCACGACCATCCTGAAACTGATGCCACTCGTCGCCGTCATCATCATCCTCGCCGCACTTGGTGCAAAGGGCACGATGCCCATCACGCCCTTCCCCACTGAAGGCCTTAGCCTCGCCGCTATTACCACTGCGTCCAGCCTCACACTTTGGGCGCTGGTGGGCTTTGAAGCCGTCGGCTTGGCCAGTGACAAAATCCACTGTCCCGAAATCAATGTCGGGCGCGCCACCGTCATTGGCACTGCGCTCACTGGCCTCATTTACATCATCGTCTGCTCGGGCATCTTGCTAACGCTTCCGCAAGCCACACTCGCGGCCTCGAATGCGCCCTTCGCCCTATTCATCGAGACTTATTGGTCACGCGATGCCGCGCTCGCCGTCGCTGCTTTCGCAGCGATCAGCGCGATTGGCGCGATGAATGGCTTTGTCCTCATTCAGGGAGAAATTCCGTTGACCATGGCACGCAGCGGCCTCCTCCCCGCCTGGTTCGGGAAAACCAACGCCATCGGCACGCCGATCCGGATGCAGATCATCTCCAGCCTGTTCGCCTGTGCCCTCGTCCTGTTCAACAGCAGCAAGTCGCTGGGCAGCCTGTTCGCGTTCATGGCGCTGCTCTCGACGTCGGCGACGCTGTGGCTTTACCTCGCGCTCAGCGTCTCAGCGCTCCGCCTCGGTATTGCCAAAGCGCTTGCGTTCATCGGCGGCGTTTATGCGCTCTGGACGCTGTGGGGCGCAGGCACCGAAGCCAGCGGCCTCAGCCTTATCCTGATGCTGACAGCGCTTCCCGCCTATTACGGTATGCAACGAAGCGCTAGCCGCGCTGCCCCATCTTGATCAGCTTCAACGCGATCAGGCTTTTGGCCGGCTGAACGAACATCGCCAATCCGTTGAGCACCAAGGCGGGCAATCCAAGCGCCGCAAACCAGAATGAACTTTTCAGGACAAATCCCGCAAACAACATCACGCCAATCGACGGTACAAACAGGAACAGGACAAACAAAAACAACCGGATAACAGTCAAAATCTTCATAGTCAGAACAACCTTGGATACATGCGACGGAGGGAGCCAACCAAAATGCCCACCACCCCGAACGCGGGGTCGCAAAAGCCAGGGTGCCAGCGTTATGCCGTAGGTTCACCCTACAGCGTCGGGTGGTGGCCGCAATCTACTTCCGCGCAAAAATACGTCCGAACACGCTACGGTCCTTCAATATCTCGTGCGCGGCATTGTGCCCCGGCGCGCCGGTCACGCCGCCGCCGGGATGCGTGCCCGATCCGCACATATAGAGCCCCTTGATCGGCATCCGGTAATCACCATGTCCCAGCATCGGCCGCGCGCCGTAAAGTTGATCCAACGACATGTGCCCGTGGAAAATATCGCCGCCGATAAGGCCGAATTTGCGTTCGAGGTCCAATGGTGAATGGATTTGCCGTGCAATAACGGACGCTTTGAAATTGGGCGCATGTTGCGTGACGGTGTCGATAATGTGGTCCGCCACTTCCTCGCGCACGTCGTCCCACGTCCGGTCGCCTGACAGGCGCGGCTCGAACTGCTGGCAGAACAGGCTCGCGATATGCTGTCCCGGCGGCGCAAGGCTATCATCGACAGTCGTTGGCAGTTTCATCTCGACAATCGGCGCCTTTGACCAGCCGAACGCACGCGCGTCGGCATAGGCGCGGTCCATATAATCGAGGGTCGGCGCAATGATGATGCCGCAGGTGTGATGCTCGGCGCGCTCTTTGCCCGGCAACACGCTGAAGCTGGGCAATTCGGACAGCGCAACATTCATCCGGAACGTGCCTGATCCCGTCTTCCACTGGTCGATGCGCTTTTTGAACGCAGGCGGCTGGTCATTCGCAGGCACCAACTGCTTGAACAGCAACGACGGCCCAACATTCGACACGACCGTCGCGCAAGCAATCTCCTCGCCGCTCTCCAATTTCACGCCAGCGACTTTGCCGCCATCAACCAGCACCTGCGCAACAGGGCTTTCCAAGCTGATCTCGACCCCCACCTCGACGCAAGCCTCGGCCATATAGCGCGTGATCGCGCCCATCCCGCCGACGCTGTGGCCCCACATCCCCTTCTTGCCATTGATCTCGCCAAAGACGTGGTGGAGCAACACATAAGCCGACCCCGGCGTATCGGGCGACGCATAATTCCCCACGACGGCGTCAAAGCCGAACGCGGCCTTCACCGCATCACTTTCATACCAGCCATCAAGGAAATCGCGCGCCGATTTGACGAACAGGTCGAGCACGTCGCGCTGCGCCTCGATGTCCAGTCCCGCAACACTGCGCCCCTGTGACGCCGCCGCCAGCAAAGCCCGAACCCCGCCCCCGGCATTGGGCGGCGTCTTCAACGAAATCCCGCGCAACACCTCGGCGACGCGCTCGAGTGCTTCCTCATAAGCCGGGAACGTCGCCGCATCCTTCGCCGAAAAGCGCGCAAACTCCGCCTGCGTCCGGTCTGTCCCGCCCCCGAGCTTCAGATAATCATTCTCAAACGGGAAAAAGTTCGAGATGGTCCGCTCGATGATCCGCCAGCCGCGCTCGTGCAGGCGCATATCCTTGATGACTTTGGGCCGCAGCAGACTGACGGTATAGCTTGCCGTCGAATTGCGGAAACCAGGGTGGAATTCCTCGGTGACGCACGCTCCGCCAATCACGTCGCGCCGCTCGAGGATGCGAACTTTCAAACCGGCCCGCGCCAGATAAAAGGCGCACACCAGCCCATTGTGCCCGCCACCGATGATCACGGCATCATAACGATTTGTCACAAAGCTACCGCCTTCCCGAGCGCAGCCGAGGGACGCGTTCGAGCGAAGCCGAGAACGGCGCTCTCGCAACGTAGAGCCTCGGCTGCGCTCGGCAAAGCCCCTCGGCTTCGCTCGGGGATACGGAAAAGGCTTATCATTGTGCGTAACTCACAGGCGGCATCGGCATCTGTGCCTCAGGGATGATCCCTCTTATCCGCGCGTTGAAACTGCGCAAACAAACCTCGCTCGCTGCCAGCGGCCCCGCCGTAAAATAGGCTGATCCCATCCCCGCCTGCACCCGCTCGATCAGCCAGGTATCCTCGGCATTCACCGCGCGGTTGATCCGTTCATTGGCATAGCGCGCCAGCCGCATTACGCGACGCTTATCAGGCAAAGCATAGCTCATCACTCGCAACATCGTGACGGTCGGCGACACCGGCACCCAGTGCATGAAATCGATCTGATCGGCGTAAATGTCGAACGCCATGTTCGGCCACAGCTTCCAGTAAACCCACCGCCGCTGCGCCGCCTCGGGCAGATGATCGACGCGCGGCAGATGCGCCTGATAAAAGCGCTCCCAGAAATTCGCCGACGGGCGACCGTTGATCTCCCCCGACATCCTGTCGACCCAGCCATGCGCCTCGATCGCATAGCTCTTGCCGAACAGCCGCGACAGGCCGTCATGCGCCACCGGAATGTGCAGATTGTCCGAATAATTATCACCGACATTCTTCCAGTTGACGGCGCGCGGCCGCGACCACGGCGTGCCAATCGGCTGCATTTCATCGAACTTGTAAGGCACAATTTCCGCCTCCGCGGGTGCCATCATCGCCGCCACCGAAGGCCCATCATCATCGCGCATCCGAACGAAAACAAACCCCTGCCAGACCTCGACATCAACCGCGACCAGCCCCGTCGCCGCCATATCGGGCGCCGGATAATCCCCGCGCATCGGCACGCCCGACAAGCGCCCGTCAAGCTCATAAACCCACGCATGATAAGGACAGACAAGCTTCTTCGCGCATCCCGCGTCGCCGTCCACAATCCGCATCCCCCGATGCCGGCAAACATTCACAAACCCCCGCACGACGCCGTCATCGCCATGCACGACAACGATGCTCTCGCCCAGCAGATCAATCGTCCGCCAGTCCCCCGCGCCCGGAATGTCCGACCCATGACAAACAATCTGCCACGCAGGCCGGATCACCCGATCCATCTCGACCGAGAAATACGCGGCGTCGTGGTAGACCCAGCCGGGGAGGCCGAATTCATCAACGGACGTGGGCACGGGTTTAAGATGAGTGGCCATAGAGGCACTGTAGGCGGACGTGGTGCTGACCTTCAAGCATCCCAAGGATTGACGACCACCGCCGTCGTAAATTTGAAATCACGCATATTGCGCGTTGCCACCGTCGCATCCTTCTCGATGCCAATCGCCGCAATCTGCCCATCAATAGCCGACATATTGTGTGAAGCTGCCAAGGCGTCAGCCATGACTTTCCCGTAAAACATCGCAGACGTTTCGGTAAAGGCAACCATCCGGTCGGCATAACGAACGCGCCATTCGGCCAGACGCGCTTCCAAAGCCTTTTGCTTTGCGCCGACCGGGAGTTTGGCAATGCCGAAAGCAATCTCGCCAAGTGCGGGTGCAGGAATAACTGTATCCTGCTGGTTGGCGGCAAACCACACACCAACGGCGGGGTTTGGCGCGACCTTCATAAGTTCCGAAATAACATTCGTGTCGAGCAGTATCAAAATTCGATACCATGATGCGGCTTGCGGTTGCTCTCGATAAACGCCTCGACCTCTAGCATGTCGTTGTCAGTCACGATCCCCGCCCCAATTGCCCGTGTCCGCTTGAGAAAAGCTTCGGCACTCTCGACTGGCTGCCGGTTGGCATAAGCGGTCAGTGCATCTTCGACAATCGCATGGATCGGCCGCTTTTCCCTGCGCGACAATTCATGCGCAAGGTCGCGCGCGCGCGCTGAGCGGACGGAGAGTTGGGGAGAGGTCATGAGTGGAAGATAGGGTTGTGATGGCATGATGGCAAGCCGTCGACAAGCGGATGTGAATTGTTTAGCCACATCTTATGAGTGATTTGCCTACCGCATCGGCTATCAAAGATCTTGTCAGCCTTTTTGCGCCCGGGATGATCATTCTATGGGTGCGCAGCCGAGTTCAGGCCGGACCAAAGCCGGACCTTCAAGAGCGCGTCGTTGCCTATGCAATCGCATCGACTGCGTATTTCGCTGCGGTGAGCCCATTTTTCTTCATTCACTGGGGCTCGACGATACCTGCTTGGCTTTGGTCGCTGCTGCATTACGCAATGATTCCGTTGGGTTTGGGTTGGGCGGTCGCTGCCATGTCCCAGCGGGGGTGGGAGTATTCGGTTGCTGATAGACTAAGGTTGAAGTTTGCCCATGACGTACCGACGGCTTGGGATTTTACCTTCCATAGTCTGCAACAGGATGTGTATCTTCTGGTTACCCTAAAGGATGGTTCGCAAATTGCAGGTCGCTGGACAAAGGGATCATTTGCTTCGTCAAGCCGCGAAGAACGCGATCTGCTCCTCGGCGAGATTTGGAATGTATCGGAAACCGGCAAATGGACACCGATTGAGCCATTGCGATCAGCACTTTTATGCGGCGCCGACATTCACTATATAGAGATCATATAAGGAGTAGTTCGATGGCTCGTAACGCATCACCGTCTTTGGTTGGCAAGTTCGGATACACGCCGTCAAAGGTTCAGGGCGGATATATTCCGACTAATGCGCAGAGCGTGGTACATCCCGCGTCACCGCCGCCTTCAGGCGGCAGTGCAGTGAAGCGCCCCGAACCAACGAGCGCAAGGTAAACGACATTTAAGCCGCCACCTTCGCCCTACTCGCCCGCTTGCGCTCATTCGGGTCCAGATGCGTTTTGCGCAACCGGATGCTCTTAGGCGTCACCTCAACAAGCTCATCGTCGTCGATATAGGCAATCGCCTGCTCCAGCGTCATCCGCTTCGGCGGGGTTAACCGGATCGCGTCGTCCTTGCCGCCGCTCGCGCGGAAGTTGGTCAGTTGCTTGGTCTTCATCGGATTGACTTCGAGGTCGTCGGTCTTGGCATTTTCGCCGACGATCATCCCTTCATACAGCGCTTCCTGATGCGCCACGAACAGGATGCCGCGCTCTTCCAGCGGCCCGAGCGCGTAGCTGTTCGCTTCGCCCGCGCCGTTCGAGATCAGCACGCCATTCTTGCGCCCTTCGATCACGCCCTTGTGTGGTCCGTATTTTTCATAAAGCCGGTTCATGATCCCCGTGCCGCGTGTGTCGGACAGGAATTCGCCGTGATAGCCGATCAGGCCGCGTGCGGGCGCGCTGAACGTGATCCGCGTCTTGTTGCCACCGCTTGGCCGCATGTCAGTCAACTCGGCTTTGCGCAGGTTCATCTTTTCGACGACCGTGCCCGAATATTCCTCGTCCACATCAATGACGACGGTTTCATACGGCTCGGTGCGCTTGCCATCTTCGTCACGGAACAGGACGCGCGGGCGGCTTATGCCGAGTTCGAACCCTTCGCGGCGCATGGTTTCGATGAGCACGCCCAGCTGCAATTCGCCGCGCCCTGCAACTTCGAAACTGTCCTTGTCGGCGCTTTCGGTGACTTTGATTGCGACGTTCGATTCAGCTTCCCGGAACAGGCGATCGCGGATCATACGGCTCGTCACTTTGCTGCCTTCGCGGCCCGCCATCGGGCTGTCGTTGACGGCAAAACGCATCGACAAGGTCGGCGGATCGATGGGCTGCGCATGCAGCGGTTCGGAAACGCTTGGGTCGCAAATCGTGTTCGCCACCGTCGCCGTCGTCAGACCCGCAATCGAAATAATGTCGCCCGCGTGCGCCTCGTCAACGGGCATCCGCTCCAGCCCGCGAAATGCCATGATCTTCGATGCGCGACCGGTCTCAACGATCTTGCCTTCGGGATCGAGCGCATGGATCGGCATGTTCGTTTTCACCGATCCGCTGAACACCAGACCGGTCAGGATACGGCCCAGAAAGTTATCGCGGTCGAGCAGCGTCACGAGGAACTTGAACGGCCCGTCGGGATCGGCCGAAGGCTCGGGAACATGCGAAACGATGGTCTCGAATAACGGCGCGAGCGTCCCCTCGCGGCGCGCTGGGTCCAAGCTCGCATAGCCATTGCGGCCCGACGCATAAAGCACAGGAAAGTCGAGCTGCTCATCGGTCGCTTCGAGCGACACGAACAGGTCGAACACTTCGTCCAACACTTCCTGAATCCGCTCGTCAGGCCGATCAACTTTGTTCACGACAACAATCGGACGCAGGCCAAGCGCGAGCGCCTTGCCGGTCACAAACTTGGTCTGCGGCATCGCCCCTTCGGACGCATCGACGAGCAGAATAACCCCGTCGACCATCGACAATATGCGCTCAACTTCGCCACCGAAATCCGCGTGCCCTGGCGTATCGACAATGTTGATCCGCGTATCGACGCCCCCGCTCGCACTTCCCGGAACGCCGTGCCACTCGACGCTGGTGCACTTCGCCAGAATCGTGATCCCGCGTTCTTTTTCCAGATCGTTCGAATCCATCGCGCGTTCTTCGATGCGCTGGTTGTCGCGGAACGTGCCTGACTGGCGGAACAGCTGATCGACGAGAGTGGTTTTGCCATGATCGACGTGCGCGATAATGGCCACATTGCGGAGGCTCATGAGTTAT
>JANOVZ010000006.1:0-3768 GCA_031417655.1 Sphingomonas sp. | reverse complement strand
GCGATGCGCGAAGCGGCACAGAAGGCAGGCATCAAGCTGCTCGAGCCGATCATGAAGGTCGAAGTCGTTACCCCGGAGGATTATCTGGGCGACGTCATCGGCGACATGAACTCACGGCGTGGGCAGATCCAGGGCACCGATTCGCGCGGTAATGCGCAAACGGTCGAGGCCATGGTGCCACTCGCCAACATGTTCGGTTACGTCAACACATTGCGTTCGTTCACCCAGGGTCGCGCGCAATATTCGATGCAATTCTCGCATTATGACGAGGTTCCAGCGAACGTGGCCGAAGAGGTCAAGGCGAAGCTGGCGTAATCATAATTTTGTCACTATGGGGACCGCCGCACGCGGTTCTCCCCGCAACGATTTAGACCACGAAGGTAGGAAAAATGGCGAAAGCAAAGTTCGAGCGGACGAAGCCGCACTGCAACATCGGCACCATCGGTCACGTCGACCATGGCAAGACCAGCCTGACGGCAGCCATCACGAAGGTGCTGGCCGAAACCGGCGGCGCCACGTTCACCAGCTATGCCAACATCGACAAGGCACCTGAAGAGCGCGCGCGCGGCATCACCATTTCGACCGCACACGTCGAATATGAAACCGCCGACCGTCACTATGCGCACGTCGATTGCCCGGGCCACGCCGATTATGTGAAGAACATGATCACCGGTGCCGCGCAGATGGACGGCGGCATTCTCGTCGTGTCCGCAACCGATGGCCCGATGCCCCAGACCCGCGAGCACATCCTGCTTGCCCGTCAGGTCGGCGTGCCGCAGCTCGTCGTGTTCATGAACAAGTGCGATCTTGTCGACGATGCCGAAATCATCGAGCTGGTCGAGATGGAAATCCGCGAGCTGCTTTCGAAGTACGACTTCGACGGCGACAACATCCCCGTCATTCAAGGTTCGGCAACCTGCGCGCTCAACGACACCAACCCGACGTTGGGCCGTGAAGCCGTGCTGAAGCTGATGGCCGCAGTTGACTCGTTCATCCCGCAGCCTGCGCGTCCGCTCGACAAGCCCTTCCTGATGCCAATCGAAGACGTGTTCTCGATCTCGGGTCGCGGTACGGTTGTCACAGGTCGCGTCGAACAGGGCATCGTCAAGGTCGGTGAAGAAGTTGAAATCGTCGGCCTCAAGGACACCAAGAAAACGGTTTGCACCGGTGTCGAAATGTTCCGCAAGCTACTCGACCAGGGTCAGGCCGGCGACAACATCGGCGCGCTGATCCGTGGCGTGGGCCGTGAAGAAGTCGAGCGCGGGCAAGTTCTCTGCAAGCCCGGCTCGATCAAGCCGCACACCGAATTCACGTCGGAAGTTTACGTCCTGTCGAAGGACGAGGGTGGCCGTCACACGCCATTCTTCGCGAATTATCGCCCGCAATTCTACTTCCGCACGACCGACGTGACCGGCGAAGTTGTCCTTCCCGAAGGCACCGAAATGGTGATGCCGGGCGACAATGTGCAGCTCGGCGTCAAGCTCATCGCACCGATCGCGATGGAGCAGGGCCTGCGCTTCTCGATCCGCGAAGGCGGCCGGACTGTCGGTTCGGGGGTTGTCGCTTCGATCACGAAGTAATAAGACGATTACAGAGCCGCCCGATTCTTCTTGAAGGGAGTCGGGCGGTTCGCTTTTTTATGTGCTCCTGCGGAAGCAGGAGCCTTGGTAACGGGCACCGCTGCTCCAACGCCAGGGCTCCTGCTTCCGCAGGAGCACAGGCTTCTCTCCGGGGAAGTTTGGCTCTTTCGCATCGGTAGTGGACATGGAAACGCAGAATATTCGTATTCGTTTGAAGGCATTCGATCACCGGGTGCTCGATCAGGCGACCGGTGACATCGCCGACACGGCCAAGCGCACGGGTGCGCTGATCCGCGGTCCCATTCCGCTGCCGACGCACATCGACAAGTTCTGCGTGAACCGTGGGCCGCACGTCGATAAAAAGTCGCGTGAGCAGTTCGAAGTCCGCACCTACAAGCGCTTGCTCGACATCATCCAGCCGACACCGCAAACGGTCGACGCTTTGATGAAGCTCGATCTTGCTGCTGGCGTTGACGTCGAGATCAAGCTGGCCTAGTGGCTGCGCTCCGCAACCGGATCATTTGATTCGGATGTGACGAGATAAGGGATACCGCCGGATAAGAATTCGTTCTTGGCCGGGTCTGCGTCCCCGTCCTCTCTCCCTCTATATCGAGGCGAGGGAAAATGCCCGGACGGGGCCGTTTAAGATATTGGGCAAAGCCAAGCGCGCGGGGAGTTAGTCTTCGTGCGCCTCTGACATGAGGAGTATGGTCGTGAGGACCGGAGTGATTGCAAAGAAGATGGGCATGACCCGTCTGTTCCAGGACGATGGGCGGCACGTTCCCGTGACCGTGCTCGCGCTTGAGAACAATCAGGTGATTTCACAGCGCACCACCGACCGTGATGGTTACATCGCGGTTCAGGTCGGCGCGGGTGTCGCCAAGGCGAAGAATGTCGCCAAGCCGCAGCGCGGGCATTTCGGCAAGGCCGAAGTCGAGCCCAAGGCGCGCGTTCATGAATTCCGCGTCACCGAAGATGCGCTGGTCGATGTGGGCGCGGAAATTTCCGCTGGCCATTTCGTTGCCGGGCAGATGGTTGACGTGTCGGGTCACACACAGGGCAAGGGTTTTCAGGGCGGTATGAAGCGCTGGAACTTCGGCGGTTTGCGCGCCACCCACGGCGTCTCGGTCTCGCACCGTTCGCTGGGGTCAACCGGACAGCGTCAGGATCCGGGCAAAGTGTTTAAGGGCAAGAAGATGGCCGGCCACATGGGCGACCGTCAGCGCACCCAGCAGAATTTGGAAATCGTCCGCACCGATCCGGAGCGCGGCCTGTTGTTCGTCAAGGGCTCGGTGCCCGGATCGAAAGGCGGCTGGTTGATGGTCAAGGACGCGGTCAAGGTCGAGCGTCATGCCGATGCACCGTATCCTGCCGGTCTGAAGAGCATGCACATCGTGCATGAAGAAGCGGACGCTGGCATGGTCGAAGCAGGTGCGGTTCATGAAATCGCACCACTGCCCAGCGCCGAAGACGTTGCGGCGGGTGTTCAGGCAGCAGATCAGGCTGGTGCCGGTCATGTCGATGCGGAACTGCCCGATACAGACACAAATACAGATTCCGGCAAGGAGGGCTGAACATGAAACTGAAAGTTCAAACCCTCGACGGCAAGGCAGCCAAGGGTGCTGACATCGAATTGAATGACGACGTGTTCGGCCTCGAGCCACGCGCTGACATTCTTCACCGTGTTATCACATGGCAGCTAGAAAAGCGTCGCGCGACCGCACGGGGCACGCGCGAGCGTTCGGATGTTGCGCGGACCGGCAAGAAATTCGGCAACCAGAAGGGCGGCGGTACCGCCCGTCACGGCAACCGTCGCGCACCGATTTTCATCGGGGGCGGTAAAGCCCACGGTGCCCGTGTTCGCGACTTCAATCCGTCGCTGAACAAGAAGATCCGCGCGATTGGCCTGAAAATGGCGCTGTCGTCGAAGATCAAGGACGGCACGCTGATTATCATGGACAGCCTCGCGGTTGCAGACAGCAAGACCAAGACGCTGGCCGCTAATCTGGCCAAACTCGGTTTCGGTCGGACAGCATTGGTTATTGACGGCGACGTCGTTGATACGAGCTTTGCACTGGCGGCATCGAACCTGCACAACATCAACGTGCTGCCTGCGGGTGGTGCCAACGTCTATGACATCCTGAAGCACGACACGCTGGTCTTGACCCGCGCGGGCGTCGAAAAGCTG
>JANOVZ010000005.1:0-1569 GCA_031417655.1 Sphingomonas sp. | reverse complement strand
GCAAACCCAGCATTTTGTGCGCCTGTGTCGTCAATCGCCAGCGCGGGTGATCCATCACGAAAGCGATGGCCGCGTCGCGCGCGGTTAAGGCTTCAACGCAGTCCATCGGCTGGATCAGAAAATGATCGAACGCCCATTGTTCCATAGCGCGAGTGTCGCTGCCCGCTTGCGGCCAGACCAGCTTTAGTTCGTTGCCTGACGTCTGAACAACATCGCTACCCGCTTTTGGGCTTATGCACAGCCAGTCGATGCCGGGCACAGCGGCAATCGTGCCATTGCTTTCGACACCGATTTCGAACCGTTCATCATGGAGCGCGTCGATCAGCAGCGGATCAATCTGTAGCATCGGCTCGCCGCCGGTCAGCACGACATAGCGCAGATCCGCACCCTCCCCCCATTTCAGGGAAACCGCCGATGCCAGCGCAGCAGCGTCACCAAACTTGCCGCCGCCATCACCGTCGGTGCCAACAAAATCGGTATCACAGAACTGGCAGATCGACGTTGCCCTGTCCTGCTCGCGCCCGTTCCACAAATTGCATCCCGCAAAGCGGACGAACACCGCCCGACGTCCCGCCTGCACGCCTTCGCCCTGCAACGTCAGGAACATCTCCTTGACCGCATAACTCATGATAGCAGCGTGTCGGTCAGGCCCGCTTCGGCAAAACCCTTTGCGCGCAATTCGCACGAATCGCACTGCCCACAGGGGCGACCATCGGGTGCGGGATCGTAGCATGACCAGCTTTGGCTGACGTCCAGTCCAAGCCGGTTTGCCTCTCGCGCGATGTCGGCCTTGGTCATGGCAACAAGCGGCGCGTGAACACGAAACCCCTCGCCTTCGACGCCCGCCTTGGTCGCCTGACGCGCCATTGCTTCGAACGCGTCAACAAACGCCGGGCGACAATCGGGATACCCTGAATAATCAAGCGCATTGATACCGATCACCAGGTCACGCGCGCCAACGGCTTCGGCCCATCCCAGCGCAACAGACAGAAATATCGTATTGCGCGCCGGAACATAAGTGGCGGGAATGCCTGGAGCGACGCCAGTCTTCGGCACGGCAATTGTATCGTCGGTCAACGCCGATCCGCCAAATTGCGACAAATCGAGCGGCAGGACGATGTGGCGTTCGACCTCCAGCATCGCGGCCACCCTTGATGCCGCCTGCAACTCGACCCGATGCCGCTGGTTATAATCGATCGTCAGCGCAAACAGCCTATAGCCAGCCATCTTCGCCAGCCCACCAGCGACCATCGAGTCGAGACCTCCCGATAGCAGTATAATAGCGGCAGCATTTGGTGAAGCGGGTGGCAACATGCGCGCGCCCCTAACCGGTCGGGCAAAAAGATGCTATGCCATTATCGCTGCGCTGTCGGCCCCGTAACCGGGCATTGGCCGATGCGGCGCCCTTCATAGACGAGTTCGAATGGCGCCTTGTCGGCAATCCCCTGCGATTCGATCTGGATCACGCGCGGTGTTTCAACGCGAACCGACGTGCGACCGTTGCCCACGCCAGTACACGAATAATTGACGACGGCCTGTGTCGCATTATTCATGATCACGAATTTGTTG
>JANOVZ010000004.1:0-1531 GCA_031417655.1 Sphingomonas sp. | reverse complement strand
GCCTTCGCCAGCTTGAGTTCGTAGTGACCTGGCGTGATATCTTCGGCATGAAACTCCATCGCAAGATCGCGCCGGGCCAACTTGAAGTGCTCCAGCTCCGGCGAGACCGGATCGGGACGATCGGGAACGTCCACCGTACGCTCCGAGTGCGAGAGTGTGAAGCGAGGCGTCCGGTCCTCCGTCTTCGCAAGTGCCTGCAACACCTGGTTATTGAGCGATGCCCCCACAAGTTCGCAAGCGCCCCGCAACCATTCGCCGGCGCATAAGGCCTCGAATCGGGCATCCGAAGCATCCTCCAAACTAAAAGCGAGCTCAGACAGGTCGACATGGACTTCAAGAACCAGAGACTTTGCGTTGCGTTCGAGGATCGTCCACCCCGTCAGCAAGGCAGCAATCGACGGTTCACCGCCACTTTCCAATGGCAACCGGTCTAAGTTGGCTCGGCAATAGGTCACAATCCTCTCTTTTGCGAGCAAACCGGCAGGGAACAACTCGGCCCGCTCATTCCATGCGTCGGCAACGCAATGGACGAATAGCTCCAAGAGTTTGCCGTGCCTAAGCTCCAGATTCTGTGCCTCGACATCGAGCATAAAATGCAGAGTAGGTACAACTCGGTCCGCGCACCACGAAAGTTGTGGGTGGCTGCGGTTGATCAGCTGACGCAAGGTGCCGTCGGTGGGCTCGACCGACCAGGTCGTGGGTTCGTCATCAGGAAACTGTCTTGGCGCCGACGCCCAGAAATCCCGCAGCTTTTCAAATCGGAAATTGGACCCGCCATGCGGGTCCAGCATGATGAAGTTCGGGCGAATCGCACCTCCGATGAGGACACCGTGCGAATGTCGATAGGCGGCGAATTGATCTATCGGACTGATGAACGGCGAGGCCGATTCTTCGTTGGTATCAACGAACGCGAAATAGCCTTCCAAGTCTTGCATGCGCTGGATTGATTCGACGATCGAAACCAGATCAACGAGGAACAACGCCTTGAGTGTGGATGAGCGCGGCAGCGCGACCGAAGCCCCAGCAATGGGCGCGACGATCACCGCAATCACCCGCACGGCATCCGCCGATCGCCCCTGCAGTGGCATGTGCAGGAGCTGGCCCGTGGCCAGGTTTTGCGCCAGCAGGCCGTCGTCTTCCTTTATAAGGACGCGAAGCCGCTGCTCGGCAGAAGACAAGTCTTGAGCTCGCCTGACATCGATAATGGCGACCACCCACAGCACTTCGCGCAAATGTAGAAATGCAGCGACCTGTAGATCAACCAACTTAGAGTGGCGAAGTGACACGCGCATTGGCCCCGGAACGATGTCCGCTGATCGGAAGCGCGCTGCCAGGAAGTTCGCGGTTTGCTGGGCGGTGTCTCGTTCCCGCTGCCCGCTGGATCACCCGGTGGCCGTCCCCCGGCTACGGATGCTTGTGGAGGTGCCGTCGAACGGCGTGTCGTCCGGCCCGAGCGGGTTCCACGGTGACGTCATCAGCTCTTGGTCCCGGCCGTGCTGGACGACCTGGTCCGGGTGTGCATCCGGGGGGA
>JANOVZ010000003.1:0-75307 GCA_031417655.1 Sphingomonas sp. | reverse complement strand
TGTGTGCGGGGCGGGGGCCTTCGGGGGTGGCGAGCGCTTCGATGATATAGGGCGCGTTGACGCGGCGGGCACCTTCTTCGGCGTGGAGAATGCTTTCGCCATGTTCGCCGACGTCGGTCGCGTCCTCGACGTGACGTGACCAAGTGTCGCCGGTCCACCAAGTGACATCGCCGGTTTTGAGATCGTTGCCGGTGAGGATTTTCATACGAGTGCTTCTGCTTGTTTGGCCAATGCGGCGAGTTTGTTTGTTGCGTCGGAGAGCAGGACGACATCGCCGATGACGAGGATGGCGGGGCTGATCACTTTTTCACGCTCGACGAGATCGCCGAGATCGGCGAGAAGCGTGCGCATCGCGCGCGAACCGGGGAACGTGCCGCGTTCGAGGACCGCCACCGCGATGCCAGGTGAAACGCCTTCGGCCATGAGCTTGTCGGCAATGGCGCGGGCGGTAGTCACACCCATGTAGATGACCAGCGTGCGGCCATGACCGGCGAGGCCCGACCAGTTTTGTTCGCTCAAGCCTTTGCAGGTGCCCGCGACAAAACTGACAGCTGACGACCAGTCGCGGTGGGTGAGGGGCAGCATGGCTTCTGAAGCAGCACCGAGGGCTGCGGAAACACCGGGGATGACCTCGATGGGAAGACCGGCGGCGCGTACGGCTTCGACTTCTTCACCCCCGCGACCGAAAATGAACGGGTCACCGCCCTTCAACCGCACGACAATCGCGCCGGTTTTTGCATGCGCGATGATGAGCGCGTTGATGCCGTCTTGCGGGATGGTGTGGCGGTCGCGTTTTTTTGCGACGTTGATGCGCTGCGCCGAAGGGCGGACATAATCGAAAACGCGGTCGTCGATCAGTCCGTCATGGACGACGACATCGGCCTGACGTAATGCTTCGACAGCTTTGATTGTCAGCAGGCCAGGATCGCCGGGACCAGCACCCACAAGGATGACGCGGCCGCGCTGTGGGGGATCAAGAAGACTTTGCATTTGGAAGGAGTGGCAATCGCTGCACTGCAACGCAAACGAAACTATGTTTCTTGCGCCGTAGCCCAGCTATCCACTCGTCATTGCGAGCGTAGCGAAGCAATCCAGTGTGCACTGTTCGACTGGATTGCTTCGCTGCGCTCGCAATGACCAAGTCAACTCTCGCGCAGGCCGATTCCGATGGAGGCGCGCGCCTGCTCGTCCTCGGACGACACGACGGGGTAGGCGCAGTAATCCGCCGCATAAAATGCACTGGGGCGGTGGTTTCCTGACAGGCCAATGCCGCCGAATGGTGCTTTTGACGATGCGCCATTGGTCGGCTTGTTCCAGTTGACGATACCCGCGCGGGCATTCGCCCAAAACTGGTCATACAGTTGCGGTGTGCCGCCGATCAGCGACGCCGCCAAACCGTAGCGTGTGTTGTTGGCTTCGATCAGTGCAGATTCGAAATCGGGCACGCGGATAACTTGCAGAATCGGACCGAACAGCTCGATGTCGGGCCGATCATGCGCATCCGTCATATCAATGATACTGGGCGTGAGGAAAGGGCGACCGGGGACAAGGCGCTCCATGTGGAGGATCGGCACGCCGCCCTTCATAATCAGCGCGAGGAAGCTTTCCTCGAGCTGGTCGGCGACTTCATTGTCGATGACCGGACCCATGAAAGGCGCAGGCGCGCTGTGGGGATCGGCAACAATCAGGCGTTCCGTCAGGCGTTTGATCTGTGCCATCAGTGGCTCGTGCATGCCATCGCGGACGATCAAGCGACGCGCGGCAGTGCAGCGTTGCCCCGCTGTTGTAAACGCCGATTGGATAATGATGATTGCAGCGGAATAGACGTCAGTCGCATCCCAGACGATGATCGGGTTATTCCCACCCATTTCAAGCGCGAGTATTTTGCCGGGGTTGTCTGCAAATTGGCGATTGATGGCGATACCAGTGCGTGCTGACCCGGTGAATAGGACGCCATCGACGTCGGGGTGACCGACCAGCGCTTTGCCAGCTTCGGCACCGCCAATGACGCATCGGACGACGCCTGACGGAACGCCGGCGGCATGATAGCATTCGACGAGCATCTTGCCAGAAGCGGGCGTTTTTTCCGATGGTTTGAACACAACTGCATTTCCCGCGATCAACGCGGGGATGATGTGTCCATTGGGCAGATGCGCGGGGAAATTATACGGACCGAGGACCGCCATAATGCCATGTGGCTTGTGGCGTAGCGCTTGGCGGTTGCGCATGTCGCCGTCGAGACGGCGTTGCGCGGTACGTTCATTATAGGAATCGATTGAGATTTCGACTTTGGCAATGACGGCGTCGACTTCGGTGCGCGCTTCCCACAGCGGCTTTCCGGTTTCGCGGGCGATGGTGTCGGCGAAGGCGTCATGTTTGCCGCGCACAACATTGATGAAACGGCGGAAGGCCTCAACGCGTACTGCCAAGGGCCGCGATGCCCATTCCGCAAATGCCGAGCGCGCCAGATCGATTTCGGCATCCACATCGCTGACGGGACCGCGCCAGAGAATTGCGCCTGTCGCGGGTTCTGTCGACACAATTTCAGTTGTCATAGGCGTTCTTTAAGCGGCGGGACGGCGATTTGCCAGTGCTGCTCCCATTTGACGAATTAGGGTTATTTTTCCGTTAAATAACGACCAGTCGTCAGCGTCAGCTATCGGCTTCCAGATGGCTTCGACGTCTTCGATGAGCATGGCGCAGGGACTAGCGAGATACCAATAGGCGTGGTGAAGATCGAGCCTTGATTGATAACCCTCGAGCGCGTCGCGCAAGGGATCGAAGACCGGGGCTGCATAATTTCCTTGTCGTAAAGTGCCGCCTGCCCAATCAAAGAAGAAGCGATCGATGCTGACGCCGCTCGTGCTGAGCGCGTTTTCGATTGCCTGAACCAGTGCGAGGTTCTTGACCAAGTCCTGCGAGGCGACGCCGAGACGCCAGAGGAATTTTTCGACGAGTGCCGCGCGATAGGCGGGCGCGAAGGCCGTGAGTGATTGTTCGAGGGCGTCGTTATCAGCGATGGTGCTGAGTGCGAAGGCGAGCTGGACGACGTCCCAGTGAATGGCTTCGGCTTGGCGTCCAAAGCTGTAGAGGCCCGCACTGTCGAAATAGGCAGCAGTGAACCCGGCATCAAAGGTAGGCGCGAAACGCCACGGGCCATAGTCGAAACTTTCGCCAGTGATGTTGATATTGTCCGAATTAAGAACGCCGTGGACGAAACCAGCCGCCATGTAACTTGCGGCGAGTTGAGCAGTTTGGGTTGCGACGTGGTTGAGGAGGCGGGCGGGGGCGTCATCGCCTGCGTCTTCGTTGTAATAATTTTTGAGTGCATAAACGGTAAGGCGGGTGAGTTCGTCGGTCAGACCCAGCGTGGCGAGCCGCTGAAAACTCCCGATGCGGATGTGGCCGTGGCTGAGACGAACCATAACCGCCGAGCGCGTCGGCGAAGGTTCGTCGCCCCTGTGCAATGCCTCGCCAGTTTCGATCAGGGAGAACGTGCGCGAGGTTTCGACACCAAGGGCTTCGAGCATTTCGGTGGCAAGAATTTCGCGCACGCCGCCTTTCAGCGTCAAGCGTCCATCGCCGAAACGACTATAGGGGGTTTGGCCTGACCCCTTCGTGCCCAGATCAAGGAGACAATTATTGGCATCGCGCATTTGGGCGAACAGGAAACCGCGACCATCGCCGATGTCCGGGTTGTACATGCGGAACTGGTGCCCGTGATAGCGCAGCGCAAGGGGTTGCGGGAGTGAGCCGGGAAAGGGCTCGAACTTGCCGAAATGGTCGATCCACTGGTCTTCGCTCAAATGGTTCAGGCCGACTTCGGCGGCGGCACTATCATGCCGCCAGCGCAGGCGATGGTCGGGGAAATCCGCCGCCGCGACTGCATCGCCAATGAAGTCGGCAATTTCGCTGATTGCATTTGCAGGCGTGAATGGTTGCACTGGTGAAGCCATGCCGCGATATGGACGGCGAGGGTGGATCGATCAACTGTGACGCATGTCGATAGCTATTGGTGGTCGAACGATGGCTTGCGGTTGCATTATCGTGACTACGCCGGGTCGGCGAATCGACCTGTGATCGTCTGCATGCCCGGCCTGACGCGAAATGCGCGCGATTTTGAGGGTGTGGCGGCGCGGCTGTCGCCCGAGTGGCGGGTGATTGCGGTTGATCTTCGCGGAAGAGGCGAGAGTGCTTACGCCAAGGATGTGATGACCTATGTGCCACTGACATATGTGCAGGACGTCGAGCGGCTGCTGATCGAACTGAAGATCGAGCGATTTGTGGCATTCGGGACGTCGCTTGGTGGAATTGTGACGATGCTGCTGGCAGCAACGGGGCGCGAGCGCTTTGCCGGGGCGCTGATCAACGACGTCGGGCCAGAGATTGAAGCCGACGGCCTGGCGCGGATCAAGAGCTATGTCGGCAAGACGAGTTCGTGGCCGACATGGATTCACGCAGCGCGAGCGCTTGGCGAGATGAATGCTCAGGTTTATCCTTTTTTCGGGCTTGAGGACTGGCTGCGTTTAGCGAAGCGAATGTATCACCTGACCCCAGCGGGGCGAATTGTGCCCGATTATGATAAAAATATCGCCGAACCCTTTCGTTTGCCGGGCGGTGAGGCGGGCGTGGACTTATGGCCGGCGCTTGATGCGCTGGCTGATGTGCCGACGTTGATTTTGCGGGGTGAATTGTCCGATTTATTCAGTAGTGCGACAGCAGCGGCGATGGTGGCGCGGCTGAATAATGCGACGTTGGTGACAGTGGCGGGGGCGGGGCATGCGCCGACGCTGGATGAACCAGAATCGGTTGCGGGCATTGATGCATTGCTGGCGCGCGTTGTCGCGTGAGCAATCTGCATATCCTGCATTGTCATTCGACATTCTCGCTGGGGGGCAAGGAGGCCCGCGCCGTTCGGTTGATGAATGCCTTTGGCGATGCGGCGCGGCATACAGTGTTGAGTGCTGTACCCGATGCACTGGGCGCGCGGGCCGCGATTGATAAGGGAATACGCGTCGATTTCCCCGAGCGCGCGCCGAGCCTTGAGGGCAAGCCTGCATTGGCGCGATATCGGATGCTGGCGGGATATATGCAGCGGTTCGACCTGATCCTGACCTATAATTGGGGGTCAATGGACGCAGTGATGACGCGGCGGATGTTTCCGGGCGACCTGCCGCCACTGATCCATCACGAAGATGGGTTTAACATCGACGAAGCGGCGGGGCTGAAGACCAAGCGCAATTTGTTTCGACGGTTGGGGCTGCCCGCCGCGTACGCGCTGGTGGTGCCATCGCAGCAGCTTGAAGCGATTGCTCATACGGTATGGAAGCAGCCGGCAGCCAGCGTTCACAGGATTGCCAATGGGATCGACGTGAACGCATATCGCGCCAAACCAACGGTGAGCATCCCCGGGCTGCGCAAGAAACCGGGCGAGGTCGTGATCGGGACGCTGGCGGGGCTGCGTGGTGTGAAGAATCTTCCCAAGTTGGTCCGCGCGGCGGCGAGCGTCGCAAATAGCCGCTTAGTGATTGTTGGGGAGGGGCCAGAGCGCGAGGCAATAATCGCGGAGGCAGTGAGGGTTGGTTATGCGGATCGGCTTGTGATGCCCGGATTCATGGTGGCGCCGCACCGGTATATTGGACATTTCGACGTTTTTGCGTTGTCGTCGGACAGTGAGCAGTTTCCGATTTCACTTGTCGAGGCAATGGCGGCAGGTTTGCCTTGTATGTCGACCGATGTGGGGGATGTCGCGCAGATCGTGTCGAAGGAGAATGCGCCGTTCGTCATTAACGCAAAAGACGAAATGGCGTATCGCGCGGCCATGATCCGCCTCGTGGGTGATGTCAAAATGCGTGCTGCGCTGGGCGTAACCAATCAAGCCAAGGCTCGCGCGAATTATGACGAGACTGTCATGATTTCTGCCTATAAGACTCTGTACGAGGGCGCTGTCGGTTGGCCGGGCGCACTTGGCGAAAGTTGAAGCATTTTGCGCGGGCGCGCGTATATAGAATGACGGGGCGTTAGGAGCAGCGGGTTGTTCAAGGGTTTGAAGCCGATCCTGTATCAGGGTCGCGAAGTGTGGCCGCTTATCGAGGGCGGCAAAGGAGTTTCGGCGACCAATCACGCGAGCGCAGGGGCGTGGGCGCTGGCGGGCGGTATCGGCACGGTGAGCGCTGTAAATGCTGACAGCTATGACCCAACTGGCAAGATCGTGCCGCAGGTCTATGCCGAGCGCACGCGCAAGGAACGCCACGAAACGCTGATCCGATACGCCATTGACGGCGCTGTTGAACAGGTGAAGCGCGCCTATGACATCGCGAACGGCAAGGGCGCGATTAACATCAACGTCCTGTGGGAAATGGGCGGTGCGCAACCGATTTTGCATGGCGTGCTCGAGCGGACCAAGGGGTTGGTTTCGGGTGTCACCTGTGGCGCGGGGATGCCGTATAAGCTGAGCGAGATCGCGAGCAGCTACGGTGTTTCATACCTGCCGATCATCAGTTCGGCACGCGCGTTCCGGGCGTTGTGGAAACGGGCATATTCGAAGGCGGCGGATTATCTCTCGGCGGTGGTCTATGAAGACCCTTGGCTGGCTGGCGGGCATAATGGCTTGTCGAATGCCGAAGACCCCAAGAAGCCAGAAGACCCCTATCCGCGCGTAAAAGCGCTTCGCGAGACGATGCGCGAGGGCGGAATTTCGGATACGACCCCGATTGTGATGGCAGGCGGTGTGTGGGCGTTGCGCGAATGGGACAATTGGGTCGACAATCCAGACCTCGGACAGATTGCATTTCAGTTCGGGACCCGACCGTTGCTGACGCAGGAAAGTCCGATTCCCGAGGAATGGAAAGCGCGACTGATGACGCTTGAGGACGGCGACGTTCTGCTCCACAAATTCTCGCCAACGGGTTTTTATTCAAGTGCGGTGCGCACGCCGTTCCTCCGCAATCTCGAAACACGGTCCGAGCGGCAAATTGCTTTTTCGGGCGAAAGTGTGGGTGATCATACACACCAGCTTGACGTGGGCGTGAAGGGCAAGAACTTCTGGGTGACGCGCGGAGACTTGATGCGCGCGCGCGAATGGTATGGGCTGGGCTACACTGATGCGTTGAAGACGCCTGACAATACGCTTGTGTTCGTAACGCCGCCCGAAAAAGCCATGATCCGCAAGGACCAGACGGATTGCATGGGATGTTTGTCGCATTGCAGCTTTTCATCGTGGAAGGACCATGATGATTATTCAACTGGCTACCTCGCTGATCCGCGTAGTTTCTGCATTCAGAAGACGTTGCAAGACATTGCACACGGTGGACCGGTTGACGACAATTTGATGTTTGCCGGGCATTCGGCGTTTCGATTCAAGAAGGATCCATTTTATTCGAATGGGTTCGTGCCGACGGTCGGGCAGTTGATGGAACGGATTTTGACCGGAGACTAAGCCGCTTCTGCTTTGTCGGTCATCGGCAGGATCATTGCGACCATGAGCGCAGCGATGGCAGTTGCAATAGCAGCCCAGAGCGCGACCGCCACGACGGCTACAGCTTGCGTCGCGATCTGGCCGCCGAGAGTCATGCCTTCATCGAAGCCGGGTCCACCGAACGCTGACAGGACAAATATCGGAAAAAGTAACGCACCAAGAATCGCGCCACCGCCATTGGCAACAAAGGCAACCGATGCACTGCCAAGATTGAGCAGGCGAACCACGGACGCCGCCAGCATAGCGCCGATTGCACCGATGATTCCAATCAGGATGGCTCCGCTCGTTGCGATGTAACCGGCTCCAGCGCTGACGGCGGCAAGTCCGGCCACTGCATAGATCGCGGCACCGGTGGCGCTGATACCGCCCGTGTTTAATCGTTCGAAGGCAAGGCCCGTCAGTGTTGAAGCGCTGAGGGCGATCAGAGCATTGGTAATCGCTTCGGCGGCGTCGCCGGTTGCGGCGAAGCTGCTGCCACCGATCAGCGCGAGCCAGCCGATGCAAAGCAAGGCGCCGCCACCCATCGTCAGTCGGGTATCGACGACAATGTCAGTGCTACGGTCGCGTCCTGAAAGAAATGCAATAACAAGCGCGGAAACACCTGCTGTTACTTGCACCACGATGCCACCGGCATAATCAAGCGCCCCCAGCCCCGCAAGCCAGCCCCCGCCCCAAACCCAATGCGCGACCGGCACATAGACAAGCAGCGACCAGAGCGCTGAAAATCCAAGAAGCCAGCCAAAATTCATGCGTTCCGCGAGCGATGCAACGACGATGCCCACCGCGAACAACGCGACCGCGATTTCGAAAAGGGCATAGATCGAGCCGGAAATCGTCATGTCCGCCTGAACATCGGCAAGCTTCGATAACATCGCATTATCAATGCCGCCCAAGATGGCGGTGCCGTCGCTGAAAGCCAAGCTGAACCCGACAATGACGAAAACGAGCGTTGTCAGTGCCGCGGATGCAAACATTGCCAATCCTGCTGCGCCACCACGGCCGCGACCGAGAAAAAGATTGAGTCCGGGGAGTGCGGCAATTAAAACGAGGATCGAGATGGCCAGCATCAAGCCATTGTCGCCGCTGTCCGCCACGATGATCGGTTGCGCATGACCAGCCCCCGCCCAAGCGATGGCGACCGCCGCGACTGTTCGCCGAAATGTCCGCATGTTTTGCTCCCTCATATGGATGGCGTGCTAGCCGAGTGGGGTTAAGGCTTCAAGAATCGGTGAAACCGTTGACGTCAGTGGATGAATTGGCCAATCGAAACGGTAATGATTGGGATAATGTCGATGCGTAAAATGGTGGCGGGTGTCGCAGCAATGGTGTTGATGGTGCCCGTGGTCGCGGCAGCGCAACAAAAAATACCCTATTGGGCGTCGATCAGCGCCGGCAAAGCACGGATGCGGACGGGACCCGGGCGTGAGTTTCCCGCAAGCTGGCTGTATCAACGCGCTGATTTGCCCGTGCGCGTGATCGAAACTTATCCCAATTGGCGAAAAATTGAAGACCCGGACGGGACCAAAGGCTGGGTTCAGGCAAATCTGTTGAGCAACAACCGGACAGCGCTGGTGCTGGGCGATGTCCGTGAATTGCGCGCGAGTGCCGACACGGGGGCTGCCATCGTCTGGCGGGCTGAGCCAGGTGTGGTGGGGCGGATCAGCCAATGCGCGCGCGGGTGGTGCCTTTTCGATGCCAAGGGCCGTGCGGGCTATATCCAGACGGTGCACATCTGGGGCACGGCACCCGACGAGCGACTTCCTTGATCAATCACACCGCTTGGTGGGCACTGGGCGGGGCGTTAGTGGGACTGATCGCCGGCAGTTTCATATCGACATTGGTAATTCGCTGGCCACTGGGGCGCAGTCTTTACGGAAGGTCAGCCTGCGATGAGTGCGGGAAGACGCTGACAGCGCAAGACCTGGTTCCGGTTTTGAGCTGGGCATTTGCTGGCGGGGAATGCCGGACGTGTGGCGCGCGCGTTGATTGGCGGCACCCTACGATTGAGGTGATGGCGGCATTTATCGGGCTGGTTGCGATGAGTGCCCAGCCGGGGCTTGAGGGCGCGGCGGGGGCTCTGTTCGGATGGCAATTGCTGGCGTTGGCGACGCTGGATGTCGAGCATTACTGGTTGCCGAATTGGTTAACGGGAGCGTTGGCCGTCAGCGGACTGGTGTTTGGTTTGGCGATGATCGGCGTTGATCTTTCTTCACGGTTAATCGGCGGCGGCGTTGGTTTCGGTGCATTGTTTTCGATTGGCCTAATCTATCGACAAATACGTGGCCGCGAAGGACTGGGCGGAGGTGATCCCAAGTTGCTGGGGGCCATTGGCTGCTGGATAGGATGGCAGGTGTTACCATATGTCCTGATCGGCGCGAGCATACTTGGACTGCTCGCAGCATTCGCGATGATGGCGCGGGGGCAGAATGTTGCGGCGACGACGCGGTTGCCGTTTGGGGCATTGATGGCGATAACGGCATTTCCACTTTGGGTTTTATTTTCGCAGATTTGACGCAGCGCGGGCGTTTGCCTCAATGATCGTAACGTTGGGTGCACCTTTCGGGACGATCCAGCTGCCGCCGACACAGGCGATCGAGGGTTCAGCAAGCCATTCGGCGGCAGAGGCTTCGGTTATCCCGCCGGTCGGGCAGAAACGCACCTGACCGAAGACAGCGGCCAGCGATTTTAGCGCCGGAAGACCACCTGATGCTGCGGCAGGAAAGAATTTGAAACGCGTGAGGCCCATGTCGAGGCCACGCATGATGTCACCTGCGTTCGCTGTACCGGGCAGGAAAGGGATGCCGCTGCTTATCGCCGCTTTGCCGAGCGGTTCGGTGAGGCCGGGGCTGACGATAAATTGTGCGCCTGCTGATATGCTGGCGTCGAGATCGGCGGGATTGAGGACCGTGCCTGCGCCGACGACGGCGCCTTCGACTTTCGACATTTCGGCGATGACGTCGAGCGCAGCGGGGGTGCGTAGGGTGACTTCGAGCACCGTGAGCCCACCGCGCACCAACGCTTCGGCGATAGGGCGGGCATGCGCGACGTCGTCGATCACGAGTACCGGAATGACCGGCGCAGTGCGCATGATGTCGTCGATGGTCATAGGGTGTGTTCCGTGGCGAAAGCTGCCGCTGCGCCGTAAAGGCCAGGCTGGTCGAGCGTGATGAGTTTGACGGGGATCGCGGCCATCATGGCTTCAAATCGGCCCTTGGCGGCGAAGCGCTGGGCAAATCCCGATTGCGGCAAATGGTTTGCAATGCGTGCGCCAAGGCCGCCAGCGATAACGACTGCGTTTGCCCCCTGTGCAAGGGCAAGATCGCCGGCGACGGAGCCGAGGCTCATGCAGAAACGGTCGAGTGCAGCGACAGCGAGGCTGTCGGTGCCATCGAGGGCTGCGGTCCAGAGGGCTTTGTCGTCTTCATAATCGGATGAACGATTTTCGATGCGGGCAAAGGCTTCGTAGATACCGCGTAAACCCGGGCCGGAGACGACACGCTCGACGGACACGCGGCGGTAGCGTTTGCGCAGGGTTTCGAGCAGGCCGTCTTCAAAGGCATCAAGCGGAGCGAAATCGAGGTGCCCGCCTTCGGTGGCGCTGACATAGTAACCGCTTTTGTGGCGCAGAACGTGAGCAACGCCGAGGCCCGTGCCGGGGCCAACGATGCCGATGATGCCGGTGTCCGGGAAAGGCACATCAGGGCCGCAGATGTGCGTGAAGTTTTCCGCCTGAGCTTGCGCGACCGCGTGGCCGACAGCGCCGAAATCATTGACCAGCGAGAAGTGATCGACGTGGAGCCGTTCTTTGATAAGCGCAGGGCGAATGGCCCAGTGGCTGTTGGTCAGTTGGAGAACCTCACCGCCGACGGGTCCGGCGAAAGCAATGGCGGCGGCGGGGGGCAGGGGGTGGCCACGCTGAGCACCAAATGCCTCCCATGCAGTCTGAAAGCTGGCATATTCTGCGGTTTTGAGCGTGACAGGATCCCCAAGCGATTGCACACGACCGTCGGCGACGTCGGCAAGGGCGAAACGCGCGTGGGTACCGCCAATATCTATGGCAACTATTTGTTTGGGCATCACAACCCCGCCGATGCCAACATAGCGGACGCACCCTTTTCCGCATCGTCCGACCCGTGGCGCATAAAAGCGAAAAGCTCTCGCCCGACGCCGAGGTGCGCAGGTGGGAAGGGAGTGCGGTCGCGGGCTGAGAGGTCTGCGGTGGTCGAGAGTGTGCCCTCGACGGCATCGACGCGAATAATGTCGCCGTCGTGAAGGAAAGCAAGTGGTCCGCCGAGGCCTGCCTCAGGAATAGCATGGATGGCAGCGGGAACTTTGCCTGATGCGCCCGACATGCGGCCATCAGTGACGAGCGCGACTTTGAAGCCCTTGTCCTGCAACACACCGAGCGCGGGCGTTAGTTTGTGCAATTCGGGCATGCCGTTGGCGTGTGGCCCCTGAAAGCGGACGACGACGATAACATCGCGGTCGAGAGTGCCCGCTTTGAATGCGGTCAGGACGTCATTTTGGTCGGCGAAGATGGCACAGGATGCTTCGATGATAAAGCGCGACGCATCGACTGCGCTCGTCTTGATGATCGCGCGGCCAAGATTGCCTGTCAGAAGGCGCATCCCGCCATCAGGTGAAAAAGGATCGCTGGCAGGGCGGACCATCGTCGTATCGCGCGGGGTGGCAACGGCGGGCTTCCACATAAGAGCATCATCAACCAGGACAGGCTCATTGCCATAATCGGAGAGGTCAGCGCGCGCGACGGTCATGATGTCGCGGTGGAGGAGACCCGCATCGAGCAGTTCGCGGATAATAAAGCCGATGCCGCCAGCATGATGGAAATCATTTACATCGCCCGATCCGTTGGGATAAACGCGCGCGAGCATCGGGACAACGGATGAAAGTTCGTCGAAGTCCTGCCAGTCGATGATGATCCCGGCGGCACGTGCAATGGCGGGGAGGTGGATCGCGTGATTGGTCGATCCGCCGGTTGCGAGCAAACCGATGCAGGCGTTGACGATGGCTTTTTCGTCGACGCAATGGCTCAAGGGGCGGTAATCATCGCCATGCCATGTGATAGCGGCAAGGCGGTGCGTGGCGGCGCGGGTGAGTTCGCTGCGTAGTTTCGTGCCGGGATTGACGAAGGCACTGCCCGGCATGTGGAGGCCCATGACTTCCATCATCATCTGGTTCGAATTGGCCGTACCGTAGAATGTGCAGGTTCCCGCGTCGTGATAAGACGCTGACTCCGCTTCGAGCAGTTCGACCTTGCCGACTTTGCCCTCGGCAAACAATTGTCTGATACGCTGTTTTTCCTTGTTGGCGAGGCCTGATGGCATGGGGCCACCGGGAATCAGGATCGTCGGGAGATGGCCGAAGCGTAGCGCGCCGATAAGCAGGCCGGGAACAATCTTGTCGCAAATGCCAAGCATTGCGACGCCTTCGAACATCGCATGGCTGAGCGAGACGGCAGTCGCGAGCGCGATGGTGTCGCGGCTGAACAGGCTGAGTTCCATGCCCGCCTGACCCTGCGTCACGCCGTCGCACATGGCGGGAACGCCGCCTGCGACCTGTGCGGTCGCGCCGACTTCGCGCGCTGCGATCTTGATGGCTTCGGGATAGCGGCCATAGGGCTGATGTGCCGAGAGCATGTCGTTGTAGGCCGTGATGATACCGAGATTGACGGCTTTGCCTGTGCGGATGGTGGCTTTATCTTCGCCTGAGGCAGCGAAAGCATGGGCGAGGTTGCCGCAGGAGAGGGCTGTGCGGTTAGTCCCCGCTTCGCGCTGCTGATCCATCAGTGACAGATAAGTGGCGCGGGTGGACTTCGAGCGCTCGATGATACGGTCGGTGACGGATTGGATTGTGGAGTGCAATTTAGTCATGCCATGACGCTCCATCGCGTTCGATCATGCCAATAGCGGCGGATGGCCCCCATGTGCCCGCCGTATAGGGTTTGGCGGTTAGCCCCGCTTCGTCCCAGGCGGTGTGGATCGAATCCACCCACGTCCATGCGGCTTCGATCTCGTCGCGGCGGACAAACAGTGTCGTGTCCCCTTCGAGCAAATCGAGCAAAAGGCGTTCATAAGCGACGCGGCGGCGTGCATTGGCGAAGGCGTCGGCAAGGCTGACGTCGAGGCCGACTTTTTTAATAGCGATGCCATCGCGGTCGAGGCCGGGTTCCTTTGTCATCACCGTCAGCCGGATTCCTTCTTCGGGCTGTAAACGAATGACGAGCGCATTGGGTTCAAGGCCTGCACCACGCGCTTTGAAGATGGAGTGCGGGACGGGGCGGAACTGGATGAGAATTTCGGAATGGCGCGCGGGCATGCGCTTGCCAGTGCGGAGGTAGAAAGGAACGCCCTGCCAGCGCCAGTTGTCGAGATGCGCTTTGACGGCGACGAAGGTCTCGGTGTTTGACGATTTGCCGAGTTCATCTGCATAGCCGGTGACGGGCTGTCCACCGACCGCGCCGGAGACATATTGTCCCTTAACTGAATGCGTTGCGGCTTCGGACGCGGATAGGGGGCGCAGCGAGCGGAGGACTTTGACCTTTTCATCGCGGACTGCTGTTGCGGTGTAACTTGCGGGTGGTTCCATCGCGACCAATGCGAGGAGCTGGAGCATGTGGTTCTGGACCATGTCGCTCAGCGCGCCGACACCGTCATAATAGGATACGCGCCCTTCAAGTCCCACGGTTTCGGCAACTGTGATTTGAACATGCTCGATATGGCTGGCGTTCCACAGTGGCTCAAACATCGTATTGCCGAAGCGCAGGACGAGAAGGTTCTGCACCGTTTCCTTGCCGAGATAATGATCGACGCGGAATATATCTTCCTCATCAAATGCGGCGCCGACGGCGGCGTTGACGTCGCGGCTCGACGACAGGTCATGGCCGATCGGTTTTTCCATCGCAATGCGAGTTTTGGGACCAGTGAGGCCAACGCTCGCCAAGCCCTTGACGACGGGGCCAAATAGTGAGGGCGGCGTCGAGAGATAAAAGGCGATACCTTTGGTTTTAACTTGGGCCACTTTACTGGCTAGACAGGCGAAATCATCGGGCTTGTCGGCAGAAACGCTGCAATAATCGATGCGGTCGACAAAAGTTTTGGCTTTGGCAACGTCGAATAGTTCGAGCGGTTCGAGTGAGGCGATCACCTGTGCCTGGAATGCATCGCGGGAAAGTGCCGAGCGGGCGGCACCGATAACCCGGAAATCCGTTGGCAGGAGGCCATCGCACTGCAAATTGTAAAGCGACGGAAACAGCATCCGCTGGGCAAGGTCGCCGGTCGCACCAAACAGGATCAACGTCTCATAGGAAATCGGCATGCTTGCCCCTTATTGCCGTAGCGTCGCTTCCATAGCGGCGGTGCGGGACGATGCAACGTGCATACGATTGCAGGATGGCAAGTTATGCTACTGCGGCAGTTCAGTTCATGCGGCGGCCCGGCGGTCTTTCAGTTCTGCGTTGAGCATTTCGGCCAGCAAGAATGCCAGTTCAAGCGACTGCGCGGCGTTAAGGCGTGGGTCGCAATGGGTGTGGTAACGGTCACCAAGGCTCAATTCGGTGACATCGACGGCGCCACCAGTGCATTCAGTGACATTCTGGCCGGTCATTTCGATATGGATTCCGCCGCCATAGGTGCCCTCGGCGCGATGGACAGCGAAGAACCCGCGCGTTTCAGCAAGGATGCGCTCGAAGGGGCGGGTCTTGTAGCCGGTGTTCCCTGCTTTGATGACGTTGCCGTGCATGGGATCGCACGACCAGATCACGGGATGCCCTTCGCGTTTGACGGCGCGGACCAGAGCAGGAAGACCGGTTTCGATCTTGTCGTGGCCAAAACGCGTGATGAGCGTGATGCGCCCCGGCGTGCGCGCGGGGTTTAGCGTATCAAGCAGGCGAAGGAGGACGTCGGGCATCAGGCTTGGCCCGACTTTAATGCCGATGGGATTGCCGATGCCGCGCAGGAATTCGACATGCGCCGATCCTTCAAAGCGGGTGCGGTCACCAATCCACAGCATGTGGGCGCTGGTATCATACCAGTCACCGGTCAGGCTGTCCTGACGGGTTAGTGCTTGCTCGTAGGGAAGCAACAGCGCTTCGTGACTGGTGTAAAATTGGGTGCCCTTCAATTGCGGCACCGTGTCGGGATTGATCCCGCAAGCGTTCATGAACTCGAGCGCTTCGCCGATGCGGTCAGCGACGTCGCGATATTGCTTTGTCCACGGGCTACGGCCCATGAAATCATGCGTCCAAGCGTGAACTTGGTGCAGGTTGGCATAGCCGCCATTCGAGAAAGCGCGTAGCAGGTTCAGCGTGGCCGCTGATTGGTTATAAGCTTGGACCATACGCTGCGGATCGGGCGCGCGGCCTTCGGCTTCGAACGCGATGTCGTTAATAATATCGCCGCGATAGGACGGCAGTTCGACCCCATCGATGGTTTCTGTATCAGCGCTGCGCGGCTTGGCAAACTGGCCGGCCATGCGCCCGAGTTTCACCGTCGGCAGCTTCGACGCAAATGTCAGGACGACGGCCATCTGGAGCAGGACGCGGAAGGTGTCGCGGATATTATTCGGGTGGAATTCGGCAAAGCTCTCCGCGCAATCACCGCCCTGAAGCAGGAAGGCCTCGCCACGCGCAACGCGGGCAAGGTCGCTGGTCAGGTCGCGGGCTTCACCGGCGAAAACCAGCGGCGGAAAGTTACCGAGCGTCGTCGTCGCGCGGTCAAGTGCTGCTGCGTCGGGGTACGTCGGAAGCTGGCGCGCTTCGTGCGCCGTCCAGCTGGCAGGTGTCCATTTGCTTACCATAGTGATGCTGCATTGCGGGAAGAGCCCGAAAATTGCAACGGCGCGGTTACTTCGTGGGCATTGCCGCTGCACGAAACGCATCGGCACTGCCTGGATTGGCGGCAATTGCGGATTGGAGCGCTTTGTCGGTGTCCGTTTTGCGACCAAGTGCGCTATAACTCCGGATCAGCATCGTCCACCCCTCGACATCCTTGGGATTAGCCACGAGTTTTTGGGCGAGGCCACCGACCATCGAGGCGATCATCGCATTTTGTTGTTCGGTTGGCAGCGCGGAAACATTGCGAACCTGATCAGGCGTTGGACTCAGTCGAGCGACAGGAAGGCGACCGGCCACGCTGATCTTGTTCGCCTCGGAAACCTGTGCGATCAGATTGCGAACGTCGGCTTCCCACGGTGCGCCGGGCGGAGCGTCCTTCAGAAGCGTGATCCAATCGTCGATGGCGCCCTTGTGGTTGCCGCTGATGTCTTTTTCTACAGCGAGAAAATAGCGGGCGCGCACGTCTTTCGCGTCGCGGGTAAGGGCGTTGGCAAAAGCCGTTTTTGCATCAGCGGGAAATTTACTTGGGCTCGCCATGACCAGCGCTTCGCCGTAATTAGACCAATGTTCAGCGACCGTCGGCGCAAGCGCTGTTGCACGCTGATAGGCCGTTGCGCTTTCGGCAAAACGTCCGGTTTGGTAAAAGCCGAGGCCGAGCAACGCCCATCCTTCGACCTCTTTGGGATTGGCTTTAACTTTTGCTTCGAGCTGGGCGATCATATCGCCGGAACTTGCTGGTGCGGCGGATTTTTGTTGCGTCGTTTCGGTCGGGCGCAATGTCGCTATGCCGATGGCGATCATCGCAAGCATAGCCGCAAGAATGAGCAGGATGCGGCTGACCGGCATTGCTATTTGACCTTAGCGGCCAATTCTTCCCTGGCCTGCCGGTATTCGCGTTCGAGGCGGTCAACACGGTCGGCAACGGTTTCGACTTCAGTGACCGAGCCGATGCCCTGACCCGATCCCCAAATGTCGCGCCATGCCTTTGCGGGTGTGTTGTCGCTCTGGCCGAAGTTCATGGTTTTATATTCGCCCTTGGGCAGGTTGTCGGGATCAAGCCCGGCTTTTTCGATTGAGCTGCGCAGATAATTGCCGCTGACGCCGGTGAACAAGTCCGAATAGATGATGTCTGCGGCGTGGCCGTCGACAATGCCTTGCTTGTAATCAGTATCGGCGTTGGCTTCGGCAGTCGCGATGAACGCCGAGCCAATATAGGCGAGGTCCGCACCGAGCGCTTGCGCTGCGAGGATCGAATGGCCGTTGGCAATTGCGCCTGACAACGCCACGGGACCATCGAACCACTGGCGGATTTCGCTTATCAACGCGAAGGGCGATTGCGTCCCAGCATGGCCACCGGCACCGGCGGCAACGGGGATGAGGCCGTCAGCGCCTTTTTCGACGGCCTTGCGCGAAAAGCGGTCATTGATGACGTCATGAAGTACAATCCCGCCCCAGCTGTGCACCGCAGCGTTCAAATCTTCGCGGGCACCCAGTGACGTAATTGTGATCGGGACCTGCCACTTTGCACAAGTCGCAAGGTCGGCTTCGAGCCGGTCGTTCGATTTGTGCACGATCTGATTGACGGCATACGGCGCAGCGGGACGGTCAGGATTATCGCGATTATGTTGCGACAATTCTTCGGTGATGCGGTGCAGCCATTCGTCCAGCAACCCCTGTGGCCGCGCATTGAGTGCAGGGAAGCTACCGACGATACCCGCCTTGCATTGGGCGATCACCAAATCGGGACCGGAAACAATAAAGAGCGGCGAGCCGATGACAGGAAGCCGAAGGTTCTGAAAAATGGCGGGAAGAGTCATAAGCAAATTTCTTAGCGCAACTTAACGCGTGCGCAAGGGGATGGAATTTGACGTTACGGCGCCGGGGTGGCGGCAGCTGTTTCCGTCACTATTGGGGCTTTTGCAAATGGGCGAATCCCAAATTCGGGATAGACTTCGGTTGGGAAATATACCGTGCCGTCCTTGACTACCATGCTGATCGTCTTGATGGCTTTTAGATTAACGGTCGGGTCACCGGGAACGAGGAAGAAATCGGCCAACTTGCCCTTAGCAATCGAGCCGCGCTGCTGATCCTCGCCAAGATATTGCGCCATGTCATAAGTTGCGCGCTTGAGCACTTCGGGCGCGGTCATGCCGATTTTCTGCATGAGTTCGAGTTCACGGTGGAATGTCAGCGCGCCGCCGGTATCGGTGCCGGGGACAATCATCACACCGCGCTTGTGAAGCATGCCGACGGTGGCGA
Organism: Sphingomonas sp.; assembly: GCA_031417655.1. Lineage (GTDB taxonomy): Bacteria > Pseudomonadota > Alphaproteobacteria > Sphingomonadales > Sphingomonadaceae > Sphingomonas_O. Next base: position 56,720 of record JANOVZ010000003.1, on the reverse strand, counting down.
GTATCTTGTCATAGGCCCCGCGATAGGCCGCATCATCCCCGGGGGCGGACACATCGATCCAGCCCTTCATTGCGTCGCGACGCGTGCCGATGGGCATATGGTCAAAATAATCAACCATGCCCGGCGGGATTTTACCGTCGCGATTTTGCGTTAGGTTCTCGTGGATGCCGATGGTCGGATCGATAGCGATCCTCTTAGCGACCATGCTGTTGATGGTATTTTGCACAGCTGCGCTGTTCAGGTCGAGGCCGGGCAGACGTTTTAGCGCAGTCAGGCGGAACAGCGTGCGCGTGTCTTCGGTCGGTTTGATGACCCAACCCAGCATGAACTGGTTGATGTGTGTCATCTCGTCATAACCCGCCGCAATCATCGCGTCGGCGGTCGAGAAGGCGGGGACATGACCCGCAACGCGCATCCCGAGTTTATGGGCTTCGGCGACCATCGCGGGCACCCAGGCGGGATTGATGCTATTGTAAATTTTGATCTGCCAGTATCCGCGCGCACCGTACCAGCGGACCGCATCAAGCGCTTTCGCTTCGCTATCGACGACGAAGCCGTTGTTTGAATTGAACGGCGATTTGCCTTCGATGAAGCCGCTGCGCACGACGCGCGGACCGCCGATGGTGCTCGCATCCATCTTGGCGACAAGTTCGTCGAGCACGGCATTGTCATTACCCATATCGCGCACCGTCGTGACCCCTGCGACGAGATTAAGCAGCGCATCGTCCTGCCCCAAGTGGCCGTGCATTTCGGTCATCCCGGCAATTAATGTGCCGCCGGCACCGTCGATGCTGACTTCGCCCGGGGTAGCAGGGCTATCGAGCGGTTCGACGCCTGCGATGATGCGGCCATTGACGACAACCGACATCGGTGTCGTGAGTCTTGATGTCGCCGGATCGAAGATGCGAACATTTCTGATACGGATCGGCGAATTGTAATGATGTGCGACCCGCTTTTCGATAGCGACGAAGCGTTCGGTTTCCCAAGTCGCGGCCAAGTCGCGCAGGCGTTTTTCTTCGGCTTCGTAGCCCGCGCGAATGACGATGACACTTGGTGACACGCTGGCAAACAAGCTGTTGTCTGCTGCCAGCAGAATCGTTGATGGGCCGGTATCGATTCCAACAATTGAATAACGGGTGACCGGCATTGCCGCCGCGCCCGTGCCAACGGTCAGTGTTTCGCCCTTTTCAAGACGCAATGTCCCGCCAGGGAGCGCCGCAATCTCGGACTTGGACTGCTTGAGCAATGCGCGGGCGTAGAGACCGAGTGCCCAGGGACTGACCGATTGCCCGATATAGAGACTGGGCACTTTGACCGTCGCTTTGCCGGGACCAGTCGCATCGAGCCATGACGCAGTGTTGCCCTGGCGCGCGAAATTCTCGGAGACTTTGCTCCCGAAGGTCGTTGCCCCAGATATCGTCCACGCAGTCGGCAAGCCACTCGCATCGACGATAATTTCCTCAGCGCTTGACGGGCCGCGCCCATTATTCTTGATGTCAAAGTCGATGGTCGTTTTGCCTCCGTTCGTGTCGACATTGACGCGACCGACTGTTTTGCCTCCAGTAATGACAACAAATTTTTCGGTGACGGCAAATGCTGGGTTGGCGAGGAGAGCGAAGGCAATCAGCGTGGATAATTTTTTCATAGGACATGTTGGATCATGTTGACATCGAAAAGAAAAGTGCAAATTGGATACAGCGGGTATTTGTCTAAACGACTGTTCGCTAAGCCGCAGTTAGTATGCCCGCATAAGCCGGGTCATCAAGCGCGATCCCGGCTCCACAAGCGACGCAAATGAGCGGATCCTTTGCGATAACGGTTGGCAACCCGGTTTCAAGTGCGATCAGCGCGGCCATATTACCCAGCAATGCCCCGCCACCAGTTAGCGTAATCCCCTGTTCGAATATGTCGGCCGCAAGCTCCGGTGGCGTCTGTTCGAGGGCATTCCTGATCGTTAATAGGATCTGGGCGACCGGCTCTGCAATTGCGTCTGCAATTTCCGTCTGTGTTATCATAATAGCGGTGGGCCGTCCGGTGACCAGATCGCGTCCGCGCACCGACAGTTCGGATTCGCCGTCCACGGGGCGCATCGCGCTGCCGATGCTGTGCTTTATGCGCTCGGCCGTAACTTCGCCGATCATAAGGTTATGTTTTCGACGTATGTACGACGCGATGGCGTCGTCGAGCTTATCACCTCCAACTCGGACTGACGTGCTGTAAGCGAGGCCACGCAGCGAAAGCACCGCCACTTCGGTGGTTCCCCCGCCAATATCGACGACCATCGCACCAATAGGTTCGGTCACGGGCAGCCCGGCGCCGATAGCTGCCGCCATAGGCTCCTCAATCAGAAAAACCTGCGATGCACCGGCGTTCGATGCCGCATCGCGGATGGCGCGGCGTTCGACGCTGGTTGACCCTGAAGGCACGCAGACCACAATATTGTGCCGTCGAGGTATCCGGCTAGGACCACCCATCGCCTTGTCGATAAAATGTTTGATCATTTGTTCGGCGACCACGATGTCGGCAATGACTCCGTCGCGCAACGGACGGATCGCTTCGATGTTGCCGGGTGTTTTACCCATCATCAGCTTTGCGTCATTGCCAACCGCGCGAACACGCCGAATGCCGCCGTTGGTCTCCAACGCAATAACAGACGGTTCATTGAGGACAATGCCCTGGCCGCTCACATGAACGACGGTGTTTACCGTGCCGAGGTCGATTGCCATGCCATGTGAGGACAGGCTGAAAATTCTCGAAAATAAATTGGCCAAACCGGCACGTCCTTTAAGCAACTTATATTGATCTGCTGTCGGGTGTCTCCGCGATGGTCAATCGCACGTTGCGCCAGTGTGCCCCACAGCCAAGTCGTGTCGTGTAATTGGCGGACAGGGTGGGATTCGAACCCACGGTGAGCTTCCACCCACGACGGTTTTCAAGACCGTTGCCTTAAACCACTCGGCCACCTGTCCGGCGAGCAGTCTTTAGCGGGCGGGCGGGCGGACGTGCAAGGGTTGCGACAAAAGGAATTCACCTCTGCGCCAGACTGTGGCACTACCGCAGTCATGCAAGGGGCGAGATATTTTGGTGCATTAGCACTGGCGATTATTATGCCGCTTTCCAATCTTGGCGGCGGTCGGGCAGCTGCGCAGGATGATAGCGGATTTTCTGCTTATGTGGCTGGGCTGGGGCGTCAAGCCGTTGCGCAGGGGGTGAGTCGGTCGACGGTTGATGCGATCATCCCGACACTCACGTATAATGCCCGCGTCGTCGAGCTGGACCGCGCACAACCGGGGGCCGATCCCAATGTCATTCCGCAATTCGCACCCTATCGTGCGCGCCACGTTGACAACGCACGGATCAACCGCGGGCAGGCGAAATATGCTTCGCTGCGTCCGCTGCTCGGGCAAGTCGAGCGCGAAACTGGTGTTCCCGAAGGCATCATGGTTTCGATCTATGGTAATGAGACCAATTATGGGGCGTATACCGGTAACTTCGATTTGCCGCGTTCATTGGCCACACTGGCCTATGAAGGACGAAGGCGCGCTTTGTTCGAAAGCGAGTTCATTGCTTCGTTAAAGATTATCGACACGGGCATTCCCCGCGAAGCGATTGCGGGAAGTTGGGCCGGGGCGACGGGTTATCCGCAATTCCTGCCGTCGATGTATTTGCGTCTTGCGCGCGATGGTGACGGCGACGGCAAAGTCGACATCTGGCGTAGCGAAGCCGATGCATTGGCGTCGATTGCCAATTATTTTGCGTCGGCCGGATGGAAACCCAATCAACCTTGGGGTGTTGCAGTACGCGTTGCGCCGACCTTGAACCGTGCAGCTATTGTGAATGGCACGGTCAGCCCGCGCTGCCCGCGCGTTCACAATCGCCATAGCCGTTGGATGACGGTGGCCGAGTGGCGCGCGCTGGGCGTGACGCCGGTGGGACGGACGTTGCCTGATACGACGCTCGCGACGCTTCTTGAACCAGACGGTCCGGATACGACGGCTTATCTGTTAACCGGCAACTATCGCGTAATCCTCGATTATAATTGCTCGAATTTCTATGCACTCGCGGTTGGGTTGCTGGCCGATGCGGTTGCCAGCTGATTTTCTGATCCGTGGCGCGATGCTCGCCGCGATTATCGCATCTTCAGCTGCTGTAGCGGCACCATCCTATGAAGCGACCGGCCATGCGAGTTGGTATGGCGATGAGTTGCGCGGACGCACAACCGCGAATGGCGAGATTTTTGATCCTGATGGATTTACGGCTGCGCACCGGACGCTCCCGATGTCGTCTTATGTAGAGGTGACTGCATTGGATACGGGGCGGACGATCATTGTACGAATCAATGATCGTGGGCCGTATCACGGCAACCGCTTGATCGATTTATCACATGGCGCAGCGCGGCAGTTGGGCATGGTCGGCAACGGTTCACGACTGGTGCGCGTGCGTCGTATCAACCCGAGCGAGCGCGAGAAGCTGGCTTTGCATAACGGCAATTCGGTTGTCGTACGAGCAATGCTCAATGGTAATGATTTGGAACGTTTGCGTGACCGAAATAGCTGGTCGGCGCCCAAATCCACACGCGCAACTTTACCCGCAGGTGGCGGGCCCTATTTTATCCGCGTCGCTACGTTTTTATCGAAGAGCCGGGCCAAATCGATGGCCGGGCGATTGGGAGCGCAATTATTTGAAGCCGAGGGCCTCTACCAAATCCGGCTCGGTCCTTATGCTGACACAAACAAAGTCAACGAGGCGCTGGCACCGCTCGCGGCAAAGGGCTATTCGGACGTTCGTATCGTTCGATAACCGTCCAAGGATCATCATGAAGCCCTATTTACCGACTGCCGCTTTCGCGCTTGCCGCTGCTTACCCCGCCACCGCGGCTGCGCCACCTTATGACACGACGGCACCTGTTGCCTATATGGTCGATCTGTCATCGGGAGCCGTACTTTTTTCCAAAGACGCTGACCGCCGGATGCCACCGGCGTCGATGGCGAAAATGATGACGGTCTTTGTTGCGTTCGACATGATCAAAAAGGGTGAATTGAAGCTTGATCAGGTGATTGACGTTCGCCCCGAGACATGGGCAAAATGGCATGGACCAGCAGCGGGTTCCACGATGTTCCTTTCAACTGGAGAGAAGGTCAGCGTCGAAAATTTGTTGAAGGGGATCGTGACGCTATCAGGCAATGATGCTTGCGTCGTGCTGGCCGAAGGGATTTCCGGCACCGAGGGCGCTTTTGTTAAGCGCATGAACGATGCGGCCAAGAAGCTTGGCCTTGCCAACAGTCAGTTCGGAACGTCGAACGGCTGGCCTGATGAAGGACGAACATATACGACGGCCCGTGACCTTGCGATGCTGGCCAAGGCGACAATCGAAGAACATCCTGATCTTTATAAGCGCTTTTATTCGCTCAAGGAATTTACTTGGGGAAAGACGTTGGGATCGGGCGCGGCGATTACACAAGCCAATCGCGACCCGCTGCTGGGTCGGGTCGCTGGGGCCGATGGGTTAAAGACGGGGCATACCGACGAGGCGGGGTATGGATTTACCGGATCGGCAGATCAGAATGGCCGACGTCTGGTAATGGTTGTCGCTGGGCTCGATAGCTTCAACGGGCGGATCACTGAATCGGTCAAGTTTATGGATTGGGGATTTAAGGCATGGTCTGCCAAGCTGTTGTTTCCCAAGGGCAAGCGTGTTGAAACTGCCGATGTCCAGCTTGGCGATGCATCAACCGTTGGCCTCGTCGCGCCGCGCAATCTTGCGGTGACGCTGCCAGCCGGAGCTGCGGCAAGCATGACCGTAAAAGTGGTTTATGACGGACCGGTCAAAGCACCGATCAAGGCAGGGCAACATATTGCCGACCTCGTTGTCACGACACCCGAAACAGGACCGCAAACCATGCCGCTTGTTGCCGAGGTTGATGTCGGCGAGGCTGGATTCTTTCAGCGGCTGTGGGCGGGTATGAAGTCTCTTGTCGGCGTGTGACGGCCCAAATGGCTCGGGGGAAGTTCATCACGCTCGAAGGCGGAGAAGGCGTCGGTAAATCGACGCAGGCGGTGCGGTTAGCCGATGCTCTGCGCACGCGGGGCGTTGAGGTTGTTGTTACACGTGAGCCGGGCGGAACGGCGGGTGCCGAGGCCATCCGCACGCTTTTGATGACTGGTAGCGTAGACCGCTGGAGCGCGCGAGCGGAAGCGCTACTGTTTGCGGCAGCGCGGGCCGATCATGTCGAAAAGATTATCGGACCAGCACTTGAACGCGGTGCCTGGGTGATTTGCGATCGATTTATCGATTCGACGCGCGCTTATCAGGGCGGGGCAGGGGGTGTGTCAGATGACGACATCCTATCGTTGCACCGGATCGGCATCGGGGACCTGATGCCGGATCGGACTTTGCTGATGATGTTGCCCGTTGCTCAAGCGGCGGCACGCGCATCCGAGCGAGCGCAAGGTAATGATGATCGCTTCGGCGCGCGCGATGTCAATTATCATGCGCGCTTGAACACCGCATTTGAGTATTTTGCCAATGCCGAGCCGGAGCGCTACCGAATAATTGATGCATCGGGTTCGCCCGATCACGTCACCAAAGCGCTGAATAAAGCTTTGGATGATCTTGCGTGACTCTTTACGGTCTTGATACGCAAATCTCAGCCTTCCGCACAGCTATAGTCGGCGCACGGATGCACCATGCGTGGCTGCTCGCGGGACCGCGCGGGGTGGGGAAGGGGAGCTTTGCAAATTATGCCGCACGCTTGATCCTAAACGCCAGCGATCCGTCTTCTCAGGGTGCGAGCCTCATGAATGCGGGCAGCCATCCTGATTTCCGGCGGCTGGAGAGGTTGCCCAATGAAAAGACCGGTAATCTGGCGCGGAACATCACGGTTGATCAGGTCCGCATTTTGCGCGCCCTGTTCGCCACGGGCACGGCGATCAGTGACCGCCGCGTCATTATTATTGATAGCATCGACGACATGGAACGCGGTGCTGCCAATGCGCTGCTCAAAAGTCTTGAGGAGCCACCAGCGAGCACGATCTTCCTCGTCGTCAGTCATCAGCCGGGACGATTGCTGCCGACGATCCGGTCACGCTGTCGAACGATGATGTTCGGTTCGCTGGATGATACTGCCATGACATCCGTTTTGAATGATCAACTGCCCGAGATTGATCCCAAAGGGCGGGCGCAGCTGATCGCGAATGCCAATGGATCGCCAGCAACGGCACTGGCCTATGCCCAACTGGATATGGCGACGCTCGATGCCGCGCTGGTCGAACTCGCTCAGACTGGCGACCCGACCAACGCCGTTCGGAGCAGGCTGGCTCAATCGCTGGCGTTGAAAGCCGCTTTGCCGCGTTACGAGGCGTTTCTCGGTCGAGCGCCAGCGTTCATTGCTGATCAGGCGCGTCAGTCTGAGGGCGCCAAACTCGATGTGGCTTTGACCGCGTGGCGTAAAGCCCGCGCGCTTTCGCAAATTGCAATCCCGCACTCCTTGGTTGCCGAAACCGTAGTTTTCGAAATGGCTGGGCATGTCGCAAGCCTTGCCCCGTCGCGCGGGTCCGCTAAAGCCTGACGGTATGTCAAGCGAGCCTTTTTATATAACGACAGCGATCAGCTATCCGAATGGGAAGCCGCATATCGGCCATGCGTATGAAGCGATTGCCGCCGACGCAATTGCGCGCTTTCACCGGCTGTCAGGTCGCGACGTTCGCTTTCAGACCGGCACCGACGAGCATGGTTTGAAAATGGTGCAAACCGCGCGCGACAAGGGCATCGAAGTGGGCGGTCTGGCCAAGGAAATGTCTGACCAGTTTCAGGCAATGTGCGACAAGCTGAATATCAGCTATGACCAATTTCAGCGCACGACTGATCCAGCGCATCACCGTGCCAGCGTCGCCATCTGGGAAGCGATGAAAGCGAACGGTGACCTGTATCTCGACCGTTACGAAGGCTGGTATTCGGTCCGCGATGAGGCCTTTTATGAAGAGAAAGAGCTAAGCGAAGAGGGCGGGGTCAAACTGTCGCCACAGGGAACGCCGGTCGAGTGGACGGTCGAGGAAAGCTGGTTCTTCAAGCTCTCGAAATATGAAAAGCCTTTGCTCGAACTTTATGAAAAGCACCCCGATTTCATCCGCCCCGAAAGCCGCCGCAACGAAGTTGTGCGCTTTGTCGAAGGCGGCCTGCGCGACCTGAGCATTTCGCGGACGAGCTTTGACTGGGGCGTCAAAGTTCCCGGATCGCCCGACCATGTCATGTATGTGTGGGTGGATGCGCTGACCAACTATCTGACGGGGCTCGGCTATCCCGACGCGACGCCGGACATGGCGAAATTCTGGCCCGCGAACCTGCACCTAATTGGCAAGGACATCGTCCGGTTCCACGCGGTGTATTGGCCCGCGTTTTTGATGTCGGCGGGGTTGCCATTACCAAAGCAGGTGTTCGGCCACGGTTTTGTATTAGCGCGCGGTGGCGAGAAGATGTCGAAATCGCTGGGTAATGTAGTTGATCCGATTGAGTTGGCCGAGCGTTATGGTGTTGATGCGCTGCGCTACTTCCTCCTGCGCGAAGTCAGCTTCGGCAGCGATGGCAGCTACAGCGAGGAGGCGATTGTGACCCGTTGCAATGCGGAGCTGGCCAACAGCTTTGGCAATCTGGCGCAACGGGTGCTGAGCTTCATCGCGAAGAATTTGGACGGCGTATTGCCCTGGGGCGGCAGCGGAGATTCTGGCGATGACCCGCAAGGCCATGTGCATGATGCCTGTCGGAGAGAATTCATGCGCGAATTTGCCGAACTGTCGCTTTCAACTGCGATTGAGGCTTGGATGCGCGCCGTCTACGCCTGCAATCAATATATCGACATGCAAGCGCCGTGGGCACTTCGGAAGACTGATCCTGAGCGGATGAAGGCTGTATTGGCGACTTTGGTCGTTTGTATCCGTGATCTCGCAATCACGATCTTGCCCGTGATACCGAGTTCGGCAGACCTCATTCTTGACCAGCTTTGTGTTCCAGTGACTGAGCGCGATTACACCGCATTAGATGATCCTAATTGGTATCAGCGGCTAACCGACGCAGGAACGCGCATTGTTCCTCCTTCTGGCGTATTCCCCCGGCTAGAATTGCCCGCCTGATGTTCGTCGATTCCCACTGTCACCTCAATTACAAGGGGTTGGTCGAGGATCAGGCCGCTGTGCTCGAACGCGCGCGGGCGGCGGGGGTTTCGACGATGCTCAATATCTCGACGCGTGAGAGCGAGTGGGATGACGTGGTCGGCGTGGCCGAGCGCCATGCCGATGTCTGGGCGTCGGTCGGCATTCATCCGCATGAGGCCGATGCGCATTCCGACGTGGACACCGCCAAGCTGGTCGACCGCGGGCAGCATCCGCGCATTGTTGCTATCGGGGAAAGCGGACTCGATTATTACTACGATAAAAGCGACCGCGAGCAGCAACGCAAGAGCTTCCGCGGCCATATCGCCGCCGCGCGCGACACCGGCCTGCCATTGATCGTCCATACCCGCGATGCCGAGGACGATACGGCGGCGATCCTGACCGAGGAAATGGGGAAAGGGGCCTATACCGGCGTCATTCACTGTTTCACGGCCAGCGATGCGTTTGCGCGGATTGCGCTTGATCTAGGGCTTTATATTTCGATTTCCGGCATCGTGACGTTTAAGAATGCCAAGGACTTGCAGGCCACAGCTGCAACAGTGCCTCAGGACCGGCTCCTGATAGAGACTGACTCCCCATTCCTCGCACCAGTGCCGCACCGTGGCCGACCCTGTGAACCGGCATTCGTTGTCGATACGGCGCAGTTTCTAGCGAGTCTTCGGAGCGAGACTGTCGAAAACCTTGCGCACTATACCTCTGACAATTTCCGCACTCTGTTCAACAAGGCTGCCTGATGGACGATGGTATATCCTTCGTCTGGGGTATCGGGGCGTTGGTCCTCGTGGTTTCAAGCCTCGTCGCGCAGAAATTGCCAATCGGCAAAGCGATAAAGATGGCTTTGATGTGGGTTGCGATCTTCGGCGGTTTCTTTGTTCTGTTTCTGTTCAAAGACGAGGGACGGGAGGTCTGGCGACGCGCCACGGCGGAAATTTCGGGCGATGCCGGTCAGGTAGAAGGCACCACATTGCGCCTGAAACGCGAGGAAGACGGGCATTATTGGGTGCGTGCTTCGGTCAACGGCACGCCGCTGCGTTTCATGATTGATAGCGGTGCAACAACGACGACGCTTTCACAAGCTTCGGCACGAGCAGCGGGTTTGACGCCAGCAGCCGGATTTCCGGTATTGGTCGATACGGCCAACGGGACCGTCGAATTGCAACGCGCCGAGATTGAGACGCTGGCGGTTGGCACGATCATTCAGCGTAATGCAGCGATCCTGATCGGCAGCGAGAGTCTTGGTGACACAAATTTGCTTGGCATGAGCTTTCTATCGACCCTCAAGAGTTGGCGCGTCGAGGGGGCCATCCTCATTCTTGAACCGTAGCAGATTTAACATAATACATATTATCGGACTTATTGATGGCGATAACAGGAACCCCCCTCTCGCGGATATCCGCCATTGTCGAGCGGTTGCGTGATCCGGTAAACGGATGTGACTGGGATCGCGTCCAGACCTTTGAGTCGATTGCGCCCTATACCATCGAAGAAGCTTATGAAGTTGCCGATGCCATTGCGCGCAACGATCCTGACGCAATCAAAGAAGAACTTGGTGATCTCCTTTTTCAGGTCATCTTGCACGCGCGCATCGCCGAACAGGCTGGTCAATTTTCGCTGGATGATGTCGCGACGGCCATCGCGGATAAGATGGAGCGCCGACACCCGCATATTTTTGGCGACGCGACTGCCCGACCCGACTGGGAGGGCATGAAAGCGGCGGAGCGTGCAGATGTCAGCGCGCTTGATGGTGTGGCGCTTGCATTGCCGGCGCTGATGCGCGCCGAGAAGCTCCAGAAACGCGCAGCGCGGACGGGATTTGACTGGCCCGATGTGGACGGTCCGCGTGCCAAAATCACCGAGGAGCTCGCCGAGATCGCAGCAGCGCAGACAGACGATGCACGCGAGGATGAGGTTGGTGATTTGCTTTTTGCCGTCGTGAACTTGGCTAGACATCTTAATATCGATCCCGAAGTTGCGCTGCGGCGTGCCAATGGCAAGTTCGAGCAACGGTTCCGGGTCATCGAAACTGCACCAGATTTTCAAAATTTGTCACTCGACGACAAGGAGCAACTCTGGACCGCGGCAAAAGAAGCTCAGCGTAGTTGATACCGCGCAAAATCGGCGTCGCTGAGGCGGACGGCGATTGTCTTAACGTCCCCCTCCCCACTTTCGTTCTCGACGGTGCCATGCGCGTGGAGCCACGCTCGACCGGCACCGTCACTGGGCGACAATTCGATATGACGAAGGCGGCGCGCGATAGTAAGGCGCGCGGCGAGCAATGATCGCATAGTTTCGACACCGTGGCCGCTGATAGCTGAGATTGGCACGACATCATCGCGTCGGGCACATTCGGCGAGCACCGTTTCGCGGCGCTCGTTATCGAGAATATCTATCTTGTTCCAGAGCTGTAGAATTGGCGTGCTACCCGCTGATCCAATCACACCCAGATCGGTCAGCACATCGTCAACATCGGCGGCCTGCGCGTCGGTATCATTGTGTGAAATGTCGCGGACGTGAACGATAAGGTCCGCAGAAATCACTTCCTCTAGGGTGGCACGAAATGCAGCGACGAGCTGCGTCGGCAAATCTGAGATGAAGCCGACCGTGTCGGAAAGAATGATTTTCGACAGTCCCGGCAAGGTAATTTCGCGCATCGTCGGGTCAAGCGTGGCGAACAGCAAATCTTCCGCCATGACGTCACTGCCGGTTAGCAGGTTGAAAAGTGTTGATTTTCCGGCGTTGGTGTAGCCGACCAGTGCAACGACGGGCCACGGTGCACGTTTACGGCGGTCGCGATGGAGACCGCGCGTGCGGACGACCTGATCAAGGTCGCGGCGCAACTTTGCCATCCTGTCCCGTATCAAGCGGCGGTCGGCCTCGATCTGTGTTTCGCCAGGACCACCTAGAAAGCCAAAGCCGCCGCGTTGGCGCTCAAGGTGAGTCCAGCTGCGCACCAGTCGGCCAGCCTGATAATCAAGATGGGCAAGTTCAACCTGAAGCCGTCCTTCGGCACTGGCGGCACGTTCGCCGAATATTTCGAGAATTAGTCCGGTGCGATCGATGACTTTCGACTTGGTTTCGGTTTCCAGATTGCGCTGCTGGATTGGGGTTAGTGCGCCATCGATGATGAGCAGCTCGGCGTCATGCGCGCGCAATCGTGCGGTGATCGCTTCGATCTGGCCGCTCCCGAATAACGTGGCGGCCTTGGGCGCGCGAACATGTGGCGCGGCGCTGTCCACAACGTCAATGCCAATGGCCTCGGCCAGCCCCGCCGCTTCGGCAAGACGAGCGTCGACAGTGCGCGCGGCGCCTTTGCGTTGATCGGGATACACGACCACGGCCCGCGCCCCACGGCTCAGGCCTTCTTCACGCTGAAGTTCGAAACCATTCAAAACGCTGGTTTATTCCTCATCATCCGTGCCTTCCTCGGCAAGGTTGAGCGGATGCGCGGGCTGCACCGTCGACACGGCATGTTTGTAGACGAGCTGCACCATTCCATCACGCTGAAGCAACATGCAGAACAAGTCATAAGCTGCGATCTCGCCTTGGAGCATGACCCCGTTGACAAGGAACATCGTCACAGGATTATTCTGCCGCCGCACGGCAGTCAGAAAAATATCTTGCAATTGCTTGGGCTTACTCGTGTCTTCTGCGAACGCAGCGGCGACCGGTGCGAGGTCAAGCGGATTGGCCGGCATGACTGTCGAAATCGCATGTTTGTAAATTAGCTGAGACTGCCCATCGCGCCGGAGAAGTACCGAAAAATTGTCAAACCAAGTGATGATTCCTTGAAGCTTTACGCCTTTCACAAGGAACATCGTCACCGGGGTTTTCGCCTTACGAAGCGAATTCAGGAACAAATCCTGTAGGTTATTGGGCTTGTCTGCCATGGCTTTGCCTTTTGGTTTTGGCGAACACGTAGATCCGCAGGTTTAACCGCTTGTGCGGCAATGCAGCATGATACCCCGAAATCGCCAATTGCGAAAGGCTTACTCGTCGCCTTCCTTAATGTCAGTGATCCCCAGTATCTTGAGTTTTCGGTGTAGCGCGGATCGTTCCATCCCGATGAAACTCGCGGTGCGCGAAATGTTTCCCGAAAAACGACGAATTTGAACGCGCAGATATTCGCGCTCGAATGTTTCACGCGCTTCGCGCAATGGAGCGCCCATGACGGCGCTATTGCCATGGCCATGACCAACAACAGGATCACCGAGGACTTCAGGCGGCAGCAGATCTACGTCGATCCGCGCTAGCCTGTCACCCGGCGCAAGAATCATGGTGCGTTCGACGATGTTGCGCAACTGACGGACATTGCCTGGCCAGTCATAGGCTTGGAGTGCCGCCATCGCATCAGAGGCGATTTCGGGTGTGTTCACGCGACGCTCGGCGGCATAACGCGCAAGGAAATGCTCGACGAGCGGGGGAATATCCTCGCGCCGGTCTGCGAGAGGTGGCAAATGCACCGGCACAACGTTGAGGCGATAGTACAAGTCTTCACGGAACCGTCCGCCCGCGATTTCGTCGGCCAAGATACGCGACGTTGCCGAAACCACGCGGACGTCGACGCGGACTGTGCGCGAACCGCCGACGCGGACAAAGCTTTGTTCGGTCAATACGCGAAGGATTTTTGCTTGTGCGGTCACTGGCATGTCAGCAATCTCATCGAGGAAAAGCGTCCCGCCATGCGCTTGTTCGAGTAGTCCAGGGCGGACGACGTCACTCCCCTCTTCGACCCCAAACAGCTCTTCCTCGACGCGTTCGGGCTCCATGCGCGCCGCACTGACAACGACGAAAGGCGCTGGTGCCCTGTTCGACCAATTGTGGAGCAAACGTGCCGCCACTTCCTTGCCGACTCCCGCAGGGCCTGTGATCAAGACTCGACTGCCTGTGCCCGCCACGCGCTTCAACGTCGCGCGCACGGCATTGATTGTCCCCGATACGCCGTTGAGTTCATCATCGCCGCCGCTGCGGGCCTTCAGAACTTCGTTCTCGCGCCGGAGGCGTTGTGTTTCGGTCGCGCGCTCGACAAGCAACACCAAACGCTCAGCTTCAAAGGGTTTTTCGATAAAATCGACGGCACCCCGCCGGATTGCCGCAACGGCAGTATCGATGTTGCCGTGTCCTGAAATCACCAGCACGGGCAGCGACGGATCATTCGCCTTAAGCACGTCAAGCAGATCAAGACCATCGAGCCGCGAGCCTTGCAACCAGACATCGAGCAGGACGAGACTCGGTCGCCGCTCGGCAATCGCGGCCAGCGCCGCATCACTATTCGCAGCCGTGCGCGCAGTGTAGCCTTCGTCTTCGAGAACGCCTGCGACGAGATCACGAATGTCGCGTTCATCGTCCACAACAAGAATGTCGAGCGCCATTAGTTATTTCCTATCCGGGCGAGGTCAGCGGGGACCGGCTCATCCACCGGTTCGTCTTGCCCCCCGGCAAGTGGTGCCAGCAGCGCGGGATCGAACCACAGGCTCACGATTGTGCCGCCTTGATTGCGGTCAGAAAAAGTCATTGTTCCCAAATGTTCCTCAACGATTTTCTTAACGATTGCGAGACCCAAACCTGTGCCCCGCGCGCGGGTCGTCATATACGGTTCAACCAAACGGTCGCGTTCTGCCGGAAGACCAACGCCACTGTCAGCGATCTCGATACTGATCGGACCATCGGGTGATACACTAATCGTGATCGATATACTGCCTTCCGCCTTGTCGCCGTCCGGCAACTGAGCAATCGCTTCGACAGCATTTTTAACAATGTTGGTCAGCGCCTGCCCCATCTGTCGCCGGTCGCAGATCATCAAGGGCGGCGCTGCGGGGACGTTGAGCGTGAAAATGATGTTGGGATGCGCGACTTCGTGCAGGAATAGCGCCTGCCGTGCGATGTCGACAAGATGTTCTTCGCGGAAAACGGGCTTTGGCATCCGCGCGAATGATGAAAACTCATCGACCATACGGCGAAGATCACCAACTTGCCTGACAATCGTATCGGTCAATCGCTCGAATGTGGCCGGGTCGGACGTGATCTCGCTAGCGTAGCGTCGTTTCAACCGTTCGGCGGCAAGCTGGATCGGCGTGAGCGGATTTTTAATCTCATGTGCGATTCGCCGCGCGACGTCGGACCAGGCGGCACGGCGTTGATCGAGCAGCTGCTGAGTAATGTCATCAAATGTCAGCACATGACCGCGTTCATCACTCACGATCTTGACTGCCAGTGTGCGCGGTTCTGCGCCTGAGGTAAGCTGAATAATCGTTTCGCGTTCGCGCCGGTCGAGCGCGGCATCAAGTTCGGGCGCGAGACGGGCCAGCGGCGCGCCAATCGGCGTTTCGCCTTCGGTTTCAAGTAAGGTCTGCGCCGAGGCATTCATTAAACGAACGGCGCGATTTTGATCGATCGAAACAACGCCTGCCGAAACCCCTGTAAGCACAGCTTCGATGAGCGCGCGACGACTTTCGAGAGCGCCGGTCTGTTCCTCAAGCCGTCGGGTCATCGTATTGAACGCCGTGGCTAATGTGCCCACTTCGTCTTTGCCGATCGGTGACGCCACGCGCGCCGATAAATCACCCGCTGCCACTCTTCGCGATGCGCCGACAAGTTCGCCAACGGGACGCACGAGGCGGTCAGCGACATTCAACGCGATCCACACGGCCACACCAACAATCAACAATGAAATCAGGAACAGCGCCGCATTGAACTGCAACTGCAATCGGCGCGAGCGATCAAGCAAACTATCGTAATCCGCGAGCACGTTTTTGGCACGCGTGGTCTGCATCAGTGCTTGGCGATCTGAAATCCTTGATGCGTAAAGATAAAGACCCTTGTCGGGATACAGCCGCGTCACGGCTTCGATACGGTCAGGGCTGTCTGAAACCACAACCGCCTTTCCCGTATTCAGTTCGGACAGGATTGCCGCCGAAACCCGTTTTTCAACAGGGCGTGCATCAGGATTTACCATTGCAATCGTTTTTGGACCTGACTTCGAAATCTCGACAATTGCCGATTCACTCAGGTTTCGCCCGAGAACCTGAAGCGCATACCCCTCAGCAAATGCTGTCGACTGCGTGGATGATCCGGTCTCGTCGAGATAGTTTCGAAGGTCGCCCGCCATTGTCGTCGTCTCGTTGGCGACATTCTGGCGCTTTTCCTGATAATAGCCTTGCGCAAGACTATTTGCGTTTTGCAGCATCCCGCGTGCTTGGTCCGAAAACCAGAATTGCACCCCATATTGGAACAGCAGTGAGGAAAAGACGACGACAAGCAACATCGGCACGCTGGCCACGAGCGAAAATATTCCCACAAGCCGGACGTGAAGCCGCCCGCCACCGCCGACCGGCGACGCTGCGGCACGGCGCTTCGCCACCCGTCGCCCGAACAGGACAAGAATCGCGATTGCCGGGACAAGATTGGCCACCAGCATCAAAGCGACGACCGGCGGTGTCAAAAGTTTTTGCCCCGGCGCGCCTTGCGTCAGGATCAAATAGCTCGCTGTCATGATCAAGATGAGCAGCGCCAGCGTACCAATTTCGACATAAGGGATCCAGCGGCGACGACCGATCAGGACGGTCAGGCGCCGTCGCCATTGAGCCATGCGAGACTGCATCGTGTCAATCATACAACAGCGGCGTGATATTTCCAACACAGTTGGCTTCTCGGAACGTCAGCTGGTAATTTTCAACGTTATCTCATTGAATTTGTTGGTGTTGGTCATCTGCCATGCCGTCACGCGCTGCTCACCAATGATCATCCAGATGCGACGGTCATTCTTTGCGTGTATTAGATCAAGGCTTGACGGCGTCGGCGGCCCGATGGGATGCGAGTGGTAGTAGCCCAATAGCCGTCCCTCCCCATGCCGCTCTGCGCGGATCGCTGCAAAAAGCGCAGCCGGATCGAGCTCGAAAGTACTCGTTGGATCTTCGGCGACATTTGGCGTCGGGATAATCCGCTCGACGGTATTGGTGCCGATCAGCAATCCGCACACTTCAACATCCGGTGTTGCCGCTGCTTCATCTAACATGCGCCGGTGCAATTCGCTTGATATACGAAGGGTCATCGCCACATAGTTTAGCAATGGATGTGAATTTTTCCACGGTTTCGGTGGTGCTCGATAACGCACAGGATGGCTGGCGGCTCGACCGTGCGCTCGCGGTTGCTGTCCCGACGATGTCGCGCGAGCGGTTGAAAGCGTTGATTTCGAGCGGGCATGTGCGTGGTCCTGATGGTTTAGCACGCGATCCCGCAATGAAAACGGCGAGCGGCAGTGCGTTCGACATCGATATTCCCGAAGCGCGGCCCGCCTACAATATTGCACAGGATATTGCGTTGACCATCATGTTCGAGGACGAACATCTGCTCGTCGTTGACAAACCAGCCGGTCTCGTTGTTCATCCCGCCGCCGGAAATTATGACGGCACACTCGTCAACGCGCTGCTCCATCATTGCGCGGGTCGTTTGTCAGGGATTGGCGGTGTTGCACGTCCCGGTATCGTTCACCGGATCGATAAAGATACTTCTGGTTTGCTTGTCGTTGCAAAGACAGATCCGGCGCATGAAGGATTATCGGCACAGTTTGCCGACCACAGCATCAATCGTCGGTACAAAGCCATTGTCGCTGGCGTCCCGACGTCGGGCACCGTTGATGCCCCCCTCGCCCGCAGCCAGCATGACCGAAAAAAAGTGGCAATACAGACACGGGGCAAGCGTGCGGTGACACATTACACTTTGATACGTCCTTTGAAGGATGCAGCGTTCATCGAATGTCGCCTCGAAACGGGTCGAACTCATCAAATACGGGTCCATATGTCGTCTATCGGCCATCCGCTTCTTGGTGACCCGGTCTACGGCAATGTTCGGCCGAACCACCGCGCAATTCTGAAAAGCCTGAATTTCTGTCGGCAAGCGCTCCATGCGGCGGAACTTGGCTTCATCCATCCGGTTAGTAGAGAAACTTTGCATTTTGAAAGCGAAACGCCGGACGATATGCAGCAACTGTTCAGCGCTTTTGCGCTATAGAAATTAGTGAATCCCTTCCTATCGTGGCAGGTGTTCAGGGAGAATGAGGGTCAACATGGCCGGTAAAAGCAATGTCCCCGCGACCATCCCGGCTCTGGGTGGTGAAGCAAGTCTCAACCGCTATCTATCGGAAATCAGGAAGTTTCCGCTCTTGACTCCCGAAGAGGAGTATATGCTCGCCAAGCGTTTTCGGGAGCATGGCGATCCTGAAGCCGCCGAACGCCTCGTGACATCGCATCTGCGACTCGTCGCCAAAATCGCGATGGGATTTCGTGGTTATGGCTTGCCCGTGTCCGAACTGATTTCCGAAGGCAACATCGGGTTGATGCAGGGCGTGAAGAAGTTCGAACCCGACCGCGGTTTTCGCCTTGCGACCTATGCGATGTGGTGGATTCGCGCGTCGATTCAAGAGTTTATCTTGCGCAGCTGGTCCCTTGTCAAAATGGGCACGACGGCAGCGCAGAAAAAGCTGTTCTTCAACTTGCGCCGTATGAAGAATAACCTCGAAGCGTTTGAAGACGGTGATCTTCGCCCCGAAGATGTTAAGAAAATTGCGACCGACCTTGGCGTGACGGAAGCCGAAGTCGTCAGCATGAACCGGCGCATGGCAATGGGCGGCGATACCTCGCTCAATGTCAGCATGTCCGACGACGGCGAGGGGCAGCAGTGGCAGGACTGGCTTGCCGATGAGGGACCATTGCAAGACGAAGAAATCGGCGACAGTCAGGAACGCGTTCATCGCCACGCGATGCTGGCCGAGGCAATGGATGACCTGAATGAGCGCGAAAAGCATATCCTGACCGAACGTCGCCTAATTGAAGAGCCGAAAACGCTTGAGGAATTGAGCCAAGTGTATGGCGTGTCGCGTGAGCGGGTCCGGCAGATCGAGGTGCGCGCTTTTGATAAATTGCAAAAGGCGATGATGCGGATTGCCAAGGCGAACGAAAGTTTGGCGAATGGGACGCTAGCGCTCGCGTGACGAAAACGCGCGGCGCCGTCCGGCGTGGACCCGTCTATCGCATTGGTTGGTTTCTCGGGCGGGCGATTGTCTATTTCGTTGCCGGCTCAGTGCTGTGGGTATTGATTTACCGCTTCGTCCCGCCGCCGATCACCTTCACAATGATCGGGGATATGGCCGATGGTGAAGTAATTTCGCGCGACTGGATGGCGCTATCTCAAATCGACCGCCGTATGGCACAAGCCGCAATTGCCGCGGAGGATGCAAAATTCTGTACGCATAACGGCTTCGACCGCGAGGCCATTGAGTCAGCCATGAAGCGCAACGCGCGCGGCGGGCGCATACGGGGCGGTTCCACAATCAGTCAGCAAACTGCGAAAAATGCGTTCCTCTGGCAAGGCGGTGGCTATGTCCGCAAAGCGCTCGAGGCGTGGTTCACACTGCTTATCGAGACTTTATGGGGAAAGCCGCGGATCATGGAAGTCTATCTCAACATCGCCGAAACCGGCATCGCGACCTACGGCGTCAACGCCGGATCGCAACGCTATTTCAAGCATGATGCGAGCCGCATGACGACAACAGAGGCCGCGCGCATGGCAGCTGTTTTGCCGCTGCCCAAGAAGCGCGGTGCCATCGTGCCCAAGGGATATACGCGACGATATGGCAACGCGATTGCTGGACGCACCGGCGTTGTTGCACGGGGTGGTTTGGATAGCTGCTTGCGTTAGAAGGGAAGCTTGAACCCCGGCGGCAGCTGAAGGCCCGACGTCATTTTGCCCATTTCCTGACCCGAAATCGCATCGGCTTTGGTCCGCGCATCGTTGAATGCGGCCGTGACGAGGTCTTCAAGCATCCCCTTTTCAGCCACATCCATCAGTGAATCGTCAATGCTAACGCCCAAGATGCGGCCTTTTGCAGTTGCCTTGACTTTCACCATGCCACCGCCCGACACACCTTCAACTTCGATAGTATCTAAGCTTGCTTGCGCTTTGGTCAATTCTTCCTGAACATTTGCAGCCATCTTGAGAATGTCATCAATGGATTTCATATATTTGCACTCCGATCTTCGGACCAGCTAACCAGTTCAGCCCCGGGAAAATGTTCGATTGCGGCCTGCACAATCGGTTCGGCAAGAATAGCGTCGCGTGCCGCGGCCTCGGTCGCAATTTCCTGATCGCGTAACGATGGTTTGGCAGGGGCGTCCTCACTCGTCACCGTCCATACGACGCCCGTCGCTTCTTTCAAAACCTGCGCCAATTCTCGGGTATCAAATGGTCGCGATGGACGGATCGCCATTTCGGGCGGTGCGTAGCTGATCTCGCCGACTTCGTCGCGCAAGCGTTGGGCAAGGAGATGCTTTCCGTGGTGCTCAACCAACGCAATCATCGCCGAAAAAGTAGACGGAAAATCGGGTGTTGTCGAAACGACGTGCACCGGCGCAGGCGTTGATCCGCCGCTTGCAATTATTCGTGCCAGATCATTGGGATCGGGCATCGTGGACGCATGAATAACTCTAAGAACAGCCATGTCAGCAGCTTCCGCCGGATCGAATGCCCGCGCGACTTCATCGTGCCCTTTCAGCAGCAATTGCCAAAGCCGATGCAAAGTCGCGAAAGACATTTTTGTTGCCCACTCACTGAGCGCCACGCGTTCCTCTTCAGACTGCGCCGCGTCATCGGGTGCACTCACCTTCTTTCGCGTCGTCGCGTGGACAATATCGAGCAATCCGCGCAATACAGCCGCCGGATCTACGCCAAGGTCGCGTTGTTCGGCGAGTGCTGTGAGCGCGGCAGGCCCCTCGCCTGCCAAGATCATCGCAAACAGCCGTCGCAACGCGCCGCGATCCGACAGGCCGAGCATGTCGCGTACCTGCGCCGCCGTCACCGCGCCATCGCCGTCCAGATCAGCGTGGGCAATCGCCTGATCCAGAATTGACAGGCCATCGCGTACTGATCCTTCGGCAGCGCGCGCAATCAGCGCCAGCGCCTCTGGTTCTGCCGTAACCGACTCGGCCTCTGAGATCATTGCAAAATGCGCTGCGAGCGTTTCAACCGGAATCCGCCGCAGATCGAACCTCTGGCACCGCGACAGGACCGTGACCGGCACTTTATTGACTTCGGTCGTCGCGAACAGAAATTTCACATGCGGCGGCGGTTCTTCCAATGTTTTCAAAAGCGCGTTGAATGCATTCTTTGACAACATGTGAACTTCGTCAACGATGTAGACCTTGTAGCGGGCTGACACGGCTGAATAGCGCACGGCTTCAATTATCTCTCGGACATCGTCGACACCTGTGTTTGACGCCGCGTCCATTTCGACAACATCGATGTGTCGCCCTTCGGCAATCGCAACACAAGGTTCGCACATGCCGCACGGATCAATCGTTGGCCCGCCCTGCCCGTCTGACCCGATGCAATTCAAAGCTTTGGCAATCAGACGCGCGGTAGAGGTTTTGCCGACCCCACGCACACCGGTGAGCAGGAAGGCATGCGCCAAACGGTCGCGCTTGATCGCGTTACCAAGTGTTGTGACCATCGAGTCCTGCCCGATCAGTTCGGCGAACGTCTGTGGGCGGTATTTGCGGGCAAGGACGCGATAGGGTTGGGTGGAGGTCATCTCGGTCGGTCTAGCGCGTGATTGCGTTCCGGCAAAGCCGTGACGTGGATCAAAGCTGTGCTTTGTCCGCCGCGCTCACCATTCTGCGAATGGCTCGCGGTGGAAGCCGGAACGACCCGTTGCAAATTCGTTGTGGCTGCTTCCTTCCGGATCTGACCAGGTTGGCGAGAGCACCGTCCGCCCGACTTCCGAACCTATGTATGATGCAAAGCGCGACTCGAATCAACGGCCCTGCATATTCCGACTTTCGGACGGAATACGAACGGTCAAGCCGTCCATCGCCTCGGTCAGAATTATCTGGCAAGCCAACCGGCTCGTCCGCGTCGCGCCGGTGGCGAAGTCGAGCATATCTTCTTCCTCTTCGTGCGCAGGTGGCAGCCGATCAAAATCGTTTGCAGCAACAATGACGTGACAGGTCGAACAGGCCATCTGCCCTTCGCATGTCCCTTCGAGCGGTTGCCCGTCATTTTGGGCAACTTCGAGCAGGCGATCACCCGCCTTAGCCACTACCGTTCGCGTGGAACTGCCGTCGGCAGTTATGAAATTCACGCGGGTCATGCAGCCATGTCCAGTTGGCGGTTGGCGGCATCGATGATTCGATCAATGCCTTCAATTAATTCTGTCTCAGTCGTGTAGCGCCCGAATCCAATTCGAAGACTCGCTTGCGCCTCCGCCCGCGAAAGGCCGATTGCGGACAACACATGGCTCGGCCGCCCCGATCCGCTGGCACAAGCCGACCCTGCGCTAATTGCCACATCGCGGAGTTCCGAGATCACGCGCGTTGCATCAACGCCAGCGCGCCGGATGTTGAGATTGCCAGGATAACGAACCTCGACCAACCCGTTGATCGTCCAATCGCGTAATCTGGCTCCCGCCGTCTGCCACAAGCCTTCAACATGCGCACGGTCTTGATCGAACCTTGCCACTGCCAATGCTGCCGCCGCGCCAAATCCGGCACAAAGCGCAGGCGACATTGTTCCTGACCGAAGCCCCCCTTCCTGCCCGCCGCCGTGCATCAGCGGTTCAATCGAAACACCATCGCGAATCCACAAAGCGCCGATCCCCTTTGGACCGTGGATTTTATGCCCGCTGATCGCGATCATGTCGCAGGTCAACGGAATTCCGATACGACCATAGCCCTGCACGGCGTCGCAGAAAACCAATGCTCCCGCGTCATGCGCAGATTTGGCCAATGCCTCGACAGGCTGGATTACGCCGATTTCGTTGTTTACGAGCATTATAGCGACGAGCGCTGTGCCAACAGGAATAGGCGTATCCGCATTGGCCAACCCGTTTACATCCACAGGCAGCACCGTGACGTCATGACCGCGCGCCCGCATCACCAATGCTGTATCCAAAACACAAGCATGTTCGGTTGCGGGCAAGACAATCCCGCCCGACTTTAGACTCTGAATCGCCCAGTTCGCTGCTTCGGTCGCGCCGCTCGTAAAAAATATCTGCCCGCCAGCAGGTAGTAACGCTGCCACTTGTTCACGCGCAAGTTCAACCGCAGCTTTCGCCGCGCGTCCTGAAACGTGCGACGAATGCGGGTTCGCTGATCCTTCCAACGTCAACCATGGCAGCATGGCTTCGCGCGCTTCAGGCGCAAGTGGGGTTGTTGCCTGATAATCGAGGTAAATCACGTTGTCCGGCCTGCAATGCGCTTCCATGCCTCGATAAATCGATAAACATCGGCGCGTGTCGTTTCGGGACCGAATGACACACGGATGACTTCGCTTGCATGCGCCTCGCTCCAGCCCATTGCCGCAAGGACATGGCTTGGCTTCATACTTCCCGATGAACAAGCACTACCTGCGGAGATTGCGATGCCGGCCATGTCAAACTGAATAAGCTGTGCAGACGATTGGACGTCAGGCATTCGATAGCTTGCAATCGTTGCTAAACGCGGGCTGCTTTTTGCCACCACGTGCCCCCCTGCGGTCTCGATGGCAGAGTCGAGATGCGCGCGCAGGTCTAAGGCTCTTTCCAACCACCCGCGCGGTGCCTCGAGCGCGGCAACTAAGCCCAGCGCACCCGGCAAATTCTCGGTGCCGGGACGATACCCGCGCTCCTGCCCCCCGCTTGCCGCCAACAACCCGAGATCGCGAACCAGCAGCGCGCCGACACCGGGCGGTCCGCCAAACTTATGCGCTGAAATTGCGATCAAGTCCGCATACGGTAGCGTAACCTTGCCCGCCGATTGCGAGGCATCGACAAACAAGAGGCCATTCGCGGCGCGCACGACGCCTGCCAACACACCAAGCGATTGCTGAACCCCGGTTTCGTTGTTGACTGACTGTATGGCGACCAATGGCCGTCGCGCACCCAAGGCACCCAAGCGCCCGAAAAGCGAATCATGCGCGACAAGACCATCGTTTCCCACGGGAATGATAAAGGCGTCGGGCACCACTCGGTGCACCGCATCATGCTCGACCGAACTCACCAGCACGGCGTCCGCATCAACACGGCCCAGCGCCATCGCAATCGCTTCGGTCGCACCACTCGTAAAAAGCACATCGCCGTCCCAATCGAGCGCCGCTTTCACCCGCTCGCGCGCATCCTCCAGCGCTGCCCGCGCTGCCCGCCCTTCGGCATGCGGTGACGACGGATTGGCCCATCGCGCAAAGCCATCGGCAACCGCCGCGCGCGCCACTGGCAGCACGGGCGTTGTCGCTGCATGATCAAGATAAAGCCGGTCGGCCAAAACATCGGTGTCCGTAATCGTTGCTCTAAACGCCTCCTTGCCTATATAGGCCGCGACCGCAACGCGCGACATTTGCAACACGCGCCCATATTTTACAGAAAGTGCCCATGCCCGAAGTTATTTTTCCGGGGCCGGAAGGTCGCCTTGAAGGTCGTTTCAATCCGGGGCCGCGTCCACGCGCACCTGTTGCAATGATTCTCCACCCGCATCCACAGGGCGGCGGCACGATGAACAACCGCATTGTCCAATCGCTTTATCAGACATTTGTGCGGCGCGGCTTTGCCACGTTGCGCTTCAATTTTCGTGGCGTTGGCAAATCTCAAGGCGTGTTTGACAATGGTGTCGGCGAATTGTCCGATGCAGCGTCTGCGCTCGACTGGGTCCAGTCGATCCATCCTGAAGCACAGACGACATGGATCGCCGGATTTAGCTTTGGCGCCTGGATCGGCATGCAACTCCTGATGCGTCGGCCCGAGATCAAGGGTTTCATTTCGATCGCGCCGCCCGCGAATATGTATGATTTCACCTTTCTTGCCCCTTGCCCCTCGTCGGGCATCATCATTCAAGGCACCGGAGATGAAGTGGTCACGCCGAACGCCGTGCAGAAACTGGTCGATAAGCTTCGCACACAGCGACACATCACGATCCACCACGACGAAATCCGCGGCGCGAATCACTTCTTCGAGCACGAGCAGGTCGAGTTGATGAAGGCGGTCGACCGCTATCTCGACATGCGCCTCGCCCCCGATTCGCCGATCCGGTAGGGAGCAAGACAATGGCCGACGAAGAGCTTGCCAATGATGAAAACACCAAGCGGCTCTATCTGGATCTTTTCACCGAAATTGCTATCATCGAGCACCTTGTGCGCCAGCGGTTCGAACCCGCGCATCTCGCCGATCTCGTTGCAGCTGACTTTGGCGTTCTCAACCATTTTGTCCGCCTCGGCAAAGCAACCGAGAAACTGAAAACGCTCGCGTGGTGCTTTCAGGTCGAGATGGAAGCAATGCGCGCCACTGTAGCGACGCTTGCCGGGCGGCGTTTGATTGAACTCGACTGGGTTGATGGTTTCGAATGTGTTTTTCTTACGGAAGCCGGTCGCGCCAAGCATGCCGAAGCAGTGGCAGATATGGCCCCTGACATATTGGAAATCATGTCGGAATTCAGGCCGAGTGACCTTCAGATCACTGTTGCAACCCTGCAAGAAATTCGCCGAACTTTCGACAATCTGCCTGATCGCTAGACGGTCAGGATTAGCACGTTTCCGATGACAACGGCGGCTGCCACGATCATCAACCACCCCCGCGTTACCTCATTACGTGTGCGAACGAGCGTAAATCCGCCCCACGCCAGCGCCGTTGCACCGATCATCGCAACCGCCATCAGGACCAAACCGATCACGGCCGCGTCAAAATCGCGGCAAACTGCGCTGCGTCGACATTGCCGCCTGATAAGGTGATCAGTGTCCGCGCGGTTGGCACCACCTTTCCACTCAACAAAGCCGCCAAAGCCACCGCACCGCCTGGTTCGAGCACCAGTTGCAGGTTGGTAAAGGCAAAACGCATCGCCGCCTCGACCTCGGTGTCGCTCACGGCAACACCTGTCGCACCGCGCGCTTTCAGTATGTCAAAAGTCAGCGATGCTACGCGTTTCGTCTGCAACGCATCGCATGCTGTCGGCGGCGGGTTATCAGTGACTGGAACAATCACCCCTCCGGCCAACGATCGAGTCATGTCGTCCCACCCTTCGGGCTCCACGATAACAATCCGAGCATCGGGACAGGCCAGCGCCAACCCCGCCGACAGCCCGCCTCCCCCGCAACACGTCACAACAAGGTCAGGCGATGGCAGCCCGCGTGCCGCAAGCTGGTCTATTGCCTCAATCCCCGCGCTCCCCTGCCCCTCAATCACCCACGGGTCATCGAAACTCGGAACCAGCGTTGCACCACGCTCCGTTGCCAACGCTGCGGCAATAACTTCGCGGCGGTCAGTTCGCCGATTACACAGAACGATTTCCGCCCCCAGCGCGCTGGTTCCTTCCAACTTTGCAGCCGGTGCATCATCAGGCATCACAATCGTCGCCGCTATGCCAAGCCTTTTCGCCGCCCACGCGATTCCCTGCGCATGATTACCCGATGAAAATGCCACAACGCCACGTGCCCGCTCCGCTCCTGTCAGCGAACTCAAACGGTGCCACGCGCCGCGGATCTTGAACGCCCCAACCGGTTGCAGCGATTCGGCTTTAGCGAACACAGTAAATCCGCCAATTTCGAGTTCAAAAAGTGGCGTCGGCGGCAAAATCTTGGCAATCGATTTGGCCGCATTATCCACACCCTTTGCCGTCGGTATCCGCAACTTTTTATTCCTTCGTGACCATTTTGCGACAGTCCGCATATATTACACTTTACATCAACCTTTGCGGTGCATAAGTGCGCGCTTCCCGCTGCCCCATGGGACTTCCAACCGCAAGGCAGCTCAACGACCGGCGCAAGCCATTTGGAGGTCCCTTGAATTGCACAATCACCATAACGCGCTGGGGCTAGCAACGTCCCAAGGCATCGTCCCCGATGCCGTAGCTGTTGTAAAGACACAGCCGGTCCAGCCGGTTACGCTTCTTCGCCCGCACGCAGCATCGCGCGCCGCCCGCTTCTTTGTCGAGAAGTTTCCGGGGCGATCAATCTATGCTGTCAAGGCAAATCCATCGCCTGACCTGCTGACGATTTTGTGGGATAACGGTATCACGCATTATGACGTGGCATCGATTGCCGAAGTGCGTCTGGTCGCGCGAACACTGCCACAAGCAACCTTGTGTTTCATGCACCCGGTCAAAGCCGAGGAAGCGATTGCCGAAGCCTATTTCGAGCACGGCGTCCGTACATTCTCGCTCGATACGATGGAAGAACTCGAAAAGATTGACCGTGCGACCAACAGTGCGACCGACCTTACGCTGTGCGTTCGTTTGCGCGTGTCGTCCGAACATTCAAAGCTCAGCCTTGCTTCGAAGTTCGGTGCAGAACCGCATGAAGTTCGGCAACTTTTGATAGCAACACGCCAGCTTGCTGACGCGCTCGGCATCTGTTTCCACGTTGGTAGCCAGGCAATGTCACCTGCGGCCTATTCAGAAGCCATGCAGCGCGTCCGCACGGCGATTGTCGATGCTGGCGTCACGGTCGATGTCGTCGATGTCGGCGGCGGCTTTCCGTCGTCCTACCCCGGCATGGAGCCTCCCCCGCTCGAAGTTTTCTTCGAAGTCATCCACAAATGCTTCGAGGATTTGCCCGTCAGCTACTCGTCCGAACTCTGGTGCGAGCCCGGCCGTGCCCTATGCGCCGAATACTCCTCGCTGATCGTCCGTGTCGAAAAGCGACGTGGCGAGGAATTGTACATCAACGACGGTGCTTACGGTGCGCTGTTCGACGCCGCGCATATCGGCTGGCGCTTTCCGGTCGAACTCCTCCGCGAACCCGATTCGAACGCGAAGGACATGGCATTCAGCTTCTATGGCCCGACTTGCGATGACATGGACCATATGGCGGGGCCGTTCATGCTCCCTGCCGACACCAAGGCAGGTGATTACATCGAAATCGGCATGCTTGGTGCCTATGGTTGCGCAATGCGTACCGGTTTCAACGGCTTCGGCTCGGTCGAAACGATCGAAGTCACCGACGAGCCGATGGTTTCGCTTTATGTCGAGGCCGAACACAGGGTCGCATCGAACGTCGTCAAGCTGTAACGCCAAGCCATAACAAGAACCGTTCGCCCTGAGCTTGTCGAAGGGCTGTCCTTCTTTTGAGGACAGTTCAAGACAAGGACAGGGCTTCGACAAGCTCAGCTCGAACGGGTTGGGGACAAGGAGCCTATCAACATGACCACCCCCCAAGCCAATGCCCAGCGCAAAGCGGAACTCCTCTCCACGACCGTCGAGCATATCGACATCACCAGCTTCGACGCGCGGCCGATCATTGATGCAATGGGCAAAATGAGCTTCACGAGCCGCGACCTCGCGCGCGCGACGGGTATCTATAACCAGATGCTCGAAGACCCCGATTGCTCGATCTTCCTCGTCATCGCTGGTAGCACGAGCGCGGGCGGCTGCATGAACCTTTATGCCGAACTGCTCCGGTCGAACATGATCGACGGCATCGTCGCCACCGGCGCATCAATCGTCGACATGGATTTCTTCGAAGGGCTTGGCCACAAGCACTACCAGGCGCTTGAAGTGCCCGACGACGATACGCTGCGGTCACTGCTGATTGATCGCATTTACGACACCTACATTGACGAGGAACAGCTTCAGGATTGCGACCACACGATCCTGAAAATCGCCGACAGCCTCGAACCCAAAGCCTATTCGAGCCGCGCGTTCATCCGCGAAATGGGCAAATATCTGGTCGATCATGGCAAGAAGGACAACAGCCTCGTCAAGCTCGCTTATGAGCATGACGTACCGATCTTTTGCCCCGCCTTCGTCGACTCATCGGCGGGCTTCGGCCTCGTCAAGCATCAGGTCGACCGCGCCAAGCAAGGCAAACCCTATATGGTGCTCGACGCCATCGCCGATTTCCGCGAACTGACCGACATCAAGATCAAGGCAGGGACGACAGGCCTGCTCATGATCGGCGGCGGTGTGCCCAAGAATTTCATTCAGGACACGGTGGTATGTGCTGAAATTCTCGGTCATCACGATGTGCAGGTGCACAAATATGCAGTGCAGATCACTGTCGCCGATGTCCGCGACGGCGCGTGCTCATCCTCGACGCTTCAGGAAGCGGCAAGCTGGGGCAAGGTCAACACCGGCATCGAACAGATGGTCTTTGCCGAAGCCGGTTCAGTCATGCCGCTTCTCGCCAGCGATGCCTATCACCGCGGTGCGTGGAAAAACCGAACCAAGCGCAAATGGGGCGCGATTTTCGACTAAGTTGCAATTGGAAACATAGTCGGGCAGTTTCTTCCCATAAGTAGGGGAACCAAAATGCAATCCGAAATCCTGAAACCCGTTGCTGTGCTCATCGCCTGGTCGCTTGTGATGCTCGTCTGGATGGTGATCGTCCGCCTGCCCGCGATGAAGCGTGCCGGGATTGATCTCGGCACTGTTCGCGGCGGCAAGCCCGGCGGTCTTGACGGCGTGATAGATGAAAAGGCGCAGTGGCCGGCACACAACTACATCCACCTGATGGAACAACCTACGCTTTTCTATGCGGTGGCGTTACTGCTTGCCTTCGCCGGTTGGGGCAACGGCATGAACGCAACGATCGCATGGGCATATGTCGGCTTGCGCATCCTTCACAGCCTTATCCAGGCAACGTCGAACATTATCCGCTATCGCTTCGCTGCCTTTGCGCTATCGACGCTGTGTCTGGTGGCCCTCGCGCTCCACGCGCTGATGGCGGTATTTCACGGATGACAAACGAAATCATCAAACCCGTCGCGGTCCTCGCGCTGTGGTCGCTTGTCATGTGGCTGTGGATGTATGCCACGCGCATTCCTGCGCTGATGCGCAATCCCGATTACGACACTACGGGGTCGATTGGCGGCACCGGTATCGACCTGCGCATAATGATCCCGAGCCGTGTCCAGTGGAAGGCCGATAACTATAATCATCTGATGGAACAACCGACCCTGTTCTATGCAGTCGCGATTGCGCTCGCGCTGCTTGGCGCCGGTGGTGGCCTCAACACAACGCTTGCATGGGTTTATGTCGGTTTCCGCATCGTACACAGCCTCGTTCAGGTGATGGTCAACCGCGTGGTCGTGCGCTTTGCGCTGCATTTCATCGGCACGATTCCGCTGCTCCTGCTTGCGGTCCACGCCGTCTTTGCTGCATTCGGATCGCACCACTTTGCCTAGGTTCTGACCCTAGCGGCTGAACGCCGCCGCAAGTTCGACGTGCGTTGACCAGCGGAACTGGCCGACCGGCGTAATCCGGTCGAGCCGGTAGCCGCCTTCGATCAAAGTTCTGGTATCGCGTGCAAAGGTTGCGGGATTGCATGAGACATAGGCAATCCGCTTGACCGTCGATTGCGCGAGTTCGCTGATTTGCTCTTTTGCACCCGCACGTGGCGGATCGAGCACCACCCCATCGAACCGGTTAAGCTCTGCTGCCGATAACGGTCGACGGAACAAGTCACGATGCTCGACGCCAACCCGCCCTGTCGCTGCCAGTGCAAGCACAGCATCGCGCGCGCCTTCAACAGCATGGACTTTGCCATACAGCGCGAGTCCAAACGTGCCAAGACCGGCAAATAGATCGGCAACTTTCGTCGCCCCCGACAAAGCTCGCTGAACCGCGCCAACCAACGCGGCTTCCCCGTCAGCCGTCGCTTGCAAAAAAACGCTTTCGGGCAGTGGTACTGGAATGCCGCTTAGGGTGATCGTCACATCGCCTGGCGCGTAACGCACGCTCGGCCCATAGCCCTCATCAAGCGACAGCCGCGCCAGCGCATTTGTTTCTCCAAATTCAACCAGCGCCTCGATTGCCGTCAGCCCTTCGACCTCGAAGCCACTCAACATGACATCAATGCCTTGATCCACACGCATCAGCGTTATCTCGGCTCGTCCCCGTTCGTTCAGCAAGGCGGCCAGCAGACGTCGCAACGGCGTTGCAAGTGCAAAAAGTTCGGGCAAGAGGATGTGGCACTCATTCAGATCAACGATGGTGTTGCGGCCCCCCTCGTTGAACCCCAAGACGACATGCTTGCCCCGCCGTTCGGCCCGAAGCGAAGCGCGCCGCCGCGTGTGCGATGGCGAAATATGGGGGCCATCCATTTCGGGCGCATCAATCCCTTGGGCATGCAACGCATGTGTAATTCGATCAAGAATGTAGCGCGCATAGGCTGCATCGCTGACGTGCTGTAGCTGGCACCCACCGCATATCGGGAAATGGCAGCAGGGCGGCAGCGCGTGATCAGGCCCCGGTTTGACCGAGCCGTCAGCACCTAGCATGTCGCCAGGCGCAGCAAGCGCTACATGGCGGCCGTCCGCCGTCACGCCCTCCCCCCGCGCAGCAATGCGAACGATCAAGTCGGCATCGTTCACAGGGTCGCGGGCAAGCGGTAGCGGTCCGTGCCGATCTCAACTTCGGTCCGCCCGTCGCTCAAAGTCTGCACGACGACTCTGTCCGCGCCATCAGCCGAATCGATGGTTCCATCGGCATCAAGTGTCAGTCGCCGGAAGCCACCATCCCGATGACGCAGCGTCAGCATTGCGCCGTCGCCGCGCTCAATCGTGCAATCTTTTGTGAAATCACGCGCATCAGCAATAGCACATTCGATTTGATCATCGGGATCAGCCTGACTGACTTGGTTCTTAACAACCGGCTCTGACGCGCAACCCGCAAGCGCCACCGAAAGCGCGGTGCTAAATATCCGCATAAACATGCCGCTCGGCTTTCGCACCGGGTTGAGTCACTGCGCCCTGCCAGGCTGGGCCGACATTCTGCGCATAACGCCATAGGGCTCCTGCCTGATAATCGTTCATCCGTGGTCGCCACGCGGCCCTGCGCGCAGTCAACGTCACCGCATCGACATTGAGGTCAATCGACCCCACTTCGGCATCTATTGCGATGATGTCGCCATCTTCGACCAACGCAATCGGGCCGCCATCGCTTGCCTCGGGCCCAACATGGCCGATGCAGAAACCGCGCGTCGCGCCTGAAAAACGGCCGTCAGTCAGCAACGCCACGCTTTCACCCATGCCTAGCCCGTAAAGCGCCGCCGTCGTGGACAGCATCTCGCGCATACCCGGTCCGCCCTTAGGCCCTTCATAGCGGATAACGATGACCTCTCCTTCGCGGATTGTGCGCGCTTCGACTGCCGCAAAGCAATCCTCCTCACAATCAAACACGCGTGCCGGACCGGTAAACTGAAGCGAGTGCAGCCCTGCGACTTTCACAATTGCGCCATCGGGGGCGAGCGACCCGCGCAGACCGACAACGCCACCCGTTGGCGTGATCGGTGTCTTGACGTCATAAATGACTTTCTGATCAGGGTTCCACGTCACCTGTTCAATGTTTTCGCCCAGAGTCCGCCCCGTCACTGTCATGCAATTACCATGGAGCAATCCAGCGCTCATCATCGTCTTCATCAGCATGTAGACGCCGCCCGCGTCATACATGTCCCGCGCGACAAACTGCCCCCCCGGTTGGAGGTCGGCAAGGTAGGGCGTCGACTTAAAAGTTTCAGCCACGTCGAAGAGGTCGAAGTCGATCCCCGCTTCATTCGCCATCGCCGGCAGGTGCAGCGCCGCATTGGTCGATCCCCCCGTTGCCGCAACAATCCGCGCCGCATTTTCGAAAGCCTCGCGCGTGCAGATATCGCGCGGGCGAATATTACGCGCGAGCAATTCCATAACTTGTGCGCCCGCCGCATGCGCAATTTGTTCACGCGAAGTATAAGGCGCTGGCACCATATTGCTGTTCGGCAATGATAATCCGATTGCCTCTCCAACACATGCCATCGTGTTTGCGGTATATTGCCCGCCGCATGCACCGTGCCCGGGACACGCGACTTTCTCGAGGGCTTCGACTTCGGACAAAGAACATGCCCCTGCCGCGTATTTTCCGACGATTTCGAACACATCTTTCACCGTGACGTCACGGTCATTGAAACGTCCCGGCAGAATTGACCCGCCATAAACAAAAATGCTTGGCACGTTAAGCCGCAGCATCGCCATCATCATTCCCGGCAAGCTCTTGTCACAGCCCGCAAATGCTACCAGCGCATCATAGCAATGCCCGCGCACACTGAGCTCGACTGAATCGGCAATCACTTCGCGGCTGACCAGTGAGGACTTCATCCCCTGATGCCCCATGGCAATGCCATCAGTAACCGTAATCGTGTTAAACCTCCGTGGCATTCCGCCACCAGCTTCAACGCCCTTGCGCGCCACATCCGCTTGCGCATCGAGCGTCGTGTTGCAAGGCGCGGAATCGTTGCCTGCCGAGACAACGCCGACAAATGGCCGCGCAATTTCCTCGGCGGTCAACCCCATTGCATAATAGTAAGATCGATGAGGGGCGCGTTCCGGTCCCACCGAAACATGGCGGCTGGGCAGTTTTGATTTGTCGAACTGGTGCATGGCGTTGTGAAGCCTCCCCCGCTGCCTATGCCGCTGGCGCGCCATCGACACAATATTGTTATGCCTTTGGTGCGGCGCGCTCTTCCAGAAATATATCCCACGCCGCAATGAACAGCGCTGCGATCACTGGTCCGATGATGAAGCCGTTTATCCCCATCACGCTAATCCCGCCCACCGTTGAAATTAACACGACGTAATCGGGCATCCGCGTATCCTTACCGACCAGCAGCGGGCGCAGGACATTGTCGACCATGCCGATTATCAGAACACCACAACCGGTCAGCACGGCTCCCTGCCAAGTCTGTCCCGTTGCAAAGAGGTAAATCGCCACGGGCACCCAAATCAGCCCGGTCCCGATAGCGGGCACCAGCGACAAAAAGCCCATTACTACACCCCAAAGTAGCGCTGCTTCGATTCCGACGATCCAAAAGACAACCCCGCCGATCATCCCTTGTACGACGGCAACGACAATGCTTCCCTTGATCGTCGCGCGGATCACGGTCGCGAATTTAGCGAACAGATCGCGACGTTGCTGAACCGCTAGCGGAACACGGTCCCCGATCGTGCGCGTTAGCCGTGAGCCATCGCGCAGCAGGAAGAATGTCAGATACAGCATGATACTGAGCGAAATCGCAAAGCTGAACGCTCCTTGGCCGAAACTAAGCGCTTGTGTTGCAGCGATCCGGGCACCGCCCGTGGCAACGGTTGCGAGCTTTTTCTGAATTGCCTGCATATCGCCAAATCCATTACGATCCAGGAATGCTTCAACTGACCGTGGCAGGCCCGCCTGAAAATCCGTAACAATTCTGCCGAAATCGATTTTCTGAGATTCGATATTTGCATAGGTCGAGATTGCCTGCTCGATCAGCAGCGTCCCGATAATGATGGTTGGCACGATCACGATTGCGATAACGGCGACAAGTGTCGCGAACGCCGAAAAATTTGGGCTGTTCGGGAAAGCAGCG
The DNA here is from genome assembly GCA_031417655.1 of Sphingomonas sp. Classification (GTDB taxonomy): domain Bacteria; phylum Pseudomonadota; class Alphaproteobacteria; order Sphingomonadales; family Sphingomonadaceae; genus Sphingomonas_O. The sequence goes on along the minus strand of JANOVZ010000003.1, from coordinate 22,235 downwards.
CGCAAATTCCGGTTAAGCGGCCAAAAAACAATGGTGGTGACCACGCCCCACAGGATCGCGCCGTAATAAGGCGCAATGATCCATGCCATCGCCAGTGAGACGACCACCACAAATCCCATGAATACACGCTGTTCGAGCGTCAAAACCGCTGATCTCCTATCACCATGCCAAAATGCTTAGCGCATTTTTCGATCACGGGAAGCAGGACGCGTGCCCATTTTGCCACGTCCAAGGGATTGTCGAGCAAATCCTGCCGCACTTCGATACCGAGATAGGGCGTCCCTGTCCCCTCGCCATGGCGGTTCATCGTCGCATTCAAAACTTTACCCGAATAGGGAAGTTGATCGCCAACAATGATGCCGACAGCATCAAGCATTGGTATCGCAATCCGGGCGGCGCGATCATCCTGATTGTAGAGAATGCCAATCTCCCAAGGCTGCGCCTCTTCAGAACGCGATGATAAGCTGGGTGTAAAACTATGAAGAGAAACCAGAAGTTTTGGTTGCATATTAGCAATTTTGACCTCAAGTGCATCGTGATATGGTTGCCAAAATTTATCAATCCTTGCAGACTGATCGGCAACATTGCCGGGAATGGCGATCCCGTCGCTCTCCAACGGCACAATATCCAGCGCATCACATTCCCGATTAAAATCGATAACAAGTCGCGAAACCGTTGCGAGGAAGGCCGGGAAACCGAGCGCCCGTGCTAAAGCTTCGGCGCCGATGTCCCACGCGATATGGGTTTCAAGCAATGGCGGGTCGATGCCCAGATCAATGCCATTGGGCACATGGTTTGAAGCATGGTCAACAATCGTCAGCACATCGCCCGCGCCGGGAAGCAAGCACCACGGTGTCATCGCAGTACCGACTGCATTGTCCAATAACTGGGAAAAGCGCGCGCTGCCCCAGCGGCGACCGTTGAACGATTGAAGAGGTTGTCAAACAGGGCAAAACAGGTCGCTCCCGATCCGGACATCCGCGCCACCGAAACGCCCGCTTGCGCTGACAACCAATCAACCACCGCGCCAATTTCGGTCACAAGTGCCCGTGCAGGTTGCTCAAGATCATTTCGCCCCGCCCGCCAATCGGAAAGCCGCCCGCGATCAAAACCGTCCCAAGTCTTGAAGACGGTGGCCGTTGCAAGCGGAATCATCGGATTAATTAATAAAACTGGCGTCTCCGACACATTGGCACAGTCAATCGTGAGGTCATCGCCCCGCCCTTCGCCTCGAGCTGTGACTGAAGCAATGCAGGCCGGTACGTCGGCCCCAAGTTTTGCTGCAATTTCATAAAGATCAGCATCAATTTGCCACAGCCGCGACAATAACCGCAACGTCGCTGCAGCGTCCGCCGAACCTCCGCCAATGCCGGAAGCAACCGGCAGGTTTTTCGTCAACCGAATCGCCGCGCCGCGTCCCTGTCCCAACATTTCTGCCGCCTGCAAGACAAGATTATCTGTATCCGAAAGCCCTTGCGCAAACGGCCCGTCAATCGTCAGGGACAGCGACTCTGCAACTTTTGCTTCGACGGCATCCCCGTCCTCGCAAAACGCAAACAGCGTCTCCAAGTCATGATACCCATCATCCCGCCGCCGCCGCACATGCAGCGCAAGATTGATTTTCGCATAGGCAGTCTCGCGGTCCACGCGTCAACGCTGCCCGGCAATCTTGCCGTCGAGCCGCGCCAAAGCGTCACCCTCTGCCTGTACTCTGGCCGCCGTCCAGGCATAGCGAGCTTCGACCCGACGCCCTGACGCGAGATAAGCATCGCCGAGGTGCTCGCCAATCTCAGACTGGGCCTGATCCAGGCGAACTGCACGCTCGAGGACCGGCACGGCATCAGCAAAAGCACCGCGTTTGTAGAGAGCCCACCCCAGTGAATCCACAATCGCGGCATCATTCGGGCGCAGGGCAGCTGCCCGGTTAACCAATTGTAATCCGCGATCAACGCTCTGTTCGTTAATAATCAGCCCATAACCGAGCTCATTCAAAATCGCAGGCTCATCTGTGGCAATCAACAGCGCGCGCTCCAGCAGCGGCTTTGCTTTTGTCCAGTTCCCGGCATTGTCATAAGCATTAGCGGCGGCAAAGATAAGCGTCCAAGCAGAGTTGCTACCCAAAGCATCGAGCGCAACCTGATATGCAGCAGCGGCAGCGGCAAAGTTCCGACGCCGCAGTTCGATATCGCCGATCCGTCCCTGATCATTCGGCGATTTCGCTGCGCGGGTCTTTGCTGCTGCGAGTGCGTCGTCAAAGCGGCCAAGGCCCTCGAGCTGGCTGATTCTAAACGAAGCGGCGTCATCTCCGTAAACCGGATCGCTGACCAGCTTATCAGCAATTTCCAGCGCGAGATCATGACGTTTACGGACATCAAGTGCGCCCGCCACCATCAATTGCACGCGCGGATTGGCGGGCGCGGCGAACGATGCCATTCGCGATATCGTCAGCGCTGAGCGCCCGCTGCCCTCCACCAGCAAATCCCCCGCCACCCGCGCCAACAGGAACGCCGCGCCATCCGACGGGGATGTCACAGCAACCCCCAGCTTTTTACCCTTTCCGATCAACGACCGTGCATTATTTGCGGCGCTATCGTCAGCAACGATCAAATCAAGTGCGCGGTCACGGCGCTTCAAGTCGGCCAGTCGCGCCGCTGCTGCCAGACGCAATGACCCCGCGCGGTATGGGTCCAGAGTCCACATCCCCTTGATCGCCGTCGCACCGGTATCTGAATCGCCAGTCGCTAGTGCGATCAGTGCATTGTTTTCGTCAACATACGCATTCATGCTTCGCTCGACCGTCTTGGGCCCGCGCAGCATTAGCGGCATATTTGTAGCTGTTTCGAGCCACCGCCCGAACATCGGCGCCAAAAACCCAAGTCCCGGCTCTTCATTTAACTGGATCAACCGTTTGTTAGCCGCTTGCCAGTCACGCGTTTGCAATGCCGATATATAAAGCAGGATATGGGCATCAGGCGGCACGATACCTGCGACATCGAGCACCTTTGCGGCGCGAACAGCCAGCGAATAGTCCCCTGCCTCAAGTGCTTCACGATAGGCACGGAACGCAATCGTCAAGTTCGCTGGATCAGCAGCGAGTGCCGCAGCATAATTCTCAACGGCGAGCGCCGACTGCCCGCTGCTGTCGGCCACCCGTGCGCGGACATAGGCACTGATCGCCGATGCATCAGGCCGTCGCGCTTCTGCCGCTATAGGCAGCAGAAGCAGCGCTAAACTACATATTTGGATAATTCGGGCCACCGCCGCCCTCCGGCACCACCCAGTTGATGTTCTGCGTCGGGTCTTTGATGTCGCAGGTTTTGCAGTGCACACAGTTTTGTGCATTGATTTGAAGGCGCGGGTCACCTTCCTCACGCCCGACGATTTCGTAAACCCCCGCCGGACAGTAACGTTGCTCGGGATTGTCATAGAGCGGTAAATTGACTGCAATCGGAACCGCAGGATCTATCAGCTGCAAATGGCAAGGCTGGTCTTCGGCATGATTAGTATTCGACAGGAACACCGACGACAACCGGTCGAAACTGACTATATTGTCGGGCTTGGGATAGGCAATTGGCGCAACCTGATCGGTCCGCCACAGACTCTCGTTATCGGGATGCGTCTTCATTGTGAAGGGCAGCTTCAGCCCAAAATACTCAAGCCACATCATGATACCGGCGAGAATTGACCCGAGCAGATCGCCAAACTTCTCGACGGCTGGCAACACATTGCGGACCATGCTTAATTCTTTGGCAACCCAACTAATCCGGTAATCGGCTTCATAGTCGTCCAGTGTATCGCTTGTCCGTCCAGCGGCAATTGCAGCAGCGGTTGCTTCGGCTGCCATCATGCCTGTCTTCATCGCCGTATGGCTACCCTTGATACGCGGCACGTTCACAAATCCTGCCGAACAGCCGATCAACGCACCACCTGGGAATGCCAACTTTGGCACCGCCTGAAACCCGCCATCGTTGATCGCCCGCGCGCCATAGGAAACGCGGCGCCCACCCCTGAGGATCGCAGTAATCTCGGGATGCGTCTTCCATCGCTGCATCTCTTCAAACGGCGACAGGTAGGGATTACGGTAATTCAGCCAAGTTACGAAACCGAGGGCAACCTGCCCATCCGCCTGATGATAAAGGAAGCCGCCGCCATTGCTCCCCGTTGTGAGTGGCCAACCCTGCGTGTGGATCACTCGCCCTGGCACATGGTTGGCCGGATCAATGTCCCACAATTCCTTTATACCCAACCCGTAAATTTGCGGCTGCGAGTCTTTCGCGAGACCAAAGTCTCTTATCAATTGCTTTGAAAGACTTCCTCGAACGCCTTCGGCAAACAGGGTATATTTGGCATGCAGTTCCAAACCCGGCTGATAATCACCCTTGTGCGATCCATCTTTCGCCACACCCATGTCACCGGTTGCCACACCTTTGACCGAACCGTCCTCATGAAAAAGAATTTCAGCGGCGGCAAAACCCGGAAATATTTCGACGCCCAACCCTTCAGCCTGCTCCGCCAACCATCGGCATAGATTCCCTAAACTGCCGGTATATGTGCCCTTGTTGCTCAGGAACGGCGGCAGCAGAATATGCGGGATCGCAAACTTACCCGTTTGCGATAGCACCCAATGCTGGTTATCAATGACAGGTACTTTTGCCAATGACGCGCTCTCACGCCATTTGGGCAGCAACTCATCCAATGCTTTTGGATCTACGACGGCACCCGACAATATATGCGCGCCAACTTCTGACCCCTTTTCAAGAATGCACACTGTCAGTGCCGCGTTGATCTGTTTCAACCGGATCGCTGCTGCCAGTCCCGCAGGACCGGCCCCGACAATCACGACGTCATAGGGCATTGCTTCGCGTTCGCTCATGTCTTGTCCTTGGGCGCTCATCCTTGGCCGCGCTTTGCCGCGCACGGGTAACGGGCTGTCCCTAAGGCCTCTTCCCCGCATTGACCGCGCCGTCAAGAAGCGGCTTGGTTGGTACATGGGGCTTCAAGTGCAGAATTTCGAGAGTGAAGCCGCCGCGAGTCTGCTTGGCTGGTGGCGCGATGCCGGGGTCGATGTGGCAGTTGGCGAGGTGCCGCATGACTGGCTGGGTGCAGCGACGGTTACAAAACTGACCGAGAACGAAGCTGCCACAGTACCAGAAATTGCCACACCGCAATCGCTCGACGCCTTGGTTGATCACCTCATGACCGGCGAGATTCCCGACGCTGGCCCCGCAGGCCGCCGCGTGCGTCCCGCCGGTAATCCGGCCAGTGATCTGATGGTTCTCACCGATTTTCCCGACCCCGCCGATGTGGAATCAGGTGATTTGCTTGGCGATGCCGTGTTCAACAAGATGCTCGAGGCCATCGGTCGAGACCGGAATGCTGTCTATATCGCAAGCTTATGCCCCGGTCGCCCGATGATCGGTCGGCTGTCGGACGAAAGCTTATCCACGCTTGCAGCGCTGGCGAAACAGCATATCGCTTACGTTGCGCCCAAGCAGCTATGGCTTGTCGGCGGTGCGGCGAGTCGTGCGATCCTCGGGGTTGATGATGCCGCTGCCAAAGGAAAGTTACATAAGGTTAACCATCTCGGCACCATAATGGAGGCAATCGCAACGGCGCATCCGCGGATGTTTGACGGATCTAAATCTCGCAAAGCAGCCGCTTGGGCCGAAATGCAAAGATTATTATCAAAGGATGACTTGTGAAAATTAAAGCCGCTCTTGGTATAATGATGGTGTCGTCGGCCACGTTGCCATCCCTCGCGCTCGCTGAAACGCCAGCATCGGCGGCAATCGCGCTTCCCACTCAACTTGGCCCGAATGCCCGGGAACGTTATCGCGACATATTCGCCAGCATTGATGTCGGCCAATGGGCTGACGCTTCGGCAAAGCTTGCAGCGATGGATGAAGGCCCGCTTCACCCCACGGCGCGTGCCGTCATCTTTACGGCGAAAGGTTCGCCAAAGGTGGAAGCCCATGATCTTGTTACGCTAGCGACGACCGCCCCTGATTTGCCGTATTCACAGTCCCTCGTCCGATTGGCGGGCGCGCGCGGTGCCAAAACCGTTCCCCTTCTTCCCGAAGTCCGTGAGCTGACATGGCTTGGTACTTCGCCTCGCCGTGGTCGCACGCCCACGACTGAGGGTGATCCTGCTGCCGGTGGCCTCGCCGCGCAAATTCTGCCGCTGATCAAGGATGATCGCCCGCTCGAAGCCGAGGCGCTGCTTGCTGTCAATCAGGACCGGCTGACGCCCGACGCACGCACCGAATGGCAGCAGCGTGTTGCTTGGTCCTATTTTCTGACCGGCGATGACAATGCTGCGCGCAAACTCGCCGCTGTGGCGCAAACTGGAACTGGCGATTGGGCCGCGATGGCAGATTGGGTCGGGGGCCTGTCGGCATGGCGTCAGAAGGATTATAAAACGGCTTCGGCTGCGTTCGCTTCGGTTGCTCGCCGTCATTCGGATGCTGAAATGATCGCCGCTGGGCATTACTGGGCCGCACGCGCTGATATGGTTGCCAAACAACCGGAACGCGTTCAGCCGCACTTGCGCAATGCGGCTCGTCTCGAAGAAACATTCTACGGCATGCTCGCGCAAGCAGCGATGGGTCTTGCGCCCTCGCGCGACGACGATGGTAGCAATGCAATCCGCAAAGTTGCCGAGCGCCCCAATGTTCGTGCTGCGCTTGCGCTCGCCGAAATTGGCCAGACGCAGCGTGCGGATGAATTGATCCGCTGGCAGGCGCGCATCGGCATTCCCGCCGAACATGCCACGCTGACGGCGATTGCCGGAAAGCTCAATTTGCCATCGACCCAACTTTATCTTGCGCACAACGGCCCGCGTGGTGCCAGGACTTCTATCGAGGGTCGTTATCCCATGCCGGCTAATTGGTCACCTGAGGGCGGCTGGCGCGTTGATCGGGCGCTCGTATTCGCGCACACGCTTCAGGAATCGAACTTTCGCGTCAATGTGACGAGTGCGGCGGGCGCGCGCGGGCTGATGCAAGTCCGACCCGGCACTGCCGGCGATATTGCCCGCAGCCGTGGAAAAGCCACTGTCGGATCGCTGTCGAATCCGTCGACCAACATGGAATATGGCCAGAGCTATATCGAACAGCTGCGCGATCTCGCCGCGACCGGTGGGCTGCTGCCTAAGGTGATCATGGCCTACAATGCCGGTCCCGCGCCGCTTGATCGCTGGAATGCGCGCAGCGACGCGACCAATCGCGATCCACTGATGTACATCGAAAGCGTCCCTTATTGGGAGACGCGCGGCTATGTCACCATCGTCCTGCGCAACTATTGGATGTATCAGCAGCAGGCGGGCCAGCGCACCGATAGTCGTTATGCCCTGGTGCAGGGACTGTGGCCACGCTTCCCTGGACTGTCGGGCGCGAACGCCGTGCGCGCCTCGCGTTGACCGTTCGACAAATTGAGGGCGGTCGGGATGATCGATGAAGCGGCTAAATTTCAACCAGTCCGGATTGCGGTTCTAACCGTATCGGACACGCGCACCGCAGCGAACGACCGCTCGGGCGACAAACTGGTTGAGTTGCTTGAAGGCGCGGGCCATATTCTCGCAGACCGCGGCATCGTTAATGACGATACCAATTCAGTCATCGCCTGTCTTCACCGATGGGTCGATGACCATAGCGTCGATTGCATCATTACAACGGGCGGCACGGGCGTCACCGGTCGCGACGTTACCCCCGAAGCGCTAGCTAACTTGGGTGGCAAGGACATACCAGGCTTTGGTGAACTCTTCCGCTGGTTGTCCTATCAGAAAATCGGCACCTCGACCGTCCAATCACGCGCCTGCGCCATCGTAACGCGCGGCACTTACATCTTCGCGCTACCCGGATCGACCGGCGCCGTGGCTGATGGTTGGAATGGCATTTTGGTGAGCCAGCTCGACAGCCGCCACCGCCCCTGCAATTTCGTCGAACTGATGCCGCGCTTGATGGAACATTAGGATTTGGGTGGCGGGTTTTCAGTAAAAAACGTCTTCAAATTCCCGAGTGTCACCGACCACCAATCGACAACATCGGCAAAATTCGTTTTCGTCAATCCACCCACCGTCGTCACATCATAATCCGCAAGAAATGAGCCCTTATCGCTGATCGAGGCTTGGCTGAAGCGCTTAGTGCTGTTCCATTTGTTGGCCAGTTCGAACGTGTTCGCGCCGTCCTTCTCAAACGAAATCCGAAATTGCAGCGAATCGCATTGTTTGTTGGCCTTGCAACCATAGAACAAGATATCGAAGTCATAGCCCGACGCGCTGCTCGAAATTTTCGGATCGCCTTCGTTGTCCTTGTCCAGCTTGGCTTTGTAGCCTGTTTCCTGAAGCGCGGCGACCACGGTCGCAGGATTGCTCGCGCAGATGAGACCTTTACCACAGGGTTCCGTATCCGCCGCCAACGCGGGCGTTGCCGCTAAAAGCGACAAGATTAGGCCATTTCGAAGCACGTCCGTTCCCCTATTTTTTACGATCATAATGCTGGCTCGCTAAATTGCATTTGACAAGTATCGTTCTTGCCATGTTCCATGCTTTAAGTATGATAGTGTATGACGTCTCCCCGTCCTCATCGCGGTGCAACACATAACCAGACAAGCAACCGCTTCAACCCGCTTGAACACATCGATGATGGCGACTGGCTCGATGACCGCTTGCTGGTCGATGGTCCCAATCCGCTGGTGCAAACAACTGTAACCATCGAACGGCCCAAAACCATCATCACGCGCAACAAGTCACCCGATATTCCGTTTGACCGATCAATCAATGCGTACCGGGGCTGTGAACATGGCTGTATTTATTGCTTTGCGCGGCCAACGCATGCTTTTCACGATCTTTCCCCCGGCATTGATTTCGAAACCAAACTTTTCGCCAAACCTGATGCCAAAGCTTTGCTCCGCGCCGAACTCATGAAGCCATCCTACCGTGCGGCGCCACTGGCGATGGGCACCAATACCGATCCCTATCAACCTATTGAGCGCGATTGGCGGATCACGCGCGGCTGCATCGAAGTGCTTGCTGAAACCAACCACCCGCTCATGATCACCACCAAATCCGACCGCGTTCTGCGCGACATTGATCTGCTTGGTCCCATGGCCGCAAAAGGACTTGTGTCTGTGATGATCTCGGTCACGTCGCTCGATCCGAAAATCGCGATGACTCTTGAACCGCGCGCGCCCACGCCGCGCCGCCGGATCGCCGCAATCAAGGCATTGGCCGCAGCAGGCATCCCGGTGCAAGTCTCGATCTCGCCGCTTATTCCCGCCATCACTGATTTCGAAACCGAAGCCATCCTAGAGACTGCCGCTGAAGCGGGCGCGCGTTCGGCCTCGTTTATCCCGGTCCGCCTGCCTCATGAAGTCGCCCCACTCTTCCGCGCGTGGCTCAATGTGCATTATCCGGATCGGGCAGGGAAAGTCATGACGATAATCCAGTCAATTCGAGCCAAAGAAGACGCTACTGCACGCGACAACGATCCACGCTTCGGAACGCGAATGCGCGGCAACGGCCCGTGGTATGACCTTATGCGAACGCGATTCAACATTGCCTGCCGCAAAAATGGCCTGAACAAGGCGCGCGTTGTACTTCGCTCGGACTTGTTCGTGCCACCCGAAGGTGTCCAGCGACGCTTGCTCTAAAAACTCGTTTCGTAGTTTCTAACAGATAAGGTGTTGCACGGACGTAAGCAGGGAGGCATTTATGCCAGATGGGCTTTTAGCGACGGTGAACAAACAGTTGAATTCACGTCGTATGATCGCGCCACCTTTGATCGCAGCCATGACGAGGAACCAGCACTAAGCCGCGAGCGTCGATAATTTGTGGTCGCGATATTGCTCGCGGAGTTCTGCCTTCAATATCTTGCCCGTCCCAGTGTGCGGCAAGCTGTCGACAAACAATATTTCATCCGGCAGCCACCATTTCGCCACATGGCTCGCCAGATATGTTGTAACCGCGTCCGCTGCCACATCGCTGTCAGGCTTGCGCACCACAAGCAGTATTGGTCGTTCGTCCCACTTGGGGTGATACACACCAATGGCCGCCGCTTCGGCAACGCCCGGGCAACCGCAGGCCGCATTTTCTAGTTCGACCGACGAAATCCACTCGCCGCCCGATTTGATCACGTCCTTTGACCGGTCAGTGATCTGCATGACCCCGTCAGGATGCATCACGGCAACATCGCCGGTATCGAACCATTGCCCCTCGGTCGTCGCATCTTGGTCCATCTTGAAATAGCGTTTCACCACCCACGGCCCGCGAATCTCGAGACGCCCCGATGTCTCGCCATCGCGCGGCGCGACATTGCCGTTCTTGTCGATCACGCGCAGCTCCACACCGAATGGTACCCGGCCTTGCTTCGAAACAACATCGACTTGCTGGTCGAACGTCAGGTCATCCCAATCGGCAGCAGGCGACCCCATTGTGCCAATCGGCGATGTCTCGGTCATACCCCAAGCATGGTTCAGGCGGATGCCCATCCGCATCAGTCGCTCGACCATGAAGCGCGGGCATGCCGATCCGCCAATAGTCACGACCCGCATCTTGCCGAGATCAGCCGCTTGGTCGCTATCAGCCAGCGCATCAAGATGCTGAAACATCGCCAGCCAGACGGTCGGCACGCCCGCTGAATGCGTGATGCCCTCGTCGATAAACAGTTTGTGAAGAATCGGCGCTTCGTTGGTTACACTAAAAACAAACTTCACCCCAGCTGCTGCGCCCGCAAATGGCAGCCCCCAACTTGCGGCATGAAACATCGGCACAATTGGCAACAATGCGGCCCGCGGCGACAAATCAAAAATGCTCGGCGCGATTTCGGCCATTGCATGAAGCATTGTGGAACGATGCTCGTAGAGTACTCCCTTGGGATTGCCCGTTGTCCCGCTGGTGTAACACAACATGCACGGCTCACGCTCATCGCCGACATGCCAGTCATATGTGCCGTTTTGAGCAGCAATCAGCGGCACATAATCCGTGTCGAAACAGACATAATGTTCGACGGTGTCCAGATAAGGCCTCAACCGCTCGGTCACTGGTGCAAACGCTGCATCGTACATCAGCACCCGGTCTTCGGCATGGTTGATGATGTAGATCAGCTGTTCGTCAAACAGGCGGATGTTAAGCGTATGGATCACACCGCCCATGCCAATCGCACCGTACCAAGCGGTCAGGTGGCGGTGATGATTCATTGCAAACGTCGCAATCCGGTCGCCGGGCTTCATGCCCATACCAACCAGCGCCTGAGCCAGCTTACGCGCTTCAGTCGCCACGCCCGCCCAGTTGGTCCGCTCGATGCTGCCGTCGCCCCAGCGCGTCACGATCTCGCGGCGACCATTCTCGCGCGCGGCATGATCGATCAAATGGGTCACGCGCAGTGACCAGTCCTGCATGGCGCCGAGCATCTTGTTCTCCTCAAGCGCTCAATTTACGCGGTCAGGACACCAGCGCAAGACGTGGCGGTTCGGCATTGGTCAGAACTATACTGACAACGCCGACAATTTCGCCCAACGCGTCAGCCAGCTCACCATCTATAAGGAAATCGCGCCCCAGCAGCAGCGTCGCCTCGCGCGCTCCAGCTATTATTGCGCGAACCACAATATCACTTCGCCCGCCCCGCGCGCCAGCCAGTGCATCAGCGAGGCGTGCAAGCGCCAGCAAATCATTCACAACGATTTCTGCTTTTAACCGCGCATGCCCCGCCAGCGACTCCAGCGGCTGCAATCGCCGTATCGTAACACGCGGTGTCTCTTCGCCCGATCGTCTATCAAGCTCGACATTGATCAACGCACAACCGCCGAATTGTGCAGCATTTTCGATGTCTTTCTGCGCGCCCTCATCAAAACAGGTGACTTCGAAGGCGCCGCTTGGGTCAGACATTGTTGCCATCAAGTAACGGTTGCCCTTCGCTGACGTTCGCCAACGCACACTTTCGACGAGCGCCGCCATGACCGCCGTCGTCCGTAAACCATCAATCGGTGCAGGCTGGTTGCAGATCACCGAAAAATTGCGCGCGCCATGCACCGCCGCTACGTGCGCATACCGATCCACCGGATGTGCCGAAAAATAGAAACCGAATGCCTCTTTTTCCGCATTCATCCGCTCGCTTAACGACCACACCGCGCTTGTCGGAATTTGCACGGTTGCCACCGACGCCGCCCCTTCGCCAAACAACCCGCCCTGCCCGCTTACCCGGCTATGCTCCGCTGAACTCGCCACGGCCAGTATCGTTTCAGCAACGGCGAACACGCCTGCACGGTTCATCGACAGCGCGTCGAACGCCCCGCCACCAGCAAGACTTTCCAGCTGCCGCCGATTGATAAGCTTTGGGCTGATGCGCGACGCTAGATCATCGACATCCTTGAACGGACCATTCTCCACGCGATCCGCACAAAGCTGCGCCATCGCCCCCTCGCCGACATTTTTTAGCGCGCCCAGCGCATAACGCACCGCCAACCCCTCATCGTCTTCGACGACTGTAAAATCGGCGTCGCTTGCGTTGACGCACGGCGGCAGCGCACGGACGTTCATCCGCCGCATATCATCGGCAAAAATCGCCAACTTGTCAGTATTCGACAAGTCAAATGCCATCGACGCAGCAAAGAAATCCTCGCGATAATGTGTCTTCAGCCATGCCGTCTGATAGGCGAGCAAGGCATAAGCCGCCGCGTGGCTTTTGTTGAAGCCATAGCCTGCGAATTTATCGATCAGGTCGAACAGCTCATTCGCTTGGCGCTGACCAATATCATTGGCGGCACAACCCGCCACGAAGCCCGCGCGTTGTGCATCCATCTCGGTCTTGATTTTCTTGCCCATCGCGCGCCGCAACAAGTCCGCGTCCCCCAAGGTGAACCCCGCCAATATCTGCGCGGCTTGCATCACCTGTTCCTGATAAACGAAAATCCCGTAGGTTTCGGACAGTATCCCTTCGAGCAGCGGATGCGGATATTCAACTTTTGCACGCCCGTTCTTGCGGTCGCCGAACATCGGAATATTATCCATTGGCCCCGGTCGATACAGCGAGACGAGCGCAATGATATCACCGAAGCCCGTTGGGCGCACCGCCGCCAGCGTCCGCCGCATCCCTTCGGATTCCAACTGGAACACACCCACGGTGTCGCCCTTTTGCAGCAGCGCATAAACTGCTTCGTCATCCCATCCAAGATTGTTGAGATCAGGGCGGTGCCCCTCGCGCGCTTCGATCAGGTTAAGTGCTCGCTGCAACACCGACAGTGTTTTCAGCCCGAGAAAGTCGAACTTCACGAGCCCCGCCGCTTCGGCATACTTCATGTCGAATTGCGTCACCGGCATGTCTGATCGCGGATCGCGATAGAGCGGTACCAGTCGATCAAGCGGACGATCCCCAATGACTACCCCCGCCGCATGGGTAGACGAATGGCGCGGCAACCCCTCCAGCTTCATCGCAAGATCAAATAACCGACGGACATCCGTCTCGGATTTATACGCCTGCGCCAATTCCGACACCCCGTTCAGCGCGCGCTTCAGATCCCACGGATCGGTCGGATGATTGGGCACCAGCTTCGCCAGCCGATCGACCTGTCCGTAGCTCATTTGAAGCACACGTCCTGTATCTTTCAACACGGCGCGCGATTTTAGCCGCCCGAATGTGATGATCTGTGCCACATGGTCGCGGCCATATTTGCCCTGCACATATCGTATGACTTCCTCGCGCCGCGTTTCACAGAAATCGATGTCGAAGTCGGGCATCGAAACGCGTGACGGGTTCAGGAATCGCTCGAAAAGCAAACCCAGCTTCAACGGGTCGAGATCGGTAATCGTCAGCGCCCACGCCACAACGGAACCCGCCCCCGATCCGCGTCCTGGTCCGACGGGGATGCCGTTGGTCTTCGCCCATTTGATGAAATCGGCAACGATCAGGAAATAGCCCGGAAAGCCCATCCCGATGATGACATCGAGTTCAAACTCAAGACGTTCGCGATAGGAATCCCGATCTGGCCCGGCAATCTTCTCTAGCCGCGCCTCGAGTCCGGCCCGCGAATCCACCCGCAATTGTTCGGCTTCTGCCACGGTGTCACCGGCCAAGCTCGGTAAAATTGGTTTGCGGCCCGGCGCGGAGAACGCACAACGTTGCGCCAGCACCAGCGTATTTTCTAACGCTTCAGGCAAATCATCGAACAACCGCTTTAGATCGTGTGAAGGCTTCATCCAAGCATCGGGCGAGGATTTCGCACGGTCATCGCTGTCAACATAAGCTGACGCAGCAATGCACAGCATCACGTCATGCGCTGCGTGGAAATCCTCCTGCGCAAAACAGGTCGGATTCGTCGCAACCATCGGCAGGTCATAGCCATCGGCAAGTGCAATCAGATGCGCCTCCGCCTTCCCCTCGACCGCGTCAAGCCGCCGCGCAATCTCGATATACAGCCGGTCCGGAAATATCGCGCGTAGCCGGTCCGCATAATCCGTCGCTGCCTGATGCTGCCCGTCGGCAAAGAGCTTGGCCAACGCTCCTTCGGCCCCCGCTGTCAGAGCAATCAACCCATCGGCGCGCGCGGCCAGTGTTTCGAACGTAACATGCGCCTGTTCTTCAATCGGTCGGTCCAGATGCGCCGCCGAGACCAGCCGACACAAATTATCATAGCCGACCGCATCCTGCGCGTAGAGCGCCAGCCAGTCATACGCCGCCTGTGCGCCCTGTGGCACATTGGGCCGCGCAACACACAGAAACGCGCCGATAATTGGCTGAACCCCGGCCTTTGCGCAGGCCTCGGAGAATGGCATGACACCATACATGCCATTACGGTCGCAAATGGCGGCGGCAGGAAAGCCCAATTCACGCGCGCGTTTTGCAATATCCTTGGGATCAATGGCCCCTTCGAGCATCGTGTAGGCAGAGAAAATTCGGAGCGGGGCAAAGAGCGCGTGCGACATGATTAACCGTGGACGTTTCTAGCCGACGGTTCAACGATTCGTAGATATTATCCGAGCAGTTTCTCAATCGCCGGCGCAAGACTCTCAGGCTTGTCAGTCGGCGCATATCTCGCAACGGGATTGCCCTCCTTGTCGATCAGAAACTTTGTGAAATTCCATTTTATGCTCTGCAATCCCATCAGGCCCGGTTTTACTTTCTTCAAATATTTATATAGGGGGTCCGCGCCGTCGCCGTTGACTTCGACCTTGGCGAGCACGGGAAAGCTCACATCATAGGTCAGCGCGCAAAAATTCGCGATTTCCGCTGCATCACCAGGTTCTTGGGCGCCAAACTGGTTGCATGGAAAGCCGAGTACGGTCAGCCCACGATCCTTGTAGGTCCGGTAAAGTTTCTCAAGCCCTTCATATTGCGGCGTGAATCCGCATTTCGACGCGACGTTCACGACGAGGATCGGGCCATTGATCTCGCTCAACTTCATATCCGTGCCATCGGCCTTCTTGACCGAATAATCATGGACGCCCATCGCACGTTCTCCTATTTTTATATTGTCGGAATAACACCCGTTGACCGATGCGACCAGAGTATCACGTTCGAAGTTTTGGCGTTTTTTTGGTCGGGCGTTTCTGGCCGTGATAGCAGTCCTGACTGCCCTCGTGTTCGACCTCTCGCCGACGGTGCCAGTCGGGCATACACCGACGGCTGATCAGGCCAAGCGTGCCCGCGATGCGGCACATATGGCGGCGCGGTCACTGCGTTACGGCAATGGGCTCGCAACGCTCAGCGCGGACGGCAACGATATCGCGAGTGCCGCGACCCTTTTAACATCGATTGACAAGTTCGGGCGGTTTGACAGCCGTATCCAAAACGGAATGTTGACTCTGCGCGCCAGCCGTCGCTTCGCCTTCATCTGGATCAACGCCGAGGCGCGTATCACGTCAAGTGCGAAAGGTTTCCCTAACACACGGCTGAAAATCGGCAGCATTTTACTGAGTTCGTCGATGAGCCGCCGAGTGATCGATATGGCCCGAACGGTCATTCGTTGGCGTGGCGTTAACGCACCGCCCTTGGACAATCTTGTCCGAAAGGTACGCATCGAACCCCATGCGGTTTCGGCGCTGATCTATTTGCCGCTCAACGGGATTTTTGCAAACGATCTATCGAGCCTACGAACTCAGCCTGTTGATCCCGCTCGAACGGCAGCAGTCTATTGTCGCCTGATGGCGCTTAACGATGAACGGCCCACAGACGACATGGCACTCATCGTGCGCCGTGCCTTTATGCCAGACCGCTCTGCGCTATCGATGACGGAACAGAACCGCGCCGCGTTCGTCGCGCTGGCCATGTACGCCACGCTTCCCGATGCGGGACGATTGGCCGGCGATGCTGCAAATCGCGTCAAGACTTGTCGGCGCGCCAACGTAACTCCACTTCTCGCTGGGCGCGCCGACCTTGCGGCACATTGGGCCCTGTCTGCCGCCCTTGCCGTATCTCTCGGCGACGATATCGGCAGTGCAATGGGCGAATGGAAGGAACTATCCGACAGTCGCCCCGGCGGCAGTGGTTTTTCATTCGTCGATCTCGCGGCAGACCGCGCCGGTCTTGCCGTCGCCCGCCGCGCTACAGATCCGGAAACCGCATCGCCCACTGCTACCCGCCTGAGTAAAGCAAGTGGGAAGAACCTGCTGCCCATCCGCGCGTTGGCGCTGTCCGAAGGGCTCAGCGAGCACGCATTTGTTCAGAAATATCGCACAGTCGACAGCGCGCAATTTGCCGCTGCCAAAGCTCGTATTGATCGCGTGATCGCCCAGACTGTGGGGCGCTAGCTCAATACCCCGTCATGAAGCCGTAATACACGGTCCATCTTCGCTGCGATCCGCTCGTTATGCGTTGCGACCAGCGCCGATGACCCCTCGCCACGAACGAGATTGAGGAATTCGGCGAAGACAATATCCGCCGTTACTTCGTCGAGATTGCCCGTCGGCTCGTCTGCCAGCACCAGCGCCGGTCGGTTCGCCAGCGCCCGCGCGACCGCGACCCGCTGCTGTTCGCCACCCGACAATTGCGAAGGCCGGTGCGTCAGCCTTTCCGATAATCCCAACGCGCTGAGCAATTCGGCCGCGCGCGCTTCTGCCGCCTTTCGGTCGGTGCCGTGGATCAATTGTGGCAATACAACATTCTCGCTCGCATCAAAATCGGGAAGAAGATGATGGAACTGATACACAAAACCCAGCGCATCACGCCGCACCCGCGTCCGGCCATTGCTGTCGAGCTTGGACGCCTCCTCGCCTGCAATCCGGATCGAACCCTCGAATCCGCCTTCGAGCAACCCCACAGCTTGCAGCAAGGTCGATTTCCCCGAACCTGACGGCCCGAGCAGCGCAACGATTTCGCCGGGTGCTATGCTCAGATCCACACCGCGCAGGACATGGATCACAACTTCGCCCTGCCTGAACGCGCGCTTTAGCCCGCAAACAGCAAGGACATCACTCATAGCGGAGCACTTGCACCGGGTCCGTGCTCGCCGCCTTGAACGCCGGATAAAGCGTAGCGAGGAAACTGAAAAGCAGCGCCATCACAGTGATACCGAGCACTTCGAACGGATCTGTCTTTGAAGGTAATTCAGTCAGAAAACGGATCGACGGATCCCAAAGATTCTGACCAGTGACGAGCTGCACGAAATTCACCACCGACTGACGGAAAAACAGGAATATGAACCCGAGGATCAACCCAGCTGCGGTGCCGAGCGCGCCAATCGTCACGCCCACAACGACAAAAATCCGGATCATTGACCCGCGTGCCGCGCCCATTGTCCGCAGGATCGCAATGTCCCGCGTCTTGGCGCGGACGAGCATAATCAGTGACGACAGAATGTTGAACACCGCAACCAGCGTGATGATCGACAGCACGACGAACATTGCGACGCGCTCGACGGCGAGCGCTTCGAACAACGCCGAATTCATCTGGCGCCAGTCGGTCACCACAGCCTTGTCGCCAATCTTCGGAATTAGTGGAGACAGGATGTTCGCGACTTTGTCCGGATCGGTCGTCTCGACCTCGACCATCCCAACTGCATCGCCCATCAACAGCAGAGTCTGGGCATCCTCTATTGGCATCAACACAAATATTTTATCATAATCATAAATGCCGACTTCAAAGATCGCGGCCACGCGGTAGCTGACAATGCGTGGCACCGTGCCGAACGGCGTCGTCTGGCCTGCTGGTGAAATTAGCGAAATCTCGCCACCGACCTGCGCCCCCAATGCTTCGGCAAGCCGTGCGCCCAAGGCAACATTACCACTGCCGGGCACGACCGCTTTCATATCGCCGGCAAGTACCTTATTTTGCAGCGTTGGGTTGCCGCGAATATCCTCGACACGCATCCCGCGAATACTGACGCCTTCCACCCGCCCCTCGTGGCTCGCCATCAGCGGCTGTTCGATCATCGGTGTTGCGGAGGTAACGCCAGGTGTCTTCTGCGCCGCTGCCATAATCTCGCGCCAATCGGGCAAGCGCCCGCCGTAGCCCTGGATGACTGCGTGACCATTCAGGCCAACAGTCTTGTCAAACAATTCAGCACGAAAGCCGTTCATCACGCTCATGACAATTACAAGCGCGGCGACTCCGAGCATCACTGCGACAAGGCTGATCGAAGCGACAAGAAAGATAAACCCCTCACCTTTGCCGGGAAGGAGATACCGCCGGGCGATCATTCGTTCATAAGGGGACAAGATCATGCAGGTTGCGCCTTACGGGGGCACGACAAAGCTGGCAACCGCACGCCGCCTGTTGCGTAATAAACACAGGTGTCATCAAATCGCTCGCCAGTATCACCGAATCCGTTGGCAAGCGGGTGTGCCTTCCCTAGCGTCATAATACTGAAACGCACGGCAATGGCCACGGTTCGGGGAGTGCGCTGGCTCCGACACCCTGCAAAAAGGGGGCGGGTGACGTAGAAGACAGCGCAATATCAAGAAGGGGGCTGACGAGGCAATCGTCACGCGGGTGCCCGGACTACGAAAGTAGTCCGGGCATTCGCCGTTTCGGGGTCAGATTTCGACCTGACTGCCCAACTCGACTACGCGGTTCGTCGGCAACCTGAAAAATTCCATCGCGCTTTCCGCATTGCGCAGCATCCAGGCGAACAATTTCTCTCGCCATATCGCCATGCCCGGACGTGACGATGGTAACAAAGTCTGTCGCGCAAGGAAGAAGCTGGTGTCCATCATCTTGAACGCCGGGCCACAACCTGTGAGTCGTGCCAGCGCGGCAGGGACATCGGGCTCCTGCATAAAACCATATTTGATAACGAGCCTATGGAAACCCTCGCCCAGATCCTCAAGACGACAGCGCGTATCGTCTTCGACGTAGGGCATGTCAGCAATCTTGACCGTCAGCAGGATGATGCGCTCATGGAGCACTTTGTTGTGCTTCAAGTTGTGGAGCAGCGCATGGGGCACACCTTCGGGCGTTGACGTCATGAATACTGCCGTACCGGGAACCCGCGTCGCCGAACTAGCGGCTGAAGAAATGAACACCTTGATCGGCATGGCAGCCTCGCGCAGGCGTGCCATCATAAGTGTTCGTCCCGTTGCCCATGTCGTCAGCAAAACAAATATGATCGCCGCAACAAGCAGAGGCAACCATCCGCCTTCAGGCACTTTAATCAAATTTGAAGCGAGATATGCGCCGTCGATGATCAGGAAAACGCCGATCACAAGCACTACGCGCCATGTCGGCCAATGCCATACTTTCGACATCAATACCCCGATCATGATCGTCGAAATGAACATCGTGCCCATAACCGCAATACCATAAGCCGCCGCAAGATTGCTCGATTTCTGGAAAAGGACGACCAGCAGCAATACGAGAATCATGAGTGTCCAGTTCACGACCGGCACATAAATCTGCCCCGCAGCCGACGCGCTGGTATGTTCGATTTTCAATCGCGGCATCATACCGAGTTGAACTGACTGCTGGACGACCGAGAAAGCCCCTGTAATCATCGACTGGCTGGCGATGATTGTTGCCAATGTCGCAAGAATAACCAGTGGCAGACGGAACTCTTCGGGTGCCATCAAAAAGAACGGGTTGGAAGCAGCGGACGGATCGCGCATCATTAGCGCGGCCTGTCCGAGGTAATTAAGCATCAAACCAGGTGCGACGACCCACAGCCATGCAAAAGTTATGGGGCGACGCCCGAAATGACCCATGTCGGCATAAAGTGCTTCCGCACCGGTCACGGCCAGCACGATTGACCCCAGCGCCAGAAACGCGAGCATTGGATCATTTGCGAAGAACATGAATGCATAATAGGGCGATAAAGCCATCAGCACGTCAGGGCGCTGGACAAGATTTATGACGCCAAGCACTGATAATGTCAGAAAATAAATGAGAATTATCGGTCCGAAATAGCGGCTGATCGCTTCCGTTCCGCGCGATTGAACCATAAATAGCCCAACAAGTATCGCGATCGAAATCGGCAACACGGCCGGCGCAAGCCCGGCCTGAACAATGGTCAAACCTTCAACCGCCGACAGCACCGACATTGCTGGCGTAATCATAGCGTCACCAAAGAACAGCGCCGTCGCCGTTACCGCCAGCATAACCAGCAATCCGGACCGTCTTCCACCACCCGTTTTACGGTTGATCAAGGCGAGCAAAGCCATGCTCCCGCCCTCACCCTTGTTGTCGGCTGTCAGCACAATCATGATGTATTTGACTGTAACAATCAGCATCAGCGACCAGAATACGAGGCTCAACACCCCGAAGACATGCAACTGATCGACAGGCAGCCTATGATGGCCGACGAAGGTTTCCTTCATGGCGTAGAGCGGTGACGTCCCAATATCGCCAAACACAACGCCGATCGCGCCGAGTGCAAGTTTCCCGAGGCTCCCCTCGATCCGGTGGCCGTGGCTTTCATCTTCATTATGCGCGGGGTCCGCGCTTTGTATCGTTGCCATGTAGCCGCAAACCAGCCTTCCGCGTTTGAAACCCGCCGACCGCTCTAGCGACGGTCGGGCCGCGCGCCTAGCATTTCGATTGTGGCCACGCAATTGAAGACAAGCGCCACCGCCACTGCTATGCGAACGCAACAATATTACAAGGATATGAGCGATGCGCGTTGGTGTTCCCAAGGAAATCAAGAACCATGAATATCGTGTCGGCCTGACCCCCGCGTCGGTCGCCGAATTGACGGCACAGGGTCACGAAGTGGTCGTCGAAGCACTAGCGGGCAACGGCATCGATTTCAGCGACCGCGATTATATGGACGCAGGCGCGAGAATCCTGCCCAATGCGTCCGAAGTTTTCGCTGCTGCCGAGATGATCGTGAAGGTAAAGGAACCGCAGCCATCGGAAATTGCCATGCTGCGTCCGCACCATACGCTGTTTACGTATCTACACCTCGCGGCGGACAAGGCGCAAGCCGAAGGACTGATGAAATCGGGCGCGACGTGCATTGCCTATGAGACCGTAACCTCATCATCCGGGCAGTTGCCGCTGCTCAAGCCAATGTCCGAAGTTGCGGGCCGTATGTCAGTTCAGGTCGGCGCGCATTATCTGGAAAAGGAACAGGGCGGTCGCGGTGTGTTGCTTGGCGGCGTACCGGGCGTGGCTCCTGCCCGTGTCGCGATCCTTGGCGGCGGCGTGTCGGGCGTGAATGCAGCGCAAATGGCGGTCGGTATGCGCGCCGATGTCACGATCTATGACATCAACATGGACCGCCTCGCCGAACTCGACATGTTTTTCTCTTCGCAGATCAAGACAGCCTATGCCTCGAAAGCGGCCATCGCGGCGGCGGTTGCCAAGGCGCATCTCGTCATCGGTGCCGTCCTTGTCCCCGGTGCCGCCGCACCCAAACTCGTCACCCGCGACATGCTCAAGACGATGAAACGCGGATCGGTGCTGGTCGATATCGCCATCGATCAGGGAGGATGTTTCGAAACGTCGCACGCCACAACCCATGACGACCCGATCTTCGTCATCGACGGCATTATCCATTATTGCGTTGCCAACATGCCCGGTGCCGTCGCGCGGACATCGGCATTTGCGCTGAACAACGCGACCCTCCCCTTTGCCGTCCGCCTTGCCAATCTGGGCGCTGAGGCAGCGATGAAAGCCGACCCTTATCTAGCAGCCGGATTGAACGTCTCGAACGGCCATATCCGCCACCAAGCCGTCGCCGACGCACTGGAGTTGCCTTTCGTCGCATGAGTGGCTATGCGCGCCGCTCCCCGGACCATGGTCATCCCTGGAGGCGTGGCGGGCAATTTGGAGAAGTAACATGAGCGATCAGCTGACATTGTCGGCCGAAGCGCG
>JANOVZ010000002.1:0-36130 GCA_031417655.1 Sphingomonas sp. | reverse complement strand
TGCTGCATGATCGCCGACAGGAAATCGAGATTATGGCCGACGCCCTCGATCTCGAACTGGTCGAGCGCACCGATTTGCTTGTCGATGGCCTCGATCCGCGTCGGCGCATGCGTGATCAGCTTGGCAATCATCGGATCGTAGAAGCGGGAGACCTCGCCGCCTTCGGTCACGCCGTCGTCCACTCTTACCAAAGATTCCCCTCCACGACTTCGTGGAGGGGCTAGGGGTGGCCCCTCCGTCCGAACAGTACCATCCGTTTCGACAAAGGGGCCACCCCCAACCCCTCCAGCAAGGGCTGGAGGGGCGTAACGAACGAGCCTTCCTGTCGAGGGCAAGAACCCGCGATAAGGGTCTTCGGCATAGACGCGGTTTTCGACTGCCCAGCCGTCGATCTTCACATCGGCCTGCGCGAACCCCAACGGTTCGCCCGCAGCGACACGGATCATCTGCTCGACCAAGTCGATCCCTGTGATGCACTCGGTCACCGGATGCTCGACCTGCAGCCGCGTGTTCATTTCAAGGAAGTAGAAACTCTCCCCCGTCGGGTCCGCGCCCGAGACAATCAGCTCGACCGTACCCGCTGAATAATATCCCACCGCTCGCGCCAAGGCGACGCACTGTTCGCCCATTGCCTTGCGCATTTTGGGCGTGACGAACGGCGACGGCGCTTCTTCGACCACCTTCTGGTGCCGCCGCTGGATGCTGCATTCGCGCTCGTTAAGGTAGAGGATGTTGCCTTGGCTGTCGCCGAGGATCTGGATTTCGATGTGGCGGGGCCCGAGGATAAACTTCTCGATGAAGACGCGGTCGTCGCCGAAGCTGGCCAGCCCCTCGCGCTTGGTCGCCTCGAAGCCTTCGCGGACGTCGGCCTCGCTATACGCCAGCCGCATCCCCTTGCCGCCGCCGCCTGCCGAGGCCTTCATCATCACCGGATACCCGATGCCGTTCGCGATCTCGACCGCGTGCTCAGTGCTGTCGATCTCGCCGACGAAGCCGGGGACGACGTTGACGCCCGCTGTCAGCGCGAGCTTCTTCGACTCGATCTTGTCGCCCATCGCGGCAATCGCGCCGATCGGCGGGCCGATAAAGGCGATGTCGTTGTCGGCGAGTGACTGCGCAAAGCTGGTGCGTTCGGACAGGAAGCCATAGCCCGGATGCACCGCCTCCGCGCCGGTCGCCTTGCACGCGGCAATGATCTTGTCGGCGAGCAGATAGCTCTCGGCGGCAGGCGACGGGCCGATATGCACCGCCTCGTCGGCCATCAGGACATGCGGCGACCGCGCGTCGGCGTCCGAATAGACCGCGACGGTCGCGATGCCCATTTTCTTGGCGGTGCGAATGATGCGGCAGGCGATCTCACCCCGGTTGGCGATCAGGATTTTAGTGAACATCAGGCTTTCCTTCGGCGGAATAGAAACAAGCCGATCACGTAGATGATGCCACCGATGGCAAGGGTCTGCGCCGCCGGTATGTAGTAGATTGGAGTGCCAGCGGGTCCAGCTAGGTTGGTAGCAAAAAACGCTAGGTAGACGACTGCCGCCACGATTAGCCAATAGGCGGCACTGATGAGCGCTAGCTTCACTCCGCCGCCTCGCTCAATCCCTCGGGCGGCATGTTATGCCCCAGCAGCCGCAACACGTCCGCCGCGCATTCGACGATGTTGCTGCCGGGGCCGTAGATACCGACCACGCCCGCGTCGCGGAGGAACTGATAGTCCTGCGGCGGGATGACGCCACCGGCGAAGACCTTGATGTCGCTGCGGCCGGCCTCGCGGAGCAGGCGGATGAGGTCGGGGATCAGGGTCTTGTGTCCCGCCGCGAGGCTCGACGCGCCGATGGCGTCGACGTTGCGCTCCAAAGCCAAAGCCAGCGTCTCCTCGGGCGTCTGGAACAACGGCCCGCTGATGGTGTCGAAGCCCATGTCGGCGAATGCACTGGCCACGACATTGGCGCCACGATCATGCCCGTCCTGCCCCATCTTGGCGATCAGCACGCGAGGCTGGTGGCCCAGCCGCCGCCCGGTCGCCTCGACCCCTTCGGTGACGCGCGCCCACGCTTTGTCGAATTCATGCGCGCTGCCGTAAATGCCGCGCACCGGCTCGGGCGTGGTCGCGTAGCGGCCGAACACCAGCTCCATAGCGTCCGAAATTTCGCCGAGGGTGGCGCGCGCGCGGGCGCAGTCGACTGCTGCCGCAAGTAGGTTGTGCTCCTGCGTAGGCAGGAGCTCTGCCGACTGTCGCAGTGTCGCGTCTCCAAGGCTCCCGCTTTCGCGGGAGCACAGCGTAAGTGCGTCAAGAGCCGCCTGACACGCCGCCTCATCCCGCGCTACCTTCGTCGCTTTCAACCGCGCGACCTGTCCCTCGCGGACTTTCACATTGTCCACATCAAGGAAATCAATCGGCTCGGCATTCTCGGGCCGATATTTGTTGACCCCGACAATGACATCCTCGCCCTTGTCCACCCGCGCTTGGCGCGCCGCCGCGGCTTCCTCGATCAGCCGCTTGGGCATTCCCGACGCCACCGCCTTGGTCATCCCGCCCAGCGCATCGACCTCGCCGATGATCGCCCACGCCTGATCGACCAGCTCCGCCGTCAGCGCTTCAACATAGTATGACCCGCCCAGCGGATCGACGACTTTGGTGATCCCAGTTTCTTCGGCAAGAACGATCTGCGTATTCCGCGCAATCCGCGCGCTGAACTCGGTCGGCAGTGCAATCGCTTCGTCAAGCGCGTTGGTGTGCAGCGACTGTGTGCCCCCTAACGTCGCGGCCATCGCCTCGACGGTTGTGCGGATCACATTGTTATAGGGGTCGGCCTCCTGCAACGACACGCCCGACGTCTGGCAATGCGTGCGGAGCATCTTCGACCGCTCGTCCTTCGCACCGAGGCCGTCCATCACCCGCCACCAAAGCGCGCGCGCCGCGCGCAGTTTCGCCACCTCCATGAAGAAGTTCATGCCGATGCCGAAGAAGAAGCTCAGCCGCCCGGCAAACGCATCGATGTCCAGCCCGGTGGACATCGCGCGCTGTACATATTCTTTCCCATCAGCAATCGTGAAGGCGAGTTCCTGCACCGCCGTCGCCCCGGCTTCATGCATGTGATAGCCGCTGATCGAAATGCTGTTGAATTTGGGCATGTGGGCCGACGTATAGGCGATGATGTCGCTCACGATCCGCATCGACGGTTCGGGCGGATAGATATAGGTGTTGCGGACCATGAACTCCTTTAGAATGTCATTCTGGATGGTCCCGTCGAGCTTGTCCTGCGAAACCCCCTGCTCCTCTCCCGCCACGATAAAGAAAGCCAGGATCGGGATCACCGCGCCGTTCATCGTCATGCTGACTGACATCTGATCGAGCGGGATGCCGTCGAACAGGATTTTCATGTCCTCGACGGAATCAATCGCGACGCCCGCTTTGCCCACGTCGCCAACCACGCGCGGGTGGTCGCTGTCATACCCCCGGTGCGTCGCGAGATCGAACGCGACCGACAGCCCCTTCTGTCCCGCCGCCAGATTGCGCCGATAGAAGGCGTTCGATTCCTCGGCGGTCGAGAACCCCGCATATTGCCGGATCGTCCACGGGCGGCCCGCATACATGCTCGCCCGCACCCCGCGCGTGAATGGCGCAAAGCCCGGCAGCCCCGGATCACTGGCGTCGTCGGCGGTATACAAAGGCTTGACCGGTATCCCCTCGGGCGTGCCCCACGTTAGGTCGCGGTTCTTCACTTCCTTGGCGGCCAATGCCTGCCAGTCGGCAAGAGTGGGCTTGTCGGTCATCGCCTGCCCCTATTCCCCTCGACGGGCGCGCTGTCGAGAGTTTTCCTTGTGCGCGCCAATCGCCCCGCTATGCGCATTGCATGAACGATACAGTCTTCGCACCCAACGCCGCCCGCAAACCCTTCACCAAGACAGTCCACGGCGTTACCCTATCCGACGATTATGCATGGCTACGCAATCCGAAATATCCCGAGGTTAACGACCCCGAAATCCTCGATTATCTAAAAGCCGAGAACGCCTATTTCGAAATCGCAATGGCCCCGCATCAACCGCTCATCGAAACGCTGTTTCAGGAAATGAAAGGCCGCATCAAGGAAGACGACCAGAGCGTTCCCGCCAAAGACGGTGACTATCTCTATTGGCGCGCGTTCGAAACCGGCGGGCAATATCGCAAATGGTGGCGGCGTCCGGCGGGCGGCGGCGCGGACGAACTGATCCTCGACGAGCCGACACTGGCTGCGGGCAAGGAGTATTTTCGTCTCGGCGCGCTCTCGCACAGCGAATGCGGTCGCTGGCTTGCCTATGCCGTCGACGACAACGGCTCCGAACGCTTCACCGCGCGCGTCCGCGACCTGAGCACGGGTGCGGACCTGCCCGATGTCATCCCCGAGACGATGGGCGCGCTCGTCTGGAATGCGGATGCTTCGGCCTTCCTTTACGGCCAAGTCAATGACCAGTGGCGCATCGACACGATCAAGCTGCACCGCATGGGCACGCCAACTGCCGAAGATGTGATCATCTATCACGAAGACGACATCGGCTTTCAATGCGGCGTTGGCATGACCCACGACCGGCAATGGATCGCGGTGGCGGCGGGCGACAACACGACGTCCGAAGTACGCTTGCTGCCCGCCGCCGACCCGCTCGCCACGCCGATCCTCGTCCGCGCACGCAAACCCGGCGTCGAATATGATGTCGAGACGCACGGGCGGACGCTGTTCATTGTCACCAACGACACCGACACCAATTTCCGCCTTGTCACCGCCTCGATCGACGCTCCCGGCGATTGGTCCGAACGCATCACCCCGCGTGCCGATTTCTACCTGACCGACGTCAGTATCTTTGCCGATTTCTTCGTGGTCGAGGGGCGCGAAAACGGCCTCGATCAAGTCGAAATCCATGCATTTGACGGCAGCGACGTTAAACGCATCGTTTTCCCCGAAAGCAGTTACACGGCGGGGCTCGACGAGAACCCCGAATATGCCGTCACCACGCTGCGGCTGTCGTATGAATCAATGGTCACGCCCTCGCTGATCGAAGACTATGACGTGGCGACTGGTGCCCGGACGACACTGAAGACGCTCGAAATCCCCAGCGGCTACGATGCCGCCAAATATGCGACAGAGCGTCTGATGATTCCCGCGCGCGACGGCACCGAAATTCCCGTCTCGATCGTCTATCCGGCGGGCTTTAAGAAGGACGGCAGCCACCCGCTATACCTTTACGGCTATGGTGCCTACGGCATCGCCATCCCCCCCGGCTTTTCGACTGGACGGCTCTCGCTGATCGACCGCGGCTTTTCCTTCGCCATCGCGCATATTCGCGGCGGCGACGACCTCGGCCAGCGCTGGCAGCTCGACGGCAAGCTTGAAAAACGCTGGAACGCTTTCACCGATTTCGTCGATGTCGCCAAGGGACTGGTCGAACAACGCTATACGTCAGCGGGAAAAATCTGTGCAGCAGGCGGATCGGCAGGCGGCGAACTCATGGGCGTTATCGTTAACACCGACCCCGACTTATGGGGTGCGATCGCCGCCCATGTGCCGTTTGTCGACGTTCTCAACACAATGCTCGACGACACGCTCCCGCTGACGCCGGGCGAATGGCCCGAATGGGGCAATCCGATCACCGACAAAGCCGCGTTCGACCTGATCCGGAGCTATAGCCCCTATGACAATGTCGCGGCGCAGGATTACCCGCCTATGCTCATCACCGGCGGTCTCACCGATCCGCGCGTAACTTATTGGGAGCCCGCAAAATGGGCAGCGCGGCTGCGCGAATTGAAGACCGACGACAATATCCTACTGCTCAAAACCAACATGGGTGCCGGGCATGGGGGTAAATCGGGCCGGTTCGAGAGTCTGCGTGAAACGGCGGAGGAATTTGCGTTTTTTCTGTGGCAGATGGGTTGTTAATCACCGCAGTCCCGGGCCGACCAAACGCTCTGTCCTACATTGAATGTTCCTGCTAAGTTCCGATTCGGCTCATTCTACCCGTCTGACGAAAATTCCCGCTCCCGCCCGTTTCGGGTGGCTGCCATAGTGTCACCTTTGTAAACTTCGTAAAGAAATCCGACACGATGTCGCTACCCGACAGCGCCGCTTTTCCGCAACCCCGCAATCGCCTCAGCATCATACCCCAGCCCCGCCAGCACCGCATCACTATCGCGCCCCGGCGTCGGAAGCGCAGCATCGCTATTCACCCGCACCCCGTCCATCTCAAGCGGCAACGGTGGCAAATAGGCAATCCGCCCGTCATCGAGCGTCACTGTCTCCAGCCCGCCCGATGCGAGTAGATGCGGATCGTCGAACATATCCTCAGGTCGCCCGATCGGCGCGAACGGCAGGCCGGTCCCGTCGAGCTTGGCAATCACCTCGTCGCAGGTGAACGTCTTCACCAGCCCGCGCACCTCGGGCATGATCCGGTCGCGCGCCAAGACCCGATGATTGTTAAGCCGCAGCGATTCATCCGCCCACAGAGCATCCAACCCGAACAGTGTGCAGAATCTCTCCCACAAACTATCCGTCACTACCCCGATGAAAACCGGCTTGTCATCAGCTGTTTCGAACACATCATAAATCGCCCACGCCGAAATCCGCGCGGGCATGGGGTCGGCGGCCTGTCCGGTCACGGCCATTTGCGCCATATGCTGCCCGACCAGATAGACCGTCGTTTCGAACAGCGAGGATACGACTTTCTGCCCCCGCCCCGTTCGGTGTCGCTCCTCAACCGCGGCCAGCACACCGATCACGCCGAACATCCCGCCGGCCACATCAATGACGCTCGACCCGGCGCGCAGAGGCTTCCCCGGTGGCCCGGTCATGTAAGCCAGCCCCCCCATCATCTGCGCCACTTCGTCAAGTGCCGTGCGGTTTTCGTAAGGGCCGGGCAGGAACCCCTTTTCACTGCAATAGATTAAACGAGGATTGTCCGCAGACAATGCCTCATAACCGAGCCCCAGCCGATCCAGCGCACCGGGCCGGAAATTCTCGATCAGGATGTCGGCTTGTCCCGCCAGCTGCTTTGCTACCGCGAGCCCCGCGCCTGATTTCAGATCGAGGCAAATGCTATCCTTGTGCCGATTATACATCGGAAAATAACCCGCCCCCGACCCGAGCAATCGCCGCGTCGCATCGCCGCCAATCGGCTCGACGCGGACGACCTCGGCACCGAGGGACGCAAGGATATGCCCGACCGCCGGACCCATCACCATGTGGGTAAATTCAACGACCTTGAGTCCCGCGAGCGGGGTCACACTGCCACCTCGGCCTTGATATGGGGGTGCGCCTCATATCCTTCGACGGCAAAGTCTTCGTATTCGTACAAATCGATACTATCCGCTCGCCGATTAAGGACTAGTTTGGGGAGCGGCTTTGGGTCGCGCGTCAGTTGCAAGCGGGCTTGGTCGAGGTGGTTGACGTAAAGATGCGTGTCGCCGCCAGTCCAAACAAACTCGCCAACATTGAGCCCGCATTGGTCGGCAAGCAGATGTGTGAGCAGCGCGTAACTCGCAATGTTGAAGGGCAATCCCAGAAACGCATCGCAGCTGCGCTGGTAAAGTTGCAGGCTGAGCTTGCCATTCGCGACCCATGTCTGGAACAGGCAATGGCACGGGGCCAGCGCCATACGGTCGATCTCGCCGGGGTTCCATGCGCTGACGATCTGGCGGCGGCTGGCGGGGTTGTTGCTGATCGAGTCCACCAGTTGTTTGATCTGGTCGATGTGCTTGCCGTCCGCCGTTTCCCAATCGCGCCATTGCTTGCCGTAAACAGGGCCAAGGTCACCGTCCGCGCCCGCCCATTCGTCCCAGATGCCAACGCCGCGCTCTTTCAACCAACCATTGTTTGTCTCGCCGCGCAGAAACCAAAGCAGCTCAATGAAGATCGAGCGGATGTGGAGCTTCTTGGTCGTGACGAGCGGGAAGCCAGCCGCCAGATCGAAGCGCATCTGATAACCAAAAGTGCTCAGCGTGCCGACGCCAGTGCGATCAGCTTGGGGCACGCCCGTGTCAAGAATGTGTCGGAGGAGGTCGTGATATTGCTTCATAGGATCCCCCCCCTATCGCGCCGTCGCCGGTCGCGTCCACAGGCCTTCGCGCGACGCCTGTTCGGGTTTGTTGGCAACCGCCTGTCCGAGTGCTTTGGCGATCCAGCCTGCCTTGGCGGCCTTGGTGGTGACGACGCGGTGGTTCCACGCCGCACTGCCGCGCTTTACCACTTCTCGCGCAATGTCGCCATAAATGCCCGCAGCGGCGAGCACTGCCCAGCGCGAGCGAAACGGGAGTTTGGTCGCCCCCATTCGCGCGCTGTTTTCATATTCCTGTGCCATGCTTGCCAGCCACCAGCCCATGTCGGCGACGCGGCTGCGATAATGTGGTCGCATATGCTCGCCGGGCGGGATGTCGGCTTCGACGAGCCAGTCTTCGGGGAGGTAGCAGCGCCCGACCGCATCATCCTCGCTCAAATCGCGGGCAATATTGGCCAACTGAAACGCAAGGCCGAGGTCGCACGCGCGATCAAGCGTTTCGTCATCATCGGGCGATACCCCCATGACAACGGCCATCATACAGCCGACAACACCCGCAACATGATAGCAATAGCGCAGCAGGTCGTCTTCGCTGCGTGGACGCCAGTCATCCGCATCAAGCGCGAAGCCGGCGATATGATCGTCGATAAACCGGCGAGGAATACCGACTTCGGTTGCAACAACGGCAAGGCCGTCGAAGGCGGCGTTACCCGTTGTTTCGCCCGCAAGCGCACGGTCTGTAAGCGACATGAGCGTTTCCAGCCGCGCCTTTGGATCGGTCACAGTTTCACGTGCGCCGCCATGATCCTGTCCATCGGCGAGGTCATCGCACGCGCGGCACCAGCCATAAAGCAGCCAGGCCCGCTCACGCGTAACGGAATCGAAGACTTTGCTGGCGAGCGCGAAAGACTTCGAACCCTTGGCAATCGACTCCGCCGACGCGGCGACGAGCGCGGCGCGATCAAGTCTCACAAATTGGCGGCCTTCATCTTCAAGATCGTTTCATGCGGGCGATAAGCGTTCATTT
The DNA here is from genome assembly GCA_031417655.1 of Sphingomonas sp. Classification (GTDB taxonomy): domain Bacteria; phylum Pseudomonadota; class Alphaproteobacteria; order Sphingomonadales; family Sphingomonadaceae; genus Sphingomonas_O. The sequence continues at coordinate 27,081 of JANOVZ010000002.1, read as the reverse complement.
GAGTGAGCAGTCCATCGAGATTTTCGTCGCTGAGCAGGATGCCGCGATGCTGGTCGCGGACAAATCCCACGGTGGCCATGTGCCGGTTAAAGACAATAAGCGCATCGTAAAACCCGCCAATGTTGAGCAGCCCAACTGGCTTTTCGTGGTAACCAAGCTGCGACCAGCTGACGGCTTCCCACAATTCATCCATCGTCCCGACGCCACCGGGGAGGGTTATGAACCCGTCCGACAGATCAGTGAACAACGCCTTGCGCTCATGCATGCCGGACACAATGCGGAGTTCAGTGCAGCCGCGATGTGCGACTTCGGCATCGACGAGCGCTTGCGGGATGATGCCGATCACTTCGCCGCCTGCGTCCAAAGCGGCATCGGCAACGGCACCCATCAAGCCGAGCCGCCCACCGCCATAGACAACGCCAATGCCGCGCCTTGCAAGGTCGGCACCGACCATCCGAGCAGCGTCGATATAGACGGTGTCAGTGGGCGATGCTGACCCGCAATAAACGGCAAGACGCTTCATCGCTTCGTCTCACGCATGACGGCCATCGCGCGGCCAATCGGCACGGGTGGTTTGCCCGAAAGGATACGTGCCTTGTCGAGGAAGGTCGTGTTCCCGGCATAGAAGCGTTGGATCAACGATGGGTGCAGCCCGTAAAAGCGTTGGAGCACTTGATAACGCGTGCCGGGTGTGGCCGCGCGGAAAAGCATTCGGTCGAGCAGGCGATAGAAACTGCCACCCTTCCAGCGCCCCTCGGCAAACTGGCGCATCGCGCGGGCAATGGCGGGGCCGGACAGATCATCGAGTTTGGCAATCATCGATGCCGTGCGCACGGCATCGGGTAGCGAGAATCCCGTCGTCCCGTGAAACAGCGCAGCGCGCACGCCGATCTTTGCGGCTTCGCCGCCTGACCGCCAATAAGCATCGAAATCGCCACCCATCGTGACGGGCAAAGCCCCCATTTCCTGATGGATCAGTTCGGCCAGGTCCCAGCCCTGCGCCGCCGCATACTCCTTGATCCGCGCCGCCATTGCCTCGCGGTCAATGTCCGGCTCGTCGCTGTAATAGGTATCTTCGATAAAAATCCGGTCTTCGGCAAAGGGGAGCGCGTAGACGAATCGATAGCCGTCAATCTGGTCGACCGTCGCGTCCATGACGATAGGATGCATCAGGCCATGCGGCGCCGCAGTGCGAAACTCTTGCCCGACGAATTTCTGCCAACCAAAATCGAGATGATCGAGGTCCGCAACACCGCGCCCATCGAACACCCCGCCTGCGGTTATGCTGCGCTGGTCGCTAAGATACACTTTGGTTTGCGACAACTCGACCGCCTCGCCTTGAACTGGCACATCGTCAGGCAAGACAGCCCGCAAATGCCCGTCATAATTCTGCGAACGGATCGAGTTGAACGGTGATTCAAACCGGCGGGTGTGGGCCGGAAAGCGCGTCTCATAACGATCCCACTGATGATCGATAAAGGGTTCAACGATCCACCAATCCGCAGGGTTGATGTCGCTTGTAAAGAACGACCAGACATGATTGCCGCCAAACGTCGCTGACGGATCGATGAGGCGTACCGAAAGATCGGGCCGCTTCACCGACAGCGCATAAGCGGTCAACCCGCCGGCCAACCCGCCGCCCACAATCGCGATGTCGCAAGTGATATCCGCACCCATGATCCGCGCCCTAACCGACCGCGCATCGAACGCGAAGCAAATCCTTTCAGGCCGTTCGCAACATCGCGCGGAGTTGCGTTCGATTGGCCACATCGGGACCGGGGGCGGTTGCTTTGAGCGCAATCACGTCATGAAACCGGGCAAGATCGCCCAGCGAATCGATGCGATGATACCGCATGAGCAGCGGATTGCGGACCAAGCCGTACAGAAGCAGCCCTTTCGCGCGGACCTCGTCATAAAGCGCTGCGGAATTGTTGGACGCTTCGAAAATCAGGAAACGCATCGTCGGCTGGGCAAGCAGCCATGGCAGGATTTTGAGTTCGGCCCCTTCAATATCGATCTTTGCTGCAAACCGATGATCGGCAACAAGCGGCCCGACATACGGCGCGATAGCGCGCACGGCACAGGTTTCGCTCGCGTCGAAATGTGTTGCGGTGCCCGTGTCGGCGAACGTCGCACTGCCCGAATGGTCGTGCGGCGACCGCAATTCGAAGCTGCCATCGACATCAAGCAGGCCAATGCGATGCAGCGTGACATTGTCGAACCCACCGGCAGTCATCGCGCCGGCAATATGGTCGCCAAGCTTTCGTTGTGGCTCGAAAAGATGGACTGCGCCTTTTGAACCAACGACCCGCGACGCCGCAAAACCGATGGTTGCATGGTTTGCGCCAATGTCGAGAAAAACGTCGTCGGGGTCGAGCAGCGCTTCAACTGTCAGCGTAACCTTGGGATCATTGGTACCAAATAGATAAAGGATGCTGCCGTCGTGATCATGCGGCGACGTTGCAATTGGTGTCCCGTCGCGCAGCGTGGTCATCGTCGGATCGGGCAAGTCAGAAATCAGCCACAGAATGAAACGGTGATAAGCAATTGCGGTAACGCCACTTTTCAGCGGGAGTTGTCGCAGGATCGTGATGACCATGCGGCGTAAAATGCTTTTCATGCCCAAGTTTCCTGTCAGCGCCGTTGACGGCCCATTCATGACTTATTCAATGGGCTGGCGCTATGGCATACCGCATGAACCCGATGAAACTTGTTCTTTTGAACGCATTGTTCCTCATACATGCTGGGTCGCAACTTGATGCGCAGGGACGGCGCGGCGATGCCGACGCGGTATATCAAGGGCGTCTGTCGGGCGCGCTCATGTCGAAACGTGCGATCGAAAACGGCGTCGTTCCACAAATGAAGTCGCGTGGTGCGGACTATATCGGCGCTGAGTTTGACGAAGACATGGGTCGTTATCGCCTGAAGTTCATGCGCGACGGTTCGGTCATCTGGGTCGACGTCGACGGCCGCACCGGCGCAGTTGTGGGTCGCGCTGGCGAATAATCCCCGCTAAGGTTCCGAAAAATAGGGAGACCGATATGCGGCTTTTGATCGTCGAAGACGAACCCACGCTGGGCGCACAGCTTAAAAACACACTTGAGGGCGCGGGCTATGCCGTCGATCTGGCGACGGATGGCGAGGATGGGCATTATCTCGGCTCGACCGAAAGCTATGATGCGATCATCCTCGACCTCGGTCTGCCCGAGATCGACGGGCTGACGGTGCTCGACCGCTGGCGCAAGGAAGGCAAGACATTTCCGGTACTGGTGCTGACGGCGCGCGACAGCTGGTCGGACAAGGTGGCGGGTCTCGATGCGGGCGCGGATGATTATCTCGCCAAGCCTTTTCAGACCGAAGAATTGATTGCCCGGTTGCGGGCGCTGATCCGGCGGGCAGCAGGCAACGCCAGCGCTGAAATGATCGCGGGCGACGTTCGCCTCGACACCCGTTCGGGCCGTGTCACGCTGGCAGGTGAGCCGGTGAAGCTGACGGCGCAGGAGTATAAGCTGCTCAGCTATCTCCTCCACCACAAAGGCAAAGTCGTCAGCCGCACCGAACTGATCGAGCATATCTATGATCAGGATTTCGACCGTGATTCTAACACCATCGAAGTGTTTGTGACGCGCATCCGCAAGAAACTGGGTGCCGATGTGATCACAACAATCCGCGGGCTTGGCTATTCGCTTGATGAACCGGCTGGCTAAGATGGATGCCGTTCGGGCTGAGCTTGTCGAAGTCCTGCCTTTTTCTGCGAAAGCGGAGCCCAAGAAGGACAACCCTTCGACAGGCTCAGGGCAAACGGATAATCTGTCCCTCTCACAAACCAAGGGGTCGCTATCCCGCCGGATGATCGGGATGGCGGCAGCATGGATATTGTTGCTGCTGATTGGCGGCGGCATTGCCCTCGACCGTGTGCTCGCAGGGGCGGTCACCCAGAATTTCGATGACCAGCTCGATTATGTTTTGACCGCAATGATCTCATCGGCCGAAATCGGCCCCGACGGCGAAGTTCGCCTGAACCGGCCGCTTGGCGACCAGCGTTTCCTAGAAGCGCAATCGGGGCTTTACTGGCAGATTTCGGCCAAAGGCGTCGAACCGTTCCGCTCACGCTCCTTGTGGGACGACAGCCTGATTTACGGCCCACCACACCGCGACACCAAAGCCCATTTTTACGATAGCAGCCAGCTGCGCGACCAGAAGCTGCGCATCGTCGAACGCGACATCAAGCTGCCTTTTTCAAAAACAGTCTGGCGGTTTCAGGTGGCACAGACGCGCGACGGGCTCGACACGCAAATCGATACGCTGCGCAAAACACTGGTGCGCAGTTTCGCAATGCTGGGCCTTGGCCTGATCCTGATGGCGGCACTCCAGACGCTTTACGGGCTGTGGCCGTTGCGGAGACTGCGGCAGTCGATTGCGGATATGCGCAGCGGGCGGCAATCGCGGATTGCGCAGGAAAAGCTTCCCGAAGAAGTCGCGCCGCTGGTCGATGAACTCAACGGCCTGATCGCACACAATGAAAAGCAGGCCGAAGAAGCGCGTCGTCATGCGGGCAATCTCGCGCATGCGCTGAAGACACCGCTGACCGTGATCATGAATGCCGCGACTGCCAAAAGCGACGATTTGTCGGACATCGTTGCACGCGAGGCGACGACCATGCGACGGCAGGTCGATCATCATCTCGCGCGTGCGCGTGCTGTTGGGCGGCGCGGCCATGCGCATAGCCGCGCCGAAGTTTGGCCCTCGCTGCAATCGGTCGAGCGCGCCGTCGGCATGCTTTATCCCAAGGTGCGCATCGAAATCGCCGGCGAAAAGACGTCGTCAGTCCGCGTTGAGCGGCAGGATCTTGACGAACTCCTCGGCAATCTGATCGAAAATGCCGCAAAATATGGCGGCGGCAGTGTTTTCATCACGGTTGTGCGCGATGGCGATTTTGTGGAATTTCAGGTCGAAGATGATGGCATGGGCATCCCCGAAGCTGATCGCACCCACATTTTCGACCGCGGTGCGCGCCTTGATACGGGGAAGCCGGGGACAGGCCTTGGCCTTGCGATCGTCCGTGATGTCGCCGAGATTTATGGCGGATCGGTCAGTCTCGACGAAAGCGAAGATCTGGGCGGGCTCCTCGCAAGGCTGCGCCTCCCAGTGGCCGCGTAACGCTACCGCATTCCTTCATGATGGCGGATCACTTCATCGATGATGAAGCGCAGGAATTTTTCAGTAAAATCGGGATCGAGGTTTGCGTCCTCGGCGAGTTTACGCAGACGCGTGATTTGCCGTTCTTCGCGACCCGGATCAGCGGGAGGAAGCCCCGACTGCGCCTTGTGGCGGCCCACTGCCTGCGTCACCTTAAACCGCTCGGCGAGCATAAACACCAGTGCGGCATCAATGTTGTCGATACTTTCCCGATAATGTTGCAATTGCGTATCGGTCATGCGGGCCTCCCGTCGCTGCACTTGCCTTAAAGTGCGCAAAACGCCAGAGGAAAGCGAATTATGACAGCGACAATCCACAGTATCCGCCCTGACCGCAGCCCGACGCTTGATACGATGGTCTCGCTTGTTGCGGCAGACCTGAATGCGGTCAATCATGTCATCCTTGAGCGGATGCAGTCCGAAATTCCACTGATCCCTGAACTTGCGGGCCATCTGATTGCGGGCGGGGGCAAGCGAATGCGGCCGATGCTGACGCTCGCCTGCGCCAAGCTGCTCGATTATCCCGGCACCCGGCATCACAAGCTGGCCGCTGCGGTTGAGTTTATCCACACCGCGACATTGCTTCATGACGATGTCGTCGATGGATCGGGCCTGCGTCGCGGCAAGCGCACGGCAAATGTCATCTGGGGCAATCCCGCGAGTGTACTTGTCGGCGATTTCCTGTTCAGCCGCAGCTTCGAGCTGATGGTCGAGGACGGCAGCTTGAAAGTGCTGCGCATCCTGTCAAACGCTTCCGCCGTCATTGCCGAAGGCGAAGTGAACCAGTTGACCGCACAGCGTCAGGTGGGTTTGGGCGAAGACCGCTATCTCGATATTATCGCCGCGAAAACCGCTGTGCTGTTTTCCGCCGCCTGCAAGATTGCCGCCGTGGTCGCCGAACGCGACGAAGCAGTCGAAAAGGCGCTCGACACTTATGGCCGCAACCTTGGCATCGCGTTTCAGCTGGTCGATGACGCCATCGACTATGCATCCGATGCGGCAACGATGGGCAAAGGCGTAGGCGATGATTTTCGCGATGGCAAAGTCACGCTGCCGGTCATCCTTGCCTATGCGCGTGGGTCCGACGCGGACCGCGCATTCTGGAAGGATGCAATGGAAGGGCGGCGTGTCGGCGACGACGATCTGGCGCATGGCATCTCATTGCTCCGCGCGACCGGCGCCATTGACGACGCCCTCGAACGCGCGCGGCATTATGGGCAACGCGCGATTGATGCGCTGGGCCCGTTTGCAGGTGGGGCGGCAAAATCGGCGCTGACCGAAGCCGTTGAGTTCGCCATTGCGAGAGCTTACTAATTTCGCTTCCCATACATGACGTCCTGCCTGACATAATTGCAGCACTGCGCACGACGTCCAACCTTGTCATCATCGCGCCGCCGGGTGCCGGAAAAACTACAGCCGTTGCACCCGCCTTGCTGGCGCAGGATTGGTGCACCGGCGAAATTCTGCTGCTGTCGCCCCGCCGGATCGCTGCCCGTGCCGCCGCCGAACGCATGGCCGCTCTGGCGGGTGAGCGCGTGGGCGAGACCATCGGCTATGCCACGCGAATGGACGTCAAGCGCTCCGCAAAAACGCGCATTCTGATCGTGACGGAAGGCATTTTTCGCAACCGGGTTCAGGCGGAACCCGATCTGCCTGGTGTGTCGGCAGTGTTGTTCGACGAAGTGCACGAGCGCAGCCTCGACTGTGACACAGGTCTTGCCTTTGCACTTGATGCACAGGCGGCATTCCGGCCCGATCTGCGGATCATGGCAATGTCGGCGACCCTTGATGAAGGGCGGTTCGGGCGATTGCTCGATGCGCCCGTCGTGCAGAGCGAAGGACGGTCGTGGCCGCTGGATCATCGTTATGTTGGTCGGACGAGCGACCGGATTGAAGACGATATGGCGGCCGCTATCCGCCGCGCACTGAGCGAAGAACAGGGCGATGTGTTGGCATTCCTCCCCGGTGTGGCCGAAATTGAACGTACCGCTGAGCGGCTCAACCTGTCTGGCGTTGCGCTTCATAAGCTCCACGGCACCCTCGATCCCTCTGCACAGCGCGCCGCAATCTTTCCATCGGCAGCGCGCAAAGTCGTGCTGGCGACAAGCATCGCCGAAACCAGCCTGACCATCGACGGCGTGCGAATCGTGGTTGATTCCGGCCTCGCCCGCCGCCCATGTTATGATCGTGGCGTGGGGATGACTCGGCTGGTCACCGAGCGGGCTTCGCAAGCAGCCGTCACACAACGCGCCGGACGCGCGGCGCGACAGGGGCCGGGAATCGCCTATCGCTTGTGGGAAAAGGCCGCGACGGCGGGCCTGCCGCGCTTTGATCCCCCCGAAATCCTTGAGGCCGATCTATCGGCATTGGTGCTCGACTGTGCGATCTGGGGTGCGACCGATCCGCGTACGCTGCGTTGGCTCGATCCGCCGCCGGACGCCGCGATTGCCGAAGCGCGGGCCCGATTGACGACGCTCGAGGCCATTGATGAGGACTGTCGTGTAACGGCCCATGGCAAGGCAATCGCCACACTCCCGCTGCCGCCACGGCTTGCGCATATGTTATTGTGCGCAGGGGATAGATCATTGGCGGCGGAAGTCGTGATGCTGATCAGCGAACGGGGGCTAGGCGGTAATGACGCCGACCTAGACCATCGACTTACCCGATGGCGGCGCGACACAAGTCCGCGCGCGGCGGCCGCACGTCGAACAGCGACGGGGTGGATGAAACTCACAGGCATAAGCCAAGGTTCAGCTAGCGTTGGCAGTTTGCTTGCCCTCGCTTTTCCCGACCGCGTTGCAAAACGGCGATCCACTGATGGTGCCGAGTGGATCAGCGTCGGCGGGCCGGGGTTCCGGCTGGACCCGACAATCCCGCTCGCGCGCGCCGAATGGCTGGCGGTTGCCGAAACAGCGGGCGCCGCTTCGGGTGCACGGATTTTGTCGGCGGCGACGTTGACCCGCGCTGATATCGACACAATGTTTGCCGACCGTATCGAAAGCAAATCCAGCGTGACATTCGATATGAGCATCGGCGGCGTGACGGCGTTGCGAGAAACCCGGCTGGGCGCGATCCGCCTATCGTCTGGCCCCGACGACAGACCCGACTCGGACGCCATCCGCCACGCCTTGATCGACGGGGTCCGCGTTCACGGTCTGGCAATCCTCACTTTGGCCGATACGACACATCATTTACGCGCTCGGGCCGCATTTATGGAAATGACGACACTGAGCGAGGAAACACTGATCTGCGATCTCGATCAATGGCTCGGACCGCTTCTCCACGACAAACGAAAGCTGTCCGACATCGATCTTGGCGCATTGCAACACGCGCTTTGTGGCCGTCTGGACTGGGAGGAGCAGCGCCTTCTCGACCGGCAGGCACCGGCTTACTTTGTCGCGCCTGGTGGCCAGACGCACTATATCGATTATGATGTCGCAGGGGGGCCGACAGTCACCTTGCGGGTGCAGGCGCTGTTTGGGTTGACCGCGCATCCTACAATCGGGCCAGACAAAACGCCGCTCATTCTGTCGCTGACCTCGCCCGCTGGACGCCCGATACAAACCACGCGCGACTTGCCGGGGTTCTGGGCGGGAAGCTGGGCCGATGTCGCAAAGGAGATGCGCGGGCGTTACCCCAAACATAACTGGCCCGATGATCCGACCACAGCCACTGCGAGTCTGAAGACGAAGAACGCGCTTGCACGCCAACCCTGACCTGCGGCAAAGCATGTCCATGTCACACGCCCGTATATTTCAAAAGCCCAAGAACGCCATGCAGTCGGGCCGCAGCGGCACAGACCACTGGATGCTCGAATTTCAGCCGACCGAGGCGAAGAGGCCCGATCCCCTGACGGGGTGGGCGGGATCGGGCGATACACGGGGCCAGATTAGCTTGCGCTTTGCGACGCTTGACGCCGCCCAAGCCTATGCCGACAAATACGGCATCACCGCCCATGTCATCCCCGCGCCGCAGAAAATCCTGAAGCTACAGGCCTACGCTGACAATTTCCGCTAAGCGCGCCCCGGCGTAAATTTCAGCGCAGTGCCATTGATACAATGCCGCTTTCCGGTTGGCGCAGGGCCGTCGTCAAACACATGGCCAAGATGCCCACCACACCGGCGGCAATGTTCCTCAACCCGCGCGAAACCCAGCGTTGAGTCAGTGCGATTGCGAACCGAATTGGGAAGCGCAGCCCAGAAACTGGGCCAGCCAGTGCCGCTGTCAAATTTGGTTTTCGACGAATAAACCGGCAACGCACAGCCTGCGCACGAGAAAATTCCGGTGCGGTGTTCGTTCAGATAAGGACTGTTTCCGGGGCGGTCGGTCGCTTCCTTGCGCAGTGTCGCATATTGAGCGGGGGTCAAGCGTTTGCGCCATTCGGCATCGGTCAGCGTGAGCTCGAACTTTTCCGCTGGCCCGGCTTTGGCGCAAGCCGCCGTTGCGAATGCCCCGCCTAAAATGGCAACGCTGGCCGAGGTGATAAAATTGCGGCGATTGAGGTGCATGTCGGTTTCTCCGTCTATGCTGCGATATACGGGTTCACTGACCATTTGGTTGCACCTCAGTAAGTCGAAAGTTCGACCATCAGCTTTTTATAGCCATTAACGAAGCACGCTGCCACCCGCTCGGGCTCGCTGACCACATTCACCCGAAGCCGCCGCTTGGCCATTTCCTCCATCAGCACGGTCAGTTCCAGTTCAGCCACGCGCGCGCCGACGCAGCGGTGGATACCATAGCCGAACGACAAATGCCGACGCGCATTTTCGCGGGTCACAATAATGTCGTCGCCGTTGGGAAACACACTTTCGTCGCGGTTCGCGGAAACATACCACAGGGCAAGCTTATCATTCTTGGCAATCTTGTGGCCATCGATCTCAGTATCTTCCATTGCCGTCCGCCGCATATGGGCCAGCGGCGTTTGCCAGCGGATGATCTCGCTTGCAGTGTTGGTGATCAGGTCGGGATTGCCCTCCAGCTTCGCGCGCTGATCGGGAAATTTGTCGAGACCATAAGCCAGCGCCGACATCGCATTGCGCGTCGTATCATTGCCGCCGACGATCAATAGGATCAGGTTACCCATGAACTCGCCGTCGCTCATGTGGCTCATTGCATCCGAATGAAGCATGATGGAGATCAGGTCGTTGGTCGGTTTTTGGTTCTTTTTTGATTCCCATAAAGTGTGGAACGCGCCCCCCATTTCATAGGCATTTGCAAGCCGCGCTTGGCGCTTTTCGAGCGTATCGAACATTTCGACATCGCCAAGCACATCGGACCAACGGGTTAGGTTATGCCGATCATCCCATGGGAAATCGAACAGCTTGGCGAGCATGCCTGTCGCAAGCTCGATCGAGACGTGCTCGACCCAGTCAAAAGGTTTGCCGATGGGGAGGGAGTCAAGCACTTCGCCCGTGCGCTGCGCCGTTTCGGTGCGCATGATGTCGATCATGCTTGGCGTGAAAGCCGGCGCAACGGTGCGGCGCTGTGCGCTATGTTGCGGCGGGTCCATCGCGATGAACATCGGCATGCGAACCTCGCCCTCTTCGAGCTTGAGCGGATCGCCGGCGACCGTGATTCCGCCAACCTGCCAATCGGACGAGAAAATCTTTGGTAGGGCCTCGACATGCTGGATTGGCTTGTAGGTGCTGATCGACCAATAAGGGCCGAACTTCGAGACCGGCGTATAATGGATCGGCGATTTGGTACGCAGTTCTGCAAACGGTTCGCGCCACTGGTAATCGCGCCATAATTCAGGACGGCTGACGTCCAAGGGATCGATTGCGATTTCGGGCTCGACTGCAAGCGTTGCCATCGACTCTCTCCTGCTTATTGGCTTGGCTATTCGGTTGCAGCGTGCAACCTTATTCACAGGCCTGTCAATAGCGGTTTAGGTCAGGAACGGCGCGCTTGCGGCGAAACAGGCCGCGCCAGCCGCTCCCCGATTTGAGAACGCCAATCCGGAACAGGCGGACCGAAATCCATATTGTGATGCCGACCCACAGTGTTTGCCACATCAGTGCAAGCACATGCGGCCAGATCGCCGGATCGGTCGCGCCGCGCGCCGCCATCGCGAATGGTGAACTGAACGGAAATATCTCGGCAAACGTCGCGATCGCTGATCCTGGTGCGCCAGCCGCCGCTGCCGAAATACCGAACATCGATACCTGAAAAATCGTGATCGGCAGCGAGAGCATCTGGATTTCACGCATCGTCGATGCTTGCGCGCCTACGCCCAGAAACACCGCGCCGAGCAGCATAAATGCCATCGCGAGATAAAGCGCGCAAAGAACGAAGAACATTGGCGCGCCAATGGCTGGGGCAAAACCGGCAAGAACGACACCGGGCGGCAACAGGTTAATACCCAGCGCCGCCAGTCCGCCCCAGAACGCCACGAAGACGACCGACACGCCGAACATGCCAATTAGCTTGCCGAGGAACACAGCCTCAAGCGGGACGGAGGCCGCAAGGATTTCGATCACCTTGTTCGATTTTTCTTCAGCCAGCGTGCCGACAGCTTGGCCCGCGAGAAGAAGCGTCAGAAAGAAAATCCCGAACACCGCGCCAAATCCCGAGGCTTGTTGCCCGCGTATACTGGTCCGTGCGGCGGTGCTTTCGGTGATAACCGCAGCAATCACACGCTTGTCGAGCGACAGGCCTGTGCGGCTTTCGCGAACGACATTGTCCGCCAGTGTCGCGAGATATTCGGCGTGACGCCTGCTGGGGGGTTTATACTGGATAGCGGGTGACGCAAGTGGTCCGCTGAGCACCGCTGTCACGTCGATATCCTTGCGCTCGAACTGCAAGGCAGGGTCGCCAATCGGACCTCGCACGATCAGCGTGGGTGGCCCCTCACCGCCACGATAGAGCTTGCGCAAAATCGCATCGGATGCCTTCAAGCGGACTGCATCGTTACCCGAAGCAATCGCCACTATCCGCGCTTTTTCTGCGGATGATGCCCCCATTTGCGCCGCGCCCGATCCGCCGACAACGCCAAAGCTGAGCATGAACGCTGGAGCGAGCAGGAACAGAAGGAACGTCGGCGTCGCAACAATCGCGAGGAAATCGCGGCGCGCGATCACGGCGATTTGACGGAGCAGGCGGTTCATGCGGCGTCTCCCGAATTGGCGGCGCCAACGATGCGGACGAAGGCGTCATGCAAACCGGGGCGTTCCATCGTGAGCCCCGCAATCCCGTGGCCCGCATTGATCAGGGTGAGCAACAGCGGTTCGGGGCCGCCCGCTGGCACGGTAAAGCGCCAGCCGCCGCCATTGCGCGTCGCGTCGGGGGGGAGCAGCGCGTTAACCGTATCATCCCCCGAACAGGGCACGTAATGTGCCCGCATCGGCAGCGTCCCGCGTGCTTCGTCAACCGTGCCCTCAAACCGCCGCTTGGCCCCCGCGATGATGGCGAGCCGGTCACACAACCGTTCGGCATGGCCCATGACATGCGTTGAAAACAAGATCGTCGCGCCGCGATCCCGCTCGGCAAGGATCAGCGCCTCGAGATGTTCTTGGTTGACCGGATCAAGACCCGAAAACGGCTCATCAAGAACAATGAGTTCGGGGCGGTGAACAATGGAACCGAGCAGCTGCACGAGTTGCGCCATCCCCTTCGACATTTTGCGGATCTTGGTGTCCACCACCGCGCCAAGGCCTGCGGCTTCCATCAAAATCGCGGCGCGAGAGCGCCCTTCGGGCCATGACAACCCCCGGAGTGCGCCCATAAACGCAATCGCCTCGCGCGCTTTCATCGCAGGATAAAGCCCGCGCTCTTCAGGGAGGTAGCCTACCCGGTCGCTTGCCTCGCGTGGCTTATCATGGCCGAGCAATGTCCGCGTCCCCGAATCGGGATCGATAATGCCGAGCAACATCCTGAGCGTCGTGGTCTTGCCCGCCCCATTGGGACCGAGGACGCCATAGATCATCCCCGTCGGCACTGCGAGATCGACACCGTCGACCGCGCGCTTTGATCCGAATGTCTTGACGAGGGCGTTCGCGGTGACTGCGTAATCGGAACTCATCTTGGTCCTGTTGAATGTTTCGACTTGAGCGCCGAACGGTTTAGGTGGGGCGTGTGAACCCTAAACACCAGCCCTTGTCAAAAGCCTTAAAGCAAGAAGCGCATCGATTGGGGTTTGCCGCATGTGGTATCACGCATGCCCATGCGGTGGATGGGCGCACGGCCTTGCAGGATTGGCTTGACGCAGGGCACCACGGCACCATGGACTGGATGGCCGCGCGGGCAGACCAGCGCGCGGCCCCGCAATCATTATGGCCCGAAGCACGCAGTGTCATCGCGCTGGGGATGAGTTATGCCCCGGCCGAAGATCCAATGCGGTTGGCCGACGTTGGCCATGTCGGGCGGATTTCGGTTTATGCGCAAGGAGCCGATTATCACGATGTCGTGAAACGCAATCTGAAAGCGCTGGCGCGGTGGCTGGTCGAAACAGCTGGGGGCGAATTGAAAGTCTTCGTCGATACCGCCCCCGTGATGGAAAAGCCGCTGGGGCAAGCAGCGGGGCTGGGCTGGCAAGGCAAGCATACGAACCTCGTCAGCCGCGAGCACGGGTCGTGGCTTTTCCTCGGCGCGATCATGACGACACTCGCGTTGGAGCCCGATCCCCCGCATGCCGACCGCTGCGGCAATTGCGACGCGTGCCAGCGCGCTTGCCCGACTGATGCCTTCCCTGCGCCCTTTCGCCTCGATGCGCGGCGTTGCATTTCCTATCTGACTATTGAGCATAAGGGACCGATCCCGCACGAGTTCCGCACCGCGATGGGCAACCGCATCTATGGCTGCGATGATTGTCTTGCCGTCTGCCCGTGGAACAAATTCGCTGACAGCGCGTCGGCGAACAAAGCCTTTGTCGCGCGCGCCGAATTGGCAGTGCCCGAATTGTCGGACTTGCTGACGCTGGACGACGCGGGGTTTCGTCAGATATTCTCCGGTTCGCCAATCAAACGTATTGGCCGCCATCGCATGGTGCGCAATGCTTGCATTGCTGCGGGGAATAGCGGGGAGGGGCGGTTGATAGCACCGCTTCAATCGCTGGCCGATGACGCTGACGACGTCGTACGCGAGGCAGCGGATTGGGCGCTATCGCGCCTCCTTGCGGCGCACCAATGCCGCGACGCATGATGCGCGGTCCATATCTTTGCCGTTGGGCTGGCGTGCGTCCATATATGTGACGACAGGTTCTGCCCCCGTGCGGGGCGGATAAAGATAAGTATCGAGCGTGCAAAATGGCCCGGCATATTGCAGGCGACGCGCGCCATCTTCTTTCACATCCTGATCGGGTGTTCCGAACATGGTCGTCAGCGCGCGGGCATCCTGACCCAGCACGCGCTCAAGACCGGTCGGTCGCATCGGCACACTGACCGTAGGCACAGCGCGCGGTTTTGGCGGCGGGGTCGTCGCACAAGCGGAAAGGACAGCAAGCATTGTTAAAACCAAAATCCGCATGAAAAGTCCGTTCGGGCTGAGGTTGTCGACGCCTTGCTCTTCCCCTTTGCGGATTGCGAAGTAAAGGACAGCGCTTCGACAAGCTCAGCGCGAACGGGATTTTATGACAACGACCTATGACGTAACCGCCATCGGCAATGCCATTGTCGACGTGATCGCCAGCGCCACCGAGGATTTCATCATCAGCGAAAACCTGTCGCGCGGGTCGATGCAGTTGATCGACGATGCGCGCGCGGCGGAACTTTACGGGCGGATGGGGCCAGGCAAGGAAATCTCGGGTGGGTCGGCGGCGAACACGATTGCGGGGATGGCCGCGCTGGGGCGCAAGTGCGGGTTCGTTGGGCAAGTCGCGAGTGACCAGCTGGGCGAAGTCTTCTCCCATGACATCCGCGCTATCGGTGTGCGATTCGACACACCCGCCCGTTCTGCGGACCCGGCAACGGCGCGCTGCCTGATCCTCGTCACGCCCGATGGCCAGCGGACGATGAACACGTTTCTGGGGGCATCACAGTTCCTGCCTGCTGCCGCGATTGATGCCGATCTCATTGCAGACAGCGCGATCCTGTATCTCGAAGGCTATCTCTGGGATCCCGAAGAACCGCGTGCTGCGATGCGCGCTGCTATTGATGTTGCCCGCGCGGCGGGACGCAAGGTTGCCTTCACTTTGTCCGACGCGTTCTGCATTTCACGACACGGCGATGACTTCCGAGCGCTGATAGACGATGGCCTGATCGACATTCTTTTTGCCAATGACGGCGAAGTCCATGCATTAATGGGCACCGACGATGTTGCCTCCGCTGTCACAATGCTCTCAGCCAAAGTGCGCACGCTGGTCGTAACGCATGGTGAGAATGGGGCTGAGGCGCACTCGGGTGGCGAGCATGCGCACGTTACCGCCGAACCGGTCGCCAAAGTCGTTGACACCACGGGTGCGGGCGATTTGTTCGCGGCAGGCTTCCTGAGCGGACAAGCCGAAGGCCGATCATTGCATGATAGCCTTGTCATGGGTGCCGTCTGCGCGGCCGAAGTGATCAGCCACTATGGCCCACGCCCCGAGGCGGACCTCAGGGCGCTGGTTGCGCGCCGCTTGGGATCGGAATAGCGGCGCTATTCCGTCCTCAGGCAAGCGCGACCGACCTCAAGAATTGAGGATCGACAGCGCGGCTTTGCCGCGTCGCCACGGGCGCGACTCGCCTAGTTAATCGGCGGTACCGACGTCGGCGGAATGTCGGCGTCGAGTTCGTGCACTTCGTCATGGCCAAGGCCGACATGGCTACGGCTGCGACTATAGACGAAGTAAACGATCAACCCGATGGCTGCCCAACCGACAAACATCAATTTGGTGTCAACACCCAAGCTCCAGAATAGATAGACGCAACCAGCAATTGCCAGCGGTGCCGTGATCATGATCGCAGGTGTCTTGAATGGGCGTTTGCGGTCGGGATCCGTACGGCGCAGCACCAGCACGGCAATTGACACCGCAGCAAACGCAAACAAGGTGCCCGAATTGGAAATATCGGCCAATTTCCCGACCGGAAAGAACGCCGCAAACAGCGCCACAAATATCCCCGTCAGGATCGTGATGACGTGCGGTGTGTGATAGGTTGGATGAATTTTCGAAAAGACCTGCGGCAAAAGGCCATCCCGGCTCATGACAAAGAAGATGCGGGTCTGACCAAACATCATCATTAAAATGACCGACGGCAGCGCAAGCCCCGCTGCAAGCCCGATCAGATTACCAACCTGTGGCCAACCGATTTCGCGCAGCGTCCACGCCAGCGCTTCCTTTGAACATACCACTGCTTGGTCGCCCAAGGCCGCGCACTGTGCCGCAAGTTCCTTGCTCCCCGGCGCCAGCCCCATCCCATCTGGACCCATGACAGGCTGTGCCCCGACGCTGCCAATAACACCGGCAGCAACCAGCAGATAGAAGACCGTGCAAATCGCGAGCGACCCGATCAGGCCGATCGGCATATTGCGTTGAGGATTTTTGGTTTCCTCCGCCGCAGTCGACACGGCGTCGAAGCCGACATAGGCAAAAAAGATCGATGCGGCTGCTGCCGAAATTCCGCCAAACCCGAGCGGCGAAAACGGTGTGAAATTCTCCATTTTGATAACCGGTATCGCCAAAATGATGAACAGGGTTAACGCCGCAACCTTGATGCTCACGAGGATCGAATTAACGGTTGCGCTTTCTTTCGTGCCGATAACCAGAAGCCATGTCACAAGACCGGCAATGCCCATCGCAGGCAAATTAACGATGCCGCCATCATAAGGGCCACGGACGAGTGCATCGGGAATGTCCATGCTAAACGCATTCTCAAGCAAGCCGACAACATAGCCCGACCAGCCTACGGACACAGCCCCTGCTGCCACCGCATATTCGAGGATCAGCGCCCAGCCGACCATCCACGCGATCAATTCGCCCATGACGGCGTAGCTATAGGTGTAAGCCGATCCCGACACCGGAACCATCGCGGCCATTTCGGCGTAGCAGAGCGCAGCAACGGCGCAAACGATGCCTGCGATAACGAACGCGGCCATCATGCCCGGCCCTGCTTTTTGTGCAGCTTCCGCTGTCAGAACAAAAATACCGGTGCCGATAACAGCGCCGATGCCAAGCATCGTCAGTTGAAATGCGCCAAGCGAACGTGTGAGCGACTTTTTCTCCGCTGTGCGCAATATGGCGTCGAGCGATTTGACGCGGCCGAAAATCATAATGGTCCCCTAAAGACTTATTGTTACCTGCGAACCTAGCTGCTTATCGCGCCCGCGCAATCCCCTACATCAAGGTTCACCGCTTTCCCAAGATGGCGACAAGAGCACTTACTTCCTTATGCATTTCATCAAGCCGGTGATGCAGCCGCACGATTTCGAGCTCGGCGCGCAGGTTCACCTCATAATCGTGACTCGCTGCGACACGGTCCATCGCCGACGCGCGGTTCTGGCTCATCATGATGACGGGTGCCTGAAGCGCGGCCGTCATCGACAGCATCAAATTGAGGAAAATATAGGGATAGGGATCAAACTGCATCCGCCACTGCGCCAGCACGCCTGTATTCAGCAGCATCCAGCCGAGCAGGATGGCGATAAATGTAAAAATGAAAGCCCATGACCCGCCCACTGCCGCGACACGGTCGGCCAGCCGGTCCCAATAGGTTGCGCTTTGGCTCGCCGTGCTCGTCGTATCGCGGCTCGTAACTTTCTGTGCTTTGATGTCGTCAAGGACGTGGCGCTCCTCATTTTCGAGTGCGGCCATATCCTTGGCAAGATAGTCAAGCGCGAGGCGGTGGTTGTCGGTGGCTTTGGTCATGATGGCTCTCCGGATCGGATGGCGGTTATTTGGTTTCATATTGCTCCAACCGTTCGTCATTGCGAGCGGAGCGAAGCAATCCAGTTCAACAGTGCACACTGGATTGCTTCGCTGCGCTCGCAATGACGGAGTGGGTCCGATCAAAACGACTCGCGCATTTCTGCGGCTTAAGAAGAAATTAACCTTTTCCCTTCATTGGTTTTTTGGTTAATGAATTTCACGGGCGGCTAAAGGGGTTACACGGATGCGTGTTTTGTTGATCGAAGACGAACCGACAACGGCAAAAGCGATTGAGCTGATGCTGACGACCGAAGGGTTCAATGTCTATACCACCGATCTGGGCGAAGAGGGCTTGGACCTTGGCAAGCTCTATGATTACGACATCATCTGTCTCGACCTCAATCTGCCCGACATGCACGGCTATGATGTGCTCAAGAAGCTGCGCGTCGCCAAGGTGCAGACCCCGGTGCTGATCCTTAGCGGCATCAGCGAAATGGACAGCAAAGTGCGCTCATTCGGCTTTGGTGCCGACGATTACGTTACCAAGCCTTTTCACCGCGACGAACTTGTTGCGCGTATCCACGCTGTTGTTCGCCGGTCGAAAGGCCACAGCCAATCGGTCATCCGTACCGGCAAGCTTGCGGTCAATCTCGATGCCAAGACCGTGGAAGTCGATGGGGCCCGTGTCCACCTGACCGGCAAGGAATACGCGATGCTCGAGCTGCTGAGCCTGCGCAAGGGCACGACGCTCACCAAGGAAATGTTCCTCAACCATCTATATGGTGGGATGGACGAACCCGAACTCAAGATCATCGACGTCTTCATCTGCAAGCTGCGCAAGAAGCTCAGCATGGCTTGCGGTGGCGAAAACTATATCGAGACTGTCTGGGGCCGTGGCTATGTCCTACGCGATCCCGAAGAGATGGCGATGGATATGCCCCAGGCGCAGGTCGCCTAACGCAACAAATTTCCCCCGAAGCTCTATCTACCCGGAGTGAGTGTGCGAGACCGGCCGGTTCCAGCAATGGTGCCGGCCGGTTTTGTTTTGCCGATTTATTGGGTTAATTCGCGTTCGACTTGGTCGAGCCGGTCTTTGCCAAAGAACATGGCGTCACCAACGAAGAAGCTGGGGATGCCGAAGGCACCCCGCGCGACAGCGGCCGTCGTCGTTGCAACCAGCGCATCTTTTGCTTCCTGCTCGCTCGCACGGGCGACCATCAACGGGCCGTCAAAGCCATTTTCGGACAAGTATTGGGTGGCGATTTCCGGATCATCCATCTTCAGACCCAACTCCCACATCGCGCGCAACACCGCATCGACATAAGCGTTCAGGCGACCATCGGCATTGGCAACCATTGCTGCACGCATCATCATCAACGTATTCACGGGAAAATGCGGATTGAACCGAAAGTCGGTCAGTCGATGCGCCGCAATGAAGCGTTTCATTTCGAGCCGCTCATAGGCAAGTTTGGCGGGAACGCTGGCATATTGGACCATCGGCGCGCTGTTCCCCGTCGCCTTGAATATGCCGCCAAGCAGTGCGGGCGTGATTTTCAGCGTTGCGCCGGTGCGTTCGAGAATTGGCGGCAGCACTCTCATTGCGAGATACGCATTGGGGCTCGCGAAATCGAAAATAAACTCCAGCGTGCGGGTCAGAAGCTCTCTCCCCAGGGGCGCAAATCAAGCTCATGGGTCCACGCATTGCGCGGTTGGTGGTGGAGCATGACATATTGCGTGGCAATGGCATCGGGCGACAGGACGAGGTCCGCCGCTTTGGCATTGTCAAAATCGGGATGGCGTTCGCGGATGAATGCGGTGTCGATGGCGCCGTCAATCACGACATGCGCGACATGAATTCCTTTCGGACCGAGCTCGCGCGCCATCGATTGGGCAAGCATCCGAAGCCCCGCCTTCGCACCCGAAAAAGCCGAATAGCCCGCGCCGCCGCGAAGGCTCGCGGTCGCGCCGGTGAAGATGATTGTGCCGCGCCCGCGCTTCTGCATATGCCGCGCGGCTTCGCGCCCCATCAGGAAACCGCCGAAACAGGCCATTTCCCACACCTTCCGGTATACCTGCGCCGTCATTTCAGTAATCGGGAAATTGACGTTCGCGCCGATGTTGAACACCGCAACCTCGACAGGACCGACTTCGACTTCGACCATTTCAAACATCGCGACGATATCGGCTTCCTCACGCGCATCCCCCGGGAAAGCGCGCGCCTTCAACCCCTGGTCACGGATCGATGCTGCCAAAGCTTCAAGTGCATCGGCATTGCGTGCCCGCCGATTGACGCACGCCGTCAGGCCGTCGCGAGCAAAAGCCTTAGCGATCGCGGCGCCCGTTGCGTCACCAGCCCCGATGACGACGGCAGCGCCGCTCACGCCTTTTCAAGTGTGCATTGCAAGGGGTGCTGGTTGGTCTTGGCAAAATCCATCACTTGCGTGACTTTCGTTTCGGCCACTTCGTAACTGAAGATGCCGCACACGCCGACACCCTTTTGGTGGACGTGGAGCATCACCCGCGTTGCGTCTTCCATACTCATCCGGAAAAAGCGTTGCAGGCAGAGAACGACAAATTCCATCGGCGTATAATCGTCGTTGAGCATCAGCACTTTATAAGGCGCGGGCTGTTTGGTCCGCGTGCGGGTCCGCGTCGCGACACCAACACCCGTGCCGCCGCCTTCGTCATTTTTACGTTCGTTCGCGCCCAGAATCTGCATAGCGTCACGATATGGCATCGCGGGGGCGCGGGGCAAGAGTTTCGCAAAAAAAAGGCCGCTCCGGTTTCCCGAAGCGGCCCTTTTCAGATTTCTAGCGCGTTAGGCTTAGGCGGCGGTAACCGACTTCACTTTTTCTACCGCAACTGCATAACGGTTCTGCATTGGCTGCACGATTTCGCCGAGCAACTTCATATAGCCTTCAGCAAACTTCGATGCTTCGCCGACCATTGCGTCGAGGTTGGTCTTGGCAACTTCCGACTGAAGCGCGAAGAATTCAGTCGGCGACTTCACGGCCGCAAACTTCTTGGCGGTTGCGTTGGCGTCTTCGATCGACTTGCGGCCATATTCAGCCGAATATTTCGCAATGTCCTGCGCGCCCTTGGCGGCGACTCGGCCCGAAGCGACGACGGCTTCGAGGTTGCCCTTCGAAAATTCGACCATTTCTTCGAGGCCCTTCGAGCCCTTTTCCATAGCAGTCTTGGCGCGGGCCGAGACATCGCCGAACACTTCGGTGGCGCGTGCGGTGGCGTCGGCAGTGAACTTCTGGGCGGTTTCCTGAACCTTGGTGACGGTATCGTTCATGACTTTTTTTCCTTCTGCGATGACTGGCGTCTTGATGACGTCCGGGGTTTTGACGGGAGCGGTAACAACGGGCGTTGCAACTGCGGCAGTTTCGGTAATGGCAGGCTTGGCGACCGGAGGGGCTACAGCTGGCTTGGGCGATTCGACCTTGGCAGCAACAACAGGCTTTGCGACCGGCGCTGACTTCACAACCGGCTTTGTTGTCATTGGCTTGGCGACAATCTTCGTCTTGGTAGTTTTTGCGACCACGGCAGCCTCCATTACGTCTATGTTGCAGCGCAATATAAACGATTGGCAGCAGATTGCAAGAACTTTTGTTGCAGTGCAACATAAACGCAATTCTTGCTGGTTTAACGTGCTTTGACGTAGCGTCCCGGCGCACCCTCGATGGCCTTCAACGCACCTTCTCCAGGTATGCGCGCGCCGCTGGCGACAACATGATCGCCGCCGAATCCGCGAATCCAACTGATCCAGTCGGGCCACCAGCTGCCCTTAATTTCTGTGGCGGTTGTCTGGAAACCGTCAAGGCTGTCCATCGACCCGTCAATCCAGTGCTGGTATTTCATCGCAGCGGGCGGATTGACGACGCCGGCAATGTGGCCCGATCCCGCCAACACGAACCGGATTGGCCCTTTCAGGTGGTCAGTCAATTTCCAGACACTGGCCAACGGCGCAATATGGTCGTCGCGGCCCGCCTGAACGTAGGCGGGCGTTTCAATTTTCGTCAGGTCAATCGCCTCGCCCAACGCGCGCAACGCCCCCGGCACCACCATCTTGTTGTCACGATAGAGGTCGCATAGATACGACTTATGCCATTTCGCGGGCAAGTTGGTCGTGTCGCCATTCCAGTGGAGCAGATCAAATGCGGGGTAATCCTTGCCGAGCAGATAATTGCTGACAACCGTGTTCCAGATCAAATCCTTGCCGCGCAGAAGATTAAACGTCAGCGCAAGGTAACGCCCGTCAAGAAAGCCGCCGCTCGACAATTGATCAATCATCGCCAGATTGGCATCGTCGACAAAGTTGAGCAGTTCGCCCGCCTCGCTGAAATCGACCTGTGCGGTGAAGAACGTCGCCGACTTTACCCTCTTCGCCTTGCCCTTCGCCGCCAGCACGGCGAGCGTCGCCGCCAGCGTCGTCCCCGCCACGCAATAGCCGATGGTGTGCACCGATTTCACATCAAGCAATCTGCGGATCGTATCGATCGCGTCGATTTGTGCGGCGATATAATCGTCCCAGATGATGTCAGCCATCGACGCATCGGCAGATTTCCAGCTGACCATGAACACGCTCAAGCCTTCATCGACCGCCCAGCGAATGAAAGATTTCTCGGGGCTCAGATCGAGGATGTAGAAACGGTTGATCCACGGCGGGAAGATGACCAGCGGTGTCTTGCCCACAGTTGGCGTGGTCGGCGCATACTGGATCAGCTGATACAGCGGCGTTTCGTGGATCACTTTGCCCGGCGTCGTCGCAATGTTGCGCCCCACCTCAAATGCGCCCGCGTCGGTGTGCGTCAACTGGCCGCGCTGCATATCGGCCATCAAATGCTTGAACCCCTCGGCCAAACTCGCACCATTGGTCTCGAGCGCCTTGTTGAACGCCACTGGGTTGGTCAGCGGCGAATTGGCAGGCGACATCGCCTCGACCAGCGTGCGCATCGCAAACGCCATCTGCGTCTTCTGGTGCGGTTCCCCGGGCACATTGTCGACCGCCGCCATCATTGTCTCCGCCATGATCGCATAACCCTGCCGCATTAGATCGAACACCGGATGTTCCCATTCGGGTCCGGCAAACCGCTTGTCCTTCGGGTCCACCTTGTCGCGGTTCGCCTCGGCAATGGGCTTGAGGATTTCGCCCCAGCCGTCGAGGATCGCGCGAATGCCTGAGGCGGGGTCAGCCGTTAACGGCGATAGGTTATCGGCCATTACTTACCCCCTCAACGAATCATCCTTACGGGATTCCCGCTTTGACAGGAATGACGTATAGACCGATTTTCTGAAACCCCACGAAGGATCGAAATGTCCGACGAATTCTACCGCATGAAGCGCCTGCCGCCCTATGTCATCGCCGAAGTGAATGCGATGCGGGCAGCCGCGCGTGCGGGGGGCGAGGACATCATCGATCTCGGCATGGGCAATCCCGACCTGCCGCCGCCACAGCATGTCATCGACAAGCTGTGCGAAGTGGCAATGAAGCCCGACGCGCATGGCTATTCGGCGTCGCGGGGCATTCCGGGCCTGCGCAAGGCGCAGGCCAATTATTACGCGCGCCGTTTTGGCGTTGACGTCGATCCCGAAGGCGAAGTCGTCGTCACGATGGGGTCCAAGGAAGGCCTCGCAAGCCTGGCAACCGCGATCACGGCACCGGGTGACGTCGTGCTCGCGCCCAATCCGAGCTATCCGATCCACACGTTCGGCTTTATTATTGCCGGAGCCACGATCCGCAGCGTGCCGACAACGCCCGACGAACATTATTGGGAAGCGCTCGACCGCGCGATGAAATTCACGGTGCCACGGCCGTCGGTGCTGGTGGTCAATTATCCGTCGAACCCGACGTCCGAAACGGTCGACCTCGCGTTTTACGAACGCCTTGTCGCGTGGGCGCGCGATAATAAGGTCTGGGTCGTCTCGGACCTTGCCTATTCCGAACTTTATTATGACGGCAATCCGACGGCCTCGATCCTTCAGGTCAAGGGCGCAACCGACGTTGCAATCGAGTTTACGTCGCTCAGCAAAACCTATTCGATGGCGGGGTGGCGCATCGGGTTTGCGGTGGGCAACGCGAAACTGATCGCGGCAATGACGCGGGTGAAATCCTATCTCGATTACGGCGCATTCACGCCGATTCAAGCCGCAGCCTGTGCAGCGCTCAACGGGCCGCAGGATATCGTCGAGAAAAACCGCGCACTGTATCATCACCGCCGCGACGTTTTGGTCGAGAGTTTCGGCCGCGCCGGGTGGGATATGCCAGCACCACCGGCATCGATGTTTGTCTGGGCCCCGCTCCCGCCTGCGTTGGCGCATTTGGGCAGCCTCGAGTTCACCAAGCAACTGCTCACCCACGCGGGCGTCGCGGTTGCTCCGGGTGTCGGCTATGGCGAAGACGGTGAAGGTTTCGTCCGCATTGCGATGGTCGAGAATGAACAGCGCATCCGCCAGGCTGCCCGCAATGTGAAGAAATATTTGCAGAGTATGGGGGTTAATGTCGGCGCAAAAGTCGGTTGACGCGTGCCGAACTGGAAGCGCGCTGGCTTGAACTGACGCGCGAGATTATGCCGGGCGTTGCAACGGAAAAGCGCTGGCCAATCCGCAACGATCATTGCTTTCAGCGCGTGCTGCTCGACAATGCCTGTGGCGGGACGTGGTATGCCTATATTTCCAAACGTCCTGCGTATCGACGCGCCGACGCCGCGACGCTCCAGCGCGCCATTGAATTAGGCGAGGCAGCTGTTGAAGGCAGCGCTGACCTTGTCGAACTCAACACGCGCTCTCTGGCTTGGCGCGGCAAGGGATAGGCCCAGGACGTTGTTTTGAAGTCGAGCGCGTGAACGAAAAATGATCAATCCGGTTCAACTTGCCCGACATGTATTTCAGGTTCAAAACGCAACGGTCCGAAAAACACAGGAGATTCCCATGCGTGCTTTTGTCATTGCTCTGCTCCTTGCCACCGCCGCCACACCCGTCGCCTTTGCCAAGCCAACGCCGATTGCTGCCGCGGTCGCTGCCAAGGATCGTCCCGCTGATGCCGTCGTGCAGGATGCAAGCCGCAAGCCCGAAGCAGTCCTTAAATTCATGGGCCTGAAGCCCGGTATGAAGGCGTTCGACCTGTTGACCGGCACGGGCTATTACGCCGAAATCATGGGGCGTGCGGTCGGGCCAAAGGGTAGCGTCGTTGCCTATTCCCCTGCCAATTATAACCCCGAGCCGATCAAGGCGGCGTTCGCCACTCTGACTCCGCGCGTGCCCAATGTCCGGCTGGTCAGCAATCCCGCAGAGGCGTTTGTGCCCAGCAGCTATGATTTCACGATGATCCATCTGAATTACCATGATTTCTATTTCGAAAGCGAGAAGTTCAACATTCCGCGCACGGACCCGAATATGGTGCTGACGGCATTGTTTGGTGCAATGAAACCAGGCGGGATTGTTGCCGTCATCGACCATGTCGGCCCTGCGGGGGACACGCGAGCGGTGGTCGATAAGCTCCACCGCATTGATCCCGAAACCGTGAAAGCCGATTTCGCACGCGCCGGATTTGTCTTTGATGGCAGCAGCGAGACGTTGCGTGTGCCCGCCGACGATCACAGCAAGAATGTCTTCGACCCCGCCATCCGCGGCAAGACCGACCGCTTTGCCTTCCGGTTCCGTAAGCCGAAATGAATGAAGCGATCGCGGTTACCGATATTGCGCGGACGATACAGCTTGCCGTGGCACCGGTTTTTCTGTTGGCAGGAATCGGCGCGTTCATGAATGTGATTGCGGGGCGGCTCAATCGCGTGGTTGACCGCTCGCGCTTTCTCGAACGTTTGCATCCCGACACCGTAGGCGAAGAGCATGATCGCCATGTCCGCGAGCTGCGCTTGCTCGACCGGCGGATTACGCTGGCGAGCAATGCAATTTTCCTGTGCGTGGCCAGCGCGATCACAGTCTGCTTTGTCGTGACGTTGCTGTTCGTCGCGGAAATGGCCAACCTGAATTATGGGGCCAGCGTCTCGATCCTGTTTGTGCTTGCCATGGCGCTGCTGGCGTCGGGCCTGATCCTGTTTCTGATCGAAACGCGCGTTGCAGTGGGCGGCATCCGCGTCCGAGAGGAACTGCTGGAACGCCAACGACGGCGTACACGCTAAACTGCTGGTTACATCATCGGTTTGGGACCGGGGGGCGGAATTTCGCTGGGACCACCACTCGACGATCCACCGCACGCGCTCAGCAGCAACATCAGCCCGATGACGGGCACCAATCCGGATTTGCGAAATTTCATCACTATTTCCCTTATGACGTGAATGATAAACGTCCGTCCGACTGAAATGTTTCGTGCATTACAATATGCCGGTTGCAGCTTCAGTGGCCTGCTTGTTCACCGCGTTCCAGCCCTGACGCCGTGAGTTGCGCATCGATCATTGCCATCAGCCGCGCAAGGCCTGCTTCGTCCTGTGCTTCGGCGCGCGCAACGAGCACGTCCTGTGTGTTCGAGGCGCGGAGCAGCCACCAACCGTCGGCCGTGTTTACCCGCGCGCCGTCAGTGCGGTTGACGTCCGCGCCTTCGGCTTCGAGCCGGTCAAGCACTTCGTCGATGACCGCGAACTTACGCTCTTCGGATACCTGAAAGCGCATTTCGGGCGTGTTGACCATCGGCGGCATCGCGTCCTTGAGTGCGGTCAGCGACCCGCCCTGTGAAGCGACCGCGCGGATCAACTGGATCGCGGCAAACTGCGCATCGTCGAAACCGTAAAAGTCGTAATAATCCTTTGCAAAGAACACATGGCCCGACATTTCGCCAGCGAGCGGCGCGCCGGTTTCCTTCATCTTGGTCTTGATCAGGCTGTGCCCGGTTTTCCACATCAGCGGCTCGCCGCCGAGTTCGGACACGCGGTCATACAATGCCTGTGACGCTTTCACATCGGCAATGATCGTCGCGCCGGGCAGTGCTTTCAGGACGGGCTCGGCGAGGATGCTCAAAATCTGGTCTCCCCAGACGACGCGGCCCATGCCATCGACAGCGCCAATGCGATCGCCATCGCCATCGAAAGCCAGTCCGAAATCGAGCTTGTTGTCCGCGACGAGTTTTTTGAGGTCGCCTAGATTCTT
>JANOVZ010000001.1:0-32006 GCA_031417655.1 Sphingomonas sp. | reverse complement strand
TTCATGGCTGAAATCACACTTATTGTTCCCGTCATTTTGTCGGGCGGATCGGGCACGCGCCTGTGGCCCATGTCGCGCGACGAACGTCCAAAACAGTTTCTAGCGCTGACCGGCGAACGGACGATGTTTCAGATGACGCTCGACCGTGCAGGCGATGAGGCGCGTTTTGCCGGTCCGCTGATTGTCGCCAATGCCCGCCATGTCGGCCTGATCGAGGATCAGCTTGAAGGCCGCACCGCAATCCTGATTCTTGAACCGCTTGCGCGCAATACCGCACCTGCCATTGCGCTTGCCGCTCTTGCTGCCAATCCCTCAGACCCATTGCTTGTGATGCCCAGCGACCATGTCATTACGGACGTTCCCGCATTTATGGCGGCAATCGACGCCGCGATGCCGCTCGTCGAGCGCGGCTGGCTCGCCACTTTCGGAATCACGCCCGATGCCCCTGAAACCGGCTATGGCTATATTAGTATCGGCGAAGATGTCGGCATTGGCGCCCACCGTGTCGACCGCTTCGTCGAAAAACCTGACGTCGCCACGGCGGAGGCCATGCTCGCCCAAGGCGGTTACGTCTGGAACGGTGGCATTTTCCTGTTCCGCGCTGATGCCTACCTCCGTGCCCTTGCCGAATTCGCCCCTGCTATGCTCGACGCCGCCCGCGCCAGCATGGAAGGCGCCACCCACACCGGCCAACGCATCCTTCCCGACGCCGATGCCTTTGCTGCCAGCCCCTCGGACTCCATCGATTATGCCGTCATGGAAAAAGCGGACCGTGTCGCCGTGGTCCCGGTCAGCATGGGCTGGTCCGACATCGGCTCATGGGATGCGCTTCACACGCTCAACGCCGACGCGGCGGGCGACGCACATTCGGGCGATGTCATCGCAATCGACACAAGCGGGTGTCTGCTCAGCAGCGACGGCATCCGTATCGCCGCCGTCGGCGTAAAAGACCTGATCGTGGTCGCGAGCGGCGACAGCGTCCTCATCCTCCCCCGCGGCGAAAGCCAGAACGTGAAGCGGATCGTCGAGGCGCTAAAGGCGCGCTGATGTCATGACAATATGATCCGGTCAGCCTAACAAATCGCAGGGCTTCGTGCCCGAGCGCTTAATCGAAAAGCGCGCCGCAGTTCGTGCATTCCCGATGCGGTTTGGCAAGCAACGTCTTCCATGGGCTTTGCTTGTCAAAATAGATATTCGTCCCGCAAGTTTTACACCGCAACAGCCAAATAATTGGCTGCTGGATCAACATCCAGCCTAGGAAGCCCAAAAAGCTCTGAAAAACATAACCTATTATGACGGCACCGGGCAACATAAGCAGAGCCAACGGCCGCATGATCTGCGCCAGCCTATAAATGCTCAATTTGTCGGACAACGCAGAGGGTTGATTTTGGGCGTATTAAATCCCGCGGCAGCCCCTCCGTTAATAAATGCGATAGGCGAACCTACGCGACCGACAGACCCGCTGACTTGCCCTGCATCCGTCCCGATCAAATTCTTGGTGACGACGCCACCGACGCCAACGCCCAAACCACCGCTTGTCGTGACATTGGCCGTAACAACACCGCTGCCCGACGGCGATAGTCCGACCGATGGCCCCGCTTCAACGCCGACCCCGGCACCAACGGCAACATTGAAGCCTAGTCCGACCTGTCCGCTCGCAATATCAATCTTGAAATTTCCGCCCACTGATCCACCCAATCCCGCATAGGCATCCGCACCAAGCCCTATTTCGACGCTTGGCATGTTACATGCCACTGTCCGAACCAAATCGCCAGCAACCTTGATCTGTTCGCCTAACGTATCGGCATTGCGTGCTTCAGCGACCTTGCGATCAAAAACCGTTTGGGCAGCCTCCGCGCGAAAGGCGCTCAATTGGCTGGCCAATCCACCTTTGCCACCCAGTCCAACCGGTCCAGCCTGGATGCGATTCAACGTCGCGCTCAAGTCGGCAATGACTTGCTTATCCGTATCGCTGCCCGGTTTGATCGTTTTCGGATCATAACCCGTCGCCCGCGCCTGTAGCTCATAGCCTAGCTTCGTGTTCGGGTCGGTGCGGACCGCTACTTCCAGCGGAATTCCCTTCGCCGAGTTTGTGTAAACCGTGGGCTGACCAGCACCGAAATCAATCTTCACAGCCCGACCCGTCGATGCGCCTGTCGGAACCGCTTGCGGCGTGGCGGCGTTGGTGCGCGCAGGTGAAAGGTTGGTCATCGAGGCTACTCTACTCAGTAATTTCAATGGCGTAACGATGACGGTGTTTCTCGGCCACGTAACTCCACGATTCGTTTAGACTGCCTAAACGAATCGTTTAGGCCGCACGTGTCAGCCTTACCCTCTTAATCCCCCGCAAAAACAAACGGGCTCACCCCGCGCTCGCGTTCATTAAACACCAGCGGTCGTGATGCTGGCGGGGCTGCCCGTTGCGGGCAGTCGGGGCGCGTACAGGCGCGGCAGCCGAGACCGACGGGCGTTGCTTCGCCGCGTTTCAGGTCGAATCCGCGTGTTGCGGCAAGGGGTTCGGCGACACTGGCATCGATGCCGATCCCAACCGAAAATTGGGCGCGGACTTGTCCGATACGTCCGCCTTGCGGACTGACTGTGCGCGCTAATGTGAACCAGCGGGTGCCGTCCTCAAGCTCGACCAGCTGGCGCACAAGGCCCCCCGGCCGGTCGAACGCGCTGTGCACTTCCCACAACGGACATCGCCCGTCGGCCTCGACCAGCGGCGATGCACTTGCTCCTGCGTAACGCTTCGACGATTGCCCCGCGCGGTCGATGCGGATCATGAAGAACGGCAATCCCCGCGCGCCGACCCGCTGCAACGTCGTCAGCCGGTGCGCGACTTGCTCAAACCCCGCGCCGAACCGCCGTTGCAGCAGCTCGACATCATAGCCGGTCGCTTCGCAAGCGCGCAGAAAGCGGCCATAGGGCATCATGATTGCGGCGGCGAAATAGCTGGTCAGGTGGCGACGATACAGCCGCTCGGATGCACGTTCGGCAAATGCCCCGCCTTTGACGAGCGCGTCGATTTCGTTCTGCGCTTCGAGTTGTCCCAGTTGAAACGCTGCCGAAAACGTCCGGCTCGCCGGGTCGAGCAATTCGGACAATTGCACTTGCCGCGCGTGGAGGTCGAGACGGCGCAGCGCGACGGGCATGACATCAACGGGGAGGATGCGGATCGACAATTGATGCGCCACCCGCAACCGCTCGGATATCGCACCGTAAAGATCGCCCGACCCGATACGCAATTCGTCCGCGAGGCGTTCGGCAGCGGCATCGAGATCGCCAAAATGGTTGCGCCACCGCTCGATCTCGCGGCGCACCGGCGCTATCGGATCATTGGCAACCGCGCCCTCCGCCCCCCGCGCATCGAACGCCCGCGCGAATGCTTCCGCCGCATCGGGTGCAAAAGTGATCAGCTCTTCAATCGCCGCCTTATCGAGATTGAGGTCCGCAAAAGCCGGATCGGCCAACCGCCGCCGCAGCGCTTCAACCCCGCCGCCCGGCGCCGCCCCCGACAGCGTCCGCGCATCAAAATCATAGCGCTCGGCAAGCCGCAGCATGATCGGCGCAGTCAGCGGACGCTGGTTCCGCTCGATCAGATTCAGGTAGGACGGAGACACATCCAGCGCTTCGGCCATCACGGCCTGCGTCAGCCCCGACGCCCGACGAATGCGGCGGATGGCATGGCCCGCAAAAATCTTCTTTGTCATAATCTTTACAATATGACACAAATTAACGCTGTAGCCAAGACGCGACTACATCAAAAATGACAAGTTCTGATGGCTCCGTCGTGACAACTATGTCAACTTCACTGTAGAAATTGTCATACTTCGAAAGTGTTCCCATGTCCTACCAGAATGAAGTCACCGGCCTCGGCCAGCTCATCCAGTCCAAAAGTGGCACGTGGGACGGCATCAGCGCGGACGCCGTTGCCCGCATGCGGCTCCAGAACCGCTTTCTCACCGGCCTCGACATCGCCCGCTACACCGCGACGATCATGCGCGAGGACATGGCGGCCTATGACGCCGACGCGGCGCAATATACGCAGTCGCTCGGCTGCTGGCACGGCTTCATCGCGCAGCAAAAGATGATTTCGATCAAGAAGCATTTCGGCACGACGAAGCGCAAATATCTCTACCTCTCGGGCTGGATGGTGGCCGCACTTCGCAGCGACTTTGGCCCGCTGCCTGACCAATCGATGCACGAAAAGACCAGTGTCCCCGCTTTGATCGAAGAGCTCTACACGTTCCTTCGCCAGGCCGATTCGCGCGAACTCAACCTGCTGTTCCGCGATCTCGACGCTGCGAAGACTGATGCCGACCGCGCCGCCGTTCAGGACGAGATAGACAATTTCCAGACGCACGTCGTGCCGATCATCGCCGACATCGACGCGGGGTTCGGCAATGCCGAAGCAACCTATCTGCTCGCCAAAAAGATGATCGAAGCCGGCGCCTGCGCGCTCCAGATCGAAAACCAGGTCTCCGACGAAAAGCAGTGCGGCCATCAGGACGGCAAAGTCACTGTCCCGCACGAGGATTTCCTCGCCAAAATCCGCGCCTGCCGCTATGCCTTCCTCGAACTTGGTGTCGAGGACGGGATCATCGTCACGCGCACCGACTCGCTCGGCGCAGGCCTGACCAAGCAGATCGCTGTTTCGAACGAACCCGGCGACTTGGGCGACCAGTATAACAGCTTCCTCGATTGCGAAGAGATCGACCCTGCAATCGCGCGCAACGGCGATGTGATCATTAACCGCAACGGCAAAATGATGCGGCCCAAGCGCCTGCCATCGAACCTGTTCCAGTTCCGCGCGGGCACCGGCGAAGACCGCTGTGTTCTTGACTCGATCACGAGCCTTCAGAATGGCGCGGACCTGCTCTGGATCGAAACCGAAAAGCCGCATGTCGAACAAATTGCCGGCATGATGGACCGCATCCGCGCGGTCGTGCCGAACGCCAAGCTCGTCTATAACAATTCACCGAGCTTCAACTGGACGCTGAATTTCCGGCAGCAGGTTTATGACGCGATGGTCAAGGAAGGGCTTGATGTCTCGGCCTATGACCGCGCGGGCCTTATGGATGCGAAATACGACGAGACCGAACTGGGCATCGCTGCGGACAAGCGGATCCGCACGTTCCAGACTGATGGTGCCAAGCGCGCAGGCATTTTCCACCACCTGATCACGCTGCCGACATACCATACGGCAGCGCTCTCGACTGACAATCTCGCGAAGGAATATTTCGGCGAAGCGGGGATGCTCGGTTATGTCGCAGGCGTCCAGCGCAAGGAAATCCGCGAAGGGATTGCCTGTGTCCGCCACCAGAATATGAGCGGGTCGGACATTGGCGACGACCATAAAGAATATTTCGCGGGCGAGGCCGCGCTGAAAGCGGGTGGCGCGCATAATACGATGAATCAGTTTGGCTAAACGAACCAGCTTCCTGGGGAGGAAGAACACCCGTCGGCGCAAGTCGGCGGGTGTTTATAATTGCACCGCGCGCCGTCCCGCGACACAAGGCGATACATGAACCCCGCCGCCGGTATCCGCGTCCTGATTGTCGAGGACGAACCCATTGTCGCGATGCTCGCTGAAGACCTGCTCGACAGCATCGGTTGTGTCGTCGCGGGCACGGCAGCCAGCATCGCCGAGGCCCAATCCGCCATTGAAACGCTCAGGTTCGATGTCGCATTGATCGACGTCAATCTGGATGGCGAGGATGGTTTGGTTGTTGCGGATGCTCTGAAAGTCCGCCGCATTCCCTATATCATCACGAGCGGTTACGAAGCGGATGGCCTCGCGCCCGGACATCCCGATGCGCCTGTTCTTTCAAAACCATATGCCATAGCCGCACTTGAAGCGGCAATTTGTCGCACGATGACTTAACGCCGTACGCGCGGACAGGGACCCAGCGCCTGGATAACATAGGCATAATCTACACGTGCGGCCTCGACGTCCCCTGCCGTCAATTCACTGGTCGCAGCATCGGGCAAGGAACGGGGCAGGAAACAGGCAAGACGATACCAGGCGAGCGTCTCGGGCGTGGGTGGGGCCGCAGCTTCATCGACAATCTCGCCGAGCGCAAAAGCCCACCGCTTAGGCTGGCCCGGTCGTGTGAGGATGCTGAGCGAAATCGGCGCTTTGGTGACGGTTGACAGGAATATCTGCGTTTCGCCCTCCCCAGTTATCGTCCCCGCCGTATGGAAGGCGCTGGTGATCCCAGTGACCGCAGGCGGCGCGTCGGGCGCCGCGACGCTGGCGAGAAGCGCGCGCACACGAGCTTCGATCGCCGGACTCCAGAAAACTTGCGCATCGCGCGCGGCAAGGCGAATCTCGCTTGGACGCCCCGCCACCGGCAGCGCAGCGATCAAGACGTCTGCTTTATTTAGCTTAGGCAATTTTCCACGCGAATCGGGCAGCATATCGACCAGCCAAAAGAGGTGTGGGGGTATTGCCTGATTCCCGCGAATCAGCGACGTCACATCGCCTTCGACATAGAATCGGACCGCGCCATTGGCGTTTGGCGGCCCCTTTAACATCGTTGCCGAAACGATTTTTGCACGCAAGACGAGCGGCGCACCAGCAAACAAATCGGCGACATCGGCATAGCGCCACGCATCAGCAGGTGATGTCGGCGCAGGCTTAGAAATCGCTGCAAATCCGCTATTTACCATGAAAATCGACGCGATTGTGAGGCTGATTATGGCGAATTTTTTTTGTCTGTTAGGAAACATCATCATGCGTTTCGGTCTTTCAGTTTGTTGCATTTTGTAACGGTCCTGCGACGTTCGGGTTGCACGAACGAACATGAACGGGGATTAAGCGATTGCGCGGCGTTGGCGGGGACGATAGTGTTTCGCGACTGCCAATGAAACGTGAAGAGTTCGGGCAGGGTGGGGTTGCAGATTGTTCCGGAGCGTTTTCGGTTAATATTCTGGGTTCCCCATTCACGGTCTGTTTGGAGGGAGTAAGAACGCCGGATGTCCTATACAGACAATAAAGAGATGACGCCTGCGCGGATGTGGTCGATTGCAATCGTCGTCCTTATCCACGCCATCATCGGCTATGCGCTGGTTATGGGCGGTTATAATGTCGTCAAAAAGGTTGCGACGGATCTGAACACGTTCGACGTGAAGGATGAACCGCCACCACCGGTTGAGCCGCCGCCGCCGCCGCCGCCGGATCAAAATATTCCGCCGCCGCCGGTCGTATCACCACCACCGATTGTGAACACGAATCAGGCGCCACCGCCAATTGTGACGCAGTCAACGCCACCACCAGTCTTCGTGCCAACGCCAGAGCCGCCGCGCCCTGTGCCGCCGCCGCCGCCGCCAAAGCCAATGGTTGCGACAAAGGCCGTTTTGCGTGGGGGATCGATTTCGGATGAAGATTATCCACCGGCTGCTGTTCGTAATGAAGAATCCGGTACAGCCGTGGCAACCTTCACGATCGGGACTGACGGAAAAGTTGCGAGTTGTAACGCGAGTGGAGCCAGCGCTTCGCTCGATGCCGAAACCTGCAAGCTGATCATCCGCCGTTTCCGGTTTAAGGCTGCGCTTGATGCTTCCGGGCAGCCGATTGCAGAGACGCGGAGCCAGCGCGTGACGTGGCGACTGCCAAAATAACCGACCATCACTTTCAAATCATGATTTAAGAGGGAAGACCGAACAATGTTGATCACACTTGCAGCCGCAGCCGCGGCAGGGGCTCCAAAAGCAGCACAATATGGCTTGATGGCATCGATCCGCGAAGGTGGGCCGGTTACGCTTATTACGCTCGGCATTCTCGTCATAATGTCTGTGGGCACGCTCTATATTCTTTTGACCAAGTGGTGGGACCAGAACAAAATCATGGGCCAGGCCCGCAAAGTCCGTGCCGGCTTCTGGAATCACGCAACACTCAAGGAAGCGGCGGCAAAGCTCGACAAGGATACGCCGTATAAGCAGATCATTGATGATGGTCTTCGCGCACAGGAACAGCACACGTTGCTGACCGATCCCGTCGATCAGCATGACTGGGCGTTGTCGACAATGTCGCGATCACGCGCCGCGATTGAATCAAAGTTGAAGCAGGGACTTTCGTTCCTCGCGACCGTCGGTTCGACCGCACCGTTCGTCGGCTTGTTCGGGACGGTCATGGGCATCCTGACCGCGCTGGTGAAAATCGGTGCCTCGGGTCAGGCTTCGATTGATACGGTCGCAGGGCCGGTCGGTGAAGCGCTTTATATGACCGCTATTGGTCTTGCGGTCGCAGTGCCGGCGGTGCTTGCTTACAATTGGCTTCAGGGCCGCAACAAATCGATCCTCGAAGAAATGGGCACGTTTACCAACGACGTTCATGGCTGGATGGCATCAAATGGTGCCGTTCGTCCTGCCCGTCTTGGTGCGGCAAAAGCGGCAGCGGCAAAACCGGTTGCAGCAGCAGCCAAAGCCTAAGACAGAAATGGGTCGGGCGGGTCACTTTTGATCCGCCTACGTCCTTCAAAATGCAACAGGACAATTTTCTATGTCAATGGCAGTAGGCGGCGATGACGGCGGCGAAGAAGGGCCAATGTCGGAGATCAATACGACCCCGCTGGTGGACGTCATGCTGGTTCTTCTCATCATCTTTCTGATCACGATTCCGGTCGTGGTTCAAAATGTTGGTGTGAAGCTTCCCAAGGTTCGGTTTGACCCCACCGTGACGAAGCCCGAAAACGTCTCGCTTTCGATCCGGGCTCCGACCGGCGCTTGTGAAGTCTATTGGAATCAGACACGCGTCGATTCGAATGAGTTGCTCGACCGTGCGGTTTCAAAGCTGAAGCTGGAAATTGAAAAGCAGGGCGGCGTGAATGCACCCGGCCTCGAACTGCCCGAAGCGCATATCCGCGGCGATGTGAACACGCCCTACCGCTGCATCGGTGGTGCGATTTATGTCATGCAGCGCGCAGGCTTTGCCAAGGTCGGCTTCATTTCCGAACCACCGCCGGGCGGCAATGCACGCGCCTAAGGCTGATCGCCGTTCGCGGCAGAAATTTAAGGAGTTAGCCTGATGTCTATGAGTATGGGCGGCGGTGACGACGAAGAACCTATTGGTGAAATGAACACGACGCCGTTGATCGACGTGATGCTCGTTTTGCTGATCATGTTCATCATCACGATCCCGATCCAGACGCACGCGGTCAAGATCGATCTTCCCGCAAATTCCCTTCCGACCGATCCTCCGCCGATCAAGCCCGACATCAACAAGGTTTCGATCGATCCGGCGGGCACGATAACGTGGAACGGATCAGGGATCGATCTCGTCACGCTGCGGCAATATCTTGACTCTACTAAGGTCATGGTGCCCGAGCCCGAGCTGCATGTGCAGCCCGACGCGCAAGCGCGCTATGATACCGTTGATCAGGTTCTGGCGGTTATCAAGAAGTCCGAAATCACGAAGCTCGGCTTTGTCGGCAACGAACAATATTCGGTGTTCGGGAAGTAATTTTTCCGAATTGCGAAGTTCAGGAGGCGCGCCGCAATGGTGCGCCTTTTGTCGTATTAACGATGATCCCGATGCTACAAGTTCTTTTCATAGATTCGGTAGATTTTGTTGATTTTCCCGTTGATCGCTTCGCCGACTGACTTCATCGGGCCATTGTCATCAAGCACCCAGCCGAATTCACCACGGCTCGCGCCATATTTGACTGTCGCATCGCGGCGGGTAAATTCGACGAGCATGAGGGCAAGCTGGCTGGCGAGCCGCGTGGATTGCAGTTTCTGGAGCACGCCCATCAGCGGCACGCGCATCGTCCGCACTTTCGGCGCGCGGAGCCACCAAAGCAGCTTTGCCCAATTGAACGGCAACAGCATGCCGCCAAAGTCGATCAGCTTTTCGTTGAGATCAGGCAGCGTCATCATGAACGCAACGGGTTCGCCATCGACTTCGGCAATGCGGATCAGGTCTTCGTAAACAATGGGTTTCAGTTTCCTGCCGACATGTGCGATCTCGCTATCGGTGATCGGGACGAAGCCCCAATTGCCGCGCCATGCATCATTGAGGATGCCGAGGATCAGCGCAGCCTCCTCATTAAACCGGCGCTTGTTGATGCGGCGGATGACGATGCGGGGATTGCGCTCGCCCGACTGGATGATGCGTTGCGCCAATGGTGGGAAATCAACGGTGATGCGGATTTCATAAGTAAGGAGGTCTTTGACGCCCGTATATCCGGCGCGTTCGATCCAGCTTTCATACGCCGGACTGTTATGGCCCATCATCACTGTCGGCGGATGATCATGACCCTGCACGAGCAGCCCCGGCTCATCCCAGATCGAAATGCTGATGGGCGCAAGCACGCGGGTCATTGCCTTGCTGCGCAGCCAGTCTTCGGCCTTGGCAATGAGCGCGGCGGCGGTTTCCTCGTTCTCTGCCTCGAGCAGCCCCCAATTGCCTGTACCCGGACCCATCCCTTGCTCGACCGGCTGGGCCAGCGCGAGGTGGTCGATATGCGCAGAAATTCGCCCGGTAACGCGGCCATCGGCGTCGGCCAGAAACAACTGCGCTTCGCCATGTTCGAACCACGGGTTCTTGCCGGGCGTGATCAGCGCATGGACTTCGCCTTTCAGCGGCGGCACCCAGTTGGGGTCGCTGGCATAAAGTCGGTAGGGCAGATCGACGAAGGCCTTGCGGTCGGCCTTTGAGATGACGGGGCGAATGGGTGTCAAACTTCCTCCGGAGATAGCATAGGGTGGTAAAGTAACGACTTGGTCCCTATTTAACAGCAACGAAGACGCAATGGATAGCGCCATTTCCCTTGATCGATCCAAAGCCGGATCGCCTGCGCATGACGCTGCGCCACCCGTTCGTGCACGCATCGCGGATGATGTAGCAATGCTGCGCACTGCGGCGGAATTGACGCGCGACATCAACGTGGCGCGGCCTTTGGTCTATTGGGGCGATTTTCTGGGGTCGGCAGTGGCGGGCTATGCAGGCCTTGCTGGTGCGATCTTTCTATCGGGACTTTGGGCCATTGCAACGGCGCTGGTTGCGATCCTTGCACTCTATCGCGCGGGCAGTTTCATTCACGAACTCACCCATGTTCGCCACCGCGAACTGCCGTGGTTCCGCTTTGGATGGAACGCTGTCGTCGGCGTGCCGCTGCTGGTCCCATCGTTCATGTATGAAGGTGTGCATAACCTTCACCACAATCGCACGCGATACGGCACGGTGGAGGATCCTGAATATCTCCCGCTCGCCCTGATGAAGCCGTGGACGTTGCCGTTGTTCGTGGTAACCGCCGCGCTGGCACCGATTGCGCTGCTGTTTCGCTTTGCCGTGCTCGCGCCGCTATCCTTGATCATCCCACCGCTGCGTCGCGTGGTCATCGGCCAGTTTTCTGGGCTTCAGATCAACCCGAAATTCCGCCGCCGCGCGCCCGAAGGCGAGCTGGCGCGGCAATGGTATTGGCAGGAAATGGCTGCGAGCCTGTGGTCGATCACGCTGGTCGCACTTGTCATCAGCGGTGCTGTCTCGTGGCGCGCGTTCGGCATTTATCTTGCCATCGTGTCGGGCACGATGTTGCTCAACCAAACGCGCACGCTCGTTGCGCATCTGTGGGAGAATGAAGGCGAAGCGATGACCGTGACCGCGCAGTATCTCGATTCGGTCAATGTCCCCCCGCCGGCGACGCTGCCCGCGCTTTGGGCGCCCGTCGGTCTGCGCTATCATGCGCTGCATCACTTGTTGCCGAGCCTCCCTTATCATTCGCTGGGTGAGGCACACCGGCGGCTGGCAAAAGCGCTCGATCCGGCGTCGCCCTATCATAAAGGCAATTACACGGGACTACCGCTCCTTGTGGGGCGGCTGGCAAGGAATACGATGCGTTAATCCCTTCCTGCCATGCCGCTTGACGGCTAACCTTTGACTCCGCACACACCCACAAGGGCAAGTGAATTGGGGTTAATATTGTGATTAAGCACCGCATAATTCTGGCTATCGCGTCAGCGATGCCAGGGACTTCTTCTGCGCAAACGGTTCCTTTGGTCGGGCAAGCTCCGATTATTGCGACGCCTGTTAGTAGCCCATTGGCTGCCACATCATCGCTTTCACTTCCGGCGAATACTGAAGTGTTGGTCAGCTTAAATGATGATATTACATCGAAGCGCGCCGAAGAGGGTGACAAATTCAACCTGACTGTCGTGCATGATGTCATATTCAACAACTACATTGTAATTCCCAAAGGCACGCGTGCTGTTGGTGAGGTCACTTGGCGCACTGGCAAAGGAGCATTTGGAAAATCTGGGAAACTCGAAATCGAAATGCGCTATATCGATCTTGGCGGTCAGAGTGTCCCTATCGTCGGTAAATATCGACAAGAGGGTGAAGGTAATACGGTAGCGACGGTAGCAGCGATTGCCACGGTGTGGGTTGCAGCTCCTTTCATAACTGGCAAATCCGGACGTATTCCGCGTGGACGAGAGTTCACGGTTCATACTCAAAACAATTTGGCATTCTCAATCGGGACTGCCGCGCCTGCCGCTCCAGTTATCGTGGCATTACCTGCGGCTCCGTCTGTGCCTGCGGCGGTAGTCGCTGTTGCGCCCGCAAAATAGTAACATTCGTGGCCGGATGCCTTGTGGGTGTCCGGCCTATTCCTCGGTCCTGATCAGCACGGCTTCGCCGATGAGCAGAAACAGCAGGAATGGTCCCCAGGCCGCGAGGAATGGCGGATAAGCGCCGAGGTTGCCCATCGCGAGGCCAAAGTTATCGGCAACGAAATAAAGAAACCCAAGCGCCATGCCGACAACGGCGCGCACGAACAATTTGCCGGAGCGGGCGAGGCCAAACGCCGCCACCGCGCCGAGCAGCGGCATCAACATCGTCGACAATGGCCCCGAAATTTTGTGCCACAGCGCCGCTTCAACCGATGCGGTCGGGCGTCCGGCGGCTTTCAGATCATCAATCGCGGTTTGCAATTCGCCAAACGGCAGCCCCGCGCCATCGACATTGGCGAGCGTAAACTGATCGGGGCGGACAGTCGGCGCGACGATGATGGTGCCAAGCGCAGATTTCATCCCGCCCGCCACATCGAAACTTACAGTCTTGTCCAACTGCCAGCCGCCCTTGGCTATCTTCGCGCGGTCCGCGGTGACGACTTTTGACAGGCTGCCACCCGTTCGGTCATAAATGCTGATGCCGGTAAGGACGGTGTTCGGTCCGCGCCCCTCGACAATGTCGGCATGGATCAGGTCATCGCCCTCGCGTACCCAGACATTCGACATCGCTTCGCGCCCGCTCGGCATTTTGCCATAATCGGCGGCTTCCCACAGTTTAAGTGTCGCTGTCGCCCGCGTGACAATCCGTTCGTTGAACGCGAATGATACGCCTGCGATCATCAGGCTGGCGACGATCAGCGGCGCG
This sequence comes from Sphingomonas sp., assembly GCA_031417655.1. Classification (GTDB taxonomy): domain Bacteria; phylum Pseudomonadota; class Alphaproteobacteria; order Sphingomonadales; family Sphingomonadaceae; genus Sphingomonas_O. The sequence continues at coordinate 18,625 of JANOVZ010000001.1, read as the reverse complement.
AGAACCTGATGCGCGGACAAGCCCGCTGCTTTCATCGAAACGACTTCGCTGTTCTGGTTGAGCGTGGCGAGCGTAATGATGGTGCCGAGTAGAACACAGAAGGGTAGGAACCGCTGGATAATGCCGGGAATGCGCAGACTGACGTAAGTCAGGATTTGCCCCTGACCATTGCCGGGAAAGCGCAGTATCGCGTCGCTTTCGCCCAACAGGTCGAGCACTTGCAGCACGATGACGAGCAGCGCGAGGACGGCAAACGACCGCACGATAAACATCTTCGCCATGTAGATTGTTAGGGTCCGTGACGGGAAGAAATCTGGCATCAGCGCGTGCCTTTTAGGAACAGACCGCCAAATCGTTTGACCAGTCCGGTGACTTTGCCGGCCAGTTTGTCGATGCCACTGATCGGCTGACCGCCCGGCACATAAGCGAGCGTGCGGAACATCCAGATGATGAGCGCGGCAAAGACGAGGAACGGAACCCATAGCGCAACGAATGGATCGATCTTGCCGAGTTGCCCCATGCCCGTCGCATATTCGCTGATCTTGTAATAGGTCACGACCGCGATGACCGCGACGAAAACCCCAATGGCCGAGGTCGATCGTTTGGGCGGTACGGCAAGCGCGACTGCGAGCAGCGGTAACAGCATCATGATCGCCACTTGCACCACGCGGAAGTTAAATTGTGACCAACTTTCGTTTTTCAGCGTCTGTGTGCTTTTGGCATCGCTGCCGACGGCGACCAGTTCGGGCAACGTCAGTTCGCGGTCCGCGCCACCGCGCCCGCGAAAGGCTTCGATCTTGGGGAGATCAATGGGCAGGTCATGCGCGTTGAAACTTAACACGCGCGGCACCCGAAAATCGGGGGCGTTGTGCGTTAAGGTTCCGTTCGTCAGGCGCAAGATGATCACATCGGGATCGTCGGTTGCCATGAATGCGCCGCGCTCCGCTGTGACTGCGAGGCTGCGGCCACCCTTTTCCCGCGCCATCACGAAAATGCCGGTCAGTTTGCGACCTTCGTCGGAACTTGATTCAATGCGCAGTGTCATGTCTTTGCCGAGCTTGGTAAACTCGCCAACCTTGATCGATGCCCCGAGCGCCCCCGAGCGCAATTCGAAGCGCAACCGCTCATAAGCATAGCGCGCGCGAGGCTGGACGACACCGACGATGATCAGATTGATGACGGCAAAGAAAAATGCATACATGAACGGCACGCGCAACAGCCGCCAATAGCCCTGACCGACGGCCTGAAGCACATCGAGTTCGGAGGAAAGCGCGAGTTTTCGGAACGCGAGCAAAATTCCAAGCAAAACGCCGATGGGGATGCCCAGCGAGAGATATTCGGGTAGCAGGTTCGCCAGCATCTGCCACACGATGCTAACGGGGCCACCTTCGCTGGCGACGAAATCAAACAGACGCAGCATCCGGTCAAGCACGAGCAGCATCGCCGCAATGACCAGCGACGACAGCAGCGGAACAATTATCAGCCGGGCAAGGTAGCGATCCGTCGCAGAGAGGAAGGTAGTGAAAATGGCAAAGCCGTTGATTGTTTATTTGGTTTGCTTAGCGGGTCGCAGCGCGCTTGGAAATCGCTAAGCCGCTTCCGCCTCTGCGCGCGCCTTTCGCACAGGATCATTGGCGAGCAGCATGCCGACCGCCTTACCCAACGACGCGAGTGTAAATGGCTTGCGCAACACCATATGCCCGCCAAATGCTGCCGCAGTATCGATGTCGCCTGCATAGCCTGTCACAAACAAAACCGGCAGCCCGGGATAATCATTGCGGATCGATGCGACGAGTTCAGGGCCGGTCATCCCCGGCATCAGCACATCGCTGACGATCAGACCGATATCGGGATTTTCGCGCAGCCGTTTTCGTGCATCCCCGGGGTGCAGGCAACGGACCGTGCGCAAGCCCAATTCTTCGAGCGCATCGCCAGTGGCCGCGAGGACGCGGGGATCGTCCTCGACCACCAACACTGTCGTGCCGCGTCGTCGCGGCAGGGTGGAAACACTGTGCGGGACGACGGGTTCAGCCATCGGATCGGTCGCACTGCGGGGCAAATAGATTGAGACAATTGTACCGCTGCCGACGTTGCTTTCAACAGTGACGGCGCCGCGCGACTGGCGGACGAAGCCGAAAATCTGGCTCAGCCCAAGGCCTGTGCCTTTGCCGGTTGGCTTGGTTGTAAAGAAAGGCTCAAACGCGCGGTCGAGCACGTCGCTGGTCATGCCAACACCAGTGTCGCTGACGCTCAGGCGAATGTGGTCCCCGCCGTTGACGCCTTCTACGTCGCCATCAGCCAACAGAATATTGGCCGTTTCTATGCGCAATGTTCCGCCTTCGGGCATCGCATCACGGGCGTTTACGGCGAGGTTCAGAACGGCATTTTCAAGTTGGTACGGATCAACGAAAATCGGCCATGTGTTGGTTCCGGAATGAAATTCAACTGAAATGGTGTCGCCGATCGTGCGCTCGATCAGGTCTGACATGCCTTGGATGAGCGCATCCGGATCGATCGACGATGGCAGAAGTGGCTCCGACCGGGCGAAGGCAAGCAAGCGCTTGGTCAATGCAGCCGCGCGGTTTGCGCCTTCCATGGCTTGCTCAAGATGTTTGCCAACCTTCGCGCCGCCACTGGCCAGCCGCCGCTGCGCCAGCTCAAGGCCACCAATGACGACCGAGAGCATATTGTTGAAATCATGCGCGATGCCGCCGGTCAACTGGCCGATGGCTTCCATTTTTTGAGCCTGACGCAGCTTCGCCTCGGTTTCCTCGCGGTGTGTCATTTCGGCGCGTAGTTCAGCTGTCCGTTCGGTCACCGCAAGTTCTAGATCGGCGTTGCGCCCTTCCTCAAGCTGGCGTTGTCGCCAAGCCAGAACTGCAGCCCAACCAAGAATGACGGCACCAATGACAAGCAACAGGCCGAAGGCGGAAACCACCATTCCCAAGCCATTGGACCGCTTGATCGACGCATCGGCAACGACCCCGCGCGCGGCGAGCGTATCACGTTCGGCGGCAATGACCGCTTCGAGCAAACCGTCGATTTCGCCAAGACTTTTTGATTTCCCGGCTTGGTAATATTTCCATAGCGCTGCCGGATTCTGACCATAGTTGGTCCGGAGCGCAATTGCCGACAATTCTTTGCCGCGCACTGCATAAGCGGCTTTTAGCTGATCAATCAGCGCTTGCGTTTGCGGATCAACGATCATCTGGTCGAGCGCGTCAATCTGCGTGCCTGCGCGTCGCCAGTCATCCAGATACTGCCGTCCCAAATCCTTGTCGCCGCTGATGACGAAACGACCGAGAAATGCTTCGGCTTGGCCAATGCTGGCGTCCAATGACCGCGCGAGGATCATTGCTTCATAGCTTTGCCGCCGCGAATCGAGTGCTGTGTCGCGGTCTTTGGTTGCGGCGCCGAGCATCAGGACGAGCGCGACAATCGTCGCCGCACCCGCGAGCGCGATCACGATGCCCAGCATCAACCGCCAGCGGGGTCGTTCCTCTGTTTCGCTTTCGCCATCCATCGTGCGCCAGAATAGCGCGAATCGCTGCGAATCAAAATTCTAGTTAATCACGCCCGTCGCGCGACCCGCATTGGCAAAGCGTTCGAGGATTATCGTCACTTCTTCGCTCGTATGTTCCGCGCACAGCGAACAGCGGAGCAGAGTCATGTTCGCGGGCGTCGCGGGCGGCCGAGCGAGGTTCACATAGAGCCCTTCTTCAAGCAATGCGCTCCACATCATCGCACCGCGTTCGAGATCGGGCATGATGACCGCAATGATCGCGCTTTGCGCTTCGGGCGTGCCAAGCTCAAAGCCAAGATCGCGCAGCCCTTGGTGCAAACGCTTCGAATTCTCCCACAAATGCGCGCGCTTGTTGCCCGAGTGCATGAGCTTGCGGATCGATGTTGCCGAGCAAGCAACGACCGCAGGCGGCAGCGACGCGGTAAATACATAGGGCCGACAGACGAGCCGCATGATTTCGAACTTCGGATGGTTCGACACGCAGAAACCGCCGACGGTGCCGACCGATTTGGAAAAAGTGCCGATGACGAAATCAACATCATCAAGACACCCCTGTGCCTCAGCAACGCCGCGACCGTTCTCGCCGAAAAAGCCCATTGAATGCGCTTCGTCGACCAGGATCATTGCGCCATGCTTTTTGGAAACTGCAATCATTTCGGTGAGCGGCGCGATGTCACCCATCATCGAATAAACACCTTCGAGGATGACGAGCTTGCCTGCTTCGGCGGGGATGCGGCCGAGGCGTTTGTCGAGATCCTCGACGTCGTTGTGGCGGAAACGCACTGTCTGCGCATTGCCGAGCGCGCAACCGTCATAAATTGACGCATGGCTGTCAGCATCGAGAATGATGAAATCATCCTTGCCCGCAATCGTCGAGATGATGCCTAGATTGGCCTGATATCCAGTCGAAAAGACCATTGCGTGGTCCATGCCATAGAAATCGCGCAGGGCGTCTTCGCATTCCTTGTGACCCTGGAATGTGCCGTTGAGCACGCGGCTGCCCGTGGTACCCGCTCCAAACGTATCGAGCGCGTCCTTGCCTGCTTGGATCACGTCGTCATCAAACGTCATGCCCATATAGTTATAGGTGCCAAGCAGGATCGTCTCCATGCCGTTCACGATCGCGCGTGTCGGCGACAGAACTTGCTCCATGACCAACGAAAACGGATCGCGCACGCCGGTGGCCAGTAACGTCTCGCGCTGTTCAATCAGCGCATCAAATTTCGAAAACAGGTCGCCCTTTGCCTTTGGAAATCGCGGATCGGCTTCGCTCATCGCTTATCCTTTCAGCTTTGTGACAGCATCAACCAGTTGCCCCACGGTTTCGATGTCGGCCTGCATATTCATCGTGATCATGACGTCAAACTCATCCTCAATTGCCGCCACGAAATCCATGACAGTCAGCGAATCCCATTCAAGATCACCCATGAAAGTTGTGGCTTCGGAAATGACAACGTCCTTTTTATTGAACGGCTCAATCTGCGCGAGGATTGCGTCATAAGTTTCTGTGCGGTCAGTCATGCGATGTCCTTAACCGGCTGCGCGGCAAAAGGGAATCTCAAAGCCATCCCGCTGCACGATACCAGTCCGCCGTGGCTTTCAGGCCGTCGCGGGTTGGAATGGCGGGTTCCCACAGACTGGCGGGCGGACGTTGTGTTGGGTCGATAACCCAATCCGAGTGGCAGAAATAGGCCGCACGATCAGGCGTTAGCTTTGCTTTTGCGCCACGCCAAAGTCCATCAAGTCGCGCAGCGCCCCGGACAACCGCACGCGGCAGGACGATGGTGGCAGCGCGCTTGCCTACCGATTCGGCAATGGCGCGCGCATAATCCTTATGCGTCCACCCACCATCCGCGCCATCATCGGCTTCGTAACGAATCCGACCCGGCCCCCCATTGACCAACGTCACGAGCAATCGCGCCAGATCGTCGGCATGGATCAAGGACAAGCGACCACGCGGCGGCAGCGGAATAATTCCGCGCTTGGCAAAGCGGAATAGCTCAAGATTGTCGGTATCACCGGGGCCATAGATCGCGGGGGGGCGGACGACGACCCAATCAAGCGCCGACCCCATGACAACATCTTCGGCAGCGCGCTTTGACGAACCGTACAGCGATAGGCGCGGTTCACGCGCGCTTAGCGAGGAGACGTGGACGAACCGACGCGACCCGAACATTTCGCTGGCCGCAACAATATTTGCCGTGCCGATACGGTTGCCGATGTCGAACCCGGCTGGGTCGGGTGCGTTCACGACACCCGCGATATGGACGACGGCGCCACAACCGTTGACCAGCGCGATCAAGGTTTCGGGCCGGTCAAGGGCACCGTCGATCCACGTGACGCCGTTGCGCGCGGGCTGGGGTTTGCGCGTCAGCGCCTGAATCTTATGCCCCGCCTCGAGCAGGCGCGTCAGAACATGTCCGCCGAGAAATCCCGTCGCACCGGTGAGCGCGATGCGCATTAAAGCCGCACCATATGATCGCGGTGGACCAGCGCAGATCGGGGCGCATAGCCAAGAACAGCAGCGATCGCGTCAGATTTGAGGCCCGTGATCTGTTCGATTTCGGCAGCATCATATTCGCTGAGACCCCGCGCAATGCTGCTGCCATCGGGACCAGCAATGTCCACCACGTCACCACGAGAGAAATCACCGGTCGCCCCGGTGGCCCCAGCGGCAAGGAGGCTCGCCCCTGATGCAATCGCTTTGGTCGCCCCGACATCGATATGGATTGTTCCACGCACCGTCAGCCGCCCCGCCAGCCACGTCTTACGCCCCCGCGTCCGCGCCGATGCGACAAAAACCGTGCCATGACGTCCACCGTCGATGCGGCGCAAAGGCTGCGGTTCATGGCCAGATATTATAATCAAGTCCGCACCCGCCGCATTGGCAATCCGGGCGGCTTCAATTTTGGAACCCATGCCACCCGAACCCATACCCGACGATGATCGCGCTTCAATCATCGCCATAATCTTGGCATCAATCCGTCCGACGCGGGGAATACGCTCGGCGGTCGCGTCGTGCGTTGGGTCCGCCGTATAAAGCCCATCGACATCGGATAGCAGGACGATCGTCCGAGCCCGCGCCGCAGCCGCAATCCGTGCGGCCAGGCGGTCATTGTCGCCGAAACGAATTTCAGCGGTTGCGACTGAGTCATTCTCGTTGATGATCGGCACAGCACCGAGCGACAATAGCCGGTCGAGCGTGGCACTTGCATTCAGATAGCGTCGCCGGTCTTCCAGATCATCGAGTGTCACCAGCATCTGCGCCGCCGTCAGCCCGTGCGCACTCAGCAATTCCGCCCATACGCCCGCAAGCGCAATCTGTCCGACGGCAGCGGCGGCCTGCGCGTCCTCAAGGTTTGCGCGACCGCCCTTGGTCAGGTTGAGCCGTCTTGCACCAAGGGCAATCGCGCCTGAGGAAACGATTGCGATTTGCTGACCTTGGGCGATCCGGGCCGCAACATCGCTGACCAATGCCGCTAGCCAATCGCGCCGGACGCTGCCGTCGGGATCCACCAGCAGCGACGACCCGACCTTGATGATCAGGCGATTAGCGTCGAGCATGTCGGAGGTTGGACATTTAGATGGGCGACCAATCGGTTTCCGTGTCGGTGCTTTGTGGCACGGCAATTGACGCGGGGATTGCATCCGATAACCGATCGAGCACGGCGTCGATCCCCGTCCCCGCAGCGCCCGACAGCGGCATGATTTCGGCCTTTGACGCGCGTCTTAGCTTGGTCATCAGTTTCTTGATGTCGGCGGAGTCGAGCGCGTCGATCTTGTTCAGCCCGATCACTTCGGGTTTGTCGATCAGGCCTGCGCCATAAATGTCGAGCTCGTTGCGGACGGTGCGATACGCACCAATCGGATCATCGCCGGTTGCGTCTACGAGATGGAGAAGCACACGGCATCGTTCGATATGGCCAAGGAATCGGTCACCAATCCCCGCGCCATCCGCCGCCCCTTCGATGAGCCCCGGAATGTCGGCAACAACGAATTCACGGTCATGATGCGTCACCACGCCCAATTGCGGGCGAACAGTGGTGAACGGATAGGCGCCAACTTTTGCCCGCGCGTTGGTGACGGCATTGATGAACGTCGATTTGCCTGCGTTGGGTAATCCTAAAAGCCCCGCATCGGCGAGCAGCTTCAGCCGCAGCCAGACCCACGCCTCCTCGCCCGGCCACCCGGTGCCATGCTGGCGCGGGGCGCGGTTCGTGGACGTCTTGTAGGTCGCATTGCCGCGGCCGCCATCGCCCCCGCGCAAATACACACGTCGTTCGCCCACCTTTGTAAAATCGGCGAGGACATGTTCTTTATCCTCGCTCAAAATCTGCGTGCCAATGGGTACGCGAATGATCAGGTCATCCCCGCCCGCACCCGTGCGGTTTGACCCCGAGCCACCCTTGCCGCGCGGTGCCCGGAAATGCTGGGTATAGCGAAAATCGATGAGCGTATTGAGGCCGGGCACGGCCTCAAAAACGATATCGCCTCCTTTGCCGCCGTTGCCACCATCGGGGCCACCATATTCGACGAACTTTTCGCGGCGAAACGCCACGGCACCGGGGCCACCCGCGCCAGACGAGATATAGATTTTTGCTTGATCGAGAAAATGCATCGCACGCCTCTAGCGCAATCGGGGCGCTTTGTCTCTCAACGCGGCGTGGCCGTGAAGTTAAGCCCCGGAGACGCCATGATTTGTCGCAGCGCAATGTCCTTTGCAGCAGCGGGCGGCAAACCAAGCGCTTCCGCCATCGGTTTGCCGAGAAGCGTATCGCCAAGCGCCATAAAAACGAGTGTCAGCGTGTGTTCGGCAATCAACGTCGCGTCGCTTTCGCTGGAAAGATCATTCACGATTTTGTGGAGTGCAGTCAGAATGGGGTCGAGCGCATCATTATTGCCTGAAATTATCATCCAGGTTGCGAGTGCGCCAGCGCCTTGAGTGTCAAAAGCTGAAAATGTTAAATCAACAATCGTCCCGGGATCAGCTTCGCCGCGCCGCGCTTTGACGACGGTTTCCGCGATATTTGCGCATACTTTGTCGGCGAGCCGCGCAGCGAGCGCCTTTTGCAAATCAAGTGCGGTGCCGAAATGATGGAGTAGATTCGCATGTGTCCGGCCGACCTTGGCCGCCACCGCTTTAAGAGTAACCGCTTGGGGGCCATCGGCCAGAAGGATGTCATGGGCAGCGGACAGCGCAGCGGCGCGGCTTTCGTCGGGAGACAGGCGTTTACGTTCACTATTGGGTTCACCGGGCATAAATTATTGTTTTCTTTGACTGTGACATCGCTCTTCTCGCGCCGGTCATCGCATTATTACGAGCGCCTTGACAAGACTGGCCGTCGCAGCGCGGGATAGCCCGATGAAAGCACCCACGATACAAACTGAACGCCTGACCCTCCGCGCGTCGGCGATGGCCGATTGGGAACCCTATGCCGCGATGTGGGCGGACCCGCGCGTGACTGAATATATTGGCGGCGAACCGCGTTCGCGTGATGTCGCGTGGCCCAAGTTCGGACAGGGGGCGGGGTTCTGGACGTTGTTTGGCTATGGCTATTGGTCGATCGTGGATCGCGATGGCGGCTTTGCCGGAATTGGTGGGTTCGCGCAGCATGAGCGCGGGAACGCCGCGCTCGATGGCTTTCCCGAATGCGGCTGGACATTGGGGCCTGATCATTGGGGCAAGGGTATCGCCAGCGAGGCCGTGGCCGCGATGGTTGCTTGGGCAGACGCGGCGCTGGGCGTCGAAACGCGCTGTTTGATTTCGGATGGCAACATCGCCTCCGTCAAAGTGGCGATGCGCAACGGTTATGCGCAGGTTGCGGCGACTGATGGCGCGGTCATTTACCGGCGGGCAGCGCCTTAGTGTTGCACCATTGCATAGCCTCTGTTAATCGCGCGCCCTTGCCCATCACAGGCCATAGAAAGTCTCATGTTCATATCCCCAGCCTATGCGCAAGCCGCCGGTGCTACCCCTAGCAGCAGCACTGCCTTCATCATTCAAATGGTGCCGCTGCTCGCGATCTTTGTGATCTTTTATTTCCTCATGATCCGCCCGCAACAGACTGCGATGAAAAAGCACAAAGAGAAGATCGCCGCCGTAAAAAAAGGTGATAATGTTGTTACGGGTGGTGGTCTTGTCGGCAAAGTCACCCGCGTTGACGATGAGCAGGTCGAAATCGAAATCGCCACCGGTGTTAAGGTCAAGGCCATCAAGGGTACATTGAGCGATGTGACGCCGCTGGGCAGCGCGAAACCGGCGAACGACTGAAGTGATTTTGCGTGCTGGCACCGCAGAACCGTTTGCCCTGAGCCTGTCGAAGGGCTGTCCTTCTGCTTGCATTAGGGCGGGAGAAGGGCAGGGCTTCGACAAGCTCAGCCTAATCGGGGTTGGGTTATGATGCCGCTCGATTTCCCGCGCTGGCGTGTCTGGTCGGTCCTGATTACCTTGGTGATCGGGCTGGCGTTTGCCGTGCCCAATTTCTTTCCGAAAGCCGTTGTCGATGGCTGGCCAAAGTTCGTGCCGACCGCGCGATTTAACTACGGACTGGATTTGCAGGGGGGCAGCCATTTGCTGCTCGAAGCCGAAACCTCGGACGTCGCTAAACAAAAAGTCGAGACGATGGAAGAAGTGCTGCGCACTGAATTCCGCCGCGCCAAACCGCGGATCGAAATCGGCGACATGTCGACCACCGACGGCGCACTGAGCTTTTTCGTGCGTGATGTGTCGCAACTTGATGCAGCGGTCGAAATTGCGCGCAAACAAAGCAATCCAGTCGGTATCGGCGGACAACGCGACTGGAATGTCGCAGTTGTCGATTCGACGCGCCTTGTGCTGACGCCGACCAAAGCCGGCCTTGACAAAGCGATTGACGATGCACTGGACACGGCGCGTGAAGTCGTGGCCAAGCGCATCGACCCGAATGGCACGAGTGAAGTGACGGTGATCCGTCAGGGCTCGAACCGTATATTGGTGCAGGTGCCGGGGTTGCAGGATCCTGAGGGGCTGAAAACGCTCCTTGGCAAGACGGCAAAGCTCGAATTCAAGCTGGTTGATTTGACTGCCGATCCGGCTCAGGTCGCGCAGGGTCGCGCACCGCCGGGCAGCCAGATACTTCCCTATCCGGGCAATCCTGCCGGGCCACCGGTGATCGCGGTTCAGCGCCGCGTGATGGTTTCGGGCGACGAGCTTATCGATGCCCAGCCGGGCAATGATCAGCAATCGAATGCCGCCATCGTCAACATCCGCTTCGATGGACAGGGCGGACGCAAATTCGCGCGCATCACGCAGGAAAATACCGGCAAGCCGTTTGCGATGATCCTTGACGGGGTTGTCTTGTCGGCACCGAACATCAACGAGCCGATCCTCGGTGGACAGGCCCAGATCTCGGGCAACTTTACGACTGAATCGGCACAGCAGCTGGCAATATCACTACGGTCAGGCAAGCTGCCGGTCGCACTCAAGGTCGTCGAAGAACGTACCGTTCGCGCCGAGCTTGGCGCGGATTCGATCCGTAAAGGCGTGATCGCCGGGATCGTCGCGACACTAGCGCTGATCGCGTTCATGATCCTGACCTATTTTCGGTTTGGGATTTATACGGCGATCGCGCTCGTCGTGAACGCGCTGCTCATCCTTGGGATCATGTCGATATTCAACGCGACCCTGACGCTGCCCGGGATTGCCGGCTTTGTGCTGACCGTGGGTGCCGCTGTCGATGCCAATGTCCTGATTTTCGAGCGCATTCGCGAGGAAGTGCGACGCGGGCGCGTGACGCTCGCCGCGTGCGAATTCGGTTTCAAAGAAGCCAGTCGCGCGATTTTCGATGCCAATATCACCAACGTCATTTCCGCCGCGATCATGTTTTATTTCGGCAGCGGCCCAATCCGCGGTTTTGCGGTCGTCCTGACCATCGGGATCGTCACGTCGGTGTTTACCGGCGTCACGCTCACGCGGCTCATGGTTGCGGATTATCTAAGGCGAGTCAGGCCGAGACAGTTGGTGATATGACAATATCGACACACACGCCGTTTGCCCTGAGCCTGTCGAAGGGTTGCCCTTCTTTCCGCCGGTTTGAAGAAGAAGAAGGGCAGGGCTTCGACAAGCTCAGCCTAATCGGCGTTGGGGGAATGATCTAAAATGCGCCCGCTTAAACTTGTCCCGGACGATACCAACATCCGCTTTCTCAAGTGGCGGTTTTGGGCGATGGGGTTGTCGCTCGCGCTCATTGCGGCATCGATTGCGTTGGTCGCCGTGCGCGGATTCAACTTCGGCGTTGATTTCGTTGGTGGACAGATGGTCCGCGTTACTTTTGCCGAACCCGCTAATATCGAAGCGTTGCGGACACGCGTAAATGCGCTCGGCGTTGGCGAAGCGTCGATCCAGGAATTCGGCAAATCGAGCGATGTGCAAATCCGTCTGCCGCTGCCTCCCGGCGACGAAGCGGCGGCAAGCCTCGCTGCGTCGAAGCTGACCGGTATCATCAAAGCGGCGTATCCGTCAGCCAAGATTGCCGCCGTCGAAAGTGTTTCGGGCAAAGTGTCCGAAGAATTGCTGACGCAGGGGATCATCAGCCTGCTGCTCGCGATGGCGGGGATTTCGCTCTACATCTGGTTCCGTTTCGAATGGCAATTCGGCGTCGGGGCATTGTTTGCGCTGGTGCATGATGTCGCGCTGACGCTTGGCTTCTTTGCTTTAACGCAGTTGCAATTCGATCTGAACGTCGTTGCGGCCATCCTGACGATCATTGGTTATTCGCTCAACGACACGATTATCGTTTATGACCGCATCCGTGAAAACCTGCGTAAATATCGCAAGATGGACATTGTTGCGCTGCTCGATCTGTCGGTCAATGAAACGCTTTCGCGAACCATCGTTACGTCGCTGTCGCTAATCCTGACGCTGACAATATTACTCGTCATGGGTCCCGATGTGATTTTCGGCTTTACGGCCGCCATGCTCCTCGGGATTTTCGTTGGTACGTTCTCGTCTATTTATGTCGGTGCGCCAATCCTGATCTGGCTCAAAGTAACGTCGGACAGCTTCCTGGAAAAAGGGGCCGTCCGCGCGGGCGCCAACGCCGATGCCGAACGTGTCACACTGCGCGAAAAATAATGCCGACGCTTGAGCGCAATGACCGCGCAGGAGGTCCGGCAGTCACAGGTTTTGCAGGGTTATCGATCAAGATCGACGGCGTGGCGCGTTTGGGCGGTGTTATCTTGACGCCCGAGGCAGCGTTTGACTGGGACGGTGGCGATTTCGAAAGTGCGGTCACCGATCCCCTGCCTGAGTTCATCCTGCTCGGCACCGGCGCAACGCTTGATCGACCGCACCCAACAATCGTCGCTGCCTACGAAGCTCGCGGCATCGGCATCGAAGCGATGGACACCCGCGCCGCCGCCCGCGCTTGGGGCGTACTCCGCGCCGAAGGCCGCTGGATCAGCGCCGCACTGCGACCGCTTTAAGGTGATCATAAAGGGCCGCTGTGTTTGCTTCCCAGCTGAACTTTTTGACTGTTGCCGCAACAGCATGACGATCCGCAGCGCGCGCGAGAATTTGCTCAACGGCCTTGGCAACTGACACGGGATCGGGCGCAGCCAACATCCCCGCTTCGTGCCGATCAATGACTTCGCGCGCGCCACCAACATCCGAAATGACCAACGGCGTGCCCGAAGCCAGCGCTTCAACCCAGGCATTGGCCAGCCCTTCCGACGCTGACATCAGCACCATGGCGTCGGCAGCGGCAAGCCAGTCGGCGATCCCATCATGCGGCAAGCTGCCGAGAAAACGGACGCGGTTGCCAAGACTTGCAGCGCGAGCCTCCAGCGCCGTCCGTTCCTCACCCTCACCGATGATGACCAGCGTGGCTTCGGGAATACTTTTTAGCGCATCAATAGCGACATGGTGCCGCTTGCGCTTAATGAGGGCGCCGACACTGACCAACAACGGTCCTGACACGCCGAAAGCCGCTTTTGCCGCCACACGGTCCCGGACATAAAAACGGGCACGGTCAATGCCGGTCTGATGCACCGTGATCCGGTCTTCGGGCATGCCGAGCGCAATCATGTCGGCCTTCAATGCGGACGACACCGCCAGCATGCCGTGCGCCGCTTGTCCCGCCGCGATCACCTGTGCCGCCGTTGCCGGGTCCGCCCCCCAATAATGAATATCTGCGCCTCGGGCCTTGATCGATACCGGAATGCCGAGCGCCGTGCCCAAAGCAATCGCGGCCGGACCATCGGGCCAGAAGAATTGCGCATCAATGACATCGACCGGGAATGTTGCGAAATGGTCCCCGAAACGATCAATCAGCGTGCGGGCAAGCATCTTCGCATCATAACGCGCGCCCGGCCCGGGCAGATGCATAAATATGGGACGAGACACGCGAAGCGTTTGACGCCGCTCCCAATCGGGTAACGCCGCCAGCGCGCGATACTTCGGATGAAAACGACCGAGTGGCGGAATACCGCGCGGGGCCATAACTTGAAGCTCAACCTCGGGATGCGCCGCCAGTCCGCGCGTTTGCAACTCGACGAAGGGCCCAAAATTGGGCCGCGTCGGATCGGGGTAAAGCGTGGAAAGCGTTAAAACACGAAGCATAATTCCCGGTCGCTAGCACAAACCGGTTCCTATTCGAATAATGCGGCGCGTGTTGTCAGGGGGTAGGCGAAGAGAAGGTCGCTGTCGGCATCGACAACGAGTTCGACCCTGCCATCAATCATCCAGCATTCACCTGCTACAAACGATTTGGCGTTGATCGATCCGCCTCCTGTTACCGGAATGAGCCAACCCGGTACACCATCGGGCAGCACGATAGTCCGCGCGCCATCCCAAGACCATCGCTCCAGCACAAATTTGCCGCCTTCGCAAAGAATGCTTCGACCGCTACCGGCGTGCCCCGGGACTGGCGGCGCGACGAAAGGGACAGCATCGCTGACCGCCACGCCCGCCTCAAGATGCAATTCGCGCGGGCGGCCATAATCATAAAGCCGATAGGTCAGATCGACATTCTGCTGCACCTCGATCAGCGTCAGCCCCGCGCCGATGGCGTGCACCGTCCGCGCCGCCGAATAGATCACGTCGCCCACGTTAACAGGTTTCCAATCGACCAGCGTTTCGATACTTCCGTCGAGCGCCGCCGCGCGCAACGTCGCCCTGTCCACCGGCGCGCGAGTCCCCAGCGCGATCGTTGCGTCGGGCTCTGCGGCAAGGATCACCCAAGCCTCATCCTTGCCGCGCGCGCGGCCGGCGGCTTGCGCGGTCGCATCATCTTCGTGCACTTGAATTGAGAGCTTTTCGCTGGTGAACAGATACTTGACCATCAGGTCAGGGTTGGTGCCCTTTGGCGCTTCGAACCAGATTTCGCCGATCCTTGCCCCCGACGAATTGTCGAAGCCCGGCCAAAGGGTGGTTCGTCCCCAAGGCTTTTCAACGGTGATTGTGGTCAGTTTGGTCGCTGTCATGATGATGATAATAGCAAAGTTGGCAGACCGGTTCCATGCCGCTAAGAGAGATTGCATGCGTATCCCTTATAGCCGCTCAGCTACCGTCATCGCCGCGCTCGCGGTCCTCGCCACGATCAGCGGTTGTGCCACCACGCGCAAGAAGTCCGATACAGCCTATATCGCGCGCGACGTCGATACATTGTACGCGACGGCGAAGGACAAGCTCGACCGCAACCAGTATAAGTTGGCCGCCGCGTTATTCGATGAAGTCGAGCGCCAGCACCCGTATTCGCCATGGGCGCGTCGTGCCCAGCTGATGAGCGCGTTCTCAAACTATATGGGGCGTGATTATATCAAATCGACCGAATCGGCGACGCGCTTCCTGTCGATCCACCCTGGCAACCGCGATGCGCCCTACGCTTACTACCTGATTGCACTGAATTATTACGAGCAAATCACCGACGTGACGCGTGACCAGAAAATTACCCAGCAGGCGCTCGATTCGATGGGTGAACTCATCCGCCGCTATCCCGACACACGCTATGCCGCCGACGCGCGGTTAAAGATCGATTTGGTCAATGATCACCTGGCCGGCAAAGAAATGGAAATCGGTCGTTTTTACCAGCGCCGCGCACAGTGGTTGGCCAGTGTCGTTCGTTTCCGCAAAGTGATCGACAGCTATGAGACAACGACACACACGCCCGAAGCCCTGATGCGCCTGACCGAAAGCTATTTGGCGCTCGGCGTACGCGACGAAGCAAAAAAGTCGGCGGCGGTGCTCGGCGCAAATTATCCCGGCACGAAATGGTATGCGCGGGCGTATGAATTAGTTCAGAAGAACCCGGCATGACGCGCTAGGATTTAGCCGCGCTAAATCCAGCTAACCGCTGTGTGCCCAGACGGCGGCACCCGAAGTGCCGACCGACGACACGGCTTTGCCGGGTCGCCTCCCGTCGCTAAGGGAGGTGTAGATGCTCCACTCGCTTGCCATCCGTGATGTTGTCCTGATCGAAGCGCTCGATTTGAATTTCGAGCGCGGGTTGGTTGTGATCACGGGCGAAACCGGCGCGGGGAAATCGATCCTGCTTGATGCGCTCGGCCTTGCGCTGGGTAGCCGGGCTGCGACCGGGCTCGTGCGACAGGGGGCACTGCAATCGAGTGTCACAGCGACGTTCGATTTCGATCCGCAGGTTGGAGCCATGCTGTCGGCAAATGACTTGAACGCAGACGACAGCGAGCCGTTGATTGTCCGCCGCACAGTGAAAGCCGACGGCGGCAGCCGCGCGTTCGTCAACGACCAGCCGGTCTCGGGCGCGTTGCTCCGCGAAATCGGCGCGATACTTGTGGAAATTCACGGCCAGCATGATGATCGCGGGTTGCTCGCACCTGCGGGACACCGCGCGTTGCTTGATGCTTTTGCCAAGGTCGATCTGGGCAAGGTCGGTGCGGCGTTCCGGGTGATGCGGGCGGCGGAGGCTGCACTGGAAACGGCGAAGACCGCGCTTGATGACGCCGAGCGCGACCGCGATTGGTTGACGCATACCGTGGCTGAACTTGATGCCTTCGCGCCCGAGCCGGGCGAGGAGGAAATCCTCGCTACTGCCCGTGCGACGATGCAGCGAGGGGAGCGACTCTCGGGTGAACTGGACGACCTCGCTGCTTTGATGGAAGGAGCCGATGGCGCCCTCCCCAAACTTCGAGCAGCGGCCCGCGCGCTTGATCGGGTGGCGCGCGAGCATCCGACCTTGGCCGAAGCACTCGCCGCCATTGACCGCGCGATCATCGAAGGGGCAGAGGCAGAGGACCAGCTGAGCGCCGCCGCCCGCGCGCATGTTTACGATCCGGCGCGGCTTGAAGCAGATGAGGCACGGTTGTTCGAGTTGCGGGGCCTCGCGCGAAAACACCGCGTTGCGCCCGATGATCTGGCGGCGCTGGCGGATGAATTGCGCGGGAAACTTAATGCCATAAAAGCCGGCGGCGTGGGGCTTGCGAAGCTCGAGGCCGAAATGGCGGCAACGCGCGCAGCCTATGTGGCGGCGGCCGACGCGCTGACCAAAGCACGGACAGCAGCGGCGGCGCGGCTTGATGCGGCGGTAGCGGGGGAACTGGTGCCTCTTAAACTGGATGCCGCGCGCTTCCGCACCGTGGTGGCGAGCGGCCCGGAAAGCGAAGCGGGTCACGACCGCGTCGAATTCGAAGTCTCGACCAATCCCGGCGCGCCGTTCGCACCGATGACCAAAATCGCGAGCGGCGGCGAACTTTCGCGCTTCATCCTCGCCTTGAAAGTCGCGCTGGCGGAGGAAGGCGGCGCGGGAACAATGATCTTCGACGAAATCGACCGCGGGGTTGGGGGTGCGGTGGCGTCGGCGATTGGCGATCGGCTGGCAAGGTTGGCCGCGGGGCGACAGGTGCTGGTCGTTACCCACAGCCCTCAAGTCGCCGCGCGGGGCGGCGAACATCTGCTGATCGCGAAGAATTCAGACGGACTGGTCACGCGCACAAACTTGCGCACGCTCGACGAGGGCGAGCGGCAGGAAGAAATCGCCCGGATGCTGTCGGGGGCCGAAGTGACCGACGAGGCAAGGGCGCAGGCGGCGAGGTTGGTCGCGGCGTGAAATTGGGGAAATGACATGACGATGTGGATGGTGCGCGCGGGACGAGGCGGTCGTTTCGCTGACGAAGCTAAAGCAAGAAAGATCGTAGGACTTGGTTGGGAAGGAATTGGCGACCCAAACACCTTTGAATCTAAGGCCAAGCTTATTCTGGGCGTAAAGTCGGCCTATCCGGAATACAGCAACGGAACCGCAGCATCCAGCGCCAGCCAGCTTTGGCGGTTTAAGACTGAACTGAAGATCGGCGACTTCGTGCTGACATACGACAGCGGTTCACGACACTATCTGTTTGGCACAATCGCAAGCGATCCGGTTTTTTCGCCAAACGACGTTGAGGAGTTTGCATTTCAGCGCTCAGTGAAATGGGACGACCAACCGGTTAGCCGCGATTCGCTATCCGACGAAGCGCGCAATCGGCTCGGTTCGGTCCTAACACTGTTCAAAGTGCCTCCTGAAATTGAGCAGGAGGTCATTGCGCTGGCGAAGGGCGCAACCCCAGTTCCCGTCGATGTATTGTCAATGACCGAGGAGTCTGCCGATCCTTATGCGAAGATCGACGAATTAGCTGTTTTGCGAATTGCAGACAGAATTAGTGCTTTCGATTGGCAATCGATGCAAAAGCTGGTTGCCGCGCTACTCCGCGCGATGGGCTATAAGACAATCATATCGCCGGATGGTCCGGATCGTGGGAAAGACATTCTTGCTTCCCCAGATGGTTTTGGCTTCGAACATCCGCGCATCGTGGTCGAAGTGAAGCATCGCAGAGGTCAGATGGGAGCACCGGAAATTCGTAGCTTTCTGGGCGGACGGCATAAAGATGATCGCGGCCTCTATGTCAGCACTGGCGGATTTACCCGAGAGGCTCATTACGAGGCCGAACGCTCGAACATAACGGTCAAGCTAATGAGTCTTGACGATCTCGCCCGCGCTTGCATTGAATACTATGAAACCTTTGACAGCGAAGGGAAAGCAACACTCCCACTGATGCGACTGTATTGGCCAGCGTGACGGGTATTCCACCCCTTTGCCCCTCCTGCGGTCTCCCCGG